>JBFLYC010000009.1:0-118606 GCA_040756735.1 Bacillota bacterium | reverse complement strand
TACTTACCAACAACTTGTTTTCTTATAGTCGCCATATTTAGTTTATACACTATTTTTAGAATATTGTCAATACCTGGTTTTATTGCCACTGCTGATTAGTTTATACAGAAAAAGCCTGAAAACATTATGAAAACAGGCAAAAATATGATTAGCGTAGTAAACTCACGCTAGATGAAGAGTATGGGGTTGCTGCAGGAGTTACAGGCAATTTTTTGATTTTAGGCAGGGATTTTGAAACTACCTTACAAGCTGCCGAAAATGCTGTGGAAGCAGTAAGCCATTTTAAAGGTGTTATTTTGCCTTTTCCTGGCGGGGTTGTTCGCAGTGGAAGTAAAATAGGCTCCAAATATAGATTTCTTTCTGCTTCGACAAATTCAGCATACTGCCCGACAATCAAAGGTCTTGTCGACAGCAAGTTGTCAAAGGAAATAAACTGTGTTTTGGAGATTGTAATTGTTAGTACAAGTGAATTGGAGTTAATTGCTGCAATGAAAAGCAGCATTATATCAGCCTGTATCCCAGGGATTCTAGAAATAACGGCGGGGAATTATGGCGGAGCCTTGGGTCAACATCGTTTTTATTTACATGACATTCTAAAGTGAAGGTGAAGGGCAATGAATAATGTTGTGTTAACTTTAAAAAGGGAGCCCGAGGTGCCTGTTGATGCAGATGCGCTTGTACCTGAAAACTTTGTAGAAGCTCCACATAATCAAATCTGTTTTTTAAAACTGGCTTATGGTAATGAATTAGTTAACTTGGGAGACTTATTTGAGGTGCAGGGAGAAAAGTCGGATACAATAATTCTCAATGGAAATCTGCAAAAATTTAAAAACATAGGTAATGGTATGTCCCTGGGACAGATAAGCATTTATGGGAATGCAGGTATGCATCTAGGTGCAGGGATGAAGGCAGGAGTAATTGAAGTAAATGGTCAAGTTGGTGACTGGCTGGGAGCTCAGATGACAGGAGGTACAATTATTGTTATGGGCAGCTGTGGAAATATGGCAGGGGCAGCTTACTGCGGGGAACAGGCAGGCATGAATGGCGGCTCCATTATTGTCTATGGCAGGGCGGGTTCTAATGTAGGTGAAAGAATGAGAAGGGGCTTGGTCATTATAAAAGGTGAGGCAGGAGATTTTGCAGGCTGCATGATGTTGGGCGGGACATTAGTTTTGGCAGGTGGATGTGGTTATGGGGTTGGAGCCCAAATGAGCAGGGGGTCAATTATATCCCTTGAAGAAGTGGAAATTTTACCTACATTCCATTACTGCTGTACATATGAGCCGGTTTTAATAAATTTGTTGGCTAATTCTATTTCTCGGCTTGGCTTAAATATAAACCTGGCAGAAGGATGGGCTGCCGATAATTATCGCAGATATATGGGAGATATCACTGAACTAGGGAAAGGGGAACTGCTGGTTTGGGAAAGAAGTTGAAAAAATACTTTTAGATTCGGTGGGTTTTGTTAGGAATGACTAAGATAGGTATAATCGGCGGAAAAGGTTTTAATTGGGAGTCCAGGGAATTGGCCCGGGTTATGAACAGGCTCCAAATAGAACATGAAATGTACAACATTACCGAGATAATGGTGGATCTAAAACCTGAAGATTTAACTCGGAAAAATGCAGGATTGGCTGATTTAGACGCAGTGCTGATAAGGGGTATTCCTGGAGGTTCATTAGAACAAGTCATTATTCGTATGGATATTTTGCACTATATAGAAGACATGGGGATTAGAGTTATCAACAGCCCGGGAGCTATTGAGAAAACAGTTGATAAATTTTACACTACTGCTATTTTATATAGACATAAAATACCGACGCCAAGGACCATTGTTACTGAAAAGTACGCGAAAGCAATGGAAGCTTTTGAAAACATAGGTGATGTTGTGGTCAAGCCTCTTTTTGGTTCTCTAGGTAAAGGTGTTATTAGGTTGAATAACATAGACCTGGCTCACAGGACATTTAGGGCCCTTGAACAAAGCAATTATGTTTTTTATCTGCAGGAGTATCTTGAACATGGGAATGAAGATTATCGCATATTTGTTATTAAAGATAGGGTTGTAGGCGCCATGAAGCGAGTTTCACCTGCAAACTCCTGGAAAACAAATATCTATCAGGGAGCAATTCCCCAAAAAGTGGTTGTCCAAACCTGCCTTGAGGAATTATGCTTAAAGGCTGTTAAGCTGTTGGGTTTAGATTATGCTGGGGTCGATGCTGTTTTTAGCAATGGCAAATATTATATTATCGAAGTTAACAGTTGTCCTGGATGGAAAGCCTTGCAGGAGGTTAATTCCCAAAATATAGCAGAAGCCTTAATCAACTATATTCTTATCAACCCCGGTAATAAAGATTAAATAAAGTATGCAGGCTGAATATTAAGGTTAAGCGCTAACTATATGTAGATGCATATTGAGTTGGCGTTTTTTTGTGTCCTTCAATATTATTGTGCGGACGCACAATGTCTGGGGCTAACTTTGTGTTGGCACATAAAGGAGCTGGCTGAAAAAAATCGTAAAAACAAAGACAGATATTATTTCAAATTTCCTAAAATGGAGAAGGAGGAAAATAATTATGCCTAGCAGATTAGATCTGGAATTGGCAAAAGCTGCCCACGTAATTGTTAATGAAATGGTAAAGGTTAAAAGAGGAGAAAGTATTTTAATAACTATTGATTCTGCTACCGAGTTTAGAGTGGCAGAAGAAACTGCCAAGGTAGCAGAAGCGGTAGGAGCCAATGTGTTGCTCGCTTGGCATTCAACGCCTTATGGTTATGGAAAGGTAGCCGATGCTAGGCTGGCTGACGGGTTAAAAGCTGCTATTCCAAATACGGATGCCTGGATCGAATTTAATAATCAATGGTTGTTGTACTCAACTCCCTGGGAAATCGCCATGAACAATGGCAGAACCAGATATTTGTTTTTAGGCGGATTATGTGTTGATAGAGTAGACCGGTGCATCGGTAAGCTTGATATGAATGCCCAGACTAACTTCCAAAATAAAGTAGTAGCCCTAACTAAGGCAGCCAAACAAATGCGCATTACGACACCTGCAGGTACAGATATAAGTTTTAAGAATAATAATATGCGCCCAATAACTAACGAATTAACCGCCGAAATGCCGGGGCCGCACTTTCTTGTTGGGCAAATTGGTTGGGCTCCAATAGAAAATTCTATCAATGGTGAAATAGTATTTGATGGTTCGTTTTCTGGAGGAGGGGAAGCGGATTTGGGAATTTTGACCAGTCCCATAAAATTAACAGTAAAAGAAGGAAAAATTGTCGATATAAATGGAGAAGAAGAAGCTAAATTTATGAAAAAGTGGCTTGAGAAACTTAATGACCCTAAAATGTATTATTTAGCTCATGTTTGTTATGGATTTAATCCCGGCGCTAAATTAACCGGTCTGTGTACCGAAGATGAAAGGGTATGGGGCAGTACCGAATGGGGCCTGGGATATCAAGGTCCAATGTTTGAAGGTGACCTGGGGGAAGCTTCGTCTCATGCAGATGGAATTTGCTTAAATTCATCAGTGTGGATGGATGGAGAGCTGATTATGGATGAAGGAAAATTAATACACCCAGAACTCAAAGAGCTTGCGAAAGCATGTGGTAAGTAAACGAATGATGTTAGTCAAGAGTAAAATGTATTTGTATAAAGGAGAATGTATATGAAGATTCGAGTGATTATTCCGAATTCTTCCAGGGATTTCCTGGAGAGCCAAGTTAAGCAAAGACAAAATGCAGTCGGGAAGGAGGTATTTGTAGATGTAATGTGCTTAAATCATGGGCCTGTTTCTTTAGAATCTGGTTATGACGAGGTTTTAGCCTCACCTCATCTGGTTAATGCAGTATTAAAAGCCGAAGAAGATGGATATGACGCAGTTACAATAGACTGTGCTGCTGATCCGATTTTACGTACTCTAAAGGAAATAGTTGATATTCCAGTAATTGGTGCAGGAGAAGCAAGTTATTTATGTGCCTTGGCTCTATGCAAAAAATTTTCAATAATTACGGTATTAAAAAATACTGTGGAGATCATCAAAGATAATATTGATAAATATGCATTAGGTCAAAGGGTAGCATCTGTAAGAACAGCCAACGTACCTGTTTTGGAGCTGAAAGATCACCAGAAAGCTTTTAATGCAATAAAGGAGCAAGCTATAAAAGCAATCCAAGAAGACGGCGCTCATGCCATTGTTCTTGGATGTACCGGGATGTCCTCACTGGCAAATCCACTTCAAAATGAGTTAAAAGTTCCGGTAATTGACCCTGCCGTATCTGCTTTGCAATTGGCTGTTGTAATGTTAAACATGAATTTAACTCAAAGTAAGATTTGCTATTGCAAGCCAATAGATAAGACTGTTCTTTAAAGAGTAAAAAAATCTTAATGATGGGAGGTTGGATAACTTTGCCTAACAATAAGTCTGATATTTTAAGTTATTTGGATGAACATATTGAAGACTATGAATGTTCACCTGTGCCATCTGATAAAAGACGTTCCTTTTTTGATGTAGCTATGGTATGGGCAGGATTTAACATCTGTATTTCTTCATTAATAACCGGAGGGCTTTTGGGCTTAGGGCTACCGCTTAAAACAATTATATTGGCGATTTTAGTTGGGCTTACAATTGAGGTAACTTATGCAGTCATAATCGGCATAATTGGTACAAGATGCGGAGTATCCACATCGGTGTTGTCACGTCATTCCTTTGGAAGATATGGGTCTTTAATAGTCAGTTTTATATTAGGAGCGACAATAGTTTTTTGGTACGGAGCACAAGCAGGGTTCTTCGGCGTCACAATAGTGGCGATTCTTTCTGATATTGCCCCATCAGTTCAAGGTGTCTATGTCACATCGTGGGAATTCTGGGCAGGTGTTGGTGGGTTTGTTATGATGTTAACAGCAATTATTGGTTTTAGAGGGTTAACAATCTTGAGTAATGTGGCCATTCCTTTAACTTTTTTAATGTTTGGCTTAGCTATCTACAGGGGCCATCAAATTATTCCTAACGGTATAGGCTCCCTTTGGAATAGCGCTCCGTCAGAACCTATATCATTTGGAGTGGCAGTTGCTTTAGTAGTAGGAGCCTTTGCAGTTGGCGCTGTAAATACATCCGACATTTCAAGATATGCTAAAAATCCTAAAGAAGGGACTTTTGCAACAATTTTTGGTCTGTTTGCCACCCAAGGTATTCTTTTTATAACAGGGGCAGTTCTGGTAAATGCCATTGGTACGGCTAACTTGGCAGAAGCATTTGTTGCGCTGGGGATAGGTATTCCGGCCATTATCTTTTTGTTGATTGCTCAGTGGACTACTAACGATAATAACCTTTATGCAAATGCGCTTGGAATATCTAATTTTCTATGGTGTACAGGGGTCAAAGGATGGAAAAAGTGGAGAGTTACCATAATTTTTGGTTTACTAGGTTCCATCATAGCAGCCCTTGGTTTCTATAATCTGATTGGACCATACCTGGCTGTACTAGGCAGTACAATTCCACCTGTAGCAGGCATAATAATTGCTGACTATTTCCTTGTTAAGAAACAGAATTATCCTAAAGAAACATTTGGGGAAAGAGGATCAGTAACATATAGGGCAATAAGTTGGCCTGCTATTGTTGCCTGGTTAATAGGAGCGTATGTTGGTCTGAAAGTGGAAGGATGGACCGGTATTCCCCCATTAAATGCCATTTTGATAGCATTTTTAATATACTTGGCATTAGGGTTAATTGAAAAAAGGCTATTTAATCCTATTTATTGGAGTGTTAATAATGCAGAAATTGCCGGGGTTGGAGCTGCATCCAGCAATAGCCGGCCAGGAGAGGGGGTTGTTAAAAATGTTTAATACTGATCAAAAACTGGCACCACTTATAAAAATTATATATGGCATAGCCGCAATTAGTATTATAGCGGGATTTCTTCTAAGTGGGGCAACAAATAGCTCTCTTTCTTTTGTACTGGGAATAGTTGTAGTAATAGTAGGTATTATGATTGTTCGAAACTTGCCGGATACCTATCAAGGGAGAGGATGGCTAATTACTGCAATTGGATTATGGATGCTATGCGTCCCTCTTAAGATGCTGGAAGGTTCGGAATATAAATTTAACGCTGTCTTATCTGGAGTTTTATTATCTATACTGACATATATGGTGCATAAACTCAAATTGGGATCGAAGGAAGAGAGGAAGGTGGCTCAATGAACGAAAATAGACTGTTTTTAATAATTTCAGGCGGTTTATTTGTTATTCTGGTGTATATTTTAGTTACAGTTCCCTTAAAATGATTAGAGAAGATTAACACCAAAAGGATTTAAAGAGCAGTTACTTGAAAATACAGGAACATCCCAAAAGGCTAGCGTATACTTTATTGTTGGTATATGTTAGCCTTTAATTAAGGAATTTATCAACTTACAAGGAGGTTATTAAAGTTGGAGCTTAGGAGAGCAATAGAACAAAGAAGGAGTATTCGAAGTTTTAAAAAAGAAAGTGTATCTAAACAGACCTTGCAGGATATTATAAATGCGGCAATATGGGCACCTTCGGGCAGTAATATGCAGGCATGGCATTTTGTGGTTGTCAGTGATAGTGAACAGCTGGAAAAGGTCAAGTTGTTTGCTCCCGGTCTTTTCGGCGACCCACCGGCTCTAATCATTATTTCAATGGACATGTTTAGGGCTAAAGAAAAGGCTGGAAAGATGGGATATAATGAACTTGTTTATTATGATGCGGCTCTTGCCGGTCAAAATATGGCTTTGTTAGCATTGGAATATGGACTGGGCACTTGTTTCATTGCTTCTTTTAATAAACTTGGCATCAAAGAATTATTAGGTTTGCCTGAACACATTTTGCCATATCTTATCATCTCTATTGGCTATCCAGACAAAGTACCGCCGCCACCAAAAAGAAGAGGATTATCAGAAATAATTAGCTGGGACAAATATGAAGGGAGTTGATTAATCTTGGCGATTAGTAGGATGGACATTGAAAAATTGGTTCATTTTATAATAGTTAGCGCTCGGGGATGCCTTGACGAACCCCCTGTTTATGGTCCACTTAGGCTTATGGAAACGGCAAGTAAGCTTCTAAGTTTAACAGGCGACTCCAATCATTATCAAGATCTTAAGAATAAAATTGACGAATACAAATACCTCACACTTACTAATGAAGAGGATTTTAGGCAGGCTTTGGATGAGTTGGTTTTATATTTAGCAAAAAGAGCTAAGGATAAATAATTAATCTAGTTATTTCAAAGGTTTAAAAGGGGTGAAACTATGGACCTTGCCAAAGTAGCAAATATCATTTTTCAGAAATGCTTGGGTTTAAGTTCCAAAGAGTCCTGTTTAATATTGTGTGATAATGGTACGACAAAGCTTGGGAGAAGCTTGCTGAAGGAAGCGTTCTTAATAAGCTCCAACAGTTATCTACTTGAAATGAAACCACGTGAAATCAATGGGGAAGAATTACCTGGATTGGTTGCAGAAACAATGAAATATGCAGATGTAGTGGTAGCGCCTACTTCAAAGTCAATGACCCATACAAAGGCCCGTAGGGAAGCTTGTGCTAATGGGGCAAGGATTGCCAGCATGCCGGGAATAACAGAGGAGATATTATTGAGGACTTTTAGTGTAGATTTTGATGCCATGTATGAATCCACAATGAAGCTTACGCAAATATTAAATAATGCAAAAATGATTGAAATGAAATGTAACAAGGGAAGTCACTTGACTCTAAGTATTGCAAACAGGAAGGCCATTGCTGATACCGGTATTCTAACTGAACCGGGTATGTTTGGCAATCTTCCCGCTGGAGAATCTTATATCGCACCAGTGGAGGGCACGGCTCAAGGTCAAATTGTTCTTGATGGTATGATGGCAGGAGTGGGCTTATTAGAAGAGCCGATTATTATTGAAGTTGTTAATGGACTTGCATGCAGAATTTTTGGAGGCAAAAAGGCCAAACAGTTGGAACAGCTTCTCGAGAGGGCAGGTGAAAAGGGGGTTAGAAATATAGCTGAATTTGGGATTGGCACCAACCCCAGTGCAAAGGTTACCGGAAAAGTCCTTGAAGATGAAAAGGTATCAGGAACAATACATATTGCCCTTGGGAATAATATTTCAATGGGTGGCAATGTGGATGTGCCCATTCATCTGGATGGGGTTGTAATGAAACCTACCGTATATATAGATGGTTTGCAAATTATATATGACGGTCGATTACTGGTTTAAAAATTTTAATTTTTTTCCAATCAATGAAACTGGGTAATTTAGAGACAATTAATGAGAGTGTTGGTATTTAAAGCATGACTATTTATTAATCAAAGTTCATTGAAGGGAAGAAAAATGCTATGAAAATAACGGTATTGGAAGCTTTAAAAATAGGTGGATTGGAAAAGGGCAGTGTTTTAGCCGGTCATGCCGGGTTAAATAATGTGATTGAAAGTGTAAGTGTAATAGAGGTCCCGGAAGCCACAGCCTGGTATAAAGGTGGTGAGTTATTTCTTACATCATTGTATTCAATTGTTGATAATATTGAAGCGCAGATACAACTCATTAAAAATCTGTCAAAATACAAATGTGCCGGTTTAGTAATATGTCATACCGGAGTGTATGTGAAAAAAATTCCCCAGGAAATTATTCAGATAGCCGATGAACTAGCGTTTCCTTTAATAATTGTACCACCGGAAATAGCTTATATTGATATAATAAGTCCATTAATGGATGAGATTCTTAGAATACAAAGTAGAAAATTGAAATATTCTTTGGACATCCATAAAAAGATGACAGAACTGGTTTTAGCAGGCAAAAACAGCCAGGAACTAACAAACACGCTCAGCAATTTGTTGAATAAACCTGTAGTAGTTTTTGATGGAAATAATAATATTGTTGCCATAAGCAATATGAAGCTAGATGACAATCAAACAGGTTTGTTGCAGGATCTCATAATAAATTCATTGGAACGTATTGTATCCTCAAGAAAAACTAAGTTTACTAAAATTTCGTACCTTTCTAAAAAATTAATAATGCTGTTTCCCGTTATTTCAGGTAAACAGTATTATTATGGCATGCTCGTTATCTTTAATGCAAATACCTTTAGTGAAATGGATAGGTTGGCTATCAGCCATGCTAGTACGGCTTTTGCACTGGCTTCCATGAAAGAAAGAACCTTTGAGGAAATTAAGAGCAGAATCAAAAGGGATTTCTTGGAGGATTTGCTTTCATGGAACTTTCATCATGAATCTGCTGCTATAACGAGAGCCAAAAGATTAGGCTGGAATTTAAACAATAAACTTTTAGTTCTCATCGCTAATATTGATGGTTTTTTCGAAACTTATGCAAAAAAGGGTAAAAATGAAACAGAGCTGCTTCAGATTAAGGAATGTTTTTATAATTTTGTTGAGGATATTGTTTCCCAAGAGAACTTTCAAAATATTACCATCAACAAAAGTGATACCATAATTGTTTTATTGCATTGTGAAGATTTAACTTCTGATTTATATAAACGAGCTGCTAAACTGGGGAATCAGTTAATAAAACAAGTAGAAGCAAGAATCAATATGACAATTTCAGTAGGAGTCGGGAGCTATGTTAATAAGTTGTCTGAGTTGCCTACCAGTTATAATCAAGCTTTAAAAGCTTTGGAGATTGGCAAAAAACTTTATGGAAATCAAAAATGTACATTATATAAAGACCTTGGAATATATCCCCTTTTAAATGAGTTTATCCATGAGAAAAAAGCCATGCAGTGGGTTAAAGAACTTTTCTCTGAATTGAATACTTATGACAAAATCAATGGTACGGAACTCTCTAAGACTCTTAAATATTTAATTGATTTTAATGATAACACCGCTATAGTATCCACAAAATTATTTGTTCATAAGAACACAGTGTTGCATAGGAAAAAACAAATAATCAATATTCTAAAAGCAAATCCCTTTGTTGATCCTCATAAATTTAATTTTAAAATTGCTAGAGAGCTTGAGAAGTTAAATGGATAGATCCGCCCTTTTGAAGGTAAAAAACAATGTCAGAATAACTTTTATAGCTTCTGTGGCCGGCTGATCCTACGAGAACCAACTATACCTTCGGAGGCTGGTTCACAGGTGAAAACGGCGCGGACACACAGTTTGCCTCTGCGATACCAGTAAACGCCACAACAACCGTCTACGCAAAATGGATGTACAGAGGCGGTGGCGGAGGCGGCTCCTCCTCCGGCATCGGAAGCGCTGCACCTGCCACGCCGACCTATAACGCGGATGTTAAAGCAGGCAACGGTTCGCATTCAATTCTGCCAGTCATTGTTGATAAAAATAGCGGCAGTCGGGCGTGGATGTCGGCTCAGCTAACAGCCTTATGTCTGACGGGAAAACCACTGTTATTGCAGTACCGTTTGTCCCCGATGTCGATACCTATACGCTGGGCATGCCTGTTCAAAGTTTATCCACGTCGGATAAGCAGGGCATGTTGAGAGTACAGTTCTGATGACGAATTGTGGTTTCGAGGACAAATGGGCTGGTTAACCACGAGATGTTGTGGTTTCAAAAAGCACTCTAATAAAAGCTGTATCTCCGGTTGTTGGTAACATCAGCTGTTTCCCTATTCGACAAAATCCTGCACATCTCCTTTCCGGATTACATAAAAATCACCCCTGGGGGTGATAGGCAAGATGGTGGATTTTTGTTAACATTACACTGAAAATTTTCCTGGAGGGATGATAAATGCCGGCCAACAATTACAAGAAGAAAATGATAGAGTGTAAGTTTGTTGCCATGATACTTGCAGTTTTGTTGCTTTTGGGGACAATAAGTCCGTCCCTGGCTTTCAGCCCCCCGCCTGATACGGTCAACTATGCTGATGAGTTTGCCCTGATGTACCAGTTGGTCAAAATAGCGACCACGACCAACAGCTCGCAGGAGGCGGCGGCCGCCCTGGCCAATTATGGTATAGGCAAGCTGGCCGATCTGAACCCAACCACCGCCTGGCTTAAGTGGGCGGCGGAAACCGGTGAATACGCCGGGAACGCGTTGAACGATTGGCATGTCCGGCAGGCCCTGAACAGTTATATGGCCGCCCGCAGAGGAGACAGCAAATTTCTAGGGATCAGGCTGTATGACGGTTCGCCTGACCTTAACAGTTTCCCGCAGGGCAATGTGGTGCTGGGCCTGGCGGAGCTTTTCTCCGGCGGCCAGGGACGGGATGTGCATGTGGAAAAATACGTCAAGGCAGTGGTCAAAGGCGATGTTAATTACAAGGGACCCCTGACCAACGATGATTTCCTGAGGGCCTTCCGCGCCATGGAAGTGGGCTACCAGCTGCATGCCGCCGTGGAAAGGGCAAAGAAAGAAGAAAAAGAAGAGGAAAAGGAGCCTTTAGATGAAGGGCTTGGTAATTTAATCGGCACGGAAACCCTTGCCGACGGCGCCCTGAAGTGGTCCTATGACAGCGGCGTGGAGGTTTTTCTCAATTCCAGCGGTGTCATGACTTACCACTATCCTGACGGCAGCATCTATGTGAGGCAGCCTGACGGGCAGACCTTTACCATCCCTCCTTCCGAGGAAAAGCAGGAGCACGCCGAGACAGGCAGCTCGCAGAACCTGCCCCGGCACAACAACGCTTTTCCTGACGACAACGCTTCTGCTTCCACCGGGATTACCCGGACGATGAGCACGCACAACGCCTGGCTCCGGCTGGCAGCCGCCAAGGACAATGCAATCGCCTTCAACCTGCTTTCCTACAGCGCGCCGGGGTGGGATGGGGAAGAACTGGCCCGCTACCGGGAAGCGGTTACTGATGCCGATGCCTGGTACCATGCTTACCGGGGCGCCCGTTATTTTTACCATGATGCCTCAAACTTCACGAAGTACATGAGCACGGAAGCGGCCGGCTTTGAAACGGTGGAAATTGTGGTGGATGTGCCCGGGCTGCCGACCGAACCAATTGCCTTTAAACCACTGTCCACGGCTGACACGGTGAGGCTGGCTCGGGAGCAGCCGGCCCACTTTGCTGCCCTGGCCGCGCTCCCCTTAAGCGAAGTGAACACAATTCGTTTTGTACCCGACATCGCGGTACTGCGACGTGGCTATTACGCCGAAGCGGTAGCTCTCCTGTCTGAACTGGGGGAGCCGGTTACCCTGGTGGATGAATTTGCCGGGCAGGACGAACTGTCCGCCTTCCCCGTGCTGGTCCTCCCCACCGCCGCCCTGAGCGGGCTCGGTTCGGCCTGGTTCCGGGGCAAGCTGGAGGAATATGCAGCCCGGGGCGGCATCATCATCAGCTTTACCCAGCAGCGCGGCGCCGATTTTCGTGCTTTGCCCGGAGGAGATATCCGCGGGTACGGCTACGACGAAGACGACCTGTGCCAGTTCGCCTCCTCCTATTTCGGCGAGTACCAATCCCTGCTCTCCGGACAGGTCGAAGCCCGGCCGGACTTTAATGTGGACGGCTTTTTCACCGCCTGGCCTCCAGAAGCGACTGTACTGCTAAACAGGGTAAAAAACCAGCAGCCTGTGGCCCTGCTGTACGGTCACGGCGCAGGCTATGTCATAGCCACCGCTTTTTACAGCGACTGGGCACGCAACAACCACCAGGTCACACCTCACGAGCGTGCCTGGCTGCGGGATACTCTGGCATGGGCCCGGTTTCCCGCTGGGCGCGAGCTTGAATTTAAAAACGGAGACAGCGTGGAAGTAAGGGTCCTGCTGCAGAACTGGAGCTTTGAGGAAGCAGCCTGGGTGGAATTTGCAGTTATCGGCCCCGACGGGAAAGAGATGCCGGCGGCATACCTGGATGAGCCGGTGCGGCAGCTGACAGGCCTTGCCCCGGGTGAAGAAAGGGAACTGAGCCTCACCTATCTGGTGCCGCCTAATAATGACCTTTATGGTTTTTACCTGGTGGATTATTACCTGAAGGACAGCGAGGGCGAGATTATTCAGAAAAGCTTCGGCAAGGCCGCTTTCACCGTAAGCCGGTTCAAAACCAACCCGGCGGGGTTCAGTCACGCGGAAAGCGATTTGACTGTTTCCGTAACCAGTTCCACCGAAACATATTTCCAGTATGACACCGGCAGTTTTACCATTACGGTCCACAATAGCAGCGCTCAGGCCAGGGAAGCTGAGGTGCGTTACGTCTTTTCCAGCCATGAGTATGCTTTCCTGCTGCCCGGGCACAACCCGGAGGAATGGCGGGGCAGCCGGAGCATAACGGTGCCGCCCCGGAGCAGCTATGACTTTGAAGTGGCAACGCCGCCCCTGCACCTTAATGAGTCCCTGCTGGTGGACGTCGATTATGACGGAGGTGCCAAACGGGCTTTTTCCATGCGGCGTTTCTGGGTACAGGAGGCTGATTTTACAGCAGCGGGAAGCCTGTCAAAATCAGAATATGAACCGGGCGAATCCGTACGTCTCCTGGTCAGTCTTGACAGCAGCTCTGTACAGGAGATGCCGGCCGAGATTTTTGTCCGACCAAGCCGCCGGGGCAGGCCGCTTTTTGAAGCTCAGGCCAATTTCTCCGCCGCACCCGGCGGGTTTGAAAACATTTTGGACCTAGAGCCAGCCCTGGATCAAGGGGACTATTTCCTGGACGTTTTCGTCAGGGGGCGTCAGGTAATCGAAGGACTAGCTTTCAGGGTCCGCCGGGATCTGCAGTTTGACGTCACGTTGCCGGAGAGCAACCTGTTTTACGCGGGCGGAAGCGTCCCGGTCGGAGTGGCCGTGCGGAACACGGGCACAGCGGCCAAAACCGGCGCCCTGTCGGCCATGATCAGGGGAGTCTCCGGGGCGTCAGCCGGACAGATTCTGGAAATAGCGGCAGGGGATGATCTGGTTTTTAACCTGCAGGTCCCTCTGCCTTCCGGCATGCGGGCCGGGCAGTATGAGCTGGAGGTCAGCTTTGCCACGGCAGCCGGCTTGCAATTTATGCACAAAGAGGCGCTTTACCTGGCAGATGCGGCGGTGGCCCTGGGTCTGCCGGCGGGCGCGGCGGGTGCGGGTGAAGTGTTGACCGTCCCTGTTACCAATGAGGGCGGAAGCAGGCTGGAGTCGGTTCCCTGGAGCCTGTTGCTGCAGGACGGGGACGGCGAAATTCTGATTCAAAACAGCGGCAGTATCAGCCTTGATGTCGGAGAAACGGGCGGGCTGGACCTGCAGCTCCCCACGGAGCTGAGAAGCGGCCGCTATGTGCTGAAAGCTTATACCAGCAGGGAAAGCCGCACCTACCTGGTGGATATAACAGGCATAACCTCTTTGCTGGAGCTGGCGCTGGCTGACCTTTACCAGGAAGTGAGCAATGAAGAAATTATAATAACCGCCCGCATCACCAACACCTCCGGTGTTGACTTGAATGACGGAACCCTCTTTATCAGCGTGCAGCAAGCGGGAGAAAAAAGGCAGGGCGCTTCTGCGGTTCAGCCGGAGGCGGTAAGGGCTGTTTTCCCGGCTGTCCACGATACGCTCTTTGTGCTGCAGGACGGTTCGGCCGGACCGGAAGTGCGCCGTTACGATGTGACTCCGGCGGGTGAGAACTTGGAGATGGAGGCAGCCTGGACGGTTCCCCTGGCCGGCTCTTTGGAAACCGTAACTTCCGCGGTTTATCAGCTTGCCGCCAACGGACAGTACGTTTATGGCCTGACAACTGACGGGGACGGCTTTACCCGCCTGCATGTTCTCTCCTGCGAAAACGGTGCCCGCCTGGCGTCTGCCACGCTGGCCGGTGTGGCAAACCCTTCAGGTTTGGGCCTGGCGGCAGGGCACCTGTTTGTGCTGGGAGAGGACGCGTTCGGGTCGAATTATCTGTATGCCTTTGCCGTTACTGGTGTCACCGACGGGGCTCTCCTGGCGCCTGAAGCTTCGATGACATTGGAAGGATACGGGGGAGAAGTTATGATTTCAGGATACGCTAACAGCCTGTACCTGCTATGCCGGCAGGGGACAGGAGACAGCTACCAGATTCTTCCCTACGGTGTTTCAGCCGGCGCAGGCGGTGTACAACTGATGCCGGAAGGGGTAATCGACGTCAATGCACCTGTGGTTCCTCCTCTGGAGGGGTTTTTCGCCATACCGGGCGGCGGTTTCAGCCTTTGGGCGTCTGAATGGACCTACCTACAGCTTAATGCCGGCGGCAGCATGATTTACGGCATGGGCCTGGGATATGGTTACCTGCCGGTGGCGGCAGCGGTTTTGGCGGATGCGGCAGGGTATGAACACCGCACAGTGGTGTTCCGGATGCCTCCCGATGACCCCTATTTCCCCGGTAAGCATGTCCTGCTGCTCGACGTGGTGCCGCCCGGCGGCTATTACTGGGAAGACATCGTATATCAGCACGAAGTCTCACTCAGCCTGGCCGCGGGTGCTTCACGGGAACTGATTTTTAGCCTGGGGAGCTCGCCGCAGGACCTGGGGGCAGGCGGTTATGAGGTTTTTGCTTCCCTGCATACTCACGGCGGTAAAAAGCTGGCGGATGCCTACCGGACTTTTACCGTGGCGTCCTCATCAGGATATATTACACTCGCCACAGCGGGCAGGCACTGCCGTTCCGGTGAGCCGGTGCCGGTGCATATCACCGTAACCAACCCCTCCTCCCAGCCGCAGGACGTTACCGTTGAACTGGCGGTTAACAGGGAGACGGCCGATATTCGTACCCTGGTGGTGCCGGCAGGGGAGCAGGTCACTTACACGGTAACGGTTGCCGCTCCGCAAGACTCCTTTACGCTGCGGGCCGCCACCGGCGCCATGACGGTATACAAGGAAATGGAGGTTGTGCAGCCAGAGGCGGCTTTGTCCATCCTGGCGCCTTCGTACTTTGCCCTGGGTCAGGCGCTGCGCCTGGAGGCGGTGGTGCAGAACACCGGACTTGTCCCCTTCAGCGGCCTGCTTCAGCTCAGCCGCCAGGCGGACGGTTTCCCACCAGTCAGCGTTTACAACACCCAGGTTTCCCTGGATCCCAGTGAAATCGGGCAGTATGACATCACCGACATCATTGGTGCAGGCGCCGGTTGGCAGTACTTGCTGGTATTGAAAGAGGGCGACACGGTGCTGGCGCAGGCCGGAGAAACCCTTTCTTCCGGCAACCAGGTCGCCGTTTGGGCGGAACTTGATAATACATACCATCCAGAAGGGGTGTCTTTCCCTGTCTACGTGACCAACAGCGGCAGCCTGCCGGTCAACGGGATGAACCTTACCCTGCACCTGACCGGTCCTGACGGTTATACCGGAGCCCTCTTCTTCCAGGTGCCTGCCGTCAGGGAAAAGGTTGACGGTGAAGAGGGCCGGGTCTGGCTGGAGGCTGTCCTGGCTGAGCTGGAACCCGGTGAATACACCGTTGCCGCCGCTTCACCGCATCTGGAAGATGCCGTCAGCCTGGGGACATTCCGGGTTCTTTCCCTTGAACCGCAATGGAGTCTGGAGGCTTTGCCTCCTACTTTGGTCACGGCGGGGCAGGAGGCGGTCGTAACATTTCGTGTCCGTAACACTGGTCTCGTGCCCGCGGCTGTCAACATTACGCCCCTCTTCGGCAGCAGCGGCGCAGGGACGGTCAAAAGCGCCGATGTCTCCGCCGGTACAACTGCTGATATCGAAGTTAGTTTTCCTATCCCGGACGATTTGCCGGCAGGCGAGGCGGTCTTCCGTTTCCAGGTGAACGACAGGCTGATAGTGCTGCCGCTGCCTGTGGAAGGCCTGGACCTGGCGGTAACGGCAGCACTGGATAAGGACTGGTACGGTCCGGGGGACAATGTAACCCTTACCATTACCGTCAGCAACCTCAGCTCTTTTGCCGGCAGCCTGCTGGCACGGGCCAACCTGGGGGACCACAGCCGCGTTGAAGGGTTCAGCCTGGCTGCAGGAGGTGTGGCCCACATACCGGTTGTTTTGCCGTTGGACGGCATTACCGGGGAACAAAAGCTGATGTTCGGCATCTACCATGAATCGGGCCGTTCCCTGTACATCAACGACTATTACCTTCCCCTAGCAGGGGAGATCATTTCGCTTAAAACCCACAGGCAATATTATCAAATGGGTGAAGACCTGGTTATACTTGTCAAAGCCCGGGAACCTGGCGTCCTGCGGCTGCAAAAACCCCACCACGCCTGGCTGTCTGTGCCGGAGGAAGACATAGCCATAACAGGCGGTGATTCTTCACTGACTTTTGTCCTGCCCGCCGAGCTGAAAACAGGCGCTTACCGGCTGCCCTATACCTTTGAATTTGAAGGCGGGACCATCCAGGGCGCGCTCTATGTGGATGTCTTCGGTTACCGGGTAACGGTGGAGGAGGCGGAAAGAGACCAGCCGGTTTACGGTACGGGTGACCGGGTGGACCTTGTATTGTCGGTGCTGGTGGAACGGGAAATAGCAAAACCGGTGGAGCTGCACTGGTCTCTCCTCGATGAAAGGGGAAGAACGGTAAAAAGCGGTACCGGGAGTATTCCGGGCGGACTGCCGGCAGGCAGGAATACCCTGTACCTTACAGCGGAATTGGCAGGGATATCCGGGGGCAGCTACCTCCTTCACTACAGTCTGGTCACTGATTTGGCCGACCATTCCCCGGTGGCGCTGGTCTCCGGGTCCACCGTCCTGGAAGTGACCGACACCAGCCCGCCAGCCGTGGTGCGTACCATGCCGCGAAATGGCGATTCCGGGGTCGGCGCCGATACTGTGATCGTTGTCACCTTTGATGAGCCTGTAAATACCGCTACGGTGGAAAGCGGCTGGCAGCTTAACGGCCTGACAGGCGGTACTTTCCTGTGGCCGAAACCGGAGGAATTTATCTTTATTCCCAGCAAGAAGCTGCCCGCGGGACAATACACGGTAAGGCTAAGCGGTGTGACGGACAGCGCGGGCAATGTCATGGCCGATTATTCCTTTTCTTTCCGCGTGGGTTCCACCCCCGGCGGTACCACCGGTCCTGCGGGCGGCGCCCCGTCCGCAGGCGGCGCCAGTGTCAGTGAAGCGGACGGCTTTACGGTACTCATTCTCCCTGCCGGACCGGGCGGCGTAACGGTTACCTTAAACAACCTGCGGGATCTACTGAAACAGAATATTACAGCCATACTTATCAGCTGGGGCGGTGACGCCGGCACGGTAACTTTCGACAGTGCCGCGGTAAAAGCGGCGGCGGACTATGGTTCCGGTATCGGTATCCTGGCGGGAGAGGTCAAGCTGGTCATACCTCCTGTGGCCCTGCCCGCAGGTGGGGTAACCATCGGCATCAGTCCCCTGGACAGCACGGCAACGGGACAGATGACGGCCGCGGTCAAGAGCTCAAACCCGGGTGTTGATGTGCCCGGCAGGATTTACAAACTGAGCGTTACCACGGATGATGGACAAGAGGTGGAGACCGCCCGCCTTTATATCACCACCGGCAGGCCGGACAACTCCCCTGAAGGCTGCTTTGTGGCTTTTATGGACGGTGACGGTACCCTGGAAATACCGCTGGTGAATGAAATAATGCAATCAGCGGCAGGTGTTGTGTACGGTTTTTGGGCGGATATTTCGCGCTTTGGCCAATACGCGGTGATTAGTCTTCATAACCCCTTTAGCGATATTGCCGGTCACTGGGCACAACGGGAGATACTTCTCCTGTCCGCCAGGGGCATAATCCGCGGTATGGGTGATGGATGCTTTAAGCCGCAGTCAGCAGTAACCAGGGCCCAGTTTGCCGCCCTTCTGCTCCGGGCGCTCGGCCTGGAAGAATACCGGGGTGGTGTCGGTTCCTTCAGCGACCTGCCTTCCAGACACTGGAGCTTTGGCGCGGTGGAGGCGGCTTTCCGTGCCGGACTGGTCCGGGGGACAGGAACGGGGCATTTTGAACCCGAACGGGAGATTACGCGCCAGGAAATGGCTGTTATGGTGGCCCGCGCCCTGGAATTGGCCGGTAGCGATTTTGCATTTAAGCTGGATGTCGACCTGTTGGCCAGGTATGAAGACGCCGCGTCAACAGCAGAATGGGCGCGTGACGGTCTGGCGCTGTGTTTAGACCTGGGAATTATCCGTGGCAGGTCAAAAAGCCACCTGTGGCCCCTGGCGGCAACCACCCGTGCTGAGAGTGTGGTTATCCTGAAGCGGATACTGGAAAGAGCCGGTAACCGGTAAAACAAAAAACAGGGCAAGGTAATACTGCATGCCTGACAATGTCCAAGGGGACCAGGCAAATGGTCCCCCTACGTTTTTTTAGCTGATTCAAAGCAAGGGGGGAGAAATGGAAAGCAAGGAAAGCGCCATGATCGGACATTGCTTGCACCACACCTGGGCACAACTGTCCTGGAAACAAGGGCGCTTATGGCCCAAATACTGGCTCAAGCTATTCTAGATGTGTTCAACAGTGTATAACCCTTGGCAGCATTTTTTAGCTTTCCCTGTTATTTTTCAAAACCCATATAATTAACTCTTTTGCATTGGC
This sequence comes from Bacillota bacterium, assembly GCA_040756735.1. Lineage (GTDB taxonomy): Bacteria > Bacillota > DSM-16504 > Desulfitibacterales > Desulfitibacteraceae > JBFLYC01. Next base: position 99,222 of record JBFLYC010000009.1, on the reverse strand, counting down.
GTTGCCAGTTTTGCGCAGCAGATTACGCATATGGGTTTTTAAGGTATTTTTCGATATATGACATTGTTGGGCAATCTCCAAGGGAGAAAGCCCCTGCAGCAGCATTGCTACAATCTGCTTTTCCTTAACAGTAAGGCCGTACTCATCCAGCAATTGCATCAATTTTCCTATAGGCAATGTTTTAATAGTTTCCCAACTATGGTCAATTTGGTTGCCGGTATAAATACTGACTGAATCTCCCCATAACTCAAGCAAATTTATATCTGGCAATAAACCACCAGCATTGTAAGTTCTTAAGGCGTCTATCAATGTGATTGCTGCAAGTAAAAAAATGACTGCAGACAAGAATGAGTGAGGCAGCATTAATGCATCAGGCTGGATAAAAACAGGAGGTGCAAAACCTGCCAGCGCATAAAGTGTCAATGCAGTTCCTGTTATCCGCCCGGTGTTTTGCGGCTGTTGTCTTATTAAAACCATTACTACAATCCAAAAAAATACATCAACAGAGGCTAGCGCTCCTTGCAACAGCACAAAGGAAAGAGCGGCAGTTGCAAGATTATTCACCAGTGCAAAAACAGCCACGGCCAAACCTGACAGAACAAGAGCCCAGAAAAATAGACGTTCGGGCGTAACCCTGAGAGCCAGGCAACCCATAGAAAGAGCAGCTAGTCCATAAATAACAGTGCCAATAATTCCTAATAGATCTAAAGGAAGATAGATTTGTCCCTCATGAGTGAAAAAACCCAAATTCTTAACAGAACCCCAAGCTTCGGGCGGCAAGGCGGCATACTGTTGGAGACTGCCGAAAATCTGGAAGGAAGCCAGATAAACAAAGAGGATTGCACATACAATGACCACCCATTTTTTAATATTAAACTTTTTATGTTTGGAACTGTGCCTATCATCACTTGTTAGGTCAACATTTGATCCTAACTTAGAGGTTTGTAGGGCATTGAACTGTGGCAGCATCCATACCAGGGGAAGTAAGGCTGTGATAAACACCAGGAATAAAGGGGGTACAACCCCGGCCGTGGCGGCTATGGGCAAGTGGAAAACTGCTGCAAAAAACATGATCCACCCAGCTGAGGCAGAAATTTTTTCTAGGGGCAGAGGCCGGGGGAACAAACCGACAGGTGTCCAGATAATACCGGCTGCTGTTCCGGATATGGCGCCGGGAACTATCCACCACTTGGGTGGTAAGAAAGCAAGGGAAGCAGTGGAAAGTGCAGCTGCAACAGCAGCTGCCACCGGAATAATGGCATTGTTGCTTAAGAGATGAATTAACTTCTTTTTAGTCAATGGCGCTTTTTCAGTTTTAGGAACCCAACGTGCCATAAGGTGCGGCCATAAGAGAAGGCTGGCTACCAGTGCACACAAGAGAGGAATCTGGAAAAAGGTTGGAGGCGCCCGGTGAATAACCGATAACGGGATCAGAGTTGGTGCATATACAATTAGCGACCATACCCATGCGAAAAAACTGCCTGCAACTAATATAAACCAAAAGGCTTCGCCGCCGAAGCTTTTTTTTATGTCTGCCCTATAAGACTGTTTGAATTTAGCAATATATTTCTGCAAAACAAGTTCCTCCTGAACAGCAACATCCTTTTTAAACAATATTTCGATAAAAAAAGCTCAAACACCTCCTATAAAATGAGGTTTATCTCTATTTTTCACCCCTAGGGGTGATTGACAGGTATGGGTCTGTTTTTTAACCTGAAAAAAAATCCTTGAAAAGGGGGATGCAATAACTTGAACAGATTAAGTGAAACCAACCATGTCATGGTGAGAAAACTTCCAAAATTACTGCTTCTGGCGGCGGCGCTTTGCGCTGCGCTTGCCCTGGCTGCGCCTGCTGGGGCTGTCACCATTATCAACAGTGATATTACGGAGAACACCACCTGGACAGCGGCAGGCAGCCCCTATATCATTTGTCTAAAGGGCGGGGGCGGCGCTCCCGAAGTTGCTGCCGGGGTCACGCTGATCATTGAAAACGGTGTTGAAGTCCAACTGGGTAACGGAGATATCACCAGTGGAGGTGCTCAGTACTCTGTCTGGAATGAACTTCGCGTCAAAGGAACCATCCAGGCAAACGGGGCGACTTTTACCGGTTTCAGAGGGCAAAGCGGCACAGATTCTCCGTCCCCATGGGCGTCTATAACCTTTTATAGCGCCACATCTAGCAGCACATCCGGCAGCTTTTCCGTCTGTGAATTCGCGTACGGCGGCGCGGGAGCCGCCACTTACGGCATGCTGATGGTGGATGATGGCGGACAGAATATAATCCTTACTGTTTCCGATAGCACATTCCGACACGGCACTGTCCATAATGATTCCAAAACCAACGGGATATACTTCAAGGGTGGAAGCGGCAGCAGCCTTACGGTGGATGGTTCAGTATTTACCGATTTAGGGCGGGCTATCTTTGTTCCTACAGGAACCGCAGCTAATACGCCGGTTTATATCAACAACTGCACCTTTGAGAATTTAGCGATGGAGTCCCTAGACGGCCTGCCGGTGGTCTTTGAAGGTGGGCAGCTGACCCTTACCGGCTGCATTTTTGATAATAATGGCAAAGTTGACCTTCAGGCCTTGCCCGACGGAGTTGTTGCTTTTTACGGCAACAGCTTTAAGGGAGGAAACCAACCAAAATTCCCTCTGGCACTCCGTCCCGGCATCCGCCTCAACCCCGACGGCCTTCAGGCTCTAAATGCCGTCACTTTCGAAAACTATCCTGAGGGATACCGGGAAATCGAGATAATCGGCAGCATTCCCGCCGACATTGATGCCTTCTGGGGAGAACTGCCGGCAGGTTACTATTATAAACTGCCTTACGGTTGTAACATAGAAGGATCTTTGACTATTGCTCCCGGGCAGACCGTACGTTTGGCCATGCACAGAAATATAACGGTACTGGGTTCGGGGAGGATTGAGGCTGTAGGGACTGCCGAAAAGCGTATAGTATTTCAGGGTTATCACCCTGGATCGTCCTACTCGGCGGCAAACGGCGGCATAGACCTTCAAAGTTCGGGCAACCCGAATCCGATAAGATTTGAGCACTGCCTTTTTGAACACCTTGATTTTGGAATCAGATATAGTCAGATAAATGCGACACACCTTGAGATTAAACACTGTGAAATCAGGAATATCAATCCTTTTGATAATTGGTACGGTGAATACTTTTATGCCCTGAACCTTCAAGAAGGCAGCAGCAATGCCCGGATCAGCAATACCCTGATCCACGGCAATAACAAATCAGGAAACTTAGGCATTTACGTGCAAAGCGGAAACCCGGAAATCACCAACGTAACGGTGGCCAATAACCGGCAGGGCATATATTTGTATCAGGCAAGTCCAACTATAAAAAACAGCATTGTTTATGGCAACACTTACGGCAATCTTTCCCTTAACAGCGCCGGTCCGGTCATTACGTATTCAAACATTCAAGGCGGCTTTGGGGGAACCGGGAATATTGACGCCGACCCCCTATTTGCCAACCCTTCAGGCGGCGACTTCCACCTTAAATCAGAGGCCGGACGCTGGGATCCGTCTGTTAACGACGGGAACGGCGGCTGGGTAACAACGGATACTGTAACTAGCCCCTGCATAGATGCGGGCGATCCTGCCTCCGATTACAGCAATGAACCAACTCCCAACGGCGGTCGGATTAACATGGGCGCCTACGGGAATACAGTTTGGGCATCCAAAAGCCCTGTCTCAGGACCGGAGTCCCTTACAGGCTCAGTATCTATAATAGGTGTGCCAAAATACGGCCAGACCCTGGCGGCGGAGGTAGCCGGCCAGCAAGGCGATGCTTCCTTGCTTTACCAGTGGAAGCGAAGTGGCTCGGATATCAGCGGTGCGACCGGAAATACTTATACTGTCGTAGAGGCAGACATTGGCGCAACACTTTCGGTAGTGGTAACTTCATCAAATTATTCCGGCAGCTTGACCGGCACATCAAGCGTGACAACGGCAAAGGCTGACGGTCCATCAGCGCCTGCAGCTCCAACCATGGACAGCAGGACTACTGCCAGCATAACCCTTACACCCAATGCCGCATACGAGTTCAGCAAGGACGGTACAAACTGGCAGAGTTCCAATGTATTTACCGGACTTTCAGCAGGCACAACTTATACTTTTTACCAGAGGGCAGCGGAGACAGAAACTCATGAAGCCTCAACGGCCAGCGAAGGCGCAAGTTTCAGCACCGAAAGCTCAGGTTCTGGCGGTGGTACTGGAGGAAGCAATGGCGGTGGCAAGGCTGCACCCTCTGATGGGAGTGATAACAGAACAATTGGTGAAAGAGAGGTAATTTCAACCATAGAAGTATCTGGAAATATTGCAAAAGTTAGTACAACTGCAGCAGCTGTGAGTGTTGATGGAAGGACTGCAGCACAGGTAACAGAAGCACAAATAAAGGATGCGGTGATTCAAGCTGTGGAAGCAGCTGCAAAGCTTGGAGACGACGCAAAAGCTATAGTTGAAATAAAGGTGGAAGCAGAAAAAGATGTTAAGGAAGTAGAGATTTCATTTCCCCAATCCGTCATGGAGGCAATCACCTATAGTAAGACTGATGCCCTTGTAATAGATGCAGGTATAGGCACGCTAACTCTGGACCAGAAAGCGCTGGACACTATAAAAAGCGCAGCAGCCGGAGCCGGAGCAGGCGCAAAGGTCAATATTTCAGTTGCAGAAGTAAGTGTACAGAAAGCTCTTGAGAAATATTCTGAAGAGGCAAGGAAAGCATTAGTCGATAAAATTGGCGGTAGACCAATATATGATTTGAAAATCTCAGCAGGCGATGAAAAAGTATCTGGATTTGGCGGGGGTACGGTCAACATTACCCTGCCATACACACTAAAGGCTGGTGAAAACAAGGATGCAGTGGTCATTTATTATATTGATGACCAGGGCAGCTTAAAAACCATACCCAACTGCAAGTATGATCCGGTGACCAAAACAGTCAGCTTCATGGTGAAACACTTCTCCAGATATGCCATTGGCTACAACAGCGTTCAATTTATTGATGTGAAGAAAACAGCATGGTATGAAAAGGCTGTGTTATATATGGCTGCAAGGGGTGTTGTAAGCGGTGTGGGCAGCAGCAGTTTTGCACCTGAAAACAACATTAAACGTGCTGACTTTCTTATCATGGTGATGAACGCATGTGAAATAGAGCCGGACGCAAACATTACAGATAACTTTGCCGACGCAGGAGACAAATACTATTCCAAGTATCTCGGCACGGCAAAACGCCTTGACCTTGTATCGGGTGTGGGCAGCAATCTGTATTTACCTGAAAACAACATCAGCAGACAGGAAATGTTTACTATCTTGTATAATGTGCTGGAGAAACTTGGTGAACTGCCGAAAGGAAGCAGCGATAGGACCCTTGCAGACTTCAAGGATGCAGAAGAGATTGCCTCATATGCCATACCAGCCATGAAACTGTTTGTTGAAACTGGGGTTGTTTCCGGCAGCGGTGGAAACCTGATGCCAAAGGATACAACTACTAGAGCCCAGGCGGCTCAAGTGTTATACAACATACTTGCAAGATAACTGCCAGGCCATTTTGGCTTATACATTACCACATTGAGTGAAATATGTTTTAGCAAATGGCAGGGTGCTTGGTGTGACTGCTGATAAACTGGGTAAAGAAATTTCACTGCCAGCTGGAAGCACAAGCTGCGGAACATTGTAAAATCTAAATTAGGCATATAACAATTAAATTGGCAGACTAAATATTAATTGATCTTGTATAAAAACAAATGGCTGTGTAGAAATTAAGATTACCAACTGAGAGTGAAAGGAGTGACTTTTCATGCACAGATTTGGAATAACTTTAATGGCTGCTGTGCTGGTATTTGTTGCCGTACTGGGAGTAATTCCTGTTCTTGCAGATGACTCTCTAAACACTGATTCAGGAAATGCAGCAGTACAGTTAACAGAAGCACAAAAGGAAGAGATAGCTGCCCTTCACAAAGGTATTCTTGAAAAGCAAAAAGAAGTGATATCCAAATATGTGGAGTATGGGGTCATAACAAAAGAAAAGGGAGACTATATGATTTCTCGGTTGGAGAAACGCTATGAGAAGCTTGAACAGAATGGATTTATCCCGAAATGGGCTAAATGCAACCGGAAGTATTCACAATAGCGTTTTAAAAAGTGGGCTGGTTCTTGATGGATAATAAGGACCAGTCCTTTTTATTTTAAAACTGTTTGGCAGTCAAAAAATCTCTCAATAACAAGCATCATACTTTTACCACATTTTATATTAATTTCACGTTTGGACATTATACTGTAACATAAAGGTTAAGTCTCACCTTGGTTAGCTGTAGCAATGACCAGAATCTGCTTGAAGAAAAAGAAAGCTTTATGGATTGGAGGTGGAATATGATAAAAAATCATATTATCAAATGCTTATTTAAACAGGGGGCCACCTTGCTGTTGTTTTGTCTGTTATTTACCAACGCTGCTCTAGCTATAAACCCCCAACCTGAACCGCCAGGGATTCAGGTTGCAATTGATGGCTCACCACTATCCATGGATACGGCTCCGCTTATAGTGCAGGGTCGTACCCTAGTGCCCCTGCGGGCCATTTTTGAGGCTCTGGGTGCCACAGTGGAGTGGAACCAGGTGGAACAGAGCGTCACGGCTGTCAAGGGCGATGTGACTCTCTACTTAAAGATTGGCAGTATTAATGCCAAAAGAAACAATGCCCAGGTAACATTAGATGTGCCGGCCCAAATAGTCAACAGTTGTACCCTGGTTCCCCTGCGTTTTATAGGTGAAGCACTTGGGGCACAGGTTTCCTGGGATGGTGAAAAGCGGAAGGTTTCCATCGTCTCAGCTGATGCTGCAGCCTCCACTGCACCCGGTATTACCCTGCCGGGCGATATCCAAACAGGGTCCGGTCTTTCTCTCGGCACCAGTCAGTTTACCGGTATGTATAAGGTTTCCGACCGTCCTGCCGGTGTTAATCTGGCAGCAAGTCCGACCAACCCGCCCGACCTTTCGCACCGTGCCAACTCTTACAATTTTCAACCAATAAGCGATACCGAGCTGCTGGTATCGGCCCTGACGGGCAAACCCACCGGGTCCTCTGCGCACAAATACGTGAAAGGTGATGGTGTGTTCATTGACTGGAGCCTGACGGACCAGAAATGGTGGTTTAAGTGGGCCGGGGGGCCGCTGCAGAACTGGTATAAGCCGGAGAGCGTGGTAACATCCGTTGTCTGGCAGGTCTCTCTGTTCCCGTTTCTGGGCGACGGTACTGATTGGAGAAATCCGCCGGGGCTTTTGGCCAGCGGCAGATTCAGCGCAGCCGAAAAGGAATTCTCAATTGACTTCGCGAGCTTCCTGGCCGGGCAGTCAGAAGTAAATGCTTACCGGCTAGACAAGATTACCGTACCGCTCATTGAGAAAGCCCTCAGCAGCGCGCTTCAGCAGCAAAACCTGTCGGAGTTCGTGCGAGAAAGGTATCAAACGGCGCTCAGGTTTACCACCTATTTAATTAACCGGACGGACTCGTCCGGACAAATGACCTTGGTTAATCCTAATATTGCTTTAAACCCCGGGAAGCAGGATAATGACTGTCCGACATGCGTGTCCGCGGCCAATCTGGATATGAAGCAGCTTACAGCAACATTACCGGGTGTATCCAGCCGGAAGTATTACGTCCGGGTTGTCCTGTTGAACTCCCAGGACAAATGTGTGGGTACCCCGTCAGCGGCCAGTGGAAGTCGTGTTCGGACAACCGCAGATAACGCTTTCCGGCGTTTCTAACACTATCCTGCGTGCCTCTAACCACGGAGGAAGACCCCATTATGAGACCGGGGCTTACGTGGAAAAAGATGATTATTTTATTGACTGGATATATCCGGATGCGAGCTGGTGGTATGAATGGTCAACCGATAAGGCCGGGGTGGTTTACGCTTACTGGCAGGTATCAGTTCTGCCTTTCAATGACAGCGGAGAGGATTGGGCTAATGCCTAGGGTATCGTGGCCAAGGGTAGGCTCGCTGCCAACGAATACGAGTTCAAGATTGATTTCGGGAAGTTTTCTCCCCGGCCGCCTGCTGATACGCAGGGTAATACGGGCAGTACCGGCAATCTCCTCCAGGACCTCAGCAGGGCATTTGTACCCAGCTTGGACCCTAATCTAATAACAGGCGACAGCTCATCAGGCACGGGCGGAGGTACCCAGGTCATTGTATCGCCGATCCAGGGAGCTATCGGGCCGACCGGCGTTAAAATGGTTGAAATGGGAGACCTGCAGTATGCCCTTGCCGCCGGCGGCAATCTGCGCTATTACATCAGGGTTGTTCCGGTGGTTGCGAGCTATGACGGTAATTACAAGGGATACCCCTCGGACACCAGGAGTGTGCTTTACGGGGAGCCTGGCGAGAGATTTCAGCCTTATTTTCCAGATTATGACCGGTTGACGGTGGAGTATGTAGCTCCCGCAGTCAAAATCAAAAGCTATCAGCCCATACAGTTTGAGGACCCAAACTGGGTCTATAGGTTTGTTGTCTACAAAGACCCCGGTGATAAGCCGATCTTCCCCGGTGTCAGCAATCTTACCTGGCGCGACCTGTACCATGTTGGCCAAAAGCTTGACCTAACTCCGCAGCCGGAGAAAAAGGGGTTCTGGGACCATGTCGGCGATTTCTTCAGCTCTGTCTTCAATTTCATCACCGGTGTGCTGAACTGGGTATCCAATGCCTGGGATTCCATCAAGGCAACCTGCATTAATATTGTTGCCGCCGCGATTCCCTTCTGTGGCGACACGTGCAAAGCCGGTCTGAACATGGCGCTCAACGCCGGCCTGGCTGCCCTGGGCATACCCCCCAGCATACCAAACTTCGAGCAGCTCCTGGAGGGTGGAGTGGAATACCTGGCTGCGACAATAGCAGAGGAGGCGGGAGTGCCGGCCGATGTGGTGAAAGCCGGGCTGGATAAGCTGCTGGATGAGGCTGAGGGCGCAGGGTCCAAGGCGAACAACGGGCAGCCCCCTCTGGGTCTTGATTTCATCAAGCTCGACCCGGACTTCCAGTACCGGAACGCAACATTGAATATTGTATTAACCAATACAGCCGGCAAACCCACTACTCCAGGCACTCTTATCATTATAGATGCAGACCAGTGGGCGAAAGATGTCTTCCGGCCGGTAAACAATATACCAGTACCCTCTCTCAAACCAGGCCAGACTCTTAGAATACCTGTATACCTGGTTGAGAACAACGATTACTTCAATTTGAGCATAACGAACCCTCTGCCCCTGCCGATGAACGAATGGTGCGACAGGTATTGGGGTGAAACCACTACTTTTAAGGTGTGGTATTCTGCAGCCATCACAGATGCAGCTGTCCAGGAATTTCTCAAGAGTTACGAGCAATGGGGCTGGGGCTCAGCGTGGGAGTACGTTGACATGGTGAATAAAGGATCCTCCAAGAATAAAGATGAAGTGACTTTCACCACTAGGCAGACGCACAATTTTTAGTCATGTTTTTACTATAACTATAATTGCGTACAGGTGTTCCCTATGTTACTATATTGATAAGGTAATCGGATAAATGCAGGGTGTGGTTGCCATCTCATTCCCTAATGGAAGGGGGTGGTCGCTTATAATGAATACATACGAAGTATTATCATTAATGATAATGTTCGGATTGTTCGTTATAGCTATCCTGAAATTCAGGATAAAAAAATAATCACCCTGCACCGCCATGCAGTGTGATTAAATTTATTTAATCTTCCACTAGGCATCCGCATCTTTGCGGATCCGATTACCTGAATACATCAAATATATAGTGTTATGTTTATATTATAAACATAAGGGGTAGTTTTAGTCAAGAAATGAAGCCTATATTATGAAGCCTATATATTAATAAATTAGGTATATATTTAATGAAGGAACCTGGCTCCTATTTCTTAGGGGCCAGTTTTTTTGCCACAGAGGATAGTTTTTCATCAGGTTCCAGATCAAGTTCTTCTTTTAAGCGCTTTTCAAAGTTTGCATAGAGTTTTATCGCACGAGTTCTTTGATTGGTAGAAATGTACAAATTTAAGAGACATAGGCAAGCTTCTTCATTATTCGGGTCCAAGGCAAGAGTTTTTAACAACAGCTTTTCAGCTTTTTCATGCTCTTGTCTATCCATATAGATTGAATTTAAAGAGAGAACTGATTCCAGGAATTTTGATTTAAATTCCTCCCGTTCAAAAAAAGTCCAGTCTTCATATATTTCATCCTCCAAAATGTTACCCTTATAGATAGAAACCATTCTTTCCAGGAGTTTTGTTCGCTTTACCTTTCCGTATTCGCTGTCCGGCAGCTGCTTTAACTCGTCGTAGAGTGACAAAAACATTTCCGTATCCACCAGCAGTGTGCTTCCGCCCGGTACGATCAGGCAGCCGCTTTTTTCTTGTATAAATGCAGAATTTCCTTCAGGTGGAATGCCATGCCGTTTTAATACTTTTCTCAATTCATACAGGGCGGCCCGCAGCGACATTGAAGCTGACTTTTTGTCAGCCACAGGCCAGAACAACTCCATCAAGTGCTCACGGGTTACTATCCTGCCGCGATGGAGGATCAGATATTTCAAAATGCCTTCTATTTTTCTTGTCTTCCATTCACTTTGAGGGATGAGAACACCATTTACTTTGATATTGAATTTGCCAAACAGACCGGCATTCATTCTTGGAGAAACCGGATCACTTTTTACCCCATAAAGAGACGTAAACTCGCGGCAGAAATCTCCCATTGTTGAGTCTTCGGCAGCAATCGCATTGTCCCTGAAGAATTCAGCTGCCTCCTTTCCATAATATCTGTCAATCAATTCTATGGCATATTCACTATAAATACCGCTCATTACGCACTGTGCCGACATTTCAACCAGGGTTGGCAGGTGCAGATCCCACAACATAAAATACCCATTCGTTGAAGCAATATAAAAAGCCTGTCTTAGAGTTTCCTCTCCCTTGACCCTGTCCCCGGTGTCGTAATACACCTTTGCCAGATGCAGGCAGGAGCCGCATAGGATTTGTTTTGCCTTCGTGGACCTGCTCTTTTTGATTGAGGCCAAAAGAACTTGCTCCGCAAAGTCATAGTCCCCCGCCTCCCTGGCCACGGCCCCGAGTATGGACTGCCCTATTTCCAGAAGGCAAAACCCCGGCCTCGTGGAAGACAATACACTATATGCCTGCTTTGCATCTTCAAGCAGCTCCTCTGGATTTCTTTGCCTGGACAACCACAGGCACCGGGTAAGTTTATTCAATGAATCCATGGCGTGATTTTCCAGACGTTCAAAATGCTCTGTGCTGGACTTCAGCAGTTCCAGCGCTGTTTCCGGATCGTGTACATAGTAGCTTTCAAGTGCTAACAGTCTTTTACCATAGCCTAGGATCAACTGAAAATTATACTTCTCGCCGATGGCCATCAGTTTGTCTTTTACTGCAGAAAAGACCGTTCTGTCGTTCTTGAGCTGTAAAACAACAGCAAAAAACAAAAGAGCAAAACCCTTGATCATTTCCGCCTTTTTGATCAACTCCATCTCAAAAGCTTCCTTGATGAAACTCTCGGCTGTATCCAATTCTCCGAGCAGATAATGCAATTGGCATGAATACACGAGAGCCAACCACTTCCAGTCATCGACCAGTTCATAGGAGTTTGCCCGTCTGCTCAAATCAACCCCTCTGGAAAACCTTTCTTCCCAAAAAGCCTTCTGGAGATCTGTGACAGCAATTATCCCTTCAAACTCTGGATTGTCTGCAGACTGGAACAGCGCCTGTACCTGATCAAGAGTACTTATAATATTTTCTGCGTAATTCCTGTAGGCGTAAAAATGGACAATAGAAAACAGCGTTTTAAGCTGCATGATCACATCATTAGTTTCCCTGAATTTTAGCAGCGCTTTTTTTAATAGAATTAGGGCATCTGCCTCACCTCTCATAAAAATGTAGCTCTTAATATAAAGCAAAACCGGATTATTGTTCACAACATCGTCAGGAAGGAGCTTGAACCATAACCTGATCTGTTCAAGAGCTTCAAAAGGGCCAATATTTACGCTTTCCCTCATGATCAGTTCCACTGCCTGTGTGACATTACCGCTAACAATAAAATGATCAGTGGCACGGTCAAAAACTTTAACTTGCAATATAATAAGCGGCAGCCTGCTGGTGGTAACACCTTATCTCTTCTTCGCTGAAGTATTCGGCTTGAAGCTGTTGGAGAACCTCTCTGAACAGGCCGTGAAAACGGTAAGTTGTAATTTCGCCCGGGATTTTTTGCACAAACAGGCCTTGTTTTTCGCATTGGGACAAAAGTACATGTACATCTTTGATGTCAAAAATAGAACTGACTTCTACGGCGGTAAAGTCGCGCAGTATGGCGGCCTTGATGAGGAAGAGCATCAGCCCGGGATCAACTGTTTTTAATACCTCTATAGCTATGTATTTAAACAACATGGCTTTTTCTCCTGGTTTTTCCAATATGCCGCCGATTCCCTGAATGCTGCTTCCCTGCAAGTCACCTCTGCTTAGAATCTGGCAGATCATAATGATTCCAGCCGCCCATCCTTCGGTAATAAACATGATTTTTTGTATCATTTTATTATCTGTATTAATTCCGTAATTTTTTAAAAGTATTGAAAGATCTTCTTCGGAAAAACAAAGATCATTGCTGTTTATTTCTAGGACATCCTTTTCTAGTCTCATTTTTCCTGTAAGTATACCTGACTCGGAGCGACTGTTTACGATTATGGAACAGTTTTTGGGTAGATTATTTATTAGATATTGTATTGGACCCAAAATATTCTGAGAATCTTTGACCTGCTGGAAATCGTCCAGGACAATGAAGGTTTTTATTTTCTTATGATGATTATGGTAGACCCATAATTCCCGGCAGATGATTGCAATTAGAGACTGGTATTGAGAGTAAATATCGCAGTAGTTTGCAAGGTTGGCGCGGCACTCATGCCACTCATTTTCCTCAGTAGGAAAAAGCGCTTCAATGAAGTGGGTAAAAAAAACAGCCAGATCTCTGTCCTCCTGGTCCAGTCGGTACCAACATATTCTATAGTTCTGCCCGTACATATTTAACGCAGCAATTATAAGGGATGTTTTTCCGTATCCGGCAGGAGCAGTAGTCATTACCACATCCTTGCTATGAATGGCTTTAGCTATCCTTTTTATACGGTTTGACATTACAAAGGAATGTGGCAGTTGAGGCATAACTAATTTGCTTTTTACAACAGGAATACCGTTCATATTGTCCCTCTTTAAAAAAACTTCCATAAAAACAGAATATCATGAATTTAACAAATTTCACAGAAATTTCACGCTCGAGCTGTAAACTTAAATTATCAATAATAAATTAAAGAGGAATTAATATGATTGGAAAATGGAAAATGTTTGTAGCGGGTTTTTTGACTTGTATCTTGTTAACAGCCTCTATCACAGGAGCTCTGGTGGCAGCAAATGATATCAGCATTCAAGCGGTGTTGAGCAATACTATCAAACTCAAACTTAATGGTCAGGACTGGGCGCCTAAAGACCCTGTTACGGGTGATTATTTTAAACCCATTGTTTATAACGGGAGGACCTATTTACCTGTCAGGGCCATAGTGGAAGAAGCAGCGAAAATGCCTTTGGAATACGATGCAGCTACAAATACAATATGGATTGGCGGCAAAAAAGAGATCTTAGAGGTTAAAGAACTTAAGTATTATGAAAATTATTATGGCACCATCCTTACAACAGATAACGCCAAGCTGGCAACTCCCCACGCTGCATACAAATGGGGGATAACCAATGACAAACCTATGAATATGCAGTATTTTACTTTCTACCTGAAGCCGGATGGGAAATATTCTAAGTTTCGCGCGTCATTCTATCTTGATGACAGCGCACCGTACAGCCTGACCATGAATATTAGGAAAGATTCCTACAATGGAGAAGTAATTAAAGCAATTACCCTGGAGCCGGGTGAAACCTTAGAGAATGTAGATATAAATATTAATGGAATCAAGAAGTTCTGTATCGAATCAAATATCACGCCTGGATATGGAACCATTTACAAGCTGGTGGTAGGGGAACCTGTGTTTTTCAACTGAGTGTATCGGGAGAGTTAAAAGAGGGGTCTAACTTAAAAGTTAGGCTCCTATTTTTGCTCGGAACATTTTTCAATACAGTTGTAAATTATGCTTTTAGCATAGTTTCTTTTTGGTATAGTTAAAACACTTGTGTTTTTTATAAAAAATTGCAGTGTTTTTTGATTTTAGTGCGTCTATTATAGAGGGGAAAGGAGGGAGCTATGAAAGCCGAGGAATATCTTATTAAAGCAGCTTTAGCAAGAGACCAAGAAGCCTTCCGCCAGATAGTTGAAAAATATCAAACCTTTGTCTTTGCCATCATTTTGAACATAATTAGAGACTATCAAGAAGCCGAAAATGTAGCCCAAGAGACTTTCATACAGGTGTACCGTTCCTTACCCCAGTATAAATTCAAAGGCTTTAAGACTTGGATTGGTAGAATTGCTACTAATAAAGCAATCGATTATAAACGAAAACGTCAGCATGAAAAAGAACGGCAAGTAAGCCTCTCCGACCAACTGATGAACCTGGATTTATCAAACCAGGATTTGCTGGAAGACAAAGTTATTAGAAAAGAAGAGTTGGAAGTGTTGCAAAGACTATTTCGCCGCTTGCCTAAACATTACAATAAAGTCATTGTAAAGCATTTTATACAAGCTAAGAGCTGTAAGCAAATCGCTGATGAAGAAGGGGTAAGCATAAGGACAGTTGAATCGAGGCTTTACCGGGCAAAAAAGCTTCTGCAACAATATCTGGAGGAGGGAGGATAAAATGGGACATTACAGTGAAAAAGAGTGGCAGCTTTATGTTAGTGGGTCCATAGAAGCCAAGCAGCAAACTGAAATGGAAAACCATCTGGTTGATTGTGATAATTGCCTAACAGTATATTTATCTGTAGTAGAGGCAACTGAATTAGGCAAGGCGGCCGGCCTGTTAAGTCCAGGTTTTACTGATGGAGTAATGGCAAAACTTAATATTCCAGAGATAAAGACACCAGCCAAGTCAAAGAAAAGAAGCTCCAGGTCCTCCGATATCCTCATATACTATGCTGCAGCTGCATGTATTACTCTGGTGTTTTTCAGCAGTGGGGTTTTTGACTTTATTGGACAGTATGTGCCCAAAACAACCATTCAAATGGTAGACTCCACTAAACAGACAAATTTTCTGGCGAGTGGCTGGTCGGAACGTTTATTGGAATTTATGAGTGTGGAATTAAACAATCAAGATAAATGGGGTGATAAACTTGAAGAAAAAAAGTAAACTGCTTACTTTTATACTATCTTTTATTCCAGGCCTTGGTCAAATATATTTGAATCACACTGTTCGGGGGTTAATCTTTCTTTTTGCAGCAATAGGAACGATATTAGCTACCTTTATTTTAGTGGAAGTATTTGGCTTTTGGTCAGGCCAAGGTCTACTCATTCTCTTGCCAATTATCTGGCTGGTCGCCATGGTTGACAGTATGATATTAGTGGGCAGAATTAATGATAATTGGACTGGAGATGGGTCTGAACAGAATCAATTAAACCATATGGAACTGACAAAACAAAACAGACAGCTTATTGCCATGGCCCTTTCAGTGATCCCAGGGGCGGGACATATGTTTCTGGGGCTGCAGAAACAAGGGATACAATTGATGACCATGTTTTTCTTCATCATCTTTTTTACAGATACCCTTCGTTTAAGTTTCCTCATGTTTACCCTGCCCATCATCTGGTTTTTTGGGGTGTTTGATACTTTAAAAAAGGTATCCAGCGATGAACCTTTAGAAGACGAAGATATTCTTTTGTTATCCTGGATCAAGGGGGAAAGCAATTGGTCTATGGGAAGACACAGGGTTATAGGTTATGGATTGATAGGGTTAGGTCTTATTCTAATCCTTAACAGGGTAGCCTTTCCGTTAATCTCAGAATTTATCAGCTGGCGAATAAGTCAATACGCTCAAACAGGATTGATAGCATTATTATTTATCATAGGTGGCATTAAAATGCTTATGGGCAGTAAAGAAGAAGCCGGTGAGGAAAGTGAAAGTGGAGGTGATGGACTATGCGACAGTGGCGAGTAGGCAGCATGTCCATGGGTGTTCTCCTTATCTCCCTAGGTACCATTTTACTGACATCCCTTGTAAAGCAAACTCCAGTTATTAACCATATTTTAAACTGGTGGCCCATAGTTTTAATTATATTGGGAGTAGAAATAGTTGTGTACCTTTCTCTAGCAAAAGAAGCACATCCAAAAATAAAGTATGACATACTAAGTATCTTTTTGATAATTGTTATAGGGATATTTAGCCTTGTCATGTATACAGTTTCCAGTATTGGAGTTATTCCTAAGGTAACTGCTGCTATAGCCAGTCAGAACTACACTGTAGTGGTGCCTGAGACAAAAATAAGTGTTTCGCCTACAGTAAAAAAAGTTGAATTCGACCTTCCAAAAGCTTCAATAAGCTTTAAGAAAGGAGAAGAAGACCAAATAGTTATTTTTGCCAGGGGGCAGATTACCGCAGAAAATATGGAAAAAGCTGAGGAATTGGCTGACCAGGGAAAAGTGACGGCTAATCAAGTGGGAGATGTATTGTATGTTCAGTTTTCCGATGTGCCTAGGGCTAAAGATTTTAGCCCAGGAGCTTCTGATTTTAACTATACTGTTTTCCTGCCGGCAAATAAAATGGTGGAAATGAAAAGACAGCATTATTATTATTCACACTATTACTACCCTATAGAAATCGATTGTGAAGCTGTCAGCAATAACTTTATTGTAGATAATTACGGCAAGGACTACGGCAGGGTGAAGCTTAGAGTTAATGGTCAGGCTAATCTTACAATAACGGCTGTAGTAAACAGCCAAAGCTCGTTAGCAGGGAACGTGGATTGGAGCATCACAACACAGCATGATACTAACAAAGCTGTTGGTAATGTAATCTTTGGCTCAGGTTCTCACAAGGTAAACATAGTTAATCAAGGTGAGGTGGAAGTAGTTTACTTTGATTGAGATAAGATACGGGCACTGGCATTTGAGGCAGATGATTTCTTGGCATTCACCATTATTATTAAATTGAATAGAATATATGAGATACATTTCTTAGGAGGTTATGCCGGATGTCAAGACAATTCTTTGCCGTCCTAGAAGGTGAGCAAGAAGTTCCACCGGTTCAAACAATTGCCAGCGGCCAGGCATCTTTTAGATTAAGTGAAGATGAAAGGATGCTGCAGTATCGTTTGACAGTAAACAGGCTGGCAAACTTTACTAAAGCTCATATTCACCTTGGCAGACGAGGGGTTAACGGGCCTATAGCAGCCTTTTTATTTGGTCCTGTTGATCCTGGCATCACAGTAAGCCAAGGAACAGTTCAAGGAACCCTGACCCAGGCCAGTCTAATTGGTCCATTGGCAGGGCGCCCATTTAGTGAACTGATAATGGAAATGAATGCAGGCAACACTTATGTTAATGTCCATACCAGGCAATATCCGGCAGGCGAAATTCGCGGTCAAATCAGCAGCGCAAAAACAGCAGGATAATTGCAATTGATGACGAGTAAAGTATAAGTACACATAAAAGAAAAGGGTAATGCCCAGCTATCCTGCAGGAGAGTCCAAACATCTGCCCTGGCTATTATTGCTAAAAGAGAAGAAGAGAGCAAGAATTAGTTAATGAGATAAAAAATAGTGAGAAGACCTTTAAGCATGATAATCTGACCAGAAACAGGTGTCCCCAATGCGGTAAGTATATGCTTGAGGTAAATGGTAAAAAGGGTAAAATGCTTATCTGCGAGGACAGGGAGTGCGGCCATAGAAAGGGTGTTGCCAAAAACGCCAAGGCCAGGTGCCCTAATTGTCACAAAAGACTGGAACTGCGTGGTCAGGGAGAAGGGCAGATATTTGTCTGTAAGTGCGGATATAGAGAAAAGCTTTCCAACCATGGCTCCGCTAATTGCCTAAATTTCGCTGTAGTATTAGAAAACTGATGAGTAATGCATATAATAAAGGTAATAAAGTAGGGTTAATTAAGCAAACCACGATGTACAGGGGTGGGGTTTTTGGCCAAAGAGTGCCGTCAGGCCGTAAGCAAATGGGGGATGGTTTCCACAGCTTCAGACACAGCCACACAAGCAGGTGTAAAGATGTTGGAAAAAGGCGGTAATGCAGTGGATGCGGCGGTGGCTGCTGCTTTTTGCTTGGGAGTTACAGAACCGCAGGCTTCCGGTTTGGGAGGGCAATCCATGGTTTTACTGCATCTTGCTGGGGAAAATCGCACTTTAGCCTTGGACGGCTCTTCTAGAGCCCCTTTTTCAGTAAACCCAGAAAGGCTGCCCAGCGAACCAGTTAAAGTGGGAATTACTGCTGCCACTTTACCTTCTACACCTGCCGTATTAGGCTATTTGTTAGACAGGTATGGGAGTCTTACCCTGCAGGAAGTGTTGGAACCGGCCATTATAGCAGCTGAGGATGGATTCAGGGTTACTTCTCTACATCACAAACTGCTGATGAGGGAAAGTGATAAACTGTTAGCAGACCCATTGGTGAAGGATAAGTTTTTTACAGGCGCTTGTGCATTGAAAGCAGGGGACCTCTTGCGACAGCCTGAATTGGCAAATTGTTTGAAACAGATGGTCAGGGCAGGCTGGCAGGACTTTTATCATGGAGAGATTGCCGCAGCAATTATCAAGGATATGAAAACCAGAGGGGGACTTTTGTCCCAGGTGGATTTTAGTCAAATACCCTTTCCCCTAGAACGTCCGGTACTTTGGGGATCCTACCGGCAGATGGAATTGGCAACCTTTCCTCCCCCGGGTGCAGGCAGGGCCTTGATACAAATCCTCAACATCCTTGAAAACTTTGATCCGGCAGAACTTGAACCTGGAAGGCCCTTATCCACTTTAATATTAGCCCTGGCTTTCAGAGCGGCCTTGCGGGATCGTGAGCGTATGCCGGTAGACCCGGACCTTTACTGGCAGTCCATGGAAAAGAAAATGGTTGATAAGGAGTATGCCGGGAAGATAGCTGCCCGATTAAGAGAGATTACAGCTCGCTGCTCACGCTTTGGGTGGAGGGCGCCTCCAACGTCCGGTGAGACTACACACCTTTGTACTGCTGATATAAAAGGTAATGTAGTTGGCATCACCCAGTCCATTGAACTGGTTTTTGGAAGCAAGACTATAGCTCAGGGCCTGGGGTTTTTTTATAACAACTATATGAGCGCTTATGACTATCATGATATGACCCATCCCTACTACCTGCTTCCTGGAGCCAGACCCTGGAGCGCTGTGGCTCCAACTTTGTTTTATAAAGAACAAAAGCCATGGCTGCTTTTAGGCAGTCCGGGCAGCCAGCGAATTGCAACCAGTCTGGCTCAGATAATTACCAGGGTCTTTGATGCCGGAGAAGGCCTGGACAGGGCTGTGGATGCCCCCAGGCTTCATGCCGACAGCAGTGGAAAGGTACAAATCGAACATAAACGGTTTCACCCTGAAGTCATTGATCTGCTGCAGCACGCGGGATTTCATATTTCCAGACGCAGCGCCTACAGTTTCTTTTTAGGCTGTGTTCAGGCAGTAATGGTTCCATTGAAGCAGGGTGGGTATTTTTATGGCGTGGCTGATCCCCGCAGGGACGGGTGTGCTCAAGGACCCCAAAAGCAGCCCAAGGAAAAGCGTAGATAAAAATTTAACTAGTTGGTCCTTTGAAAACTTTTGCAAGTTCAGCATGTAATCCTTCAAATATCTGGGATTGAGCAGTTTCGGATTTTTTGTAGCTGGTAAAACTGCGGATGTCCCCATTTTCAAATGTGTAGACAGTAACTTCTTTGTTCATGGGATTAACAATCCAGTATTCCTGCACATTACATGACATGTAAAGGTCGAGCTTTTTTACCAGGTCCTTGCTTCTTGTGCTTTCAGACAGAATTTCCACTACCAGCGCAGGAACTCCCTTGTAAAAATCATCGCTGCCAAGCTTTTCTTCAAGGTCGCATATTACCATGATGTCAGGTTGGACAATATTGATATTTTCCGGGTTTCTTTTCAGGGTAATGTCGTAAGGGGCAACAAAAGGAGCGCACTTTTTGCCCTGGAACCAGTTGTAAAAAATCCCGAAAAGCTCGGTCAAAGCTGCCTGATGGGCAGTTTTAGGCGAGGGCAGCAGGTATATTTCGCCGTCAATATATTCGTATCTTTCTTCGTTATCCTTCGTCAGTTGGAGAAATTCTTCAAAAGATGCCTTCCATCCTCCGTAGCCGCTTCCGGTCAAAGTCTCCATCACCACTTTGGCCCTTTCCTCTCCTGAAACTGGGTCTCCAAGAGCTGACAACTTTGCAATTTCCATGCCGTTTCTTGTAATAATGATGTCTTCCCTGGCTGCAAGCATCAGGTATTTTCCAAAATTGTTCTGAAGCTCAGTTGAGCTGACTTTCATGTAAACACCCCCCACCTTTATAGTTAGCTAAATTAGCTATTTTTGCTAATTTAGCTAAGCTAATTTTACGTCAGGACACAAATATTGTCAAGGATAATGGTATGGTAATAACCTTCTTATCTAATCCACTATGATCTGGCTGCCATATAAATCTAATGCTAGACAGAACAAAATCTTTTATTATATAATAAATCTATTAAAAGAACCACGAAGGTTTATAATTTGGCCATGGAGGCTAAAGATAGTTGTGCAGCGCAACGTTTCTTTAGCTTTTTTGTTTGTACAAAAACGGGATTTGGAGGGATTATTATGCATATGGCTGACGCCTTGATTTCTCCAGTTGTTGGAGGAGCAATGTTGGCGGCATCAGCAGGAGTTGCCGGTTATGCAATTAAGAAAGTACAAAACGAATTGGATGAACAAAAAATTCCCTTGATGGGGGTAATGGGGGCATTTGTTTTTGCTGCCCAGATGATTAACTTCGCAATTCCCGCGACAGGTTCCAGTGGGCATTTGGCCGGGGGGCTCCTCCTGGCAGTTCTGCTTGGCCCTTATGCAGGCTTTTTAACCATGGCTTCAATTCTAATCATACAAGCTTTGTTCTTTGCCGACGGCGGTTTGCTGGCGTTGGGATGCAATATTTTTAATCTAGGATTCTATGCAAGTTTTATTGCATACCCTCTGGTTTATAAACAGATAGTTGGCAAAGACTATTCATCCTCTAAAATAATTGTTGGAAGTATTTTGGCTGCTGTTGTTGCACTACAGCTTGGAGCATTTAGTGTTGTGCTGCAAACCTTGTTTTCCGGTAAAACAGCGCTGCCCTTTGGAACCTTTGCATTGTTAATGCAGCCCATTCATCTAGCCATTGGGGTGGTAGAAGGTCTCATAACAGCTGCAGTCATAGGTTTCCTTTGGAAGTATCGCCCGGAAATCCTGGAAAAAACAGCAGCAGGAGATGCATTAGGGGCTATTTCCATTAGGAAAGTGCTAGTTGGGTTTGCCATTGCTGCAGTTTTAATAGGAGGGGTATTCTCCTGGTTTGCATCTGAAAATCCTGACGGGTTGGAATGGTCAATATATCATACTTCAGGGGTGGAAGAACTTGAGGCTCCGGAGGGAATTCACCAGATCCTTGCAGCTGTTCAAAGCAGAATAGCTTTTTTGCCAGACTATGGCTTTAAAAATGAGGAACAAGAAACCATGGAAGATGCTGCAGGGAAAGGAGAAACATGGCCAGCGGTGGAGCCGGGGGCAAGTGTATCCGGATTGGTTGGCGGTATGATGACTATGTTGTTGGCCGGACTAACAGGCTTTGGTATACATATTGTTAAGAGGCGGAAGCGCAATTAATAAGTGCAATTAATAATCGCAATTGATAATGCAATGGATAATAATACTTTAGGAAAAAGGACTTGAGATAAACCATGTCAAGTATTACCGGATCATTTTATAATATCAGGCTCCTTGATGAGCTTGCAGAGAAAAAAACAATGATTCACGGCATACACCCGTTAATCAAGATTTTAACAACCTTTGTGTATTTAGTAATTACCGTGTCTTTTCACAGATATGAAATAAGCGGGCTCTTGCCCCTTGTTTTTTATCCTGTTATTGTCATAACCCTGGCTGATATTCCTGTTGTTCCCCTTTTAAAAAGGATGATGATAGCAGCTCCCTTTATAATTGTTATGGGAGCTTTTAATCCCTTATTTGACACCAACCCTGTGTTGATAACGTCACGGCTTCAGATATCCGGCGGCTGGATATCCTTTGTATCAATATTAATTAAAGGAATATTGACAATACTTGCTGCCTTCCTTCTAATATCTACCACAGGAATGACAAGGATTGCTTCAGCCCTTAGAAGCCTGAAGATTCCCAGGGTGTTTATAATGCAGCTTCTGCTGACATATAGATATATTGCTGTGTTGGTTGAGGAAGTGAGCCGAACTGTACGCGCCTATTCATCACGTTCCCCTGGAGAAAAGGGTATTAAATTCGCGGCCTGGGGTTCGCTGACAGGACAACTGCTTTTAAGAAGCATGGAGAGAGCTCAGCGTATCTACCAGTCCATGTGCTGTAGGGGGTTTTCAGGGGAGTATCATGTTGGAGAAAATAAGAGGATTAGCCTTGGAGACATGGCATATTTTCTCGGGTGGAGTTTGTTTTTTATAATTGTAAGGTATGTTAACATTACTGCCATGATGGGGTCTCTAATTACAGGAGCATAAAGATGAGTCACCATATGATAGAAATAAAAAACTTGAAATATAAGTATCCTGACGGGCACCAGGCTTTAAAGGGAGTTAACCTTAGAATACTCCATGGGGAATCAGTGGGCATTGTAGGGGCTAATGGCGCCGGCAAATCAACATTATTGATGCATTTGGTGGGCGTCTTGTTTCCTTCTGAAGGAGAAATCCGTATTGGTGATGTACCGGTAATCAAAAGGACATTGCCCATGATACGCCAAAGGGTTGGAATGGTTTTTCAGGACCCTGATGACCAGTTATTTATGACAACTGTCTATGATGATGTGGCCTTTGGACCGAGAAACTATAAACTTCCCGAGACAGAGGTTGACAAGCTGGTAAAATATGCTCTTGAAACCGTTGGGATTTTACACCTGATGAACCGTCCTCCTTATAAACTTTCAGGTGGCGAGAAGCGTGCAGCGGCCATTGCAGCAGTATTGGCAATGAAGCCTGATATTCTGGTTATGGATGAACCTACGTCTGCCCTTGACCCAAAATCCAGACGCAGGTTAATAGAGCTTCTGCGCAGTTTTTCTCATACCAAAATCATTGCAGCTCATGATTTGGATATGGTACTTGACCTGTGCGAAAGAACCATAGTTATTAAAGATGGTGAGGTTATGGCGGATGGTCCTACTCTAGAAATCTTTAAAGACGAGGAGATGCTGGATAACTGCGGCCTTGAAAAGCCGCTGACCATGCAGAATTGTCCCCTGTGCGGCATGGGCAATATGTCAATTACCCCATTAACGTAGCTTAATTGGGATATTCTGAAAGGAATTATATTTTAATCAGCGCAATAATTTATAAAGGATAATTGAAATCTTTTGTCGAATGACCACTAAAACTAGTATTGCATGATAATACTAGATTTACAGGTCATTTACAAAGGAGGTTAACATGAACAAAAATAAAATTGCGTTGATTACTGATAGTACAAGCGATATCCCTGAAAGTGTAGCCCAGGAGCTAGACATTAAGATTGTACCTTTGCAGGTTGTATATCCAGAGGCTCAGTTTAGAGATGGGGTGGATATTCAAACCTCCCAGGTATATGACCAGATGCCGGAAAAGATACCCACTACCTCCACTCCCAGAAGCGAAGATTTGCTGGCTGTTTTGAAGAAAATTGTGGAGGACGGCTATGAGAAGATTTTTGCTATACATATTTCTTCTGGATTAAGCGGTACCTTTTCCATGGTTGAGACCCTGGCAAAACAAATGGTTTCCCTCCCTGTCCATGTGGAGGATTCCAAGTCCATATCCCTGGGTTTAGGGTTTCAGGCCATAGAAGCAGCCAAGATGATCAGGGAAGGGCTGGACTTTGAAAAAATTATCCAACGCATAAGGGAATTACGTCCCCAGGTACAAGTATACTATGTGTTAAAAACTTTGGAGTATTTGCAGCGCGGCGGGCGAATCGGCAGAGTAAGCGCCGTACTGGGGAGTTTAATGGATATAAAACCAATTATTTCTATAGATGAAGAAGGAAAATACTATCCGGTAGCTAAAGAGAGGGGAAGGAAAAAATCTATTGATAGACTAATAAACATAGTAATTCAAAAGGCCGGCAGGAAACCGGTCAATTTAGCAGTATTGCATGGCGCTGCTTTAGAAGAGGCGCAGCACATCTTGGATAAATTGAAGGAAGCTCTAGATTTAAGGTATACATACCTTGGCCAGGTTAGTCCTGTAACAGGTGTTCATACTGGTCCTGGGCTATTGGGGGTAGGCTTTTTCCCAACTGAATATTAATTAAGAAAGAAAGATGTTAAGTATAGGCATTGCAGTTTTTGGGTAAATTATACTCGAAGTAAAACAAGACATTTAATGACATAAGCAGTATTAAGATTGCCGCTTAACCAGATTTTGCTTGTAAAAGTTTTTTAAATGTGATAAGCTTAAGCGTACCTTTAAAAAAACAGGAATACAAAAAGTCTGGAGGCCTCTTGTTTTACAAGTTAGGACGAAAAGATGTTTTGTTTTTCAGTTTAAAAATTATTTAGGAGGCCCTAAGATGTTAGGAAAAGTAAAATGGTTCAATGCACAAAAAGGTTTTGGTTTTATTGAGAGCAACGAAGGCGAGGATGTTTTTGTTCACTTCTCTGCCATTCAGGAGGAAGGTTTTAAATCCTTGGAAGAAGGACAAAAAGTGGAATTTGAAGTTGTCCAAGGAAACCGCGGACCGCAAGCAGCTAATGTAGTTCGCTTATAGTCTAAAAAAAGAGTATATGAAAAGACATTTCTCTTTTTGAGGAATGTCTTTTTTATATTGGAATAATATGCACTGTATCACAAGAAAGGAGATTATTTATTCAATGCCAACTTTTTATGAAATGGGCCTGAGCGATCAGGTTATAAGAGCAACTGCCAATATGGGCTTTGAGGAAGCTACCCCTATACAGGAAAAAACTATTCCATTGGCCATGGCTGGTAAGGATATTATTGGGCAGGCCCAAACGGGAACTGGAAAAACAGCAGCCTTTGGTATCCCATTGCTGGAAAAAATAAATGATGAATCGGAAAGTATTAGAGGTCTTGTCGTTACTCCTACCAGAGAGCTGGCTGTTCAGGTAGCAGAAGAGATAAACCGGATTGGCCAGTTTAAGGGCGTACGCGCCTTGCCCATATATGGAGGGCAGGATATTAACAGACAAATCAGGGTACTCAAGAATAAGCCGGGGATCATTGTGGGAACCCCAGGACGTTTAATGGATCATATGAGAAGAAAGACAATTCGATTGAACCAGGTGTTAATGGTTGTGCTTGACGAAGCAGATGAAATGTTAGATATGGGTTTTAGAGAGGATATTGAAAATATCCTCCGCGAAATCCCTGAAGACAGGCAAACGTTGCTCTTTTCAGCAACCATGCCTAAGCCCATTCAAGATCTGGCTAAGAACTTCATGAAAAACCCTGAATTTATATGTATCAAATCAAAGGAAGTTACTGTTCCTAATACAGAACAGTACTATATAGAGGTTCAAGACAGGCTCAAATTTGATGTTCTTTGCCGGCTTTTAGATATCCAATCGCCAGAATTAGCCATTATCTTTGGGAGAACTAAAAGGAGGGTAGATGAGCTTTTTGAAGCCCTTAATAAAAGGGGGTATTCTGCTGAAGCTATTCATGGTGATTTAACACAGCCTAAGCGTGATAGCGTGCTGCGCCATTTTAAGGAAGGTATTACGGAAATACTTGTTGCCACAGATGTAGCTGCTCGTGGGTTAGACATTAGTGGAGTAACACACGTCTACAATTTTGATGTTCCCCAGGATCCAGAAAGCTATGTTCATCGGATTGGCCGTACAGGCAGGGCAGGTAAATCAGGGCAGGCTGTAACTTTTGTTACCTCAAGAGAGTTGGGTCATTTTAGGTTAATTGAGCAAGTTACTGGAAGGAAAATAGTGCGCAGGCCTATTCCCACCATACATGAAGCTATGGAAGGACAGCAGCGGCTGGCCATAGATAAGCTGATGCAGATAGTTCAGGATGGTAATGCTGTTCAATATAAAGAAGTGGCGGAAGGTTTGCTTGAGGTAAATGATTCTGTGTCTCTGCTGTCTGCTGCTTTGAAGCTGATTATTAAAGAACCTGATACAACCCCGGTAGAATTAACTGAGGAGGCACCGTTAAGGTTGAAGAAACCCCGCAACGAGAGGCATAAGCCTTTTATTATTACAGGGCGTAGGGGAGATCACCATAAGAGCAATAAAAATAATAAAAAGGTGTATCAATAATACACCTTTTTCTTATTTATAGATTTAGTTATATAGTGAGTAGATTGTTATTGAGGTACACCACATCTCCATCTATCATTGTCAAGGCAACCTTTAATTCATTTATTTGTTGAGAGTCTGTCTTTAAGATGCTTTTGTCCAACACTACCAGGTCCGCTAATTTGCCTGCTTCAATGCTTCCCTTGATATCTTCCTCAAAGCTTACATAGGCTCCATTCCAGGTGTATAATCTAATGGCTTCCATCACACTAATTCTTTGATTGGCGCCGACTTCCTGGCCGGTTTTACTTATTCTATTTGCAGCCACGTGGATGCCCATTAAAGGATTGCAGCTGGCTACCGGGGTATCTGACCCTGCAGCGGCTATAAGTCCATGGTCAAGAATATCTCTTAGGGGATATATATGCTTTACTCTGGCGCCATAATTTTTGATATATCCATCACCAAAGAAATAGGGGAAAGCAGGGTTGGGAATTGGGATAACCTTTAACTGTTTCATTCTTTCCAATAAATCCGGCATTGATAATCCGGCATGTTCTATAGTAAAGCGGTGGTCTTCCTTAGGCTTTTTCTTTAAAAGTTTTTCATAAGTGTTCAATAGCATTTCAATAGCCCTGTCACCCTGGGCATGAGCGGTAATTTGAAAGCCGTGTTCATGAGCAGTATTAAGGATATTATCTATTTCTTCCTGGGTATAAAACAAAATGCCATAATCTTGAGGATTACTGGTATACGGTTCGCGAGTTGCAATAGTGGGAACACTGCTGCTTCCATCAACAAAAATCTTGACAGGACCAATCCTAATTTTTTCATTTCCAAGCCCTGTGACAACTCCCGAATCCATTACTTTTGCAATAAATTCTTCAGACTTATGTAAGGCACAAATCTTTGTATATATTCTAACCTTTATATGACCAGCTTTAACTGCCTCCTGCATCATTCTTAAGGTCTCAGGGCCATATCCCCCCGCATCATGGATACTTGTGATGCCTAAAGAAATAAACTCATTGTTCGCCAGGCCCAGGGCTTGTATTGTTTCTTCTCTGGTTAACTTGGCTTTTTCAAACATCTCCATATGAGCTGTTTCATACAGTACTCCATTGGGCAGACCGTCTTCATCTCGACCTATTATACCGCCTACCGGATTTGGCGTATCTTTAGTTACGCCAGCTATTTCAAGGGCTTTGCTGTTCACAATGGAGGTATGCAGGCAGGTCCTCATTACTATCACTGGGTGCTCTTTAGATACTTCATCTAATTCACTTTTTGTGGGATAGCGTTTTTCAACTATTTCTGTTTCATCAAAGCCAATGGCACGAAGCCACTGCCCCTTTGGAGTGACCTCAGCTTTGGCCTTCAAGTCATCCAAAATATTCTGCATGGATTTAAGGTGAGATTCCTTGCAGTTAACACTGAGTTTATTTGCTCCCTGCAGCATCATGTGTACGTGGGAGTCAATGAAACCTGGCAGCATGCTTCTGCCCTGCAAGTCAATAACCTTAGTATTTTCACCTATAAAACTACTAATCTCAGTATTGGTTCCAACCCCTACAATACGATTACCCTTTACGGCTGCAGCTTCGCTAATGCTATTGTTTTGATCAACTGTAATAACTTCGCCGTTTTTGAAAACAATGTCAGCAATCAAAGTTGTCCCTTCTTTCTTAAAAATTTTGAAATCAAGTCTTTCCTAATAACATTCTACATTTATCAAATACTTCCTCTTTAAGATTTTAAATCCTTCAGCAAAGTTTAAATTAAAGGCTTGGATTTTTTATGGGTATCAAGGAAAAATCCCCTAATTATTGAACCAGGGGACCTTCTTCATCAATAACATTAGCCAGTATGGTATAGGGTATATTAAACTCAGGTTCACCTACAAAACCGGGAGTATATTCATATCTCTGCCAGTAAACCACCAAATTATCTGGTGTTAAATAATAGGCCTGGTCATCATTAATTCTTCTAAATTCCCTTAACAATGGCAGGTCCTGTCGTCTAATTTCCTGCTTAATTCTGCTGCTGATTATTAACTTGTAAGGGCTTCCTGGTCTAAACAACTCATATATCTCATATTGTTTTCCGGTGTGCAGGTTTACCGTCATGGATCTAACCACATTTAAACCATGGGCAGCCATTTCAAATATTGAAAAGTTTTCAAATTTTATGCTTAAAATACCCTGCTCATTAAGGCCAATGGTATAAGTTCCAATCATCTCAGCTAAATCATCCCTGTTGTACCCTTGCTGCAGCATCAACTGTTTCATCAGTTTTCTAATAGATTCATTAATTTTATCCTGGACCGATTTATTAGGGAGACCGGTTATTTCAGGGTATTTAACATTAACGTTGGGTTCTACTATGGTCCTCTCGACTATTTGGGCGCTGAGCCCTTGATTATTAGCCATTTATTTCACCTCCCAAAAAAGCAAAGCGTAAGTTGCATTAAGTTGCTATTAATTTATTCAAGAGAAAGGCAAACTGTTCAGTAGTATAAATAAATAATAAAAATAATATTTTAGCCGGTGGAAGCTGTTTCGTTAAACAGTTAAAAAAATAAGCCGCTAGTATGAACCTAGCGGCTTATCTAAAACAAGTGTTGTATGAACATGTATGCTGGCTATATCGCTGTTTAATTACCATGCAGCAATATAGGTAACATTCTTACCTTTGCTGACCTGCTGCGATGTATACTGCATTTTGATGTGCCTGGTCGATTTCATAGTCCTTATGCCTGCGGCTGTTAAGAAAATGCACATCAAAGTGTCCGTTGAAATTATTATTTTTAATGTCTTGAATATCGTGGGGCATGGCGCTGGCAGATGCTGCAATCTTTCGACCGTCTACCACCACAAGTACAGGTCTTACAGCCCAACTCCATTTTCCTCCCCAAACCTGTTTCATAACAGCAGCATCGGCAGCAGTTAAAGGCTCTACATCTGCATGGAAGGCGCCGTATGAGCGGATTACTTGCCAGCTTTTCTTGGTGTAAAAATCAATGATAGTTGCCTTTTTGCCCATGGGCCACAAATACTGAGCCTCGGTCCACCAGTCCAGCAGTTCTCCATGATTTGGGCTTACAGTTGGTTTGACCGGTATGTGGTATACAGGTACAGTCAGTTTTTGACCGGCTGTTATATAGTCCTTTTCAGTTAAGCCGTTTAGCTTTAACAATTCTGCCATGGGGATACCATACTTGATGCTGATAGTCCAGGGTGTTTCACCCTTTTGAACGGTATGGGTGATATAAGTAACCCTGGGACCATCATTAGGAGCGGAACGGCTTGCCAGATTGCTTTGAGTTTGTTGAGAGGTTGATGCCCCTGCAGTGGTGGGGATTTTTAATTTTTGGCCTACATAAATCACCGAGTTTTCATTCAAGCCGTTAATCTGCAATAACTGTGCCAGGGGCACATTGAAGCGCCGGCTGATCAGCCACGGCGTATCCCCTGCTTTTACAGTGTATTCCTGGTAATTTGAATTTGCTAGGCTGCCAAGATATGGTATTCTTATGATATTTCCAGGATAGAGGACCACTGATTGATTGAAGTTATTAACTTCCAGCAAGGTACTTAAAGGCGCCTTAAATCGCTGGCTCAAAAGCCAGGGAGTATCTCCCTGCCGCACCTGATAGAGAAAATAGCTCACCTTGGTTCCTACAGGTTTTACAAGAAGAACCTGTCCATCCAGGATCATATCTGATGCCAGACCATTTTGCTGGCGCAGGACAGAAACTGTTACCCCATACTGGTTGCCAATTTTCCAGAGAGAATCTCCACTTTGTACAATATGTACCAACCAACTCTGCTGTTGGCTGCTGTTTCCCAGTGCAATCCCTGTGGATCCTAATACTAGGGATAGAATAAGAAACACTGCAGTTATTAACATTTGTTTTCTTTTCAACATTATTCCTCCTTTCGCTGAAGTAATAGGTTCTTAAGCCAATATTCGACAAATTACGACACATGCCTGCAAGAAAATATTTCCTATATAAGCCAACCGCAACCAAATAAATGGGCCCTTAATCTAACCTGTTGGCTTAATAAAAACACAACTTGGACAGGTTAGATAAGGGCCTTGAGGCATTTTATTATAAGTAAAAGGTATAGCATAATTAATGTATGGAACAGGCCAGGCATGGGTCAAAGGAGCGGACGACCCTTAAAAGCTCTACAGGATTGTCTGCATCAGCAACAGGTGTTCCGATCAAGGCTTCTTCCAGCGGTCCTCTTTGCCCTTTGTCATCTCTGGGCCCGGCATTCCAGGTTGTAGGTACAACTGCCTGGAAGTTTTCTATTAAACCATCCTTAATGGTTATCCAGTGTCCGAGAGCTCCTCGGGGAGCTTCATGGAGACCTACCCCTTGAGCCTGTTTTGGAACTGTATAGGAAGAAATCGCGGGTTTACCGGGCTCAAGCTGGTCTAACCACTCGAGCATGGCAGGGCCAATTTTAGCAAGTTCTATGGCTCTGGCAGCATGTCTGCCCATAACGGAAAATGCTTTGCTGCCAAGTTTTATAATTTCAGGTTCTTTTGCTATCCACATTCTTGCCAGGGGGCCTACTTCATGCGGCAGGCCGTTGTATCTAGGAGA
The DNA here is from genome assembly GCA_040756735.1 of Bacillota bacterium. Taxonomy (GTDB): domain Bacteria; phylum Bacillota; class DSM-16504; order Desulfitibacterales; family Desulfitibacteraceae; genus JBFLYC01. The sequence continues at coordinate 68,130 of JBFLYC010000009.1, read as the reverse complement.
TTTAATCCAGGAATAACCTCCCGCTTTTAACGGCTGCGGTTCTGTTTGTCCCTGAGATGGGTGGAGGCCGGAGGTTTCATCTTTATACCAGGAGTGTTTGACATCTTCGGTTATACTGGCTGCATTCAAATCTTCCCACTGCCCTTGGGTATATGTACCCCGGGGAATTAAAAACATTCCATAATCATCTCTTATGGGGAATAGACCAAAACTCAGGAGGTTTTGACATCCTTTACCGATTTCCAGCCAGTCACTGTATGCATCTGCAACAGCAAAAACGTCGGGGATATATGTATTGTTGATAAAATCCATCAGCTCGGTTAGATATTTCTTGAATAATTCGATCTTCTCAACAGTAATATTTTCAGTTACTCCCCCGGCAGTCAAGGTCATAACGTGAGGCATTTTTCCTCCAAAGATTGCAAGCATTTCCTGTGACTTGCGGCGAATGTCCATAGCCTGCAGGTAATGTTCCACCATAATGTCATTTTTCTCCTTGGTCAAGCGGTAGTCTGCCTCATAACGGGGAATAAAAGGTGCAACGTCAGGTCCTTTGACATAATCTAAAGCTGCCAGGTGATAGAAATGTAAGATGTGAGACTGGATATAATTTGCCCCTTGAATTAAATTGCGCGCAATTTTTCCGTTAGGAGGAGGCTTTATCCCAAAGGCATCATCTAAACAATAAACTGAGGCAGTACCATGGGCAACCGGACAAACCCCGCAAATACGCTGGGTAAAATGAGGAGTATCACGTGGGTCCCTGCCCTTAAGGATTATCTCAAACCCCCTAAACATATTGCCTGAAGTAAAAGCGTCTACAACCGCGCCATTTGCAACTTCTACCTCAATTTTAAGGTGCCCCTCGATTCTAGTTACAGGGTCTACCGTAATCTTGATGCTCATACTCTAACCACCTCTCCGAAGGGTTTTCCATTCCTTATGGCGGATTGCAGCTGTGCCAGGAACTCTATTTCATTCTCCTTTAGGTATGCAACATATTTCTCATAAAAAGGCGAAGTTACATCCGGGAATTTGGGATTGGAACAGGCTATACACGGCGCCCCAGCTTCTATACACCAATTGACGCCGTTATTCCATTTTCTTTCCGCACAGTCAGACATGGCGGCCATTCCCGCACAGCCTAACTGCAGCAGGCAGCCTGCTTCTCCCAGCTCTTTAGCGAATTGGCGTTCAATGAAAAAGGGTTTGCGTGGACAAAGATCGTGGACACTTTTTTCGTAAAACATAACTGGTCTTTTTTCTTCATCCAGGGTAGGAACATCATTATAGGTGAGAACATAGGCCAGCGTACCTAAAAACCGGCCGGGATGCATTGGACAGTTAGGAATATTAATAATGGGGGTCTCTTTAACTACCTGGTCAACGCCCACAATTTGAGTAGGGTTGGGCTTTCCGGCGGGGATGCCGCCATTTGATGCACAGACTCCCGCCGCAATTACAGCTTTTGCACGCTTGCCCAGAGATACAACTGCTTCTTGGAAGGTTATTTCATCATTATTTGTACTAGAATGGTCAAAGATGCTTGTATGGCTTCCCCGGTGTCCCATGGTACAGTACATGCCGCCGGCCCCTGTAGGAATACCCCCTTCCACAACTAGAAAGAATTCACCTTGATGGTTGGCAGCGATTTTATCCAATTCAGCAAGGGCTGCATTCCCAGCTGCAGCCATAATAGTAGGGTGAAATTTCATTTCAATGATATCCAGCAGAACTTCTTGAATTGGCGGGTCTACACTGTTAAGAAGTGAAACAGAACATCCTGTACAGCTTGCACCGTGGATCCAGATAACTGGGGGGTTGCCTTTAGCTGCAGTTTCCAGGGTTTTTGTCATCCACCCGCAGCCTCCGAGGGACAATGCTATAGCGCTTGATCCCAACCCGGCTAAGAAAGTCCGCCGGCTAAATTTCCACCATTGTTTTCCAGACAAAATTGGTTTCCCCCTCTCTTTTATTAAATGACAGAAATGTGTGAATTTAATAAATTTGTTATTAATTATCACCCCTATTAACCATGTTAATATATACCAATATATGTCTAATTATAGTCCTGATGGTAATATTATGCAACATATAGCATGCTTATCCTTTATTAGGGTTATTTATGTGGTATTTCCTTATATCTTTCATGGTTGACTCACCTGTACCAGTGCTATATTATGTAAATAAATGTTAATGTGGAAGCAGCTTCCTGGAGGTTTAATGGAGATAGAAATTTGTAAACTTACAAAAGTCTATAGAGGGAAGACAGTTTTCAAGGACCTGTGTTTTAAGATGGCCCCCGGGAAGTCATATGTAATAGAGGGGCCTAATGGGTCGGGGAAGTCAACACTTATCCGCATTATCTGTGGATTGACGCGTGCAACAAGGGGACAAGCATTAGTGCGGTTGGAGGGGAATATTTTAAGAAATGAAATGCTGGGTAAACACTTGGGATTGGTTTCTCCAGACTTTAATCTTTACGAACACTTGTCAGCTCAGGAAAATTTAGTCTTTTTTGCAGCTTTGCGCCGGTTGCAGGTTGCTGATGGATACCTGCAAGCTTTATTAAGCCGAGTGCAATTAAGTAGTAATAGCAGTAAAATGCCGGTTAATCTGTTTTCTTCTGGAATGAAACAAAGGTTAAAGCTAGCCTGTGCCGTGCTGCATGATCCCCAGGTCTTGCTTCTAGATGAACCCGCTACTAATCTAGATGTTGAAGGAAAGTCCCTGGTAGAAGAAATAGTTACCGAGCAGCGGAAAAAAAATGGAATAGTCATTGTGGCAACTAATGAGCCTGAGGAGGTGGCTAAATATGGGCAAGAGGTTCTCTCCTTGGGCGCTTCCTGTATGGGCCATCATTAGGAAGGATTTACTTGAAGAGTTCAGAACTAGGTATGCTGTTAATTCCCTGGTAATGTTTGCTGTTACTACCCTAGTAATGGTAAGTTTTGCTGTGGGTCCATTTTCTTTAGATCAAAGCCTTCATGCTGCTTTTATCTGGATAATTCTCTTTTTTTCTGCCATGACCGGATTAGCAAGAAGTTTTGTTAAAGAAGAGGAAAATAAGACGGCTGCAGGGCTCAAACTTTCAGCTTCTCCGGAAATTGTTTATCTAGGTAAATTGCTTTTTAATCTGCTGGTTATGTTGGGTTTGACGTTAATACTGATTCCCATCTATTTGCTTTTAATGGTTCCTCCTATAGGCAGCTGGTGGTTGATGCTTTTCATACTTTTTCTCGGCAATATCTGCTTGGCCGGCGCTGTTACGATTTTGGCTGCTATTGTTGCCAGGGCCGGGTCAAAAAATGCTCTGCTGCCGACACTTTCTTTTCCCATACTGCTGCCAGTTCTAATAACCGCCATTAGTGTCACCGAAACTGCTTTAGGAGGAGGGACATTCTCTCAGGGAAAGTGGGAGCTGCAGTTTCTAGTTTCATATGGGGTCATTTTAATTGCTGCTTCTATATTACTCTTTAACTATGTCTGGTATGATTGATACCGTTGAATAAAGGAGGATAGATCTGCACATGTTGTGGAAGGTATTACTTGGTATCTGGATGGTAATAGTAATTATAGGGGCCTTTTTATATGCTCCACCTGCCATGGGGCTGGGTGACCTTTCCCGTATCATCTATTTCCATGTACCTCTAGCATGGGTTGGGGTTTTGGCTTATCTGGTTTCCATGGTAAATGGCGTTCGTTATCTTAGGGAGGCCAAATTGGAATATGATCACAAGGCAGCTTTTAATGGAGAACTAGGGCTGGTGTTTACCCTTTTTGCCACTTTAACCGGAGCTGTTTTTGCCAGGCATACCTGGGGGATGTATTGGAATTGGGATCCCCGGCAGACATCAGTTTTTATCCTGTTATTGATTTATGGTGCGTACTTTGTTCTAAGGTCCGCAGTAGAAGATGAGGAAAGAAGGGCACGATTGTCTTCAGTATACAGCATATTGGCATTTATCTCTGTTCCCTTTTTGGTGTTCATAATCCCCCGGGTATATGGTTCACTGCATCCTGACCCTATTATCAATACCAGCGGGCAGCTGAAAATGGACAGTAAGATGCTGCAGGTTTTCCTGGCTTCTTTAGCCGGTTTTACAGGGATTTATTTTTGGATATATAGCATGCAGAGCCGGTTGATTAAAATAAAAGAGAAACTCAAGGGAGATGATAAAGTTGTCTGATCTGTATGTGGTTTTACTGGTGACTATTTTGTCCTGGGCTGGTATTTTTATTTATCTATGGCGGCTAGACGCCAGGATCAGGGAGCTTGAAAAAAATGAGAACTAAAACAATTATCGGTATATCGTTAATTCTCCTTTTTGCAGTCTTTGCATTTCATTCATTCAGTGCAGCCCTTAATCCATATGTTACCTTTGCTCAGGCGGCGCATACCGGCAGAACAGTTCAGGTTCTAGGGTACCTGACTGGCGAGGAAATAACTTACGACCTTGAAAACAAGCACCTTCGCTTCTACTTAACAGATGAAGAAGGAACCAGGACATTAATTACTTACGAAGGCGCTAAACCCAACAATATGGAGCATGCCGAAAGCATTGTTGTCATGGGAAGAATTGAGGAAGGAGTTTTCCTTGCCCAAAAAATGCTGGTAAAATGCCCTTCCAAATATGAGGAGGAAAAGGAGTCGGTTAAGAAGTGATTGGTACAATTGCTTTATACTTAGGGTTTTTTTCAGCCATAGCAGCAGGAGTAATTTTTTTTCTGCAAAGCCAGAATAGGTATAAAAAAATTGAAACGACACCCATAATGGTCTGGTATTTCCATGTTATTGCAGTTGCTGTGGGTTCCTTTTACCTGCTTCATGCTCTGCTGACCCATAAGTTTGAACTTGTGTATGTGTTTAACCATACTGGGTTGAGCCTCCCTACCAAGTATCTCGTGAGCGCTTTTTGGGCCGGACAGGAAGGGAGCCTTTTATTCTGGGCTCTGTGCAGTTCCTTTATAGGTCTTATATTAATACATAGAAAATACCGGTTATTAGCTCCCTTGATGACACTGTTTTCCATGGGGCAGAGTTTTTTGCTGCTGTTTCTGATACTGGAGAGTCCTTTTACTCTTCAGGCGGTAACGCCCGCAGACGGCCTGGGATTAAATTCGCTGTTAATGGATCCGTGGATGGTTATTCACCCGCCTATTATTTTTATAGGCTATGCATTATTTATGGCGCCGTGTGTTTTCGCCATGGCCGCCCTCTGGAAAAAAGATTTCCATGAGTGGTTTTTACAGGCGCTGCCTTGGGCTTGCGCGGCATGGCTTTTTTTAGGTGTAGGAATAATTGTAGGGGGTGCTTGGGCATACCGGGTACTTGGATGGGGAGGCTATTGGGGATGGGACCCTGTGGAAAATGCTTCCTTGATCCCATGGCTTACAGGGGGTGCCTTGGTCCATGGATTGCTTCTTCAGCGGCAAAAACCCTACCTCCTTAGAACTAATATGTTTATGGCAGTTACAACTTTTTTATTGATAATTTTTGCCACCTTTTTGGTACGCAGCGGGGTTATGGCTGGTTTTTCAGTACATGCTTTTACCAAAACAGCTTTAAGTTTTTATCTGCTATTATTTTTATTGTGTTACGCACTCATAGGCTACGGGCTTTTGATTTTACGTCTGAGAGATATTCCTGTTGCCTTAAGAGTTGATGGATATTTATCAAAGGGGGGAAGTTTTAGCTTAACTATCTTTATGCTGGTTATTTCAGCAGCGTTGATTTTAGTAGGGACCTTATCCCCGCTTATAACAGGCATTTTTGGGGTCCCCAGCAGCGTAGATGAAACTTTTTATCTCAAGTCAAATGCTCCTTTAATGCTACTTTTATTTTTACTTTTAGCCTTTTGTCCCGTCTTGGAATGGAAAAGCCGAAATTTGTATGAATTACTTTCAAGGTTTAGGGCAGCAGCTGTTGTTTTTCCGGTGGGTGTGATCATTGGTTATTGGCTGGGAGTAAAGTCTGTATTCCACCTGGTATTTATAGGGGTTATTGCTCTTGCCATGACAATCAATGGAGTGGAGCTTGCCAGGAGAATCGGTAAAGGTCTTAAGTTTTGTGGCGGCTACCTGGCACATCTTGGCTTGGCGCTAATGTTCATAGGTATTGTAGGTTCCATGGGTTATACTCAGAGCCAGCTTCTTTATTTGCACCAGGCAGAGCCGGCTTTTGCATTTGGTTATGAATTTACATATTTGGGTCATTCTCAGCAAGAAGGAGAAAAGACTTTTAACATAAGTGTTAACAGAACAAATGAAAATTTTGTAATAAAGCCTAGAATGTACTTGGCCGGAAGCATGCCCAGGTGGATGAAAGAACCCTACATCTCACGTTCTTTTAAGCAGGACCTGTACTTAAGCCCCCTGGAATTGAGAACAAAAGAAAAAGGAGAAACAGTGGTGACAAATAAGGGGGACACATTTACATATGGGGATTATTCTTTTTTGGTTAAGGATCTAATTATCAAAAACAATGTCTTCGGAGAGGTAATAGAGGTTGGAGTTGTTTTAGAGGTCACAGGTGAGGGGACCGAGGATACTTTAGTCCCTGCTCTAAGGCAGCATGATGACGGGTGGAAAAGCCTAAGAGCCAAACTTGCTGATGGTACCGAGATTGCCATTGATGAAGTAGATTTATTTTTTGAGCTGGCTTACTTGGAATTTTTGGGTAAAACCTCACACACTGAGGAGATTCTGATTGCAGAGATAAAAGTAAAACCTTTAATATCAATGCTAATTTTTGGATCGATAATATTGATTGCAGGCACTTCAATGGCTGTATGGCGCCGTTTTACATCTAAAAAATATGAGCATGACTAAAAGGTCTTGTTAAGCAAGAAAATAGGTTGATGGATAAATGGTTATGAGGCTTAAGGCCTTATTTTTTTGGATATTATTAACATGGGAAAGAAAGTAAAAAAAGTTAAATATTTAAAAAAAGATGGAAGGATATTCCTTGTGTGTGTAGAATTACTTACTGAATATTTCATTTACAAATATATTCCATAAACGATACTTATAATGACCTCGCTATTTTCATTTATGGCTGCTTAAAGTTTTGCATAATGGAAGGAGGGGGGATTTTTTAATTAAATACTGTGGTGTGCGCCTGGAGTTTTAGATGGTAAAGGAGAGCCTAAAAAGAAGACTTAAGTCAGACAGGGTATGAGGCCAGAATCGAAAAATCCAATTAAAACCGGAGGTGTTTTTTTGTGTCAGAGAAAAAGGAGGAAAGAAAACTACAGGTAGTTACAAGAAGGGGGTTTATTAAATCAGGGGGCTTGGCAGTAGGTGCATTAGCTGTGGGATCAGGTTTGGCTTTAACAGGATGCACTGCCCAACAACCGGCAGCAGCTCCACCGCCAGAACCAACGCCACCTCCTGATGCACCGGCATGGCCGTGGCCTTATGAAAAGCTGGATCCCGAACTGGCGAGAAAAATAGGCCATGAGGGTTTCTATGAGGCAAGATGCTGTTATGGCGCATTCAAGGCCATTGTTACCCAGTTAAATGACAAAATCGGTTACCCTTATAATACTATTCCTCTTGATATGATGAGGTTTGGTGTAACGGGTGTTGGCTGGGCCGGCACCTGCGGGGCAATCCTTGGGGCAGCGGCTGCAATAAACCTGGTAGTTGAGAAGTTTGGTGATCTTACTGATGAACTGCAAGCCTGGTATATCCAGTATCCCTTCCCCAGTGAAACCAGCAATAAACTGGCAGTAGAGAAAGCTTTTAAAACTGATAAAGGTTTTGGAGAGATAGTTTCCAATGCATCAGGGTCTCCTTTATGTCACGTTTCTGTTACAAATTGGTCTAAAGCATCCGGACTCAAAGCTAATAGTCCGGAACGCAGTGAACGCTGCGCAAGGCTTACTGGTGACGTGGCGGCCTTTACAGTAGAAATGTTAAATGCATTACATGATGGCAAATTTGAAAAGGTCCATAAGGCTGCAGCCTCAGTCAAGGCATGTATGGAATGTCATGGCCAGGATGGAAGGGATGATACCCGCGGAAAAGACGACTGTATACTCTGCCATGGTGATCCACACGCTTAAAAAACCTTGGGCGCTCAACTATATAAACTATCTATAGGTTATACAAATGGAGGAAGGATTCAAGCCAACCTCCATTTTTTGATTTCAAATGCGACTAAAGTCAGTGTATATTTAAAAATTCAGGATTTGAGTGGATGAAGCATTGATATATTTGCTAAAATGAATAATAAGCATTAAAATAGGATGGAAAAAATTTCCAGGAGGATTAGAATAATGACAAAGAGTCTTTCTGATTGTACTACCTTAAACAATGGCCTAAAGATGCCCTGGTTCGGACTAGGCGTGTACAAGGCACAAGATGGTGCGGAAGTTGAAAATGCTGTTAAAGCAGCCCTTGAGGCAGGTTATAGAAGTATTGACACTGCAGCTTTTTATGAAAATGAGGTTGGTGTGGGCAAGGCAGTTCGGGAATCCGGGATTCACCGGCAGGATGTTTTTATTACTACCAAGGTGTGGAACAGTGAACAGGGTTATGAGTCTACCTTTAAGGCCTTTGCAGAAAGCAACCGGAAGTTGGGGCTTGAATACGTTGACCTTTATCTGATTCACTGGCCAGTTAAAGGGAAGTACAAGGAAACCTGGAAAGCCCTTGAAAAAATTTACAAAGAAGGTTTAGTAAGAGCAATTGGTGTCAGCAACTTTCAAATCCATCATTTAAAAGATCTGATGGCAGACAGTGAATTTCTGCCCATGGTGAATCAGGTAGAATTTCACCCTAGATTGACCCAGAAACCCTTACTGAAGTTCTGCAGGGAGACCAATATTCAGCTGGAAGCATGGGCTCCTTTGATGCGAGGTCAGGTTTTAGATGACCCGGTAGTAGTCAGACTTGCCGACAAGTACGGGAAGACCCCGGCACAAATTATATTGCGCTGGGATCTGCAGCTTCAGGTAGTTACAATACCAAAGTCAATACACAGGGATCGGATTATTGAAAATGCCCAGGTATTTGATTTTGAACTAACAAGTGAGGAGATCCGCATGCTTGATGGTTTGAATATGGATAAACGAACAGGCCCTGATCCAGACAATTTTAGTTTTTAGATTTGAGTTTTAGTAATAAATATATTGGATATGAAATCAAAGGACCTGCAGGGTACGCATCCGGTTAATGGCTGCTGCTAATTCCCACTTGCGCGGGAGAGCTAAATCTCCGGGATGTTTGCCATAAAAGGGTGAAATCACATCAAGGGTTTTGTCTTCAATGAGAGTGTAGAGTTTATCGATAAGTTCAGGCAAACTAGTTCCATTATCTGAAAGGTTATCTGATATGAATTTAATCATTTGGGCTATCGCCCGGGTTTGGCTGGAGTCCACAAGCTGTTCTACATATGAAAGGTCTATAGTGCTTGTCCCATATAAAATGGTATTTAGACCCTTGATATCGATTTTTTCTTTTCTGCCTTTATAGGCGGTGAAGCTTTGGGGTGCAAGCCTCCTTTTCGTGATTGTCCCAAAACTGTCGCCGCCTTCAGGAGTTCGTCCAATTTTAATCCTTTGGGAGATTCTTTTCGCTTCAATGGTTACATTTACGGGTTTATACTCATCCATCATGATGACCTTGTCCGCTGCGTCAAAATAATCCCCTGAGCCTCCAATCACTAAGATTGTAGACACATCCATATCTTTATAAAGCTGCCTGGCCTTATCTATAAAAGGTGTGATAGGTTCCTTATCTTTGTTGACCAGTTCCTGCATCCTGGCATCGCGAATCATAAAATTGGTGGCACTGGTGTCTTCGTCTATAAGCAGAAGCTTGCTCCCCATTTCCAGAGCTTCTATAATATTTGCAGCTTGCGAGGTGCTTCCGCTTGCATCCTCTGTGGAAAAACGAATTGTATCTTTGTTAAAGGGAAGGTTGGAGATAAAGGGAGAGATATTGACCTTTTCCACCCTTCTGCCATCTTCTGCTCTGATTTTAACGGCAGTGTCATTGGTTATTACATATTCGCGTCCATCGCCGGCGATGTGGTTGTAGACTCCGCGTTCTATGGCCTTGAGCAAGGTGGTTTTTCCATGATAGCCCCCGCCAACTATGAGAGTAATACCAGCAGGAATGGCCATGCCTCTGATGGGTTTAGGAGAATGGGGGATGGAAATTTCAATTTCTAAATCTGCCGGTGATTGAAAGGGTACCACATGAGGCCCGCGCATGGGCTGATTGCTTATTCCGGATGACCTGGGCAAAAGGGAGCCGCTTGCTATAAAACACATAATTTTATGCTGCTTAATAAACTGGCGAAGGGCCTCCTGTTGGTCGGCCAACTCCAAGTGTTTCAGCAGGTGTTCATGCTTAAACCCAAATACTGAATGTTTAATAATGTTTGGAATATCAATGCAGAGTATCTGCGCAGCTTCCTTCCCCAAAATTGTCCTACCGGCGGCCGGAAGGCCGACTGATAAACGAAACTCAAGCTTAGCTGATGTTGCTTTGACAGCGGTCCTGGGCAGGATCTCCTGCCCGGGGGCATCTATATGAATTAATCCGCTTTTGCCGGTTCCCCTTTGCCTGGATGCCAATGACCGGATTGCACCTGCAGTCTGCCGGGCAAGAAAATCTTCAAAAGCTGTAAGTCTTGCTTTTGGATTTAACCATTCTTCCTTGCATTCAAAGGCCTCACTGGGTACTTCCATTCTAATGCGGGAAGGAGGTGCAAAGGGATCAGCCTGAACATGGTCAATATGCAACAGGAAGGCTGCACCATGATATGTGCCCTGGATATCCTTATAAGCCTTGTAGCCTCTTCCATCTAGGCGAAGCAACTTTTGTCTTAATTGTTCCACGAATTTTGTCCACCTTTCTTTAAGACTATTTAAAACTAATATAATTTATTATAACATGATTATTTTCCGGTTTAGTGTTGGAGAAGAGTATCACAAAAAAGGATATTAACTTTTTTTGCAGAAAACTAGATTAACCAGGGGGTGAAGAGAATGGAACAGGCAGTAATTAATGAAATGAATTTTAAGATAGACATTGAAGAATTACTGAAGACCTTACACATAAGACCAGGTAGTGAGCATGAAAAAAGAGTTGAGCTGCTGGTACAGGATGCCGAGTTGATTGCCAGACCTAAAGCACTATACAGGGCTGCCTACATAGACGATAAAGGGGATAATTTTGTCATAATTGATGGAATTAAGTTTAAAAGCCGGGTGCTGAGGGTTAATCTGGATTCTGTTAACAGGGTTTTCCCATATATTGCCACCAGCGGAAGGGAAATCGAAGAATGGTCAGAAACCCTTGAAGGAATGTTAGAAAAATATTGGGCCGACGTTATCAAGGAAAAGGCTTTACGAGCAGCTATCATGACCCTTGAGTCTCATCTGGTAAACACCTTTAAACTAGGGCACATTTCTAAAATGAATCCAGGCTCTTTAAAAGATTGGCCCATAAGCGAGCAAAAAAACCTGTTTAAACTATTAAAGGATGAACAAGATTTAATCGGAGTTGAACTTAAGGACAGCTTTTTAATGTCCCCGATTAAAACTGTATCTGGAATTTATTTTCCCACAGAAGTTAGTTTTGTGAACTGCCAGTTGTGCCCGAGAGAAGGATGCCCAGCAAGAAAAGCGCCCTTTGAAAAAGAACTTCATGACAACAAATACTCGTTAGCCAATCATTAACTGATTAGGGCAGAATTTGAAATTTAAGGGGGCCTGGCTAGGCTCCCTTTGTTATGTTATTATTGTATTGTTGTATTGTTTAAATAGAAATAAGCTTGGGAAGTGATACTTTGGCCAGTGGCAATGTACACCGGATAGATATGGGCGGCAGGCAAATCATCCTTGTAGGGACAGCCCATGTCTCAAAAAAAAGTGTTGATGAGGTTAAAGAGTTAATATCCGTTGAGAGACCTGATACAGTCTGTGTAGAATTATGTCAGGCCCGTTATCAAAATATTATCGATGCCAACAAATGGAAAAATACTGACATAGTTAAGGTCATTAAAGAAGGCAAAGCTCTCATGTTACTAATTAGTTTAATTCTATCTTCCTATCAAAAAAGGTTAGCTAGGCAGTTTGGTATTCAACCAGGACAAGAAATGATTCAGGGGATTGCATCAGCAAATGAGGTTGGAGCAGCCCTGTGCCTGGCTGATCGGGATATTCAGACTACCATGCTGAGGTTATGGCGGGGTATGGGTCTTTGGGGAAAACTAAAGCTGGTTTTCCAGCTCATTCTAAGTATGGTTTTGCAAGATGATGTCAGTGAAGAAGAACTGGAAAAAATGAAAAACCATGATATGTTAACATCGGCTTTAGATGAGTTAGCCTTGTCTTTTCCCCAGTTTAAATCCATTTTAATTGATGAAAGGGATAAATACCTGGCTCAAAAAATAAAAGAAGCCCCGGGTAATAAAATTGTAGCAGTTTTGGGAGCAGGTCATGTTCCGGGGATTAAAGCGGAATTGGCTAATGAGCATAACTTGCAACAACTCTCAAAGGTTTTACCACCCTCCAAAACAGCAAAAATAATTGGCTGGATTATTCCGGCGCTGCTAGTGGCAATAATAGCTTCCACTTTTTCAGTTAACAGGGCTGCAGGGATGGAACAAATGGCGACTTGGATTATTTGGAACGGTTCTCTGGCCGCCCTGGGTACCCTGCTGGCATTTGGTCATCCATTATCTATACTAACAGCATTTGTAGTTGCACCTATTAGCTCCTTGAGCCCTCTTTTGGCTGCAGGATGGTTTGCGGGTCTTACCGAGGCTTTAGTAAGAAAACCAAGTGTTCAAGATTTTGAAAATCTGTCTGAGGATATTCACTCTATCAAGGGTTTTTGGAAAAACAAAGTGACTCATATTCTATTGGTAGTTGTTTTTGCTAATTTAGGCAGTACCATTGGCACCATGGTAGGAGGAGTAGAGGTGGTCAGACAGTTTATTAATACTGTTTTTGGCTAACAACTAAGATTAAAGTAATTCAGTGATTCAGAGTGATTCAGGGGACGGTTCTTCGATTCAAAAAATGAATCGAAGAACCGTCCCCTGAATCGTTTCCCCTGAATCGTTCTGATTTCTTTGACTATTAAAAAAGCATTTTGAATGCATTAAAAAAATTCTTTGAGCTAATAATAAGCTCCGAGGAGGTTAAAATAATGACTGTAAGTGCAAAAGTTAAACAGACCTTAGCAAGTCTTAAGGGAGTGCAAGCCACATTGAACCTTTATGCCACCCAGACGAATAATGATGAAATAAAGACAAAGTTTATGGAGGCAGTTTCAGCAACAAACGACATCATTAAAGATTTGGAGGACAGGGTAAAGGTTTTGGAATTTCAAGAACCCCAATATAAAGGATACTAAATTGTGTCTTCTTTTATTGTGAAGTGAGGTTATAGTGATGCCAGAGTGGTTAATTATATTAATTTTAGCAGTATCTTTATATTTCTTGACTCTGTTTGCTGTGAGGGTCATGGGAAAACGGCAGCCTTCAAGAATGACCCCCTTCAATTTCGTTAATTACATGGTGATAGCCATCTTGGTTTCCTTCATGGCGCTTAATCTAATCAACTTGCCCTTTGGGTTTATTGCCCTTGGTGTATGGGTGCTTGCCCCCATTGCCTTGGATTACCTGGCCATCAAGAGCAAGAGGATTCATGACTTGGTGTACGGTAAGGAGACAATTCTGGTTAAACAGGGCAAGGTCATGGAAGAAAATTTGCTTAAAGCCCGTTTAAGTGGTGAGGAATTGTTAAGAGCATTACGCTCCAAAAATGCTTTTAATGTAACAGATGTTGAGTTTGCTATCATGGAGGCTACTGGGGATATAAATGTCCTGTTGAAGTCTGATAAAAAACCCATCACTCCGCATGACATGGAGTGGAAGGTTTCTCCTCAAACAGAACCACAGACTGTTATACTAGACGGAAACATTATGAGTGAGCCCCTGGCCAACATGGGGCTCACCCCTAATTGGCTCAAAACCCAACTGGAAAAGGCAGGGGTAGCCTTAGACAATGTTTTTTTAGCCCAGGTTGACACCTCAGGAGATTTATACATAGACCTTTTTGATGATGCTATAGAATTGCCTCAACCCAAGGTAAAAGAGTTGGTGTTCGCTACCCTGGAAGAAAGCCTGGCGGATATAAAGCGATGCGCCCTGGATACAAACCATGAGGAAGCAAAGAACATGTATAGCAAGAATGCCGACAAACTGGAAAAGGTTATAGAAAACCTAAGGCCCTATTTATTACGATAGAAGGTGAAGCCTATGTCTGACATGAAAAATAAAAAGCTGACTCCCACTCAGCAGGAATACAAGACCTTTGCTAAAAGCCGGGAACCCAAACGTCCTGCCTTTAAAAATAGTATCAAAGCGTTCATAGCAGGGGGCTTAATATGTACATTCGGTCAATTCCTCACGTGGGTGTATATGACATTTTTTGATTTTACAGAAACTACAGCAAGCAATCCTACTGTAGCAACACTAATAATTATAACAGTTCTGCTAACAGGTTTTGGAGTATTTGACCATATAGCGCAGTGGGCCGGAGCAGGGACAGCAGTCCCGGTTACAGGTTTTGCCAATGCATTGGCATCTGCAGCCATCGAGCATCGTACAGAAGGCTTTGTTCTGGGATCAGGTGGTAATATGTTTAAACTGGCTGGACCGGTAATAGTCTATGGGGTTTTCTCTGCTTTTATCGTTGGGATAATTGCCGTGGTTCTCAAAGGGTTAGGGGGGATGTAAGTGGTACTTAGAGGACATCAAACATGGGTCTATGATGCTAACCCTGTCATTGCCGGCTCTGCCGCCGTAGGAGGCCCCTTTGAGGCCCAGGGTCCGGTAGCAGCTGATTTTGATCTGCTGCATGGTGATATATGGTTGGGAGAGAAAAGCTTTGAAAAAGCGGAAAAGAAGCTGCTGGAGCAGGCATGTGAAATTGCCATTGACAAGGCCGGGATAAAAAAAGAAGATGTACATTTCTTTTTAAGTGGAGACTTGATGAACCAGATAATCTCCAGTAGTTTTGCAGCGCGTACCATAGGGATTCCTTATTTGGGCTTGTTTGGAGCATGTTCAAGCGCCATGGAAGGATTAGCCCTTGCTGCCCTGCTGGTAAACTGTCAAGCTGCAAGGTATGCTCTTGCAGGCACCTCAAGCCATAATGGTTCTGTGGAAAAACAGTTCAGATATCCTACCGAATATGGCGCCCAAAAGCCACCTACCGCCCAATGGACAACAACCGGTGCAGGCGCTGCCCTTGTGGCATCAGAAGGAAGCGGCCCCCGTGTCACGTCTGCCACCATTGGAAGAGTAGTTGATATGGGCTTGTCAGATCCCTATAACATGGGGGGAGCCATGGCTCCAGCAGCAGTTGATACTATTGAAGCGCATTTCCGGGATTTGAACATAGATGCGAGGCATTATGATTTGATTGCCACAGGGGATTTAGGTAGAGTAGGTCATGAAATAGCAATCGATCTTTTAAGAAAACATGGCATTGAAATGCCTAAAGAGATATTCACTGATTGTGGAATAATTATCTATTCGGAAAAACAACCTGTTTTTGCAGGGGGTAGTGGATGTGGGTGCTCGGCCACAGTCACTTATGGACATCTATTAAACAGGCTGCGTAAAGGTGATTTAAAAAGAATTTTGGTGGTAGCCACAGGGGCTCTTTTATCACCTCTTTCTTACCAGCAAAGAGAATCCATACCCTGTGTTGCCCATGCAGTATCCATTGAGGCTTAATGAAGGGAGGTAACAACTATAAGATGGAAAAATTCCTATTTGCTTTTCTTGTGGGAGGAGGTATTTGTGTTATAGGACAAATTATGATGGATGTTTTTAAACTTACTCCTGCCCACACTTTAAGTACTCTGGTTGTGGCCGGAGCTGTACTGGGAGGTTTTGGCCTTTATGAACCTCTAATAAAATTTGCCGGGGCAGGCGCTTCCGTTCCGATCAGCAGCTTTGGGAATGCCCTGGTTAAAGGAGCTTTATCGGAAGCAGAAAGGACCGGTTTAATAGGAGTTTTAACCGGCATTTTTGAAGTAACAAGCGCAGGTATATCCTCAGCAATAATATTTAGTTTTCTAGGAGCCTTGCTGTTTAAAGCCAAGGGTTAAGAATTATTTTTTTACTGGACAACCTGGATTTTTTGCTCTAAGATAAATCTTAGGAGGATTTATCTTGAGAAAAGTAAAATTTCTAGGAACCACTGACCCTTTGGCCCAATTGGCCTTTCTTGTTTTATGCATTGTTTGGGGCTCTACATATTTGGTAATAAAGGTTGGCGTAAATGAACTTCCACCTGCCTTATTTGCAGGGGTGAGGTTTACTGCAGTGGGAATAATTCTATTAGTTTATGCCCGGCTTAAAGGCATTAAAATGCCCGACTCCTGGGAAGACATAAAAGTCTCTGCGATTGTAGGGTTGTTTTTGCTTGCCGGTGGCGCTGGATTGGTAGTATGGTCGGAGCAGCATATTACTTCAGGGCTTGCAGCTCTTCTGATAGCTACAGAACCGATATTTATAGCCTTATTAGAGAGATTTCTCCCAGGAGGTAAGAGCATCAGCAAGCTTGGCTGGACTGGTCTTATACTGGGATTTTTGGGTGTAGGTTTACTTGTGGCTCCTGATCTTGGCCTTGGGAGAACCTATGTCTTAGGTTTGCTGGGTGTCCTGGCTGCATCTTTTTCCTGGTCATTGGGTTCAGTATATTCAGTTCGCAGGCCTGTTGCATCCCCTACAGTAATCAATATTGCAATACAGTCTTTAGCAGGCGGTTCTGTATTAGTTCTCATAGGACTGCTCGCAGGGGAAGCTGCTCGTTTTCACCTAACGCCTACGGGAATCTGGGCTTTAATATACTTGACTGGCGCCGGTTCCTTATTGGCTTACAGTGCTTATATTTACCTGATTAAAGTGATTCCCCCGTATAAAGCCGCAACTTATTCATATGTAAACCCTGTAGTGGCAGTGCTGTTAGGTTTTTTAATACTTGATGAGCCCATAACCAAGGCTACCATTATCGGAGCAACCATTATTTTAAGCGGGATTGTATTGGTTCAAAGTTCAAAAATTCGAGATTTACCCCAAGGTGATTTAAAAGAAAGCCAGAGCATCTGAACTTACAATTTGCAGAAGTTTTTTTAAAGTTTTTTTCCTTTTCCTTGTGGGCGGATGTGACGGGGCTAAACCTGCTCGTAACTACTACACGGAATTTGTGGAAAAAACCCCGCCGGACACCCTGGTATTGACTCTGGCTTGTGGGAAATACCGGTTCTTTGATAAAAAACTGGGAGACATAGGGGGCATACCCAGGCTGCTTGATATGGGGCAGTGCAATGATGCTTATTCAGCAATTAAGGTAGCCGGCGCTCTGGCAGAGGTCTTTGAATGTGGGGTTAATGACCTGCCTCTCTCCCTGGTCCTATCCTGGTATGAACAAAAAGCTGTGGCAATTCTTTTAACACTGCTGCACCTGGGTATTAAAGATATGCGTCTTGGACCTAGTCTGCCTGCCTTTATCACACCAAATGTCCTGGATGTCCTGGTCAAGAATTTTAACATCCAACCCATCAAGACACCTGATGAGGATCTGGCAGAAATCCTGGGATAACTGCTGGCCTGGAATTTTTTATGGAAGTATTTAAGAGGAAATATCAAGAGGGTATTCCACTAGGCGGGAGTACCCTCTGCTTTATAACATATTTTGATTGAATTATCTTTTAAAATTATCCCCTTTTGTATCACTACTGTTGGATCGGAAGTCAGCAGATGACCCCATGCAGAAACAAGGGCCCCTTTAACAAGACATTTTTAGTATGTTTTAATGGATAAAAATAAATACTTAATATAGGCAAGCAGTGTAGGCCGCAATATATGACAATATGACAAAGGATGAGGGCAATAGTATAGTTGGTTTATGGCAGGAGTTGGATAACTAACATAGACTATTGCAACAACAATTTGAAATGGTGGAGGTATTATGAAAAAATGGCATTTGCATGATTTTAATACAGTACTAGAAGAGTTGGAAACCGGCATGGACGGCTTAAGCGAGGAACAAGTAAATGAAAGGCTAAAAAAGTATGGGGAAAATGTTTTGCCCAGTGAACCCCCGCCGTCCATAGTTAAAATATTTATCCGCCAGTTTATCAGCCCCTTGATTTATATTCTGCTTGCGGCAGGCATAGTATCTTTATTCTTAAAGGAGTACATTGATGCGGGTTTTATTTTCACCGTACTGCTCCTTAACTCTATTATCGGTACTTATCAGGAGTACAACGCTGCAAAAAGCGCTTCAGCTCTGCAAAATGTAGTGCCCCATCTGGCCCAGGTTATTAGAGAAAGGTATAAGGCGGAAATTGATGTCAAAGAAGTAGTGCCTGGAGACATAGTTATTCTTGAAGCGGGTCAACGGGTGCCTGCTGATTTGCGCTTGATAAAAACCAATAACCTGGAGATAGATGAATCCCTGCTAACAGGGGAATCCCTTCCTGTTGCCAAACACACGGACACTTTAGAAGGGGAGGATATTTCCCTGGGTGATCGAAAAAACATCGCATATGCCAGTACTGTGGTGTCCAGGGGTTCAGGTCTAGGGGTAGTAGTTGGAACTGCTCTGCAGACTGAAATTGGCAAGATCGCCCAGTTTATTAGCGCGCCTGCTGAAGCCAACGCGCCCCTGGTGCAGAGGATGGAAGTTTTTTCAAAGAATGTGGCCTTGGCGGTTTTAGGCGCTGCTGCTATTCTTGGAATGATAGCCCTGGCCAGGGGAATCGAAGCCCAGGCAGTATTTTTCATGGCAGTTGCCCTTGCAGTATCTGCTATTCCTGAAGGGCTTCCAGTTGGTCTAACTGTTACTTTATCTATTGGCATGAACCGAATGGCGCAGCGAAATGTAATAGTACGAAAGCTTGTTGCAGTTGAAGGCCTGGGCAGCTGTACTGTCATAGCCAGTGACAAAACCGGCACCTTAACCCACAATGAGCTTACGGTAAAACTGCTGCAGCTGCCCGATGGCAAAAAGTTTGTGATTACCGGAGAGGGTTATAACCCTGAGGGTCATGTTAAACCCCTTGAACATGCGGTCCTTGATGAACAAGATAAAATATCCTTGAGGCGTTTAATAGAAGCTTCAGTGCTGTCTAATGAAGCGGCCTTTTATCAAAGAGGAGAAACCTGGCGTTATCAGGGAGATTCTGTTGATGTGGCTTTTTTGGTTTTAGGGGTCAAGGAAGGTATTAAGCAGGAGGAACTCCTGAAGAGTTACCCGCAAGTGGGGGTTATCCCCTTTGATGCCCAGCACCGTTATGCTGCAGCCTTTCACGAAACCAATGGGAAGATTAGAGCGGCTGTGAAAGGCGCTTATGAGGCCCTCTTGCCAATGTGTAAGACAATGCTTAACGAAAAAGGCGGGGAGGAACCTGTTGACCCAGACCACATAGAACAAATGGCTTTTAAAATTTCAGAACAGGGATATCGTGTGCTGGCCCTGGCAGACGGGCTGATAGACAAACCCGCTGACAGCAACCCTGGTGAAGCTGCAAATCTTGATGAAACCAGCTTGACCGGGCTGACATTTTTGGGTCTGGTGGGAATGATCGATCCATTAAGGGCCGAGGCAAAGGCAGCGGTTAAGGAAAGCATTGGAGCAGGCGTCCAGGTTAATATGGTTACAGGGGACCATCCCCTTACCGCTTTGGCCATAGCACGAGAGTTAGGCATAGCCCAGTCCATAGACCAGGTTATCACCGGGAGTGAGCTTGCCAAGTGCTGTGCAGAAACTGAATCTGACAAGTTCAGCAGCATAGTCGGTTCAAAAACTGTTTTTGCCAGAGTTGAACCCCTGCAAAAACAGCTTATAGTAAAAGGGCTCATGGATAAGGGCCACTTTCTGGCAGTTACAGGAGACGGTGTAAATGATGCGCCTGCTTTAAAGGAGGCGAATATAGGTGTGGCCATGGGTTCTGGAACTGATGCAGCCAAAGAAACTGCAGATATTGTTCTTACAGACGACAACTTTGCCTCTATTGTAGCCGGTATAGAAGAAGGCAGGGTGGCTTATGACAATATCCGTAAAGTTATTTATCTGCTGGTTTCAACCGGTTTTGCAGAAATAGTCCTTTTTACCCTTGCGATATTATTGGGTTTTCCCATACCCCTGTTAGCTGCGCAAATACTGTGGTTAAACCTAGTTACAAACGGTGTGCAGCATATTGCCCTTGCCTTTGAACCTAATGAAGGCGATGTAATGAAGCGCAAGCCCAGATCGCCCGAGGAAGGTATTTTTAACCCATTGATGATTAGAGAAGTCTTAATTTCAGGCGCCTTCATGGGGATTGTCGCCTTCGGCTTGTGGGCTTATTTAGTTGGTTATTTGGGCTGGCATGAGTTTGCAGCGCGCAACAGTGTGCTGCTGCTGATGGTTTTGTTTGAGAATTTCCATGTTTTAAACTGCCGTTCAGAGAGAAAATCAATTTTTAGGATGCCCTTTTTCAGCAACCGCCTGCTGATTTATGCTATCATCATAGCCCAGGCAATTCACCTCGTCAGCATGCAGATTCCCTTCATGCAAATGGTTTTAAGTATAGAACCCATAACCTTTGTTCAATGGTTTACCACAATGCTGATTGCCTCCACAGTACTAATTACCATGGAGATTTTCAAACTATTTTATGCCACAAATTTATGCCACAAAAAGTGTTGACCAGGAAAATATTAAAACAAGATGACCATGGCAGAGTATGTCCAAGCTTTAGTAGAATTTTTCTAATATGTGGAGGTTTTTGAAGCCTTCTCGTTGGGCCAGGTGATCAAGGTAAGCCGTTTCTTTATCCTCCAAGAAGATACTTTTTGTACTCAATACCCTGCCGCTTTCGTCAAAAGTTTTGATATAGCTCTTGCAGCTGCGGCAGAAATTTACCTTGTAACCTTGATCTTCTTCCAAACGGAAGTAACCCAGATTATCCGGGTTTTTTTCCAAACAAAAAGGACAGGCTATACGGGCAAAGGCCCACCTGGTTTCGCATACAGAACACATTAAATACCTTTTTCCATTTTCGTTCTTGGACAGGCGGGCAAGAGAGGCTCCATTACCGCAGACAGGGCAGTACCCTTTTTCCCAATGATGTAATGGATAATCCTTCATAATCTCCAAGCTGAAGCTCTGCAAAAATGGTTTGATTGTATAAGCCAGCACTAGACCGGCCAAAGATGGCATTGGATATTGGTATAGATGGAAAAGCTCTTCCAGATGCTTTCCTGAAAAAAGGCCGGACAACTTGTCTGTCAATTCTTTTGATGAATATGCCGTAATTTGCACCAATTCTTTAAGTGTTTTATCTTCAGCAGGTTGAAACTCTGCAAACAATGTTAATACATCAGTGAAGCATTGTTTAAATGCTGCTGTTTCAATAGCAGGCGGGCAATAGCTGATAGCTATTGCCCCTTTTTTAGCGTATTCGTCCAACTCAGCTTGCTCAAGGTTTTTTGTCAAAGAAACTTTTATATCCAGCTTCTCGTAAATCTGCACTAATTTTTCATAAAAGCTTTGGTCAACTGATGGTAGATTTTCAGTGATACCACTATCCATGTTAGCACCTACCTTAAAATGATTCTTGTTTTGATCCCCTTGATATGGTCATTACAGGAGCTGATTCTTTAGGAAGCTTAACTTCCTCATGTGTAAAAACCTCAAAATTTTCAACAATAAACAAGTAGGCCAAGCAGCCCATGGAAATTATTCCAAAGGTAACAGCAAATTCTGTAAGGGCAGGGAAATAACTCATGTGTGCTGCTTGATATAGGCCCATAAATAATACATTTAGCCGGTTAACCACCACGCCGGCTACTATGAGGACTGCACCGGCAACTATAGTCTTTTGTGAAAGTCTTTTGGAGTTGAATATTATTAATAAGGTGGGAATTATAAATAGAGCCAGCTCCACCAGAAACATGTTACTGGCCAAGGTGCCGTCAAAGAGGGCGGATAAATATCCACGGGCTTCTAAATCCCACAGTTTAAGGGCTACATAAACTGCTGATATTAAAGCTACCCCTTTTATTAACCTGCCTAAAATGTCCTTCTCAAACTCCATGTTATAAGTTCTGGATGCCAAAAAGGATTCAAAGGTCACCATGGCTGGACCCACTGCAATAGCAGAAAGCAGGAAAAGCCAGGGCAGGAGACTTGTATACCAAAGAGGATTCATTTTTTCCGGCATGATTAAGAACAGGGCGCCCAGCGACGATTGGTGCATTGAAGATAGTATAATCCCTGCTATAACAGCTGGAATTGCTACAAATGTGCTGACCTCATAGACTTTTTTCCAGTTGAAACGCTTTGACAGCACAGGTAAAAATTCAACTAACAGAACCACATTATATGCCAGTACACAGATAAAAACCTCAAATAGTACCGAAGTGTAACCCCAGTTAAAAATTGGTCTCCACCAGTTATACCACAGGCCCACGTCCATACCCAATCCAACAATTACAAGGAGGTAACCCAACCAGGCTGTTAGAATAGCAGGTTTTGCCAGGGGTTTATACTCTTTTAGGTTAAATATATATACCAGGCCTGCAGTGGTAAAGCCCCCCGCAGCTAAAGCAACTCCCAGCATAACATCAACTGCAATCCACAATCCAAAAGGCCATGAATCATTGAGGTTTGTAGCGGCACCCAGGCCAAAGATCAGACGGTAGAGCATGATGGATGCACCAAAAAGGGCAACAAGCAACAAAACGATCCGGATAAAGGTTATTCTAAAGGAGAATGAACCCATTTTAACTACTTTTTCACCCATAGTTATTCACCCGCCTTGTCAATGATTTTTTCCCTCTGGGCCTCAGCTACTGCATTTTTACGGTGGGTAAACAGGTACATGGCTGTCATTGTTAAACCTACCCCGCCGGCCAGATAAGGTACCTTTGCAAGTGCATCCCAGGTTAGTTTTGGTAAAGGCTCACTGGATACAGCAGGCAGCCCAAGACTGGTGAAAGGAACATCTGAAAGGTAGAGTACATTTGTGCCTCCTGCTTCATGTTCTCCATAAATATGTTGAACATATTTGTCAGGATTCTTGGCTATTCTTTTTTTGGCAAGCGCCAACATTTCTTCCCTGTCACCAAACTTAATAGCGCTTGGGCAGGCTGTTGCGCAGGCAGGTTCTTTGCCATGTTCAAGTAAATCAATGCAGAAGCGGCATTTCTTTACAGCTGGGAAAACACTGTCCCATTCATACTTGGGTATCCACCAGGGACAAGCAAGCATGCAGTAACGACAGCCGACACAGGTTGTTTTATCATATACAACAGCTCCGGACTCCCTCTTGGTTATGGCCTTGGCAAAACATGCCGAAGCGCAAGCAGGGTCTGTGCAGTGCATGCACATTCTTTTAATGAATCTCCAAATTGGTTTGTCATGCAGTCTTGTTTCGATGAAATTTACAACTGTATATGTTTTGGCTGACATCTGAGGTGGATTTGTAATGTCATTTGTGAAACTTGTTGTTTCATTGTCTAAACCGTTCCATGACTTGCAGGCAACCTGACATGACCTGCAGCCAATACACTTTGTTATGTCAATTAGCATTGCTTTTACTGACAATTTATATCACCCCGTTTCTTATTATCCTTATCTTTACGCCTTGCGTATATTGCACATGAAAGCCTTGCTTTCAGGAATGGAAGTGTTAGCATCTCCCACATTTGGGACAAGTTTATTGGCTGATTCTCCTATAGACAAACCTGAATAACCCCAGTGCCATGGTAGGGATATAAAATGATGTTTTCCACCCATAATAGTAAGTGGTTTGATTCTTGATGTAATCATGGCTTTAACTCTGATCTGCCCTCTGGGCGAGCTAATATAAACCATATCACCGGGTTTGATGTTATAGTCTTCAGCAAGCTCATGGGATATTTCCACAAACATTTCCGGCATTAGTTCCACCAGGGACGGCAGGTTGCGGGTCATGACACCGCTTTGATAGTGTTCACATACCCGCATGGTAGTTGCTATTATTGGGAAATTGGGGTCGCCTTTTTCAATTAATCTGCTGAAATCATCTCTCCAGATATTGGCTATAGGGTTATGATCACGTTTATTAAATATATTTTTAACCGGACTTTCTACAGGTTCAAAATGTTCAGGGAAAGGACCGTCGCCGACGCTATCTGAAAACAACCTGCCAACTCCCTCGGCTGTCATGATAAAGGGATTGGCGCCAGAAGCCTCAGGAGCTAGCGTGGCATTAAAATCAGGAACATCAAGATTTTTCCATTGGCCCAATTCGTAGCTGAACAAGGCTCGACTTGCATCCCATGGCTTTCCTTGGGGATCTGCAGAGCACCTGTTGTATAAAATTCTTCTATTTATGGGCCAAGCATAAGCATACTTGGAATGCAGCCCCAGTCCTCCGGGAGCTTCCAGTTCGCGGCGCTTGCAGGCAGGGTCCTCCGGGTCGGCAAAATAACCGGCATAAATCCAGCATCCGCAAGCAGTAGACCCATCATCCTTTAGAGCTCCGAAGGTAGTAATTCCTTTGCCGGTAGCAACATCATATCCGTTGATTTCCAGGGCTACTTTTTTGACGTCAGGTTTTTTCTCAAAACTGCCTCCATAATTCCAGTTCATTTTTAGAATTGGGTCCGGATAAGCTCCACCCTCAGCAGCATAGAGTTCCCTGATTTCATTAAACAGTCTGTCAACCAGCCATAAATCACTTTTACATTCACCAATTGGCTCTATTGCCTGATAGCGCCATTGTATCCACCGTCCGCTGTTGGTGACAGAGCCTTCCTTTTCATATACACTGGCTGCAGGCAGTAAAAATACTTCCGTATCAACTTCCTGGGGATTTACACCAGGCGCTTTCCAAAAGGAAGCAGATTCGGTTTCAAAGAGGTCAACAGCTACCATCCAGTCTAGTTTTTTAAAGGCATTTATGGTAAAGTTGGTGTTTGGCCCTCCTACCACCGGATTTTGGCCCCACAAAATTACCCCTTTGATTATCTCCTTATCTATGTCTGCAATAATGCTCTGGTGGGAGTGATCTTTATTATCCGATTTAGGGAAATAATCATAGCCAAAATCATTTGCTGCAGT
Organism: Bacillota bacterium; assembly: GCA_040756735.1. Classification (GTDB taxonomy): domain Bacteria; phylum Bacillota; class DSM-16504; order Desulfitibacterales; family Desulfitibacteraceae; genus JBFLYC01. The sequence continues at coordinate 42,991 of JBFLYC010000009.1, read as the reverse complement.
GGCATTATCACCATAGAAAGCCTTTAATAGGCTGACAAAAAACTTGGGTTTGTTGCTCCAGTACCCGGAAGAAGGGGTTTCCTTCATGTTATAATCTGCGAGGGTTGGGTGCAGATGATCTCTTGGTACCCCCATATAGCCAGGGACTAAATGGAACAACATGGCCATATCTGTGGAACCCTGCACATTGCATTCACCGCGCTGGGCATTAACTCCGCCGCCGGCAATGCCCATGTTCCCCAAAAGCAGCTGTAAAATGGCAAGAGCCCGTACATTCTGGCTTCCAACCGTGTGTTGCGTTACTCCCATTGCATAAATTATATTTCCAGCTTTACCTGGAAGGCCTGTCGAACAATAAGTCCTGGCGATGGTTTCATAGATGTCTCTACTGCATCCCGTTACTTGGCAAACAGTGTCAATATCATAACGCTCCACATGTTTTTTCAGTAACTGGAACACACTTCGCGGGTGTTCTAATGTCAAGTCTTTTAAAGGTTTGCCGTCACTATCTGTTTGGTACTTCCAGGTGCTTCTGTCATAAACTTCTTTGCCGTTTATTTTCTGTAAACCGGTAAATTCCCCATCAAGATAAGCATAATCATCGCGTACCAGATAAGAAGCATTTGTGTAGTTGAGGAGATACTCATAATGATATTTTTTGTTCTCTATTGCATAATTCATTAGACCATTGATGAAAGCAATGTCCGTACCTGGACGAATATGCCCAACTATATCTGCAGAAGCGCATGTACGTGAATACCTGGGATCAACTACTATTAATTTAGCCCCTCTTTCTTCTTGAGCTCTATGTATCCACTTCATGGACATGGGATGGTTCTCAGCAGGGTTTGCACCAATCACCAGAATCACATCTGAATTCTTGTAGTCTATCCAGTGATTTGTCATTGCTCCACGTCCAAATGTTGCTGCCAGACCGGCAACAGTTGGGCTGTGTCAGAGACGGGCATGATGGTCAATGCTTATTATGCCTAGTCCACGTACAAATTTATGAAACAGGTAATTTTCTTCATTTTCAAGGGCAGCGCTGCCAAAGTGTGCCATGGCAAAAGTCCTATTGACAGTAACGCCTTGAGAGTTTGTTTGTTCAAAAGTGCGGTCTCTTAAATCTTTAATTTTCCGGGCAATTTGTTTTAAGGTCCACTGCCAATCCTTTTCTTCCCATTGATCACTTTTTGGGGCGCGATATAACACCTTTTTTAATCTAAGGCTGCTCTCTACCCTTTTGCCCTTTTTAATCACATGGGAAAAGTCGGCAATGGCCGAGCCTTTAGAACATAAAGCGCCTTCATTGATAGGATTATCCGGATCGCCCTGGACAAAAATAACCTTATTGTCCTCAGCATAAACCAGAATTCCACAACCAACTCCACAATATGGGCAAATGGTCATTTTTTCACTGCCATATTTAATTTTTAGATCCCCTGATAAAACCCTTGAACCTGCCAAGGTTGGCTCAATCTTAAAAAGCGTAGAGCCAAAAGCAGTAATGCCCCCTAATCCCTTTAAAAGAGTTCTTCGTGAAATAACATTATTGATACTCACAAACTTACCCCTCCCTTAGACAAAAAAATCTAAAATTACTGAAAAATTTCACAAACGAAACAATTGCGAATATTCTATTCTGCAGTTTTAGATGTAATTCTAGATGTTTCTTAAAATATATTTTTAATTTTCTATTATGTAAATTTACACCGGAAATATTGATTTTCCTTCAAATAATAAGATTTAAAATACCTATAACCGTGATACAATTTACTAATATGAAGGGGTGACAGGGGGGGGTGACAGGGGACGGTTCTCTGTCACCTTTTTCTTTCACAAACTCTCACACAAGGGAGGTGCTGGACATGTCAAATTTTTCTAATATTAACCTGCTCAAATCCATAGTATAATTAAGATTGCAGGAAAGGCTTTAAGTAAAAAACAGTACTTATCAAGAATAATGCAGCGCAGGTAATCATGACAGAAATTAGGCTTTCAAGACTTCCCAAGGTCATAATCTTAGTTTTAATAGTGTTGGCCGCTAATTTTTTTCAGGCTGCCTCCGGTTCCACGGTACATAATGCTTATTCTGAGCTTGAGCAGCTTGGTCTGCCTGTGGATTCCCATGTTTTTCTTGATGTAGCTATTGAGGCTGTACCTGACAGTTTTATGCTGAACAGGTATTTCAAAGAGGGGTATGAGATAGGGATATCTGCCAGTAATGATGATAATACATATTCTCCCGGTGTCTCAAATGATTCAAACAAATCCAGCAATCCTTTTGCTGACAAGAAACAGCCTGTTACAGAGGACAAGCAGTCTCCCTCAGGTGCAGGTGCATCAAGGGGTACTGCAGGAGCGGACCAGGACTTAAATAAGTATGTTCTGGATATTATCAACACATATGAAATTGGCAAATACCCCTATTTACTGAACACAGATTATCAAAACTATAATGGGGTCACAACAGATTTAAAGTATAAAGATCAGCTATTGCTTAAGGCTCATCCCAGCGGCAGCAAAGCCAGTCATTGTTCAGGGATTACTTTTGAAGTTTTTTTCAAAGCAATGCAGGAAAGAAATAAACAATTGGGTATTTCCTTAGACAACTTTAATGGAATGACCTGGGAGGAACTTTTTGACTTTGTTCTGCTCTGGTATGTAGCTGATGGTGTTAAAAAGAACAGTAATGTAGCAGTTGCGGTGGAAAAATACGGTATCGGCAAGCGTGTTAAAAATTTGGAGGATGCAAAGCCTGGAGATTTTATCGATTTTTCCCGGGAAAATAATACCGGTCATACAGTGGTGTTTATGAATTGGATTAAGAAAGATGGGCAAATAATCGGCCTGCGATATTGGTCCAGTCAAGAGAGTACCAAGGGCATAAATTACAAAACAGAGTATTTTAACATAAAAGACAGTAATGGACGAAAATATGGCAACGTCATTAAGGATCAATTGCATATTGCCAGGGTACTGCCCGTAAAGGATTATAAAGGCTTTTAATTGGAAGGTATTCCTCAACTTTTCCCGCTCCCATTTTATGGGAGTTCCTTTTTTTGGCAACAAATTGGAAATTAAAAAATTAATTCATTTTATACAAAGGTTACTATTTACAGTATGAAGTTTATGGTATATTATCAATATATAATACATGAACATATATTCATATATAGGAGGTATAGTATGGCAACTGACAAGGATATGTGTGAAATCCACCTTATAAACAAGGAGAAAGTTGAGAATCTTAAAAATAGCCTTGAGGATGAAGAAATACTTAGATTAGCAGAATTGTATAGAGCTATGGGTGATGGGACGCGCATCAAAATTCTTCATGCCCTGTCCCAAGAAGAACTGTGTGTGTGCGACATAGCAGCGCTGGTGGACATGTCACAGTCCGCCATCTCTCACCAGTTAAGGATATTGAGAAGTTTACGCCTGGTAAAATATCGAAAAGAGGGAAAAATGGTTTATTATTCCCTGGATGATGAACATATTATCAATCTGTTTGCCCAGGGGCTGGCGCACATACGACATAATTAGCCCTGGAATGTTAACATGGGAAGGAAGGATTCAATGAACGTTAAAAGAGATTTTGTCGCAGAAGGATCATGCTGTGCCAGTTGCGCAGGGAAGATGGAAGAAAGTATTGAAAAAGAAAAACAAGCTGAGAATTTGGAAAAGTATAGGTTAGGCTTTGGCGTGATCATTTATTTGGCAGCTTTAGTGTTTAGTTTTTCTGCACATATAGAGCTTTTCTTATATGGAATCAGTTATCTTATAATCGGCGGAGAAGTATTATTAAGGGCCTTGCGCAACATAACCCGCGGTCAGGTATTCGATGAAAACTTCTTGATGGCAATCGCAACCCTAGGCGCCTTTGCTATCAGAGAGTATCCGGAAGCGGTTGCTGTTATGCTGTTTTACCAGATCGGAGAATATTTTCAGGATCTGGCAGTGCAGCGGTCCCGCCGTTCCATAAAAGCATTAATGAATATCAGGCCTGAATTTGCAAATTTGAAAAGGGGAGAAGAGGTAATTCAGGTTGCTCCTGAAGATGTTGTTCCTGGTGATATCATCATGGTAAAACCTGGTGAAAGGGTGCCATTAGACGGTAAAGTCCTTGAAGGCAGATCAATGGTTGACACCTCGGCGCTGACAGGGGAATCTGTCCCCAGGGAAGTTGAACCGGGTCAAGAAGTTTTAAGCGGTGCAATTAATACAAATGGTGTTTTACTTGTTGAAGTCACCAGGGGTTATGGTGAATCAACCGTTGCCAAAATATTGGAATTGGTGCAAAATGCAGGCAGCAGAAAAGCTCCTACAGAGAAATTCATTACAAAATTTGCACGTTACTACACACCGTTAGTAGTATCCATAGCCGTGCTTCTTGCCGTTGTTCCTCCCCTTATAATTCCAGGGGCTCTTTTTGCTGATTGGCTATACCGAGCCCTAGTCTTTCTGGTTATTTCTTGTCCATGTGCTCTGGTGGTGTCAATTCCCTTGGGCTTTTTTGGAGGAATTGGAGGAGCTTCTAAAAACGGTGTTTTGGTCAAGGGAGGCAATTTCCTGGAAGCTTTAAACAATGTAGATACCATTGTCTTTGATAAAACAGGCACTTTAACCAAAGGAGTTTTTAAAGTGAGTTCAGTGGTTCCATCAGCTGACTTCAGCAGGGAGGAACTGCTGGAGCATGCAGCCCTGGCAGAAGTATATTCTACCCATCCCATTGCCAGGTCTATATTAAAAGCCCTGGACAAAGCCGTATTCAAGGAGCAGATTGAATCTTATGAGGAAATAGCAGGACATGGAGTAAAAGTCACCGCTTTAGGGAAAACAATCCTGGCAGGAAATGAAAAGCTTTTTAATGAGGCAGGGATTGAGTTTAGCGAACCGAAAGAACCCGGGACAGTAGTACATGTGGCTGTAGATGGACAGTATGCAGGTTACATTCTGATAGCAGATGAAATCAAAGAAGACAGCCCCCAAGCTATTGATGCCTTAAAAGCAATGGGAATCAAAAGGTTGGTCATGCTGACAGGTGACATTAAGGCTGTGGCAGGGCAGGTCGCAAAAAAACTCAAATTGGACGAGATTCATGCAGAACTTTTGCCCCATGATAAAGTAGCTAAACTGGAGCAAATCTATGCTTCTAAAGGCAGGGGGAATCTAATTTTTGTCGGTGATGGGATCAATGATGCTCCAGTACTGGCCAGGGCAGATATAGGAGTTGCCATGGGCGGTTTAGGTTCGGATGCGGCCATCGAGGCAGCAGATATTGTTTTGATGACCGATGAACCATCTAAACTGGTAACAGCAATTAAAATTGCTAAAAGAACCAGGAGCATTGTCTGGCAGAATATTGTGTTTGCCCTGGGGGTAAAAGGTGTTATTCTTATGCTCGGGGCTGCCGGGGTGGCAAGCTTGTGGGAAGCAGTTTTTGCTGATGTAGGTGTAGCTTTTATTGCTATCCTCAATGCCACTCGTGTTATGAAGATGCAAGGTTGACAAAAGCAAATTGATATATTATACTGAAATCGAATATTACGAAATACGAAATATTTAAGGTGATCTAAAATGTACGAATATGATAATCTAATGGACTTTTTTCTTGATAATTTTAAAAAAGTTTTCTACCCAGAAGAATGGATAGGTCTGGACCTTACCCTGTCCAAGACGGAAATATTTGTACTGCTGCTCCTTGACCGGCACGATGAGGTTATTATGAGTCAAATAGCTGATTATATTAATATACCCATGAGTACAGCCACAGGTATTGTTGATAGACTTGTAAAAAAAGGCCATGTAAAACGGGAAAGAAGTGATGCTGACCGCAGAATTGTGCTGCTCAGGCTGACAGAAAAGGGAAAGGAATTGCTCCAAGGATTTAAGACAAGCGTAAATAAATACCTTGAGTTAATCAACGAGGGCCTTACTGAAGAAGAAAAAAATCTGCTTATCAAGCTAGCTTTAAAAGTTATTAAGCTTTTTGAAAAAGATGCTGCCCCAGGGGATCAGGATACTGCTGGATCTGGTACAGTAAAGCGAATAGAGATTGAGTGAAGCCCTAAGCCCACTGCTTTTAAAAAGTGGGCTGTAAATAGCAATAATATTACGACATGCGTAATATTCAAGTCATGAATAATTTGGAGGGGATAATTTATGAGGATTATTTTGTACACTGGAAAAGGCGGAGTTGGAAAAACAAGCATAGCTGCAGCCTCTGCTGTAAAAACTGCCCAAAAAGGTTACAAGACATTGGTTGTGAGTACAGATCCAGCTCACAGCCTGGGTGATTCCTTTGATATCAAACTTTCACCTGAACCGGTGGAACTTGCTAAAAACCTGTGGGCCCAGGAAATCGACACTTTACACGAAGTTGAAAAGGGATGGGGCCAGGTGCAAAAGTATTTAACCACCCTTTTTACAGCGAAAACCGTCAAAAATATCACTACTGAAGAGCTTACTGTTTTTCCTGGAATGGAAGACCTTTTAAGCCTGATTAGAATCTTGAAATACTATAAAGAGAAGACCTTCGATTTAATCATCATCGATTGTGCTCCCACAGGAGAAACCCTGGCCTTCTTAAGTTTTCCCGAGATGTTCAGGTGGTGGATGGATAAACTCTTTCCCATCAAAAGAAAGGCGATTAAGGTATTTAAACCCATAGCCGAACCGGTGCTGGGCATTCCCATGCCTACAGATGGAGTCATGGGAGAAATAGAGAATATCTTCAACCAGTTGGATGAAATGAAGGCAGTGCTTTCTGACAGAGAAATTACCAGCGTTCGCATTGTGGTAAATCCGGAAAAAATGGTTATCAAAGAAGCACAGCGCAGCTTTACCTACTTGAATATATATGATTTTAACGTGGATGCGGTAATAGTGAACAGGGTCATACCTGACAGTGTATCAGACAACTATTTTACAGCTTGGAAAGATGTACAAAAAAGACACCAGGAAGTTATTTGTGAAAGCTTTTCACCTGTGCCCATCTACAATACTCCTCTTTTTGAAAAAGAAGTGGTGGGGCTGGAGATGCTTGACAGGATGGGTGATGCAGTATTTGGCGGGGAAGACCCTGCTGCCATTAAATATAATTTCAGAACCCAGTATGCAAGCAAGGACGGGGATGAGTACGTTTTTGCAATTCATATGCCCTTTACCGACAAGAAAGATTTAACCCTAAACCAAAAGGGTGATGAACTGATTGTCAGGGCAGGAAATATCAAGAGGAATATAGTGCTTCCCAGAACCTTGACACATTTAACAGTAATCGGGGCGAAATTTGAGGAAGATACCCTCAAGGTTAGGTTTGGAGGCAACAGCAAAGGAGGTGGTGACAATGAATGAGCAAATCCTAAAGGACCTTGTTAAATGCAAACTAAAACTTGCGGATTGCCTAATTGAACACCTGCCTGAGCCGGTTGGCGACAAAGCCAGGGAGTTTAAAAGGGTTATAATGGCGGCCCTTATCGAAATGAATGAAATGGATAAAGACAGCCAAGTAAAGGGCAAAGAACAAACAAACAGAACAGGCCTTAAGTCTATAGCTATAGATTAGTCTCTGTTAAGACTAGTTTAAAAAACCCCTCCTGTCAAACTGAATGACAGGAGGGGTATACTCCTGTTAAGTCTCGAATTCTTTTTAAATTAATAGGCTTGAAGTTCTGCAAATATTCTACAAGCCTTGGAAATATCTACATTACCGCCGCTTATTATTACTCCAATCTTTTTATTTTTAAAACCTGATTTATTGCTAAATAAGGCAGCTAAAGCGACTGCTCCTGAAGGCTCAACAATAAGTTTCATTCTGGTCCAGACAAAGTACATGGCTTCAATAATTTCAGATTCAGTCACAGTTAGCATTTCATCAACATACTCTTTAATAATTTTAAAAGTTATATCGCCTAGATAAGGGGTACGAACTCCGTCTGCAATAGTATTGGGATTATGGACTTTATGAATAATTCCGGAATAAAATGACTTTGTCGCATCATCTGCCTCCTTTGGTTCTATTCCAATTACTTTACAATTAGGGGCCAGATGTTTGCTGCTTATTGCCGAGCCGCTTAATAAACCGCCTCCACCACATGGTACTAGAAGATAATCTAAATCTCCATATTCTTCTAATAATTCTTTTGCTGCTGTACCCTGCCCAGTTATAACATCTAAATTATTATAGGGATGAATTAGTTTATAATCTCCCTTTTTCATTAAATCCTGGGCCAATTCCTCCCTGGTTGTCCTTTCCGGATTATAAGTAATAATTTCAGCTCCATGACTTCTGGTAGCTTCCAGCTTGGCAGATGGGGCGTTTTCCGGCATTACTACTGTAGTAGGCAGCTTAAATATACTTCCAGCATAGGCAACTGCCTGGGCATGATTCCCTGAAGAAAATGTAAGAACTCTTTGGGTTTCGCCCCTTTCGACCATTTTGCAGATAGCATTATATGCTCCTCGAAACTTAAATGCACCAATTTTTTGTAAATTTTCACACTTAAGATATACCTTGTTTTCTGTACGCTGATTTAATAACCGGGATGTTGCAACAGGCGTCTTGTGAGCTAATCCATCTAGACGTTTTGCTGCTTCCAAGACCATTTTATACATAATCTTAATACCTCCCTTTATTTATTAATTATTAATGTGGATTTGTCCAAGACAACACAGTTTTCTATAATAATTACTAAAATCCTACTAAAATAATTGTAATATACCTTAAAAAAAATTGAATAAAAAAATTAAAATTTAAAAAGGCCCCTTAAAATTATAAGAGGCCAATATATACTACATTCCAGTAAAGATTAGTTTTTTGTAATATTTTTATGGTATTACAGGCATTTCCCCAATATTTTCATAGTCGTAATAAACATCTAAGACTGCATCAGTATCTATTATAAAGAACATAAACTCCATAACCATTTGAACTTCGCTGGAGACTTTCTTCAAGGTAAAATCCTCTGCATCAATATAATATACATAACTTGCATTGAACTCTTTAATCATTTCACTGAAATCAAACCCTGGCATTTCTGGTATGTCAGGAACAGCAAGTACATCTAGAGCCTCGCTAATCAGTTCCATGTAGCTTTCTGTATCTAGGGCAAATTCTATTACGTGATGGGATTTACCGTCAATCATCACAGTTTTTTTATAGTTTGCTTCATTGATTAAAGTTCCCAACATGTCAACGTATACTTCCGGATTAAACTGCTGTGATAGAGCAGGAAATTCACTCTTGATCCATTCTCCACCAAACATTTTCATGTACATTACCTCATCACGCATGTACATTTCCATTTCCATAGTTTGCAAAGCACTCATCTCTTCTTCTAAAGCAACAACTTCTTCATCATCTAAAGCAGAAATTTCTTCCTCCAAAGCAGTTAGCATATTTTCAAGAGCCTGGCTCATATCCATTTTAAACTTTAAGTACATTTCAAAGGGGCTGCGGTAGATTCCTTCAACCTCCATGTCTACATCCATCTGCATACCGTCTAAAATTGACATATCAGCCAGGTCCATTTCTTCTTCCATTGCAAACTCCTGTGCAAATTCCCGTGCAAATTCCCGTGCAAATTCTTCATTAATGCTATATGTCATGCTTGTTGTTCCGACCATATAGAAGGAATAGGCAGGGATTTCCAGCAGCTTCTTTTCGGCTTTCGTGAGCACTGCAAAAGGGTCAACTTCTTTTAAATCGATAGTTGCTGTTCTTGTGCTTCCATCCCAGCCAACCTGGGCTCCCAGGTATTCACTGATAATCCTGATCGGTACCAGAACCCTGTTATCTACCATCAGTAGTTGAGCATTTTCTATTACAGTGCCGTTGATTTCAAGGGAAAGCCCTTCTTTTTGATGTACAGGCGTATTAATAGATAGTGAGGTGTCATAATTTTTTCTAACAATAGCCGTTTGATCGCTTCCAGACCAACCTACCTGAGCATTCAGGGCTTCACCTACAACCCTTAGTGGAACATATGTAGTGCTTTCCTGAAGTACAGGGGGTGTATCAAAAGCAACAGAATTTCCGTTGACCAGGATTTTTATATCTTCTGCATGAGCCATGCCTGAGAAAGCAAAAACAATTAGAAGTGACAAAGCAATTAAAATAAATCTTTTTTTCATGGAATCTCATCTCCCTTTTTTTAAATATTTTGATTGCATTACAGCTTAAATGGTTGTCCCTCCTTTCACAAAATAATAAATAAAGCTTAATATCAGCTAAAAACTGCCTTTTCTTTGTACCTTACTAATTATTAGTCTAGATCATTCCCTGTGTAAATACTGAAATTAGTAAAAATGGAAGTTTTGTAATTAGACTTTCTTGGCTGACGATAGTCCAATTAAACTCCCCAAAAAACCAAATGCAATACTCAAGCATGCAATAAGAGTAACTAACCTCAAAATCAAGCTGTTTGGGGTAAGCAGGGGAATAAAGGGGAGAGTGCCGGAAATCTGCATATAAATAAAGTTTATAATCGAGACCATTAAAATCATTGCCAGAATTCCTCCAGCGAAAGCTACAACCATTCCTTCCAGTAAAAAGGGAAAGGCTATAAAGCTTTCCGAGGCGCCCAACAGCCTCAAAGAGTTTATTTGATCTTTCCTGGCGTATATTCCCAGTTTAATAATATTAGCTGTAATTATCAGTGTGGAAATACTCACAGCCGCAATTCCAAGGTATCCAATGAAACTTAATATCTTGACAACATTTTGCAGCTGGCGCAGTACTTCTTTATTGTCCCGGATATGTTCTATACCTGAAATGAGATGCAGTTCATCCAAAACCGGGCCGGTTTTCTCAAGGTCGACATTTACCTCAATGAAAGATGTAAAAGGATTGTCATCAAAAACTTCCAGGACATGTGCTTCTTTACCCAAAATAGCAACCATTCTATTGTATGCTTCTTGTTCATCAATGATGCGGGCTTCCCTGACTCCCTGGATATCATTGATTCTTTCTGTTAACTGTCTCACTTCCCCTTCGTCTAAACCTTCATGATAATATACATTTATTTCAACTTCTTCCTGGATTACCTGGATAACATACCTGCTGATCCACCAGCCTGAAGTGATCATGGCAAAAATGAAAAAAATTAAACCGATACTGATAAAAGAGAATACACTGGGCAAAAAATTCAGCCGAATTGATGTTCCAACTTCTTTTATAAAGTAATCAATATTGTAAACGATAAGTTTCAATTTATATAACACTCCCTCTTGTCCTGGGAAATACTGCCCTTATTAAGCTGGATACACCTGAAACTTTGCTTTTGATCAATTAAATGGGTTGCATGAGTAGTTATGATCACGGATGTGTTTTTGTTTCTAAAAGACGCCAGAAGACTTAGTATCTTTAATGCATTGTCTTTGTCTAAATTACCTGTAGGCTCGTCAGCCAGGATTAGTTTTGGACGTCTGGCTATTGTCCGGGCTATAGCCACCCTCTGGCGTTCTCCCCAGGACAAGTTTTCTACAAGAGAAAATATCTTGTGTTCCAGCCCAACAGTTACCAGTGCACTTTTTGCATCATTTTTCATCTGACTGGGATGTATACCCAAAACCCGCATGCCCAGCATGACATTTTCCAGAGAACTTCTGCCATATATTAAATTAAAGTCTTGAAATACAGGACCTATGGTTCTTCTTAATGCTCTGATCTCCAAAAGTGCCGATTTGCTTATAGCTTGATTTAACACATGTAAAGTCCCCTCTGATGGATACTCCATCCCCATGAGAAGCTTTAGAAGACTGGTTTTGCCTGAACCGCTGGGGCCTGTGATGTATACAAGCTCGCCAGGGTCTACCTGCAAAAATATATTGTTTAACGCCAATGTGCCATCTGCATACCTAAGACTTACTCCCTTGGCTTCAATCATTTTTTAAGCCTCCTCATATTACTCTGATTAATACTACAGCGAAAGGTTACTTGTTTCGTTATATCGCTACGCCATGGGGACGGTTCCATCGTCTTCCCTTCGGACCTTCGCTGCGCTACGGTGACGCTCGAACCGTCCCCATGGCTCCGCTGTCCCCATGGCTCCGCTAATTGCTAAATTTCGCTGTAGTATTAATTAAACAAAAAACGTGGAAGGATGAATAATTCAATTTGTTGCTCTTTTACTTCTATGGAATGCAGAATATTACTGCCAATTAAAGGTTTGAAGTCCATTACAAAGGGACCTTCACTGAACAAGCCTTTTAGTGCTGCTTCATTCAGAGGCAGGTCGTAAAAGGTACCGTCAGTGACTATAAATGCAACTGCCGATTCTTTCACAATAGTAAAAACTCCTTCAAGGACGAGGCTTTTTTCGGGGATTTTCATTACAGCTTTTTTTGGGGCAAAGGTAAAAATAATGTTGGGTAATCCAGGATGCCCGGAAATTATTTCATTAAATGTTTTTTCATCAATGGTCCCCTTGACGCCCCTTGGGGTTATGGTTGTTTTTACAGCATCCAGGGGAATTTCACCCCTTTGAATAATCAGCGCAAGCTCTTTAATGGTTTCTGAAAAAAACGGTTTAAACTCAGACCATGCTTTCTGCATATTATCCAACTGTTTTTGGTAGTAGTCTTTTTTTTCTTCTATTAATGCAAGATATGCTTCCATTTCTTTCTGAAGCTGCAGCGCCCTTGCCAGTGTGCTTTCCAGCTGTGCTTGTTTATTATCCATTTCTCTTAATTTGTCGTCATGTTTTTCTCTTTCCGCTTCCAGTTTAGCTGTACTTTCTTTTATAGAAATTAAAAGTTTATTTGTATTGCCGGCCAAGTCTCTTAAAGTGTTGATCCTTTGTAAAAAGGCGCTGAGGCTGTTTGATTTCAGGATAATTTCCAGATAAGACGCCGGTCCCATCCTTTGATAACTTCTAAGTACCTGTCTTAACCCGCTGCGATATTTTTCCTGACGACTTTCTTCAGCTGCTATTCTGTTTTGTATGTCATTGATTTCACCTTTGACCTTTGTCATTTCATGAGTTAGCTGGTCCTGCTCCTCTTTGATTTCTACCATCTCTAAACCTAATGAGAATAAAGTTTTGAGAGTTGCTGTTTCTTCATCAGACAGAGAAGTAATTTGTTTTTCGACCTCCATGATGGGACCGACTTGTTCTGCAATGTGCGGTGGTGGAGAGGTTAATAAAAAGATTGAGATCAGGCTAATCATGACAATAAGTTTTGAGATATGTTTAGGCATAATCATTAATCTCCCTTCTACGGGATACACGGGTTTTACATAGGTCGAAGGTAGTTCTTAAATTATTTTGTATTTCTATTTTTTTTGCCAAAAATCCTGCAGTTATCACAAGAGGAAATGCAACCAAAGGGACATGTTAGCAGGGACTATAAATTGGAAATATTTTATTAATAAACATTGACATAAAAGTAAAATAATAGATATTATATATATGCAATAGGCTTAAATTTATCGTTCTTTGGCAGATAGTGAGGCCTCCCATTTTGTCAGGGGGGGTTTAGTCTTAACACTATGATTATCAGTAAAAGCTGTGTTTTGAAGGAGGTGCCTAATGTGAAAAAGGCAGTATTAGACTCGTTGTTTGCAAGAATCAAGCACGGGGGGCTAAGTGTAATCTATTGGGATGGGGAGGAAGTTAATTATGGCACAGATGTGCCTAAGGCTAAAGTAATAATTCACAGGCCTCCTGCATTTACATTGGATGATCCTGTTTTAGCTATCGGTGAGGCTTATATGGATGAAATTATAGATTTTGAAGGCAGCCTGGAAGAGCTTTTCCGGGTGGTGGAACTAAATAAAGAAAGTTTGCTTGGAAATAGCTTGAGCAGTCTAGCAGCTTCTGCAGTGAAAACCATTAACAATGCCGCTGCCAAGTTGAAGCAGAAGGAGAACATTCGTCACCATTATGATTTAGGAAATGACTTCTTTTCACTTTGGCTTGATGAGACCATGAGCTATTCTTGCGGTTATTTTAAAACTCTCCATGATTCTTTGAACCAGGCACAAATCCAAAAGATAGATCATACTTTGAAAAAACTGCTGCTGCACCCAGGTGAACGTTTACTTGACATAGGAAGTGGGTGGGGATGGCTGATTATAAGGGCTGCCCAGCAATATGGGGTAAATGCCCTGGGGATAACTCTAAGCGAAGAGCAGTATAAGGCTACTAAACAGCGTATCAATGATTTGGGGCTTTCGAAAAAAGTTGATGTAATGCTGTTGGATTATTTGGATTTGGATGATAACCCAAACTTCGATAAGATAGTAAGTGTAGGAATGTTTGAACATGTGGGTAAAGAAAACCTGCCTAAATACATGAAAAAAGTATACTCCCTGTTGAAGCACGGAGGCTTATCGCTTTTGCACACCATTACGGGAAAAAAGGAAGGAGCAGTAAATTCATGGATGAAAAAATACATTTTTCCTGGAGGTTACATACCAAGTGTACGGGAAATCATCTGGCTGCTGCCTGAATATGACTTTCATTTAATCCATACAGAGAGCCTGCGCATGCATTATGCAATGACATTAGATAAATGGCACGAGAATTTCTCTAAACACATTAACTTAGTAGAGGAAAAGTTTGGCAAAAGATTTGTCAGGATGTGGAGGTTATACCTTTTAGGGTGTGCCGCCTCCTTTAGAAGTACCGGATTAAACATTCACCAGTTTCTCTTTTCTAAGGGACTTAACAACGAGCTGCCCTTGACACTTGATCATATCTATGCTGTAGAATAGAGTACACAACCGGCAGGCAATTCCGGAAGGCGTCTGGCATGCGGTGTTATAAGATATGCCGCTGAAGTAAGAGACATTGCAGCAAAATTTAATTGCCGGAACATTTAATCGTTGGAAAATTTAATATTGACTGAAGCTTGACCAAGGATTTATAATTATAATTAAAAGTATACTAAAAGAGTATAGTTTAAGAAGCGAATATAATATAAAATAATTAGTACTATAGCGAAAGGTTACTCGTTTCGTTACATCGCTACATCGCTACGCCATAGGGACGCGCCATGGGGACGCGCCATGGGGACGGTTCCATCGTCTTCCCTTCGGACCTTCGCTGCGCTACGGTGACGCTTGAACCGTCCCCATGGCTCCGCTAATTGCTAAATTTCGCTGTAGTATTAGTCGAGGTAGAACATGGTTATCAATCAGGGAACGGATTATGCATTTAGAATTGTATTTTTTCTTGCAAAACATAAGCATAGAATTGTTGAAGCCATCGAGATCAGCAGCAGGGAGGAGATTCCTGAAAGATTCTTGTTCAAGATAATGAGGAGTCTTGTCAAAGCAGGCATAGTTAAATCTTATAGGGGTAAAAATGGGGGTTTCACCCTTGGTCGTGAGCCAAAGGATATTACGCTAAATGATGTTTTAGAAGCCATAGAGGGACCGGTAACTGTCAATGCCTGTTTGAGAGATGCTTCCAAATGCACCAAGGATGCGTCTGGTTACTGTGTTATTCACAGGCGCCTTGCACAGCTTAGATGGGATATAGTTGAAAAGTTAAAAGCAGTGGATTTTGAAACACTGGTAAAGGAGGAAAGAATCCTGCTGGAAGGCCTTATGAAAGGAAGGTGATGGTGATATAAAGACAGGGGGCATATATAAAAGAGCGTGTATAAATGAAATGTATGGGTTAAGTGGAGTTTGGAGGTAATGTATAAGTGCAACTTAAAGTATACCAAAAGGGTATAGTTTAAAATTTTTGGGTTAAAAATTTTGGAGGGTGATTAAAGTGGATGTTGTTTTACTGTCTCGTCTCCAGTTTACCTTCACTGCAATTTTTCACTATTTCTTTGTGCCGCTGACACTTGGATTGGCAGTTCTCATTGCTTATATGGAGTTTAAATACTGGAGAAGCGGGGAAAAAACTTATGACAAGATGGCACGTTTCTGGACCAGACTATTCTTAATCAACTTTGCTGTCGGGGTGGCTTCCGGTATTACCATGGAGTTCCAGTTTGGCACCAACTGGGCCCAGTATTCAAGATTTGTGGGAGATATTTTTGGAGCTCCGCTGGCTGCAGAGGGGGTTTTCGCTTTTTTCCTGGAATCCACTTTTATAGGTCTGCTGGTATTTGGCAGGGATAAAATTTCAAGGGGAATGAGGTTTTTTGCGGCCATCATGGTGGCTGTAGGAACAAATTTATCTGCCTTTTGGATTATAGCAGCAAACTCCTGGCAGCAGACTCCTGCCGGGTATGCCTTGGAGGGGAACAGGGCTGTTCTGACCAGCTTTTCAGAGGCGGTTTTCAATCCATCTACATTGCCAAGGTTTATACATACACTGGAGGGGGCTTACATTACTGCTGCCTTCTTTGTAATTGGTATAAGCGCTTATTATCTTTTGAAAAACAAAAATGTTGAAATTGCCAGGGGTTCCTTAAAGATAGGCATAGTATTTGGATTAATATTTGCAGTACTCCAGCTGTTTTCAGGACATATGCATGCCAAGCAGGTTGCTTTTACCCAGCCGGCAAAGCTTGCTGCATATGAAGCTCACTGGGAGACAAGTGAGAGGGCCTCTATGGTTCTTTTTGCACTGCCGGACCCGGCAGCAGAAAAAAACAGGCTGGAGATTGCCGTGCCGGGCATGTTAAGCTTTTTAATCCACAATGACTCCAGCAAGGCTGTCCAGGGATTGAAGGATTTTAGCAGGGAAGAAAGACCGCCTGTGGCTTTAAATTTCTTTTCCTTTAGAATAATGGTTGCCATTGGTTTAGCGATGATCATGGTGATGACTTACACCGGATATGAGTTGTACAGAGGGACAGTTTATGATAATAGGCGGCTCTTGACGCTGCTCCTTTACCTGATACCCCTGCCCTATCTGGCCAACTCCTTTGGATGGATTGTTGCAGAGGTAGGCCGGCAGCCGTGGATAGTATATGGCATCCTCAGCACTGCTGAAGCAGTATCAAATATAAGCGTGACAGAGGTGCTTATCTCCTTAACACTGTTTGTGGTGGTTTATGCATTCCTTGCCTTTTTAATGGTATACCTCATGGTTAAGGAAGTTAAGAGATTTGATGAAGATATTGTCCTTGGACCGGAAAAAGAAAAACTCATACTGCCCGGGAAGGAGGTTGCAGTGTAATGTTGGACTTGAACACTGTCTGGTTTTTGCTGGTTGGAGTATTGATTATCGGATATGCTGTTTTAGATGGTTTTGATTTAGGAATTGGCAGTTTGTTCTACGTGCTTGGAAAGACAGATGATGAGAAAAAGACCTTGATAAATTCCATTGCTCCTGTGTGGGATGGGAATGAAGTCTGGCTGCTTACCGGCGGAGGAGCTTTGTTCGCTGCTTTTCCCTTTGTATATGCCACGGTTTTCAGCGGCTTTTATCTAGCGATCATGCTCGTGCTTTTTTGTTTAATACTTCGTGCAGTGGCAGTTGAATACTACTTCAAAGCTGAAGAAGACGGCCTGCAGCCGCTCATGGGAAAACTTTTTTTCCTGGGAAGCTTTATCCCAGCCTTATTGTTCGGAGTGGCTGTGGGCAATGTTGTCAAGGGAGTTCCCCTTGATGCTTCCTCCAATTATGCAGGCACCTTTTTCGCGCTTTTGAACCCCTATGCCTTGCTTTTTGGAGTAATTGGTTTAGCGGCGTTTTTGCTGCAGGGTTCGGCTTATGCGATTATTAAGACCCAGGGAGACCTGCAGTCAAGGGCTGTCAAATTTGCCCGGAGCCTGTCTTTAATACTCCTTTGTCTATGGATACTGGGCACAATAGCCGGCAGACTGGGTTCACCCCATTTGTTTGTGAATTTCACATCCTATCCTATACTGTATATACTTCCTGTTCTAACCTTAGCTTCACTTTCGATTATTCCAGCCTTCCTAAAAAAAGAATATTTTCACAGGGTATTTATTGCATCTTCAGCAGCCATTGCATCCATGATCCTGACCCTGGCTGCCGGCGCCTATCCAAATCTGGTGATAGCTCATAATCCACAATTGAGCCTTACAATTTATAATGCATCCTCTACTCCACTTACCTTGAAAACCATGCTGATCATTGCCATGATTGGGGTGCCCATTGTACTGCTCTACACAGGATATGTATATTATGTCTTCAAAGGCAAAGCAGTTCCCCAGAGAAGAGGCTATTAAATCAGAGTTCATAAATTAATGAAGGGTTAATGAAGGTTATTGAGATTAAGGGTTGATAAATGTGATTGACAAGAAACTCAATGCCCAGTTAAAGACAAGACCCAAATATGTAATACTGCTGGTTGTCCTGGGAATAGCAGGAGGGGTACTGATTGTCACTCAGGCCTTTTATCTGGCTACCATCATCGATAATGTATTTTTGCAGAAAATGGGATTGGATGAGGTCTGGAATACACTTTGGTTGCTGCTGGGAGTACTTATCAGCAGGGGTTTCCTGGTGCTTATGACTTTAATGACCGGGCACATCTTGTCAGAACAGGTCAAGCAGAAATTAAGGGAAGAATTGGTCCACAAACTCTCAGGCCTGGATGTGAGGTATCTGGTGGAAGAGAAAACAGGAAAGCTGGTTAATATTGTGCTGAACAATATTGACCAGCTGGACCCTTATTTCAGCAGGTACCTGCCCCAGATATTCCAGGCAGCAATAATTCCAGCAATGGTTTTGCTGATTGTTTTTTCACAGAGTATGATTTCTGGATTCATCATGCTGGTAACTGCTCCCTTGATACCGGTATTTATGGTGTTAATCGGCAGGCTTGTTGAAGGAAAAACACAGAAGCAGCTGAAAGACCTCATGAGGTTTTCAGGGCATTTCCTTGATGTGCTTCAGGGGCTGACTGATTTAAAGGTCTTTGGACAGAGCAAAGAACAGAGTAAAAGACTGTTTGAGATGGGCAGCAGCTTTAGGAATTCTACCATGGATATTCTAAAAATAGCTTTTCTTTCTGCTTTAATGCTTGAAATACTTGCCACCATAAGCACCGCCATGATTGCAGTGGAAATCGGGTTGAGGCTTATATACGGCAGGCTTACCTTCCATACTGCCTTTTTCATACTTCTTGTTACTCCGGAGCTTTACCTGCCCCTGAAGAACCTGGGAAGCAGTTTTCACGCCGGCAGGTCAAGTATTGAAGCAGGTCGAGAAATTTTTGAAATCATGGATATGAAAAAGGAACATGCAGGGTCATCTGGCTCAGAAGCAATTCCAGGGCCTTTACCCCCGCGCATAGACCTGCACAAGGTGTCATTCCAGTATCATAAAAATATGCAAGCTAAGAATATATTAAATGGCTTGGATCTTTCCATTGATTCAGGACAAAAGGCAGCAATTGTGGGCAGAAGCGGCAGCGGCAAGACAACCATCTTAAAGCTGATCATGGGGCTTATGGCCCCAACGGGCGGCTGCATTACAGTAAATGGACTGCCTCTAAGCAGTATTTCCCAGGATGAATGGTTTAAGCAGATTGCCTATGTGCCGCAGGACCCCTACATTTTTTCAGGAACAATTTCAGATAATATTGCCATTGGCAAAGAGGGGGCAGCTCTTAATGAAATCAAAAGGGCTGCCCGTTTGGCTGGCGCCCACTGCTTTATTGAAAAACTGCCCTTGGGGTACGAAACAGTTGTTGGAGAAGGTGTAAGGGGCTTGTCGGGGGGCGAAAGACAGAGAATTGCCCTTGCAAGGGCTTTTCTAAAAGAGGCTTCAGTGGTACTTCTTGATGAGCCTACCTCCGGCCTTGACCTGGAAAGTGAAAGGATAATTAAAAAAGCGTTGGCAGGATTAAGGACTAACTGCACCATGATAGTTGTGGCCCATAGACTGCAGACAGTACTGGATGCAGACAAGATTGTGTTCCTGGCAGATGGTAAAGCTGCAGCAGCAGGTTCCCATGAACAGCTTCTCAGTGAGTCTGCCCTTTACCGCCAGATGATTTCTCAAGGAGGGGGCGCAGCAGTATGAGCCGGCTCTTACAGCTTATCAAACTGATGAAAACAGAAAAAAAAGAAATAGCCGGGGCAGCATTTTTCGGACTTGCAGCATCTTTGGCTTCTGTGGGTTTAATGGCAGCAGCTGCTTATCTAATTTCTGCCGCAGCTTTGCACCCTCCCTTGTATACCCTTACTCTGACAATTCTTGCAGTAAGGTTTTTCGGTTTAACAAGGGCCGTGACAAAGTACCTGGAAAGGTATCTGTCGCATGGGGCTGCCCTGGCCATATTGAGCAGGATAAGGGTTTTCTTTTATGAAAAAATCGAACAGCTGGCCCCTGCCATATTTAACACGAATAAGAAGGGTGATTTGCTATCAAGGGTAACGTCAGATGTCGAGAGCCTGCAGTACTTTTTCCTTCGTTCGCTATATCCTCCCCTGGTAATGGGGCTGGTGTTTTTCTCTGTAATATATTTCCTGCACCTGTTTTCAATGGAGGCAGCCTTTATTTTACTTGCAGGAGCTGCTGTTGGGGGAGCAATAGTGCCATTGGTTTTAACTTACTTGTACAGGGGCTCTTTAAGCAGGCTGAGGGAAACACAGGGAGAGCTTTCTGGCGTCCTTGCTGAATTCCTTTTTGGTTTTATCGAGCTGAAAACAAATAACAGGCTTGCTGCAGCTGTCGGGCAGATTATCAATAAATCCGGCAAGCTGGTGCAGAAGCAAAAGCAGCAGGCATTTTTGCTGGGCATAGGGGAAAGCCTCCTTGCTGCTGTATCCTACCTTACCGGATGGTTTATACTGGTGATTGGCATTAGACTTGTGGAAGCAGGCGCTTTGCCGGGTATATACCTTGCCCTTATTGTTTTGGCAGGTTTAACTGTATTTGAAGCAGCCGCCCCCATGGCTTCCCTTCCAGGACACCTCAATGAAAGCACAGAAGCAGCTGCAAGGTTGTTTTCTTTAACCCTAGCTGCACGAGCCAAATCAACCGCCAGGGTTATTCATCTGCCCAATTTTAACCTGGAAATTAATAATTTGTCCTTTGCATATCCAGGTGAAGCAAACAAGGCCCTTAAAAACTTTAAGATGTCTCTTCCCCAGGGTAAAAAAATAGCCATAATTGGTCCCAGCGGCTCAGGCAAAAGCAGTGTTGTCAACCTCCTGCTGAAGTTTTATGAATTTTACGAGGGTACAATCTGTATTGGGGGTAGTGACTTCAAGTCCTTTGATCCGGAAACAGTCAGGCATTATTTTGGGCTGGTCGCCCAGGACAACCACCTGTTTAATGATACTGTGAGGTTTAACCTGCAGCTTGCAAAACCTGGCGCAGATGACCAAGAATTGCTCAGGACACTTGAAGAGGTTCAGCTGGATTATGTATCTTTGGATTATTTAGTTGGAGAGAGGGGTTCTGCCCTTTCAGGAGGGGAGAAACAGAGACTGGCAGTCGCAAGGGTTATCCTTAAAAACGCTCCAATACTACTTCTGGATGAGCCTACAACAGGTCTTGACCCAGTTACAGAAAGAGATATTTTAAATTTACTCTGGGCTTTAAATAAAAACAAGTCGGTAGTCTATATTTCCCATGGACTCAGGGGACTTGATGAAATGGATGAAATTATTGTTTTAAATCAGGGAGAGACTGTGGAAACAGGTTCTGTCAATGACTTAATAAAGAAAAAGGGCTATTTTTTTCAATTGAGAGAGATAGAGAAATTGTTGCTCCTGAGCCAGCAAAGAGACAGCTTTAGGCAATATCCCAATGGGACCGTGATGATTGGGTAAATAGTTTAATTCGTAGGTTTTTCACCGGGTTCTAAGCGCTTAACTGTTGAAATTTTATCAAAATGTCTATCATAGCTGAATATGGTATTAATTCTCATAGAATTCATTATTACTGTATTATACGCGTCAATGTAATCTATTTCTTTTTCAGCAAATAGGTCAAGTATAGCAGGATATAGATCCTTATTGCTAAAATGCAGGTTTTTAATTGTTACTATGGGTAATAATATGTTTTTAATTTTTGTGGGTTTGAGGTTATATGTTTTCGGGGACTGTAGAACCCATACCAATTCAGCCATAACAAGTTCTGAAGTAAACAGCTTGATTTTACCTTCAGAGGCTTTTATTAATAACTCTTTACAGTATTCAGCCTTAATTGGATCGTCCTGAGTTAAGAATCTTAAAAATATATTAGTATCTAAAAAGTACACAGCTTATAACCTGCCTTTTTTTCCTGCTATCCATTCTCTTGTCTGCTTCCTATCTAGTTCAGGATCTTTTTTCTTGTTTTTAATAGTGTTTTCATCTTTTAATACCCCATAAATATTCTCAAGATTTACCTTAATAGGCTTAATTCTTACCTGGTTGTCATTGTCTATGACGAATTCGATTTTATCCCCATAATTTATCTCCAATTTTTCTCTTACAACCTGAGGAATAGTGACTTGTCCCTTTTTTGTAACAGAGCTGATTCTCTTTTTCATTGATTGCCTTACTCCTTTCCTAGGTAAAACAAAATACATTTGCATTACTTATTATAATAGTATTACCTTTAGGATTTTGTGTCAATAACATGATAGAAGATAGCTTTGGTTTGGCTTAAAAAAAATGAGACATAGTAACGATGAGCGGTCTCTGGACAAAAATGTACCTGGACGCAGACACCTAGATACAGACCAGACGGGAAGTTCGGGTAGTGAGATTAAATAAATTAAAGGATGAGTTCCTGGTAACAACTTCTCATGAGTTGAAAACACCGTTAAACGGTATTATCGGCATGGCAGAGTCTATCCTTGACGGCAGGGCAGGCTCTTTAAACCCCAGGCAGAGTTCCGATCTGCAGGTAATAGTGTACAGTGGGAAAGGCTGGCCGGCTTGATAAATGGTATTCTTGACTATTCCAAGCTTAAACATCATGACATACTCCTCCATAAAGGGCCTGTAGACCTTGGACAAATTACCCGCCTGGTGCTTTCCATCTGCCAGCCCCTCCTTGCCGGAAAGCCTGCAAAGCTGGTTAATCACATAGATAGCAGCATTCCGCACCTTAATGGTGATGAAAACAGGATCCTCCAGATCATGTATAACCTGGTGGGGAATGCAGTTAAATATACCGATGAGGGAACTGTAACGGTCTCGGCATGTTTAAAAGAAGTAAATCAAACTGATAATATGGTGGAAATAACCGTGGAAGATACAGGCGTGGGCATTCCCAGCCACAGGCTGGACCATATTTTTATCTCCTTTGAACAGGCAGGACTGTCGGTTAAGGACAGTCTGGGAAGACCGACTTGGTCTTTCCATTACCAAACGCCTGGTTGAACTCCACGGCGGAACAATTCATTCAAAATCCCAGGAAGGAAAAGGCTCACGCTTTGTCTTTTCAATACCTGTACATAGTGAAATAGTTGAAAGCCCGGGACCAGTAAGGCTTCAGGCTCATGATGCACAGCCGCTGCCCCTTGACATAGGAGAACCGGGTGACTATAGAATATTGATTGTAGACGACGAACAGGTTAACCGGCAGGTACTGGTAAACCATTTATCCCAGGAAGGATATGTAATTACAACGGCTGCCGGCGGGGTGGAAGCCCTTGAACTAATTGAAAAAGCAAGGGAGGCAGGAAGCCCCTTTCACCTGCTGATCCTTGATGTAATGATGCCCGGCATGACAGGATATGACGTTTGCCGTACCCTGCGGACAACTTCCCGTTTGGATTTGCCAATACTGCTGCTGACGGTGCGGAACCAGGCAGAGGATGTGCTGGCAGGTTTTGCTGCCGGGGCAAATGATTACCTGGTAAAACCCTTTAACAGGCAGGAACTCATGTCAAGGGTGGGAACCATTCTGGACCTTAAAGGCACAGCCCAGGACTTAAAGAATGCCCTGGCAAAACTGGAAGAATACAGCCACAGTTTGGAGAAAAAGGTGCAGGATCGAACTCATGACCTGGAAGAGGCCAAAAAGGCAGCTGAAGCGGCCAACCGTTCCAAGAGTGACTTCCTGGCTGTAATGAGCCACGAGATTCGTACATCCCTGGTAGCGGAGGACTTTGCCATCAACAGGCTGCTAATGCTTACCCAGTTAAAAAAGCTTGGCCTGAAGGCAGATGAGGCGAAGAATGGCCAGGAAGTTGTCCAGGCGGCAGCCAACAAGGCATACGCCCTGATCTTCATGGACTGCCAAATGCCTGAAATGGACGGGTATGCGGCAGCCCAGGCAATACGCCGCCAGGAGGCGCTACAGGGAAGACGCACACCTATTGTTGCAACATCAGCCAGCATATCATCAGGGGAAAAGGATAAATGCCTGGCTGCCGGCATGGATGACTTTTTAAGCAAGCCCATGGGGCTGCAGGATGTTTATGAGGCTCTGATTAAATGGCTCCCTGCCCCAACATCAAAGGAATGCCTGGAAGTTGAAAAGCAGCTCCTCCCGGAACTATCTTTTATTGATGCGGCAAAACGTGATGAGGTGCTGGAGTTACTCGACTGGGATCGTCAACTGTTAGTTAAAGCGCTGGAAATTTACCTGCGGGATACACAGGGGAAGCTGAAGGCCTTAAAACTTGCTGCAGGCAGGGGAGACTGCCCGGCTGTTCAGCTCCAGGCTCATGGAATGAAATCCAGTAGCGCCTTTTTAGGCATTACTGCCATGGCGGAGTTATGCCGCAGCCTTGAGGAGGCTGCAGCAGCCGGCACCCTCTGGAGGAGGGACACAGGTATCTAAAGGAAATTGAAAAGCAATATGCCCGGGTTGAAAAAGAAATAAAGTCTTTCTTAAACAAACTTAACACATAAGTTGGAGAGATAAGTTGAAGACCATTCCTCTGAAAGAGGTGTGTCCCCTTTCCTTGTTCGGTGTGTCCCTTTTTATACGTTGGGGACATTTTTTGCAAATTTTGTTGAAAATTAAGGTAAATTTAAGGTTTCTTAAGGTTCAGTTAAGGTTAGATTCTTAGAGAGTTAAGGTTTCCTATGCTAACATGATTATATATGTCATTATATATGTTCTTGTGCAATCTAAGTTCTAATGCATAAATGGACAAATTTAAATATTATGAAAGGAGAATGAATTTGAAAACTAAGTGTTTAATTTTTTATCGGTCCAGGCTGCCGGTTTGCATGGCAATAATTGTATTTTTACTTCTCTTATACCAGGGGCGGCTGGGCAAGTGACCTCTTTGCAGGCGGGGACGGGTCGGTGCAATCACCCTACCTCATCTCGACACCGGACCATTTAAACAATGTGTGAACTGTCACTGGAGCTGTCTACTACTTCAAATTGGTGGAAGATCTTGATTTGACCGATTACCTGTCGGAAGAAGGCGACGGTTGGAACGACGGCGCCGGCTGGGAACCCTTCGGTTTTTTAATGACGATGAAAATGATGTTCACTTTACCGGCATCTTCGACGGTAACAATATGACTATCAGCGGACTCTTCATCAATCAGCCCGACACCGACAGCGTTGGCTTGTTTGGCTATATGGACTCGGGGGCCAAAATCCTAAACATGAAATTGGCTGATGTTAATGTGACAGGCCGTAATTTTGTCGGTGGCCTGGTGGGTGTTAACTCCGGCGGCACTATCACCAACTCCCACGTCGAGGGTGCTGTTGCGGGCAGCGAAAATAGTGAAGTCATTGGCGGCTTGGTGGGGTGGCAATACTTAGGTATAATCAGCGACTTCCACACTGCCGGCACCGTGACGGGCCTTTAATCTATCGGCGGCCTGGTAGGGTACAATTCCAATGGCAACATTTCCGACTCTTACGCTACGGGTGCTATAAGTGGCAATTTTAAGGTTGGCAGCCTGGTGGGGGGAAACGATGGGGGTACAATCACAGCATCCTTCTGGGATATCCAGGCTACCGGTTATCACTGACGTGGTCAAGATCACAGGAAATAAGGCTCTGGACAAAGGTGCCGGTACGTTATGTAACAGAATCCCTGGGGACTTCGGTCAACTGGCTCCCTGAAACCAGGACAGTGGAGATAATAGAATAGCTTAGGGTTACGGTAAGGCTTCTACTAAAAAAAGTAGAGGCCTTGCTGTAGCACTTCCCGCATGGACGGTAGTACCTACTAGGGAAATAAATGTCTGAAGGAGATAATACTGTGGTATAATAAAAACAAGAAAAGAAGAAAGGAGGCAGGGATGCGTTTGGATAAATATGAGCAAGTGCTTGCCCTGTGGCGGTCTTACAAAATCACCTCAGCTGCAGATTTGGATAAATACCTTGACAGTTTCCGTATTTTGTTTGCCTTCCATTCAGGGCGTATTGAGAATGAGGAGATTACATATCACGATACAAGGGAAATCTTTGAAAATGGCAAGGTCTCTAACTATACCGGAAGTCCCCGTGCCCTGTTTGAGCAGCAGAATCAGAAACTGTGCTACGAGTTCTTGAAGGAAAAAATAATCCAGAAAGAGCCTTTGGGTATCGAACTTATCAAGGAAATTCACAAGATCCTCACCAGTGGCACTTATGATGAGCGTAGATACATTGTAAACGAGGAACGACCGGGAGAATTCAAAAGGCATGATTATGTAATAGGTATCCATGAAGTCGGTTCTGCTGTGGAGAATGTGGAAACTGATTTGACCGAGCTGATAACAGAAATAAATGATTACAGTGGCAAGGATATTCTAAAAGCCGCCGCCTACCTTCATGCAAGGTTTGAGTTTATCCATCCCTTCGCAGATGGTAACGGACGGGTCGGCAGGACGCTCATGAATTACTATCTCATGACACATAATCACCCACCCCTGATCGTCTATGATGAGGATAAACGGATGTACTTTGAATGCCTGCAAAAATATGACCACTCCGAGGAATTAAATCCCCTGTATGAATTTCTCAAGTATGAAACGGAAAAAACATGGGAAAAGGCGCTGGCACTTGCCGACAACAGAAGGCTGGAACGAAAAGGCTAGAAGCCAGGAGTAACGTCAAACCCCTACCCCTGGATGTACCGGTCCATAAGGAGGTGACAGGGAAGGAGGTGACAGGGCAGAGGTGACAGGGGACGGTTCTCTTGACACCTCCATTGATAAATTTAACTTGACATGTTCTAATGCTAAGTGATAGGTTATAAGAAACAAGAATTTGAATTAAATATAATAAACAAAAACATGGATGCTTTGTTAAAGTATAAAGCGTCATGGGAAGCTGGTGCAAATCCAGCGCGGTCCCGCCACTGTAATGGGGAGTTGTCTGCAGTAGCCACTGGATTATTCTGGGAAGGCGCAGACTTGAGCTATGAACCTAAGCCAGGATACCTTCATGTTTTTGAGTGTACTAGCTGCCCTACGGTCGATAGGAAAGTGTGTTTTTTATGTCTTGTATGAAACCCCTTTTTTATCCTCTGTGGATTAAAAGGGGTTTTAAATTTATCTAGGAGATGATCACATATGAGTAATGAGATGCCTGTAAATCCTGTTGATAATGTAATCCTGCTAATGCATGAAAAAGTGAGACTTCCAAAGAAAATAGTAAAAAGAGACGGGACAATAGCTGTTTTTAATCCCAAAAAGATTACTGATGCCATATTCTGTGCGGCAAGGGCAGTGGGTGGAGAAGATTATAAGACAGCAGAGTTTCTTACGGGAGAAGCGCTCATATTACTCAGTAAAATGCCCATGAACAAATCAATATCCGTAGAAGAGGTACAAAATATTGTTGAAAAGGTTCTCATTGAAAATGGCCATGCCAAGACAGCCAAAGCATATATTTTGTACAGGCACAAGCGCACCGGAGTTAGAGAAGCCAGGTCTGAATTAATGAATGCTGTAAGTGAAATATTGAAGGAAACCCACAGGGAAAATGCAAATGTAAGCAATTCTCCTTCTGCCAAGGTGCTGCAAATTTCAGAAGCTGCATCTACAAGTTTTTATTTGAAAAATGTTGTTAAACCGGAACATGCTCAGGCTCATAAAGAAGGGCAGATTCATATACATGACCTGGCCTGGTATGGAAAAACCCTCACCTGCCTGCAAATTCCCCTGGGAAATCTTTTAAGGAAAGGGTTTAACACAGGAAATGGGTATATTAGAAGTCCCAGGTCTATTCGCAGCGCTTCAGCCCTGGCGTGCATCATACTGCAAAGCAATCAAAATGATCAGCACGGCGGCCAGTCCTTTGCTTTCTTTGATAGAGATCTGGGAACCTATGTGGAAGAAGAATTCAACAAGCAAAAAGATATTTTAAGAAAAAACATTGAAGATATTCTACCTGACCTGGGCAGCTATAATCTAGACTATTTAGATTATATTAAGAGCAAGTTAAATAAACTGGCATATGAAAAGGTTAGAACCGAAACATATCAAGCTATGGAAGCATTCATACATAACTGCAATTCTATGCACTCCAGGGCCGGGGCCCAGGTCCCTTTCAGCAGTATTGCCCTGGGGACAGACACCTCCTTTGGGGGACGCATGGTGACTGAGCAGTTTTTATTGGCATATGAAAAAGGATTAGGCAGGGGTGAACAGCCGATTTTTCCAAATATCGGCTTTAAATTAAAAGCCGGTATTAATTATTTGCCTGGAGACAGAAACCACGACTTATTTAAACTGGCAATGCGAGTAGCCGGTAAAAGGCTTTTCCCGGCGTTCATAAATCTTGATGCAAGTTTTAATTCCCCTTATGATGATGAAGTAGCTTATATGGGGTGCCGTACCAGGGTAATTGGCAATATAAACGGTCCAGAAGTTACTGATGGCAGGGGAAACCTGTCTTTTACCACGATTAATCTCCCAAGAATTGGCATAGAATCAATGGGAGATTGGAGCAAGTTTTACAAAAGCCTGGATGATACTGTTGACCTTGTAATAGACCAGCTTCTCCATAGGTATGACATACAAAGAAATTTAAAGGTGCGAGATTTCCCCTTTCTATTCGGCGAAAAACTGTATCTCGAAAGCGAAAACCTTGAGCCCAACGACAGAATAGGCAGGGCTATTAAACATGGCACTTTGAGCATGGGTTTCATTGGCCTTGCAGAAGCCCTTGTTGCCATGAACGGCAAGCATCATGGAGAGTGCATTTTTTCACAGAAAAGGGGACTTGAGATTGTAGCCCACCTGAGGAGACGGATGGATGAAGCCACAGTCAAGTACAAATTGAACTTTACACTGCTGGCAACACCTGCTGAAGGTTTGAGTGGTAAATTTGTTAAGATGGATCAGGAAAAGTATGGTGTTTTACCAAGAATAACTGATAAAGAATGGTATACAAACTCATTCCATGTACCAGTGGAGTACAAGATCTATCTTTTTGACAAGATTGAGGTGGAAGCGCCCTATCACAAACTGTGTAACGCAGGCCACATATCCTATGTTGAACTGGCCAGCAGCCTGGAACACAATCAAGTAGCCTATGAACAGGTTGTTAAGCAGATGTATGAAAATGATATGGGCTATTTTGCAATCAATTTCCCGGTAGATTTTTGCAGCACATGTGGGTTATCAGGAATAATTAACAGCGAGCATTGTCCGGTCTGCAATGGCTCTTCCATAAGAAGGGTCAGACGCATTACAGGCTATCTTTCGACCCTGGACAGATTTAATGAAGCCAAGAGCAAAGAAGAAGCAAGCAGGGTAAACCATCTTGAAAAAATTTGAGCAGTATATTCAAGTTGGCGGATTCGTTCGGGAGAGTGTAGTTGATGGACCGGGAATAAGACAGGTGCTGTTTGTATCGGGATGTAGATTTGGTTGTAAAGGATGTCAAAATCCCGAGCTTCAGGATTTTGATTATGGGAAAAAGATGACATTAGAAGAAGTTGAGGGGCTCTTTTACTTTGACGGGAGGATAAATAGTGTTACCTTTAGCGGAGGGGAACCCATGGAACAGGCAGGCGCCCTTGCAGAATTAGCCGCACGGTTAAAACAAAAAGGCATCAAAGATATTATGGTTTTTTCGGGATATACACTTGAAGAGATTTTATCGGGACATGACAGGGACAAACTTAGTCTTCTTAAACAGTGTGACCTGCTGGTAGATGGAAGATTTGACATAAACAAAAAGAGTTTAAATCTACCTTATAGAGGTTCAAGCAACCAGAGGATTATTGATTTATCTAGTAAATGGGGGTAGGGAAATTGAAGAAAGAAGAAGATACAAGCTGTATCATGGTAGTAGTTGAAAAGGAGAAAAAACTCATTGAACTAATTAGGTCCATTGGATATGGTGAAATCAGGATTACAATTCAAGACAGGCTGCCTATCAGAGTGGAAGAGGTAAAGAAATCTATTAAACTCTAAGAAGGGCGCAGGGCAAAAGGGAGCCAGAGAGGATACTTCGAATAGAGGCGATGTGGTTTACCCAAGAAAAGCT
Source organism: Bacillota bacterium (assembly GCA_040756735.1). GTDB lineage: Bacteria > Bacillota > DSM-16504 > Desulfitibacterales > Desulfitibacteraceae > JBFLYC01. Next base: position 12,761 of record JBFLYC010000009.1, on the reverse strand, counting down.
GAGACTTACCAAAAGTTTTCAGCTTTTTGCTTATATGTACCTTACTGGAAAGAAAACAAACTACCAAATCGCCTTCGAAGAATGGAGCTGCCCTATTGTCAGAGTTTCTAATTTTTTATCCGCAATGGGGAACTTTTCAGTTAACAATTACATGTAGATAATTATACAGCTTTTTGAATGCCCACTTTATTTTTTTAGTTGAGGTTAACTTTAACCTTGGGCATCCGTTAAAAGGAGGAGCTAAGATGTTGGAAGCAGCTCGTGACAAAAATGACAGGGCAACACTGGTAGATGTTATAGACAGACTTTTGGATAAAGGACTGGTAATTAATGCAGATATAACTGTATCTGTAGCCAAAGTGGAGATGTTGGGCGTAAAGGTTAGGGCAGCGCTGGCCTCTTTTGCAACTGCAGCAAAATATGGTCTAGAATGGCTGGAAAAAAATTATGAGAATTTTCGCGAGAAATGGATAACCTTATGGCTAATGCATTAAGATATACACAGAAGGGAAAAAACATTTGGATGGGAGCTTTTTCAGACTATACTAAGCTTCCAGTATGGGTAGAGGATAAGTTCATAGATGAGATTAAATGCTGGGAAAATAATGGCTGCATAATTTTGGTTAAAAACCAAGGGCCCAATATACCTGAAGAAGAACAGCAGAAAATATTTGAGCCTTTTCATCAGGCTGATGATGCTAGAAATAAAACATACAATTGTGGTGCGGGCCTTTAGATTCTAAACTCACTTTAGAGGAGGCACTGGAATTAGCTGAAAGCCTAATCAAAAGATAATTGAATTTTGCTTGCTGAAAAGTTTTGATATTTCATTGTGTGCTTGATTAGGGATGTTATGATTAGGATGTTATGATTGACAGGAAATATTATCTAGTTTACAATAACATTTGAAAAGTATCAATGAATGATACACAAGCGCTATAGCAAGCACTATAGGTAATAATAATATTGAAAAGGAAAAAACCATGAAGGTTTAGCCTGTATGGAACCGGTTTGCTTTCGTGGTTTTTGGTTTTTTGAAGAACTTCTAGAAGAACTTTTATGTGAAGGGATGGTGTTAAACAAAGTGTTTAAGAAGTTAATTGTTTTACTGCTGTGTTTGGCGATATTGTCGGGATTTTTAACAGGCTGTGCAGCACAAGAAGGCAAACAGGATGTACAGCAAAATCAAGGCGATAGGAGAACAGAAGTTGTGCAAGAAATAGTTGCTGGATTGGGAAGGGATCCAGGCACCATGTATGGCTACGGCGCTCATCCTCCCTTGACCCGCGTTTTAGAACCATTGGTATTTCAGGATTTGGACCTTGGATTAATACCAGGACCGGCTGCCAAATGGGAAGTATCTGATGATGGTCTAATCTGGGAGATATCTTTGAGAGATGACATTGTCTTTCATGACGGTAATGCTTTTAATGCAGAGGCGGTAATACATAATTTAGAAAGGATAGCAAAAACATGGCCAACTCGTTTAGGTCCGGTAGTAAAGATGGAAGCTGTGGATGATTATAAAGTTAAGGTAACCCATAGTGAACCTTTTTCTTCATTTCTCTACTCACTGGCGTGGGCAGGTTCAGCAATGATCAGTCCTGCTGCCATTAATGAAGATGGAAGTGTGCGTGAACCCATTGGAACCGGTCCCTATATTAGAGCCAGCTGGACACCGGATGAAGAAATGGTATTGGTAAAAAATGAAAGCTACTGGGGCGGGACGCCTATTCTTGAGCGAATCACCTTGAAATTTATTCCAGACCCCACTACACGCATGATGGCCCTCAGGGCGGGAGAGATTGACATGATCATTGACACTGGAGGAGTTTTGCCTGAACAGGTAACCACATTAAAAAGTGATCCCAACATAGAAGTTTTGACAGTTGCCGGCGCTGTGCCCCATTATATGACCTTAAATACACAAAAACCACCATTTAATGATCAAAAAGTCCGGCAAGCAGTCATGCATGCTGTTGATCCGGCAAGTATGATAGAACATGTCCTGGAAGGTTATGGTGCGGTAATGGCTACAGTCATCCCATATTCTGAAAAAGATTGGATGCATCCTGATAAGCTTTTGGCATTTAACCAACCGGATAGAGCAAGAGAATTATTGGCGGAAGCTGGTTGGCGGGATACAAATCAACAGGGCATTTTGACTAAAAATGGCGAAGAATTAAGAGCTAAATTTCTCCTGTCTTCTGCCTTGGTCAATCGCTGGCCCTATGGAACAATTGCCGAGGTAGTACAGGCCCAGCTGGGTGAAATAGGAATTGCCGTTAATATTGAAATAGTGGAAAGCGGGCTCTGGCAGCAAACCTTAATGAAAGGAAATGCAGAAATATCAATAAGGCCCTGGGCTGGAATTTCCCCTCAGACAAGGTTGTATGATTGGCTGCATTCTCAAGGCGAAAACACGGTGAATATGGGTATATTCTATCATAATCCTACTGTTGATGGGCTGATTGAAGAACTCCTCAGGACAACAGATGACCTTAAAGCAAAGCAAATCTCCCATGAAATACAGGAAATAGCCGCCCAGGAAGTCCCCATAATTCCCATGTATGATGAAGTGCTGATCAATGCAGTTCGCTCTAACATCAAGGGATATAAACTGCATCCCTGGTTTACTGTTAACTGGGAGCATATCTATGTAGAATAATGTGTAGAGCAATATGATAAAACATTAATTGAGTATAATGAGAATTTACTCGTGAGGTATAATGCTTAAATATATTGTCCGCAGGGTAATCCTAATGCTTTTCATTTTATTATGTGTTTCCATTGTCACGTTTTCAATGATGCATCTTGTACCTGGAGACCCAGCAAAAATAATCGCAGAACAACGCTATGGTGAAGGAGTTACCAGTGAAACCGTGGAGTGGGTCAGAAAAGACCTGGGAATGGATGGTGCCATTGCAGTTCAGTATTTTGCCTGGCTGACCGGTGTAATGCAGGGTGACCTGGGATATTCCTATAGTACTGATCGTCCTGTCTGGAAGGAGATTTCAAGCAGGTTTCCTGCCACACTGGAGCTCGCCCTGGCAGCCATGTTGGTTTCCCTGCTGATATCTATACCTATAGGCATATATTCTGCCATGAAAAAATACTCCATCATGGACAATATCAGTATGTTTGCAGCCATGTTAGGAGTATCAATGCCCAACTTTTGGTTGGGCTTGCTGCTTATATTGTTTTTTTCGGTTCACCTTGGCTGGTTTCCTGTTTATGGCCGGCAGGACGTGACAAGCCTTGTTCTGCCGGCTGTAACTTTGGGAACAGGCACTGCAGCTGTCACTGCCAGATTGGTTCGTTCAAGCATGCTTGAGGTTTTAAAACAGGATTACATTAGAACTGCTTATTCAAAGGGATTAAAAGAAATCATAATTATCTATAAACATGCCCTGAAAAATGCTTTTATTCCTGTTGTTACCGTTATAGGGCTGCAGTTTGGCGCTCTGCTGGAGGGGGCTGTGGTAGTTGAAGTGATTTTTGCCTGGCCGGGAATAGGACGTCTGCTGGTTGATGCCATATTTGCCAGGAATTTTCCTGTGATACAGGGGTGCGTTTTAATTATCACTATTTTTTATGTAATGATAAATTTACTAATTGATATACTCTATGTCTGGTTAGACCCCAGGATACGCTATGACAATAAGCTATGAGGTGAATTGATGCACGATATAGAGACAAAACCTAATGAGAACAAATATTTTCATGAAACCAGTTTTTATATATTAAAAAGAAATAAACCAGCGGTTTTAGGCTTGCTTATAATTCTTATATTATTTTTAGTTGCCCTCTTTGCATCCTATATTGCTCCTCATGACCCGGTTAAGACCAACCTGCCTCATCGTCTGATGTCCCCTGGAAGCGAATACCCCCTGGGTACAGATAACCTTGGCCGCTGTATATTCAGCAGGCTCATCTATGGCGCCAGGACAACACTGCAGGTAGGTATTGTGGTTGTGGGCATATCAGCCTCCCTGGGTGTAATCCTTGGGGCTGTTGCCGGCTATCATGGCGGAATTATTGGTGAGATTATCATGAGATGTGTGGATGTTGTATTGGCTTTTCCCGGTCTTATTCTGGCCCTGGCAATTGCAGGCTTACTGTCTCCATCCCTTTTTAGTATAATGTTGGCCCTTGCTCTTGTAGGCTGGACCAGCTACACAAGGGTAGTACGGGGAGTTATTCTCTCTGTAAAAGAAAAAGACTTTGTACAAGCTGCAAGATCCCTGGGAGCAACTGATTTTCGAATTTTGTACCAACATATTTTACCTAATGTCATGGCTCCTGTAATAGTCATGGCTTCTTTTAATATGGCTCATGTTATCCTGGCTGCAGCTGCCTTGAGTTTTTTAGGTCTTGGAGCGCAGCCCCCGGATCCTGAATGGGGCTCCATGTTAAATGCCGGCCGTCCCTTCATGGAGACTGCTCCTCATTTGACCATTTTCCCCGGCCTGGCAATCATGATCACTGTACTTGCCTTTAACTTTGTAGGGGATGGGCTAAGAGATGCTCTTGACCCTCACTAGACGCTATCCCATCACATGTTAAGCACATTGATACAAGCAGGAAATTTTTTACCCAATCCATACCTAACCATATAATGATAATGGGAGACAGTTGTAAAGGAGACTATTACAATGAAACCTCTTGACAGCAATTTTTTTGATAAAATCTGGCAGGACGAACGAAAAAAATCTTCATTATACAGCAGACAGCAGGAACCAGCTGCCTGGAATCAATTCTGGGATCAATACGCACCTACATACCTTAAGGCAGCAAACGCTTTGGTTCCTGAAAATAAAAAAATGATTCAAAAATGGAAGGAAATGGGCTTGATTGAGCATAGTACTCGGGTACTGGATATTGGATGTGGTCCTGGAACCTTTGCCTTGCCTCTGGGGGAAGAAGCCGGTGAGGTTGTTGCTCTGGATTTATCCAAGAAAATGTTAGAAATCCTTGCCGGTGAAGCACGAAGCAAAAATATTAATAACATTCAGGTCAGACAAGAAAACTGGGAAGATGTTAATTATGCTCAAGAATTTGACATTGTACTGGCGGCTAATTCTCCTGCTATTTATGATTTTAAGACTTTAATGAAAATGAACCAGGCTTCTCAAAAATACTGCCTTTATATTTGTTATGCCGGAAAAATGCACAGTACTTTACGAGATATGCTGTGGAAAGAAATAATGGGCGAAAAGATGAGGGGAAAAGCTTTTGACATCTGTTATCCTTTTAATATTCTTTACCAGGAAGGATTTTTAACTAACCTGTTTTTTGAGGAGCAAACCTACAGCTATCTCGAAGCAACAGATGTGGTCATTGAAAACTATCGCACCTATTTTAAAATTTTTGGCAGGGGTGGCCCGTATGTAGACAACCTGCTTAAAAACTGTATTTTAAAACATGATTTAAAGGGATATATCAAGGAAACCTTCTCATACAAGCTGGCCGTTATGTGGTGGGATGTAAGGTGTAAACACATATAAGGGTATAAATGTCTAAGGGTATAAACACACTAAAGAGTACATACATATTGACAAAATATGTTTTTTTAGGTTATATTTTTAGTAAATTTAATAGGGAATTAATGGGTGTCCTTTTTAGGACTTAATAGAGAAACCGGTTTGAATCCGGTGCGGTCCCGCCACTGTAATAGTTAGCTGCTCCAAAATATGTGTCACTGGGTATGATGCCTGGGAAGACTTGGGGTTAGCAATGATCTAGAGCCAGGAGAACTGCCTGTTGATTTGAAGACATACTCTACGGATGATAGGGGGGTGCTTTGATTTGCTGCATTACTTTTATAGCTGGAAGATTCTATGGGTTCCTTAACTTTCGTTGAGGAACTTTTTGCGTCTAAGCAACTGTTAAGGACTTTTTGCGTTTTTAATAAATAAAATGCTGACTGGAAAACCAGAGGCACGTAATTATTATTTGCGTACTGGTTTTTTTTGTTTTTCAATGGAGGGTGAATTGTGAATATTCCAGGCTCTGAATATTTAACCATCATTTTACATGCTCTTGCTCAAACTATGTTAATACCTGTTCTGGTAGGGTTACTGGCAATGGCAATCTTTATATTCATAGAATTTGGCAGTTTAATGGGAGAGAAGCAGGCCAGGAGCAGCAAAAAAGATATGAAATTAATTAAAACTTTATATGACGTAGATAAAAGCACACCTTGGCAGATGCAAAATTTAAGACAGGCTGTAGAAAATGGTTTTTTGAAAAAAAGCCAAAAGGATACTATTTATGAATTTCTTGCAAAGAAAAGTTCCGGATACAATACAAAGGTTCTTATGAAAGATATTCTGGACCAGGAAGAATACAACTATCTTAAGATACTTAACAGGACAGATCTTGTATGTAAGTTGGGGCCGGTCCTTGGTTTAATGGGAACTCTTATTCCCCTGGGTCCAGGCCTTGCAGCTTTGGGACAAGGGGATATCAAGGGTTTATCTGAGGCTGTAATCATCGCCTTTGATACGACTGTTCTGGGAGTAGCTGTTGGAGCAGTCGGATTAATGATTTCCAAGGTTAGGAGAGGCTGGTACCAGAAGGACATGAACTACTTTGAAAATCTTTTGGAGCTGATTGAAGGGAGTGAGTGGGTTGCTGGTGAGGACCAGGAGAAGAAGAACCTTTATGGAAGCACCAGAAAATGACCCCATGTCCGGCCTAGCTAATCTAATTGATGTAATGCTGGTGTTTTGCGTTGGCTTGATGATTGCTTTAGTTCTTTCATGGAATTTGCAGAACATTATCTTTGTTAATGTGGAGAGGGGTAGGGAACTAAAGGAGATACCTCAAATCCAGGAAAGCGGGGGAGAGGGTTATCAGGAAATGGGTAAAGTTTATCAGGACCCTGAAACTGGCAGACTGATTCTGATAGAGGAAGTTACAAAATGAGCTGGGCACAAATGCAAACAAGGGGAGGGTATTCATGCAATTTTTAAAAAGGATAGTTTTTAGAAAAATAATGACAGTGACACTGGTGATATCACTTTTACTAAATATATACATGGTTCCAACTGCAAAAGCAGCCAATAAAACTACAGTAACTTTAATTTTAGGAAGCGCTTCAACCTATGTGCCGCAATTGAGCAGAGCATACAGCTTGCTGTTAGATGCCGGATATCAACTGGATGTGAAATATTTTAGCGCAGCCTTTGTCAGGGATTATCCTGATTTAGTTAAAGAAAGGCTGGAAAAAACAGATACTCTTTTGTTAGAGATGATAGGCGGAGAGACCATGCTTACCCTGGGCCCAATGATACAGGAAGATCTTAAGGTTGGGGGTAAGGCTTACATAACCAATACAACAACCGATTATTCGGGAGACTATGGACGATTGAATTATAGTCAATCAGCTTATTTAAAAACCTATTTTTCAAATTCAGGTATAGAAAATATGCGCAGGCTTTTATTATGGCTGGGGAAAGAGGGAGGGCTGGCAGTTCAAGAGGAAATTGCTCCAATTGCATCACCGCTGCCGGCAGGCATTGGTTTTATCTATCATCCTGATGCCGTCAACTTGCCGTTTAATCCGGATCAATTCCATCTTAAGATAAAGGATGCTTTAAATGATAAGGATGAATTTGAGTCCGGGCAGGTTGTAAATACTGCCTATTACTCTGTATATGAAGCGGTTTATGAAATTGATGAAGAGTATCACCAAGAGTATGACAAGGATTTTGCCTTAAGGCTTGCTGCAAGGGTTATCCATAATTCACTCTGCTTGGATGAAGAAGAGCAAGGATTGTGGGATATAAAATACCACCACTTTCAGCAAGCAGATAATTTTTTAGATAGTGTTTCCCAGTCGGTGTATGAATCAGTTTATGAGCCAGATAAAAAACCTGCTGTTATTATAGATGCGGCATGGAATGTCTGGTATGATGGAGTCCGGGATGGAGGATTTGCCCATGGTGTAAGCCCGGGAGCGGGAGATTTATCAGCTGCTATAAATTCTCTCCTCGAATCTGAACCTGAAAACCAGCCTTATCCTGATTTAGCCAACGAATTAAAGACAATTATTCAAACCACTAAAAACACCATACCTGACCTTGAAGGAGTCTTTGAGACTTTGCCGGCTTATCAGGCCTGGTACGATGCTGCCGGCAAGAAAAAGCAGGAAGGGCCCTGGATAGGCGTTACTACTCAAAGGACCTGGTATGTAGCTGAAGACATTCAAATGCAGATGGAGTTGCTTAGAAAAATTGAAGATCAGGGAGGCAACATTATTTTTGCCATTCCACCAACTTCAAGTACCAACAGAGACAAATTTGTCAGGAATCTTTTTATGATAGATGGACAAACCCAGATTGATGTGCTCATTACCGTGTTGGGCTTTAATTTCTATGGTACGGCTGAAAATAGTGTTGCTTTGTTGAAAGAACTTGGAGTTCCAGTAATAGCTCCCACACAAACCAGCAGTCTTGAAGACTGGGAGAATAACCCCTACGGTACTGATATCAGCCTTGTTACCCAGGTGGTATTTCCTGAAATGGATGGCAGGATAGAACCTATTTTCCTTGGCGGGATACGTGAAGTTGACGATGGGGAAGGGAACCTAATAGAAAGGCGTGTCCCTCTGGACTATAATACCAACAGGCTGGCAGGCAGGGCATTTTCCTGGGCCAAGCTGGCTAGAGCAAAGAATGAAGACAAGAAAATCGCCGTGATTTATTATAATCATGATGGCGGTAAGGACGGAATTAAAGCTGCTTATTTGAATGTACTGGAAAGCGCTTCCGAACTGTTAACCAGGTTGAAGGAAGAAGGTTATGCAATTGACGGGGATACAAGTACAGAAAGCCTACAAAGCATTATTAATGCAAAGGGGCGAAATGTAGGAAGCTGGGCGCCAGGTGAAATTAACAGGATGCTGGAAGCAGGGGCCATGACAATTCCACTTGAAGACTATTTGGAATGGTATGATACTTTGCCCCAAAAGCTGCGTGACCAGGTAGAAGAACAGTGGGGTCCGGCTCCGGGCAATATTATGGTTCACAACGATAGAATAGTTTTACCCGGTCATGTTATGGGCAACATTTTCTTTGGACCACAACCAATAAGAGGCTGGGGAGATGATCCGGATGCAATTACGCACTCGCCCATTCTTCCGCCACCTCACCAGTATATTGCCTTTTATTTCTGGCTGCAGAATGAGTTTAAAGCAGATGCTGTTATTCACCTTGGCACCCATGGCACTCTGGAATGGCTCCCGGGAAGGTCTGTGGGTCAGGGGGAAGATGATTGGCCTGACCAGTTAATAGGCAATATGGTAAATGTATATCCCTATATAATGAACAACCCTGGTGAAGCAACCCAGGCAAAACGCAGGAGTTATGGCGTTACAATAGGGCACCTTATTCCACCCATGATTGAACCGGGACTTTATGGTGAACTGCAGGAACTGCAGGATTTAATGATTCAGTACATGGATGCTGTGAGTGCAGGCAATGAGGAAAGAGCACAGCTTATAAAAGAAAACATCTTGGCCATGGTTGAAGTGAATAACCTGCAAGATGAGCTTGGCGTATCCTTGCATGAGGATTTTGATGAGGCAGTGGAGAGCCTTCATCATTATCTTGAGGAAATTGCAGGGGAATTAATGCCTTATGGTCTGCATGTTCTTGGAAGAACCCTTGATGGTGAAATCCTTGAACAAATGATTGATTCAATTGTTGGTTTTGACAGGGAAAATAGAGATAATGAGACCCAAAGAGCCATCATCCGAAATAAACTGTTGGAGGCTGCCAATGAAATTAATGGAATTGTAAATGCACTCAATGGCATGTATATTGAGCCTGGTCCGGCGAGGGATCCTATCAGGGTGCCTGATGCCATGCCAACTGGAAGAAATCTGGTGACTTTTGATCCCAGGGAAATGCCTGATAGAATTGCCTGGGAAATAGGGAAAAAGGCAGCGGATGCTTTGGTTGAAAGCTATTTTCAAGAAACAGGAGCATACCCTGATACTATTGGAGTTATCTTGTGGGCAATTGAGACAATGCGTACTAGAGGAGAGACGGTAGCCCTTATTTTGAGGCTGATAGGCGCTGAGCCGGTTTATGATCAGAATAACAGGGTTAATACAATCAAGGTTACTCCCCTTGAAGAATTGGGAAGACCTAGAATCGATGTGCTTGTAACAATATCAGGATTGTTTAGAGATACCTTTCCAAATGTAATAGAGATACTTGATGATGCCTTTAGACTAATTGCCGGGCTTGATGAGGATCCTGCTAAAAACAAGATAAGAAAGAATTACCTGATTATAAAAGAAAAACTCATCAGCGCCGGAATGGATGAAACTGACGCTGAAGTTCTGGCAGCCTCAAGGCTCTATGGTGCTGCCCCAGGCACTTATGGGACTGGCGTGGCTGAACTTGCAGAAACAACAACAGCCTGGGAAAATGAAGCAGATTTGGTTCAAGCTTATATGAATCGCATGTCATATATATATGGAAGAAATATATTTGGGCAGCCTGCTCCGGAAAGTTTTACTGAAGTATTAAAAAATGTATCTGTAGTAACACAAATCAGAGACTCAATTTGGGGAGTTCTTGACAATGATGATGTGGCTCAATATCTTGGCGGCTTGAGATTGGCAGCAATGCATTATTCAGGGCAGGATATTATAGCTTATATCATTAACACACGCAGCGGCGATCCCAAGATCCAGACTTTGGCCCAGTTTATTGCTACGGAGTTAAGAAGCAGGGTATTTAATCCAAAGTGGATTGAAGGAATGCTTAAAGAGGGTTATGCCGGCGCTGCTGAGATTGGAGATCATATCAAGAACATGTTTTTAATTGATGCTACATTAAGTGCTATTGACGATTGGGCATGGCAGAAGGTAGTTGAAATCTTTGTATTTGATGCTGATATTCGACAGCAGCTTGATCCATACATTCTACAGTCTATCATAGGTTGGACCTTGGAAGCTGCCAGAAGAGACATGTGGAATGCAGACAGCCAGATCCTGCGGCAGTTGGCAGATACCTATATTCAAACGGCAGTTGACTATGGAGTGGTATGCTGTCATCATACATGCGGCAACATTACTTTTAATGAATGGGCAGCAAGTTTTTCCATGCTTGACAGTCAAACAATGAATATGTTTAAAAATATATTTAAATTAGCAACAGATAAAGACTTGGATATTGCAGCTCCTCCAGATTCTACAGATTCTACTAAGGATAGGAATAGGGATAGGGACACTGAGCATCATAGTATTCCAGAAGAGGATTATCAAGAGATTATTGAGATACAAGAACCGGCAGAAGACTTTGAAATAGAAATTACAGATGAGGATACAATTGATTTGCTGGATGATGCAAAAACACCTATACCTAGTCCTAAAGAAGAAGTACCTGAAGAAGAACAGCAGATTGATTTAGCCCTTGGCGGACCGGCGGACGCAGCCGGTACTGATGAAAAAGCTCTTGCTGCACAGGCAGGAGAGAGCCAAGATATACAAGATATAGTTGAAGAACTTGACCAAGATGAGGCACAAGATGAGGCCGCTGAAGGGGTTAAAAGAGCTTATGAGCTGGAAGTAGACGAGGGGGACCAGAATCCCGCAGCCAGGACAGCAGTCGCATTTTCAAGCATAATTCTAGGACTTGCTTTGGTAGGATTAATAGCGAGAGGCTACTTTAAGAAAAGACAAGGGGCATGAAACCATGGATTTTCTGGGAATAATCTTGGCTCTTTTAATTCTAAGTATTAAAACAGGGCTAATCCTTGGGTCGGCTTTACTGACTAAGAAACAGATATGTTTTATTGCGGCAGCTTTAGGTGTTTTATTCATAGTATTAATGAAACTTTTCAATCCCTTTTTAGGACAGCTGATAGTAATAGTTGAAAAATACACTTTTGTTGTTTCATTAATGCTGGGTTTTTTACTCATATACCTTGGTATGGCAAATGAAAGTACATGCTGCAATGATTTCAACAATGGGTCTATATGCAAAATGCAAAAGAAACGGTACATGGCAGCCTTTTTGCCATGTCCTTTTTGCCTGCTTGCTTTGATAATAAGTGTCGTGATATACAAAGCGCAGACTGACCTAACCGGTATCTTACTTGAGTTGGTTATAGCATGTACTTATGGCTTATTGATAATGGTATCGGCTTTTGGCGCAAGGTGGGCAATCCGCTACAAGAATATCAATCCGTCCCATGTATTTAATGCACTGCTGATATTTATTGGGATAATCACAATAGTATTAAGTTTGTTTATACCTAATTTTGTAAAATCAGCCCAAATGAGCTTTTCTGTCATTAACATTTGTCAAGACCAGGCTATGCTGTATGTATTGCTTGCAATTATTGGGGCAGTCTTGTTGGGGTATTTTCGTTATATATTGAGTAATTTCGAAAACTAATTTCCATGGATAATTATGGGAGGTGGATTGGGTCACGGCGGGTGACAGGGGGGGGGGTGACAGGGGACGGTTCTATTGACACCTCCATTTTTTAAGGGGGGTGACAGGGGACGGTTCTATTGACACCTCCATTTTTTAAGTGATAGGGGGTGACAGGGGACGGTTCTATTGACACCTCGGGGGGGGGTGACAGGGGACGGTTCTATTGACACCTCGGGGTGACAGGGGACGGTTCTATTGACACCTCCATTTCTTAAGTGATAGACTTAGAAAGAGGAGGTGTTAAATTATGCCAAGGCAAGCAAGAGAAATAAGTAACACTGGAACATACCATATTATGTT
>JBFLYC010000086.1:0-1501 GCA_040756735.1 Bacillota bacterium | reverse complement strand
GGGCTTCAACATCCTCTTCTATTTCCTCTATGACATCTTCGACTTCGATATTTCGCACGTCTACTTTTCCGGTTACAACTGCGGATATGAGGCTTGTGCGGTATTCGGTGATGAGGTCTATTTCTTTTTTGATAATTTCGATGGCTTTATCTATGGCTTGGGTTTTTGATTCTATATAAGCAACAATTTGTTGTTGTTCTGCGAGTGGTGGAAGAAAAATAAACAACCTAGTGAATTTTTCCTTTGTAAAATGGGCAAACGTAGCCTTATTGCAAATCAAATCAATGTATCCCATGTCTTTTAATGATTTTAGCCAGTAATATAAAAATTTGTTTTTCCCATAGCCCTTTTCTCTAACTCTATGTACTGCATTTTGAATATAGCAAGGTTCTACAGCACCATTCCAGATGCAGCTTACTGCTACATCTCCGCCTTCGACAACAATTAAATCTCCAATTTCTATCTTATATTTAACCTTGTCTTTTTCAGAAAACCACATCTTTTTAACATTATGAAAATCAATTCTGTCCCAAAAAACGTTTAATGCGCATAGATATTTTTCTAATGTATCGCTCACATCTTCCTTATTTGGTTGAAGCATTTTTCCAAGTTCTATATCATAAATCTTTCCTACTTGAGTAACTTCCCACCCCTCAGGTATGTCTCCCAACCATTCAACCCCCGATGGCTTCATCCTGGCATTTGGGTCTAATCCCTTTGTAACAGCTTGATTGATAATTGCTTGTTTTTGCTCTTTTAAGAGTTCAATCAGCTTCTTTTTATTTTTGATATATTTATTGATTTTGGCAAGCTTGCTGTCAAGATAACGGACAATCTGGTCTTGTTCTTCTTTGGGGGGTAGCGGTATATCAGAATCCCTTAACATACTGTAATCAATGTTTTGGCCTTCTCTTATACCCGTAACACATAGTTTTAACAACTCTAGGAACAACCTAGATTTTGCAAGATGTTTAAAATATCCCCTATTTATCTCTGAATTAGGTGTAATTACTGTATAAGCAGGACTAATAATTCCTTGATAGTACGCATATTCTATCCCACCCTGAAAAGATCTTAAACTAATTACAAAATCCCCCACTTTAACCAACTTTAAAAGATGTAAATCTTTTTCCGCAGTTACAGTTCTACTTTCATACAGATTTTTCGGAACAACACCTTTAGTTTGAGTAGCGGCTAATAGAGGTTCCTCCGGATAACCCTTTTCAACTCGTTCCGTGAATAAGTGTTTTATTTTTTTAAGTTGCCAATGCTCCGGCACACTATTTAACCACAATAGCCCAGTCTCTTTATATTCATCATAAGGCTTTAACCTATTACTCATATCCCTAACCCCCAATGATCTCATGGAGCAACCCTTCAGTTTCGGCTTCCAGGGCTTTAATATCTGCAACAATTTCCTCGAGGCTGCGCAGCTGCACCGGTTTATAGAAATATTTCGTGAAGCTGATTTCATAGCCTATCTGAGTCTTGCTGTGGTCTA
>JBFLYC010000085.1:0-1503 GCA_040756735.1 Bacillota bacterium | reverse complement strand
GTTTTGCCCTGCTAGTTCCGTGCGGCAGAGATAATGTTCATTTCCAATTTTCAGTTCAACAGCCCTGGACTGCTGCAGGTCGCGTAGTAAATAAAGGTACTCCTGGTTTTTGTTTTTCTGCTCAGTTAAACAAAATTCGCCATGGAGTACCGGAATCTCTTTATTCATGGGCTTTTTAAGCGCTTTTGTATATTACTTTTTCAGCAGAATCTAATTAGTATAGGACTGGGAGGAGAACTTGATAAATGGGCCAAAGCTTTGGAATTAGTTGTAAAGAGTGTGATTATACAAAAAATTTCAGGATAGGGATTGGGATGATGTACAGCCCCTACAACCTTAGAGATTTTGACTCTAAATTTGCTTTACTCCCCAACCTCATCCGGCCAAAAAAGACCCTTGCACATATTAAAAAACTGCTGGAAGAAGAAAATGCAGAAATTGCAGATGGCTATGGCCATGAAATATACCGCTGTCCGAAATGTGGGGAGTTCCATGGGCGATTCTATCTCCGCTTAGAATATGACGGCGGCAGTTATGAAGTGGAATACAAATGTCCAAATTGCAAGGTTGGCTTAAAGCTGATTGATTATGATATTAATGAGATTGATGGTTGGCAGGAGAAAGAAATTAATCTTGAAAAGTACCCTTGCCCTAAATGTGGCAATTTTAGTTTATATGAGGACGGTAATGGATTGATATTATGGGATTGAAGTAAAAAGATTGGTAAAAGGTAGGTGAAAGTGGACGTGTCACTAGGATTTCTATTAGGCCTGGTAGGTCTAGCAGCTTTCACAGCAGGTTTAATTTGGTTTGGGTTTTATAAGATTAAAAACCTTTCTACGAAGGCTCCTGCCATATTATTATTCCTGTCAATTATTCTTTGTATTACCGGCTATTTTCTAACGCCAACAGGCATGGCAAACCTGCGGCTCATTATTAGCAGCCTTATAAATTAAGTAAGAAGTGGAGATCTCTAATTACCTATCCTTACGATGCCAGGCTATTCAGTATTATCAGCGATCCGAATGGAATCCTTAACCCCGAAACAGGAAAGCGAGTTTTTGATTTCACCGTATTTGAAGTATAAAATATTCAATAATTTCCAAATTAACATTGCTATATTTCGTTTCTCCGATTATAATATAGACAACACATCAAAATTTTTAGAAGGTGGACGTATGGACTACATCACAACCAGAGAGGCTGCTGAAAAGTGGGGCCTTACCGAGCGCCGCGTGCAGGTCTTATGCAGGCAAGGAAAGATATCCGGTGTATTCCGTCTTGGTTGGGCATGGGCTATACCTAAGGATGCCACCAGACCGGAAGATCATCGTAAAACCAGATATAAGAAGAAGCATGAGGAGTATAAGGAGTAAGGACAATGAACAACGGTACATATAACCAAATTGTGAGCTTTATTTGGGGCATTGCCGATGATTGCTTAAGAGACGTTTACGTCCGGGGAAAGTATAGGGATGTCATTTTACCCATGACCGTAATCAG
>JBFLYC010000084.1:0-1898 GCA_040756735.1 Bacillota bacterium | reverse complement strand
GCCCTCTTCCCATTTTTTATATTGCGGCATGATTTATCACTGCAGTATTAAATTCAACATGTTGATTTGTAAGATTAAATTCTACGTTCTACTAAAAAGTGGGTGGAATTTACTTTTGCAATTAAGGTGTCTAACAGTTTGTTAGCTTATTTTTTCAGCGCCTCTTTACAAATTATTGAATAATTATTATAATATGATACAAACATATGTTCTATTTAAAAAGGAGTGTATAAACGTGTCGGATTTCAAGTACGAGATAATTGAAAGTCTAGGAGTGTTGTCAGAGAGTGCAAAAGGCTGGAAAAAGGAGCTGAATTTGATTAGCTGGAATGGGCGGGAGCCAAAATACGATATCAGAGAGTGGGCCCCAGAACGTGAAAAAATGGGAAAAGGAGTAACCCTCTCGGTTTCTGAGCTAAGGGAGCTAAAAGAAATAATAAATCAAATAGACATATAAATATAAAATTTTTTGGCTATTTTGGAATGAAATGGCTCTAGGTCGTAGAAAATATTATGTAATAATTTGGACCAGGAGGTCCTGGTATGACCAGACTTCAGGATATTCAAGATACTGCCAGGCATGTGGCAGTGGCAATCTCGGCTGCCCTGGGTGTTGAAGTGGCATTAAGGGTAATGGACATATAGGTGCAATCCTTTATATACCATACGAAGGTTTGAATACTCTTATTGAGAAGGGTAAGCCCATCAGGAGACAGGAGGTGTTCATTCAGTCGCCAAGGCACATCCGCTGCGTCCTGTCAGGGAAACCGGTGGAATCCGAGGGCAAAACAGTTGGGGCTGTAATTTGTATAGAAGATATAAAAGAAGTGCGGTCTGTAGTATATGAGAGTTTTACAGGAAAAGTTTATAGAAAAGGTAGGAGGAATTACTTCTATACCCATTGATGTGCGGGTTATTGCTGCCACCAACAGGGATTTAGAGGGGTTGGTGGTAAGCGGCAGCTTTCGAAAGGATATCTTTTACAGGCTCAATGTGATTCCACTGCATATTCCACCATTGAGGAGCAGGAAAAGGGATATTGTCATTCTTGCCGAATTGTTTTTAAAAAAGTATTCAAAAAAGTTCGGCAAGGATATTCAAGGAATTAATAGGAATGCCAAGGTATATTTACTGTCCTACAACTGGCCGGGCAATGTGCGGGAATTGGAAAATGCCATAGAATATGCCGTTAATATAGAGCTTGGGAAATTTATTAACGAGACCAGCCTTCACATAATTGGGCAGAATTTTTGCAGTCAAGTTTCTCAGTACTGAGGAATTTGCCTTGTTTAATTTCTCAGGCTTGATAAGTTCTTACTGGTAGAACTAGGAAAAAGAAATATTTTACTTTGCTGCTTTGTGCAAAAACCAAGGGGTTTCTCAAAAGAACTTAGATGCCAGCAGCAGACATTGAGTTTCATTGCTTCAGAAAACTATGTTAGTCCAAGCATAATGGAAATTCAAGGTTCAGTTCTGACAAATAAAGTTGTTGAGGGATATCCCGGCAAGAGATATCATGGAGGCTGCGAATATATTGACATGATTGAGGGGTTGGCTTTAGAAAGGGCACGGGAACTATATGGAGCAGAACATGCAAATGTGCAGCCGCATTCAGGAGTTAATGCCAACATGGCTGTTTTTGCTGCAGCGCTGCGACCTGGAGATAAGGTGTTAAGTATGAACTTGACCCATGGTGGACACTTATCCCATTAATTATTTAATTATTTCTTCAATTCGCAATTTAACCGAGTTTAACGTAATGCGCAAATATCGAGAGCAAGAAAGTGTTAGTTAAAGCATGTGAAAGCTAGATTGCCAAGACCAAGCTGGACAATAAGAAACGGTAATATTATGATATTCTCGAAAAATTATGTTATGGGGGTATCGTAATATGGTAA
>JBFLYC010000083.1:0-1971 GCA_040756735.1 Bacillota bacterium | reverse complement strand
CGTGTCATTAATTAGTTGGTAACGAATAGCATTATATAATTCACTAAGAACAGTTCGTTTGTTTTTTCTAAGTTGCGCTTGAATGTCTTCTAAATCAATATATAACGGATTAACAAGTTCCTCATCATAGGCTAGCTCGATATCTCCAATTATTTCTTCGGGGTAAAGTCTGGAGCTACAAGCTACTAGGTCATCCCAAACGTGTGAATATGTACGTTCCAGTTTTCCACGGAATAAATTTCCAAAATAATTTAGCACTTCATCACGCGACTTGATTCCTTGAGCCACCAAGATAACCAAAGAATTTAATGCAGAACCACGAATAAATTCGTCAATTTGCTCATTTTCAATTATCTTTTTTATTAATTCAATATCACCACCACAAACAGATGCCAAAATTCCCGGCAAACCTTCCGTAATAACATCACCAAGTAAATTGTTAAGAATATCCTGTGGCTTGTTAAGAAGGTTATAAATTAATGGATAAGCCTTTTCTTCTCTAAATTGCGCTAACAAATATAAGGCGTAAATATGCGCAATATAATTTTCCTCTTCTGCAAGCTGTTCTGCATTTTGGCAAGTATAATCTAAAATTTCTAACAATTCTGGTATAATTTCTTCTCTCTGGGCAATAGCTTTCTGCAAAGTTTCTTTTGGAAATTTTCCGTTATTATATTCGATTTCTTTTATCAACACGCTAAACACTCTCCTTGAAATTTATCCTTTTGATTCCTTCCCCATTGTTATTTCTCTTTAAACGGTATTTCATTATGTTCGCACCAATCTCGCGCTACTTTACATAATACCTTGTACTTATAAGCATACCAGCTATCCTCCAAGTTATAACGTATTATGGCATCTTTGAACCGCCGGAACGCACCCCTCCCGGATATAGCGTTACAAAGCTTGTTACTTAACCTTTCATCTTCTATTGAATAACAAAACTGCTCCATAATGCTGTATTCATGGATTTCATATTTGTCTGGCAGTTCAATATAATCATCCCAATTTTCAATAATATCAATTGCTTCTTCGATTGCTTCGCGCTCCCATTCCTTATATTCGCTAAAATCGTCTTCTTCATCCAATTCCTCGGCAACACCTAAATATTCCGCTTGTATCTCTGTAATTTTTCCGGTTTTCTTACTATAATACAATTTCCAGCCATCCATAAGACAATCCAGCTTTTCTACAATGTCATTTAATACTACGTATTTCATAGCATACCTCTCATTATCCGTTTAATCATTTCTGTGAATTCAATGACAACATACGACCATGTAATTACTTCCCGCAACACTTCTCATCCAACTGCTGTTAGCCTCGCCTGGGGTTCGTGGTCCTCGGGCTGGAGGTTTGCTGCTGACTTCCTTCAGGCTCACTCCACACCATTACCCCGATCTTGTTGAACATTTAGATTATCAGATAGGAGACCAAGCCCCATCTATATATATTCGGCAACATAACGGGTTTCCCTTTGAAGAAAGATCTATGTTATAAAACAACTTCCTTTGCTCATTACTTATTAAAAGTGACAGAGGAACAAAAAATGCAAAAAATATTGAAAGTTGTGTAATTTTTATGTTTTTAAGTGGTTTTAAGACAACTACGGTAATTTTAAAATACAGCAGCAGGGAAAAATATTGTTAAAGCGAATGTACATTATAAAGGTCACGCGTAAAAAAGTGTGTGAACCGCCCAGGACCGTTCAAATAATATACTGGGGGTAAAAAAGACAAAAAACTACTTTTGCAACGGACTCCTGGGTAAAGAAAACGGAATAGGGGGCATTAGCCAGCAATGACGGACAGTAACCAAGTTCTCTGCCTGGAATTACCGGAGGGATATAATGGATAAAGAAAACTAGACAAAAAAACAGCTTTATTTAAGGTGGATCGTTGCCGTGAGAAAATCATATTCTGGGGAGTTCAAAGCCAAGGTTGTACTGGAAATTCTCAAGGAAGAGAAAAC
>JBFLYC010000082.1:0-2060 GCA_040756735.1 Bacillota bacterium | reverse complement strand
TGGAAAAAATAGTATAATCCTGGTAACCCAATTGAGAAACACAAAAATTCCCAGGTAAATAAGATACCCTGAAAAAGTTCCATTTACCTGGGACTGTACCCTCCTTTACCAGAGGCAAAGGTTAGGTGTTAACTTTATTTTAAACCTTCCCCAGCCTGAAGTAAAGGAGAGATTAAAGGCTGGGGAGGTAGTGTTTATGAGGGTGTGTGAATCTAAATACAAATTTTAGCTTTTGTTAGCGATGAGAATAATATGATCTGTAGCTTGATAGCTTTGTGATTTTTAGTAGAAATACAGATAAGCTGGCAAAGTATGCTATTTCGTACCTGTAAAATATAATAAAGGGGGTTGTATGCAAATATGAAAACAATAAAAGTATTAATTGTAATGTTAGTATTGTTTTTGGGGTTGCCGTCAGTTACACTTGCTAATGATATACTTAATGATATAGGATCTTGCCATACCTCATATTCTGATGAGTGGACTGAATGGTCGCCAAGCTGGGGGATAAAGAAGTTTTATTTCAGAATATATATATATGAAGTTTGGGAGGTTGATTACCAATCCATAGCTAATTTCAGGCATGAGGTTTTTATTTATATTCCAGAAGCAAAAAGATTTGAACCTAGTATTACACAAACTGGTTATTTTTCATATACAAGACATTTTGTTAACAATAATCGTGTTGCTACTTATTACCCTAGTGCATATTCAAGTAGCCCTGAGATGTCTTATTGGTTGGGGTCAAGAGATAAGGCAATTTTTCATAGCGCTTGTTTGAGCTATATTTACTTCACTATTGATGATAGCGCAAGAGCTCAAGTTAGGTGTGGCTGGGAAGCTAATGACTTTTCTCCTAGGCCCTATGATATGTCGCTAACATATTATTAAAAGGAGGTTTAATCTAAGATGAAAAAGGTTTTTATTACCTTAATAATATCGCTTTTTGCACTAGGTTCTGTTGTGATATACTCACTTAACCTTTCTTCTGCAGATATAGACCAAAATGAAGGTAAAGTATATAGAGTAACTCACAATGAAATGTTTGATATGGGCAAAAGATTAAGCTCTTTAGAAAATGTACAGAATCCTGTACTAAAAATTAATGATTTAATAATAGATGAGATGACTTTCAAAACATGGTTAATTAAGGGGGAAACAGCCAAATATTCAATAGAAAAAACCCTTGAAACTATGATTAAAAGAGAACTAGCTTATGATCTTGCACTAAAAAGTAACGTAGCTATATCGGAGAAAGAAGCTTATGAAATATCCATGGAAATGTGGAACGATTTAAAAACTAGAAAATCAGAGATTAGTAATACAGAAATAATTGATGCATATATAGATGGTTTAGGAGTGAGTGAAGAAGTTTTCTGGACACAAATAAATGTAATTGATGAAATGTATGCATATTCAATAATAAATTTGAGCAAGAAAGTAGTTGAAGATGCCATTACTGAGGGTTTACTTGCAATTGAGCCTACCGAGGATGATTTTTCATCCATTGCTGAATACTATGAAGCTCGTAATCAGTGGTCACATAAGAATCATGCATATTGGAATGAATGGTTAGATAAACAGTATAAAAATGCTAATATACAAGTACTTAACAAAAGCATTGTAACTGTTGATATAAACAATAACTAAAAGCTTTTTACAGGCCGCTGATTAAACAAAAGTTTATCAATTTAAATGTATATGATAACAATTTGGTCTTAATGTTAGTTACTGTCATCGCCCGTCTTTTGTGTCGGTAAAGAGGGGCTGTTCTTTCTTGCCCGTAGTGACTGACTCGTCGCATAATTATTAGTAGTAGACTTTTCCTTGTCAACCAAAAGCAGAGGGAAGCAGATGGACGGGATTGTTGCTTTTTCAGACTTTTTAAATCTAGTACCAGGAGAATAGCACGTATTTAGGTACTGATACAAGGTGTTTTTTGCAAGAACTTTTTCCACAAAGTTGCAAGTTATTTTTCCATAGTATTGCATCTCCATTTTCCATAATGTTGCAAGTTCTATTTCCCCACAATAATTACAATAATTAACAGGGAAATAGAA
>JBFLYC010000081.1:0-2657 GCA_040756735.1 Bacillota bacterium | reverse complement strand
ATTTACTTAATTACCAGTTAATAAATGGTTTTAATGGTAATATTTTTCTTATAAAATACACAAAGGAGGGAGAAAAACCACCTTAAACAAGTTCAAAAAAATGTCTTGACATCTTTAGCCACCATACACCCAATCTGCACTTGGCTATGGGTCAGTCCTCTGAACCAAAGCGAACAGACTATTATGGACTGCCGAAAGCAGAGATAAACTCGGAATTATGTGTACAATGCGATCAGTGCAGACAAAACTGCCGGTTTGACGCAATCATCGTGGATACGGATTATAAGGTGGATTCTTTTGCCTGTGAAGGCTGTGGAGTTTGTGAAGCTGTTTGCCCTACGGGAGCAGTTTCTTTAAAACCTTCTGTGGCAGGAGAATTGATGCTGTATGCTGATGAAAATAAAGTTTTTTCTACTGCTCAGCTCAAAATGGGAAGCGGGACTTCAGGGATGCTGGTTACCGAGGTGAAAAAGCAGATGAAATCAGCGGCAGCTAATGATGATTTGGCAATTATTGATGGTTCTCCGGGTATAGGCTGTCCGGTCATCGCATCATTAAGCGGCGTTGATATGGTCTTAATTGTTGCGGAGCCTTCCATATCAGGTATCAGCGATATGGAGCGCATTATAAAAACAGCGGAAATGTTCCAAACTAAGACGGCTGTTTGCATCAATAAATATGATACGAATATTGAAAATACCCAAAAAATAGAGTTGTTTTGTAAAACACAGAAACTTCCTTTTGCAGGCAGGATACCTTTTGATTCGGATGCAGTAAAAGCAATCAATAACGGACAGACCATTGTTGATATAGATTGTGCATCGGGTCGTGCCGCAAGAGAGGTTTTTGATAAAACGATGAAACTGCTTTTCAACGAAAGTGAAAGGTAAAACATATGATTATAAAAACCTTAGTAGAAAACACATCAATTTCTGAGAAACTCGGTAGTGAGCATGGACTCAGTTTATATATTGAAACAAAGAAACATAAGCTCTTGTTTGATACAGGGGCAAGCGCACTCTTTGCAGAAAATGCAAGAAAAATGAAGGTTGATCTATCAGAAGTCGACCTTGCTGTGATTTCTCATGGACACTATGACCATGGCGGCGGTCTCAAGGCTTTTGTAAACATTAATTCCAAAGCCAAAATATACCTGAATCAAAAATCGTTTGAAAAGTACTACTCGAACAGATCAAACGGAGAAAAAGTGTATATTGGATTAGATGAAGTGTTAATGCCAAACAATCGTTTTGTATTTGTAGGAGAGCATCTTACCATTGATGAGGAACTCGAATTGTTCTCAAATGTCAAAGGCAGAAAATTAAACCCCTCGGGTAATCAAGACTTGTTCATGAAGGTTGGTACTTCCTTTGAACAGGACGATTTTTCCCATGAGCAAAATCTGATTATAAAAGAAGATGAGAAAATACTTCTGGTAGCAGGGTGTGCTCATAATGGGATAGTAAATATACTTGATCATTTCAGTACTGAAAAAGGTTGTCTGCCGAGCCATGTTATTGGCGGTTTTCATCTATATAATCGTTCAGCCAATAAGAACGAGGATCCTGCAATGGTAATACAAATTGGAGAATACCTTATAAATACAAATGCAAAATATTACACCTGCCATTGTACAGGCATTGAATCCTATAATCGTTTAAAAGCCGTTATGGGGGAAAAGATAGATTATCTATCAACAGGTAGTCAATTAATAATATAAACGTAAAGGAGTTAGCAAAATGAGTGAAAATTGCAATCAGAATTGTAGCAGTTGCAGCGACGACTGCACCGAAAGGAAAGAACCAAAAACCGATTTTTCCGAAAAGCCACATGAATTAAGCAACATCAAAAAAGTAATAGGTATTGTCAGTGGTAAAGGTGGAGTTGGTAAATCATTAGTAACATCAATGCTTGCTGTTACAATGAACAGAATGGGTTATCATTCTGCCATTCTTGATGCCGATGTGACAGGTCCTTCTATCCCTAAAGCATTCGGTATCAAAGAAAAAGCCACAGGAAGCGAATTTGGTTTATTCCCTATTAAAAGTAAGACTGGCATTGATATCATGTCCATTAATCTACTCTTAGAAAATGATACAGACCCTGTTGTTTGGAGAGGCCCAATTATCGGTAATACTGTTAAGCAGTTCTGGACAGATGTTATATGGAGCGATGTTGACTTCATGTTTATTGACATGCCACCGGGAACGGGTGATGTGCCACTTACTGTATTTCAATCCATAGCTGTGGATGGAATTATTATCGTGACTTCACCACAGGAGCTTGTTTCAATGATAGTATCCAAGGCCGTTAAGATGGCAGAAATGATGAATATACCAATCATCGGATTGGTTGAAAATATGTCATATTTCAAATGCCCGGATAACGATAAGGAGTATAAGATATTTGGCGATAGTCATATTGAGGAAATTGCTAAAAAGCACAATCTTGAGGTGCTTGCCAAGTTGCCAATTGACCCAAAAATTTCAGCAGTCTGCGATAGAGGTTTGATAGAGCTTTTTGATGGCAATTTATGGTGGCTAAAGATGTCAAGACATTTTTTTGAACTTGTTTAAGGTGGTTTTTCTCCCTCCTTTGTGTATTTTATAAGAAAAATATTACCATTAAAACCATTTATTAACTGGTAATTAAGTAAA
>JBFLYC010000080.1:0-2683 GCA_040756735.1 Bacillota bacterium | reverse complement strand
AAATAAAAACTACGGTAATTCCAAAATAAGATAATTCAAGAGTGTTATACGAATCCGAGAATAATTTACATTAAGTATTATAGGGGGGAGCAAAAAAAAATGGGACGCAAAATATTTATATCTTACAAATACGGAGATAGTGATGTTCAACATATAAAAGGTAATTGGTGGGAAACAAATACGGTGCGTGATTATGTAGATGTAATTGAATCTAGTATTGATAGTTCTGATCATATTTATAAGGGAGAATCTGATGGAGAAGATCTTTCACAGTTAAGTGAAGATACCATATGGTCAAAATTAAGGGATAGAATTTATGACAGCTCGTTAACATTAGTGATGATTTCAAAGGGTATGAAAGAATTATGGAAACCTGACAAGGATCAATGGATACCAAGAGAAATATCATATTCTTTAAAAGAAACGTCTCGCATTAATAGTAGTGGCGTCGCTGTAACAAGCAAGACCAATGCAATGTTAGCTGTGATTGTACCAGATAGAAATAACTCTTATACGTATTATACTTATAATAAAACTTGTTGTTCTTCTGGATGTAGAGTCCTTAAAACAAATCAATTATTTGACATTTTGAAGAAAAATATGTTTAATCAAAAAGATCCTAGTACTAAAGATTGTGACGACGGCTCTAAAGTCTATTACGGGGACAGTAGTTACATAACTTCTGTTAAATGGGATGATTTTATTAAGGATATGGACACATACATAGATAAAGCCTATGAAATTCAAGATAACATTGATAGTTATAATATCACCAAGGAAGTTTAATTTAATAGCCTGATCCAGTTCCCATTATCCATATTATAGTGGCTGGTGTCAAAAAGCGAATTAAAATAAATCTGATCGGGTATTCAAGGTTGCCTGATAGCGTAGCTTCTTTTTATATATACAGCTAAAACTAAATAAAGAATTCCCCATTAGCAAATTAGCGTAAGCGTCAAATAGTACCCACCTAGTTTCATAGATTTGTTTTTGCGATAATCTTCCTCAGAATACTAAGTGGGGAGGATTTTTTATGACAAAAGCCGAACGACAACAACAATGGGAGGCACGGGTAGCCGCATATAAGGTCAGCGGCCAGGGAACGTCAGCATGGTGCGCAGCTCATGACATAAAACCTCATCAGTTACGCTATTGGCTTCGGAAGCTTGAACCCGTAAAAGCTACTGCAACACCATCCAAGTGGCTGTCGGTGGAAGTAGAGGAGCAATCTAACGAGTCAGAGAATAGCCTGCTAATAAGAGTAGGTCAAGCAACCGTAGAAGTAAAAACTGGCTTCAATCCGGCACTGCTCTCCGACGTAGTACGGACATTAGCAGCGTTATGCTAAACGAGACTGCTGTAGAACGGGTTTATCTTGCATGTGGAAGCACCGACTTGCGTAAGTCAATTGACGGGCTAGCTGTGCTAGTAAAGGAATGTTTCAAACTAGATCCTTTCTCTCCCTGTCTCTTTGTTTTCTGCAATCGGAAGCGCGATAAACTCAAAATCCTCCAGTGGGAACACAATGGTTTTTGGCTCCATTATCGGCGTCTGGAACGCGGGAAGTTTCAGTGGCCAGCGGAAACTAGCTCCGCAACGGTTAAGATTAGTCGACGTGAGTTGCGCTGGCTGCTTGATGGCCTACCGCTAGAACAGCGACAGGCTCACCCTGCGGTAACGGCTCGCATCGTCTTGTGAAACGCAATAAAATACAAATATTTTCTGTTTTTGGCTGTATTTAAAAGGGAATTAGCTATAATTAGCCGAATTAAAGATATATGAATAATACAGCTAATACTTCAATAAATACAATAGATGAACTTCAAAAGCGATGTGAACAACTGGAGCAGCAAAATGCACAGTTGGAACAGCAAAACGCTGAACTAGCCGCCAAATTGCACTGGTTAGAAGAGCAGTTTCGTCTAAGTCAACAACGGCGATTCGGCTCTTCTAGCGAGCGGACCGTTCCAGTTCCAGAGCAAGTACAGCTTTTTAACGAAGCAGAGGCAGAAGTACAGCCAGATTTAGAGGAACCAACAGTCGAAACAATCACCTACAGTCGTCGTAAAAAAAGCGGCCACCGTGAGAACTTGCTTGAAAACCTGCCTGTTGAAACGATAGAATACCGCCTGCCTGAAGAAGAGCAGGTTTGTTCGTGTTGCGGCGGTTCTTTGCATGAAATGAGCACTGAGGTACGGCAAGAACTTAAGATCATTCCAGCCCAAGTAAAAGTGGTCAAGCACGTGCGTTACATCTATTCCTGCCGCCGCTGTGAACGTGAGGAAATAACCACACCAATTGTCACGGCACCTATGCCATCCCCGGTTTTTCCAGGAAGTTTGGCATCCCCTTCAGCCATGGCATACATCATGAGTCAAAAATATGTAGAAGGCATGCCCCTCTATCGCCAGGAGAAGCAATTAGCTCGCCTTGGGGCCCAGCTCCAATATGGCAATGGAAAAGATGGCATCTGCATATACTGCTGATCCGTCAGTTAAGACAGAAGTTGACAAATGGGAAAATGATGTAAATGAATTAGTAAGAAAAATGGCTGAAGTGTTAGGGCTAACCTAAAACGACCGAAAGCTGACGGGGTTGCCTGACCGGGGGCTGCTGGATATAATGGCCATATCATTGAGAAAGGAAAGACGCCCCTGTTTGTTGTCCTACCGTGGTCAGCGGC
>JBFLYC010000008.1:93839-122409 GCA_040756735.1 Bacillota bacterium | reverse complement strand
CTGCCTGCAGATGTTTTTTCATATGATGGACAATATTTTAGAATGGGGTATGGACGGACAAACTTTGAGACAAATTTAAAAGTCTTTGAAGAATACTTAATTGACAAAGGGCTAGTTTAGCGATAATTTTGTTAATCCTTAAAGCTGTGCTTAAAGGATTAAGCAGTTATTTAAAGAATAACTGAAAACAAATAATAAAAGTGGGAGGTTTAATAATATGCCTATTGTACAAATTGAATTATTAGAAGGAAGAACATTGGAACAAAAAAGGGCCATGGTTGAAAAAGTAACAGAGGCTATTTCTGAAACTGCTAATTGCCCTAAGGAAAACGTGATAATTATTATCAGAGAGATGGCACAGCAGCATCTAGGAAAAGCAGGAAAATTAAAATGTGACCAATAGATCTACAATAATTAAGCCAGCATCTGCTGGCTTAATCTATTTGGTAACGGCAAAATTTTCAACTTAGCTTTGCCAGTCCTTACATACGTCAACCCATTTTTTATTCATTGCATATTCTGCAAGTTCTTCACATGTTAGCTCAATTGCAGAATTGCCGCTGCCGCAAGCAGGAAAGACTGTTTCAAATCTCTTTAAAGATATATCAAGAAATACAGGCAGTTCATTCTTTAACCCAAAGGGACATACTCCCCCAACAGGATGTCCGGTAAACTCAAGCACTTCATCAGGATTGAGCATTTTTGCCTTAAAAGAAAACTCCTTTTTAAATTTACTATTATCAGTCCTTGCATCCCCAGCAGTAACTACTAAAATGGCGCTTTCACCATTCTTGAAAGAAAGGGTCTTTGCAATTCTTGCCGGTTCAACTCCTAAAGCCCTTGCTGCTAACTCTACTGTTGCGCTTGATTCTTCAAGCTCTATAATGTCAGTATCCCTACTCCATTTTCTTAAATGCTCACGTGCCTGATCAATAGCCATAAACAAAATCCTTTCCTTTAACAAGTTATTACCCAACCCTCAAAAACCATACCTGCCGGGCTGCACATCCTTGAAATAAAAGTGTCCCTTCGCATCACTTGTTGCCCAAATAGCATCATGGGAACCCACAGGAAAACCACCTCTGTCCTCATGCCTTAGCGGCTGCAGGAACACCTGCACATCTTTTAAAGGAACACCGGTTAGAGTAACAGTACCCTGCACCACACCTGCCTGTGCCGGATCTACTGACAAATTAGCTATTTTCCAGTTGATCCATTCCTTTTTCTCTTCAAAATATGCCCAGGAACCCTGCATCATCTTATCATCCAAATGTTCAGCAGACCGCCTGATATTGTCCTCATGGACTGCCAGAGTTCTCTGGTAGTAATTTAGAGCTACCTCCTTGTTCCCTCTTGCTCCATTGAGGTCACCTAAAAGCTCATAAAGGTCCGGAAAAGCAACCTCTTCATTCTTGGCAAGGAAGTCTTCTAAAACCATGATGGCTTCGCTGAAAAAACCCTTTGTCCTCAGCGCTTTTGCAGTCTCCATGGCTACCTGGCTATCCCAATTACTCTTATTCAAATTCTCATAATAATCATTCACTACATAAAAAACTTTTTCAACCTGCCCATCAGCGATTAAGTTTTTAATCTCCAAAATAGTGAGCTCCATGACAGCCCTCTGCCCTTGAAAGGTATCAGGAAACCTTTCAGCTAGTTTTTTGTAGTATTTCTGTGCTTCCATGGAAAGATTTCCGCCTACATTATATGCTCCACCTATTCCCATGGGGGAAACCATCAGCAAGTTTTCACTTGCAGAAATCTGCGCAGCCCTTTCAAGAGCAAGGGGTGTTTTTCTATGCTTTGGGAAATAATGATCTATCCTGTCATAGTACACTTTTGCTGCCAGATGGTCGCCACTGTGGTAATAACCTTCAGCAATATTCATAACAAGAGAAGGAAGCAGGATATAGAGTAAAAACAAAATTACCAGGGCCAGTGCCGCACCATGAAACAAATGTTTCACTTTAAGCCTTATATAACTTTTCATTAACAATCCCCACCTTAAATGACCTAAAGAAACTTCTTTTGCTTAAAACCTAAAACTACCCTAAACTGCCTCTCCCCAGACTCTCCTGTTTAAACCATCCCCAAAAAGCGGCTGTGAATGGGAATCACCGTCGGCTTTTTGTTTACCGCACCCCACAGCGAAAACAACTATTAACAGCAATATTATAAACATTCTTGAACGCATCTTTTACACCCCCAAACAAAATACTTGTTCTGCCCCTATAGACTGCAAATAATGCATATTAGTTCCTACTTATGGATAAATATGTTATATTACTTGTAGATTATATAATTTTTTGTTGATAAGGAGAAGCGATAATAATGTTAAATGTTGATATTCCCGGGAGGGGCCAAATGTCTTTCGACCATCTTGTCTTGGATTATAACGGGACTTTAGCATGTGATGGGAGCCTGCTTCCCGGCATAGAAGCAAAATTAAACGTTATTGCCAATGACTTGGCAGTACACATCATCACTGCGGATACTTTTGGCAAATGCCGGCAGCAGTGCCAGGATATCAAAGGAGAAGTAATAGTATTAAAAAATCCTGTAGGCGCGGTAGAAAAACAGGATTTTGTACATTCACTTGGTAGTGAAAGAGTTGTTGCAATAGGCAATGGCACAAACGACAAGCTGATGTTGGCCCAAGCTGCTTTAGGAATTGCCGTCATGGGTTCAGAAGGAATGTCTGCAGAAGCCATGTTCAACGCCGACATTATAGTATCCAGCATTCATGATGCCCTTGATCTTTTGATAAACACTGACAGATTGGCAGCTACTTTAAGACAATGAGGAGGACAAAAAATAGTGGCAGTACTTACCGTCATCCTATTTGCAAACGGGGATTACAAAAACCCTAATTTTTATCTAGAGTACCTATCTAAATATAACTCTAAAGAATACTATGTTATTTGTGCTGATGGAGGAGCCAACCATGCCTTGTCTCTAGGACTTACCCCGGACATGGTGGTTGGAGACCTTGATTCTCTCGATGATGTTGTCTGTCAAAGGCTCACCGGTTCAAAATGTCAATTTCATAAATTCCCCAGCGCCAAGAATGAATCTGATTTGGAGCTGGCCATGAAGCATGCCCTGGATTTAAAACCCAGAGAAATTATTGTCTTTGGCGCTACCGGCGGCAGAATGGACCATGCCTTTGCAAATATTATGCTTTTAATGCTGCCCTTAAGCCGCGGCATTAAGACAGTTATTGTGGATGAAATTCATGAAATGCAGTTAATGGACAAAGAACTTACAGTTGAGGGGATTCCAGGGGATTTTGTGTCTCTTTTCCCCCTCACTGCTGAAGCACAAGGTGTTGTCACTAGAGGACTAAAATATCCATTAAAAAATGAAACCCTGTATGTTTCAGCAAGCCGCGGATTGAGCAATGAACTGACAGGCTCTATAGCCCATATCAGCATAACACAGGGCTGCTTGCTGGTTGTTAAAGTTAAAAAAGAGCAGGCATCTTTTTGAAAGAAACGTCTGCTCAATTTCATTGTGTATTAAGCCTCTTTTAGGCTTTGCATCAAAACTTGCTTGTACTGTGTAAATAAGGATGAAGTAACCGCTTCCCTGGCCCTGGGTCTTGGAATCTCTATGGGCTGTTCCATGATGATTTCCCCAGGACGCTGAGAGATTACATATACCCTGTCAGATAAATAAATTGCCTCATCTATGCTGTGGGTTATGAAAAGGACCGACCTTTTAAACTGCTCCCATATTCCTAACAGCCACTCCTGGAGTTTTTCGCGGGTCAAGGCGTCCAAAGCAGCAAAGGGCTCATCAAGGAGCATTACCTGACTGTCAATGAGAACAGTCCTTAAGAGAGCAGCTCTCTGTCTCATTCCCCCGGAGAGCTGTTTAGGGTATGCATTTTCAAATCCATCCAGGCCGAATACAGGAAGAAGTCTTTTGACCCTTGCATAGGCTTCTGCCTTTTTTACACCAGCAGCAATAAGAGGCAGCGCTGCATTGTGCACCAGCGATTTCCATGGCAGCAGCAAATCCTTTTGTGGCATATAGCCAATCTTAATGGCTTTACCATTAACCTCAGACCCATTGATAATGACCCTGCCGGAATCAGGCCTCAAAAGCCCTGCTGCAACTCTAAACAAGGTACTTTTGCCAGAACCGCTTGGACCCAAAAGAGATACAAATTCCCCATCATTTACATGCAAAGAAATATCCTTTAAAACGGGCAGCGTTTCTTCCCTGCTCACAAAGGTCTTGCTCACACCCTGCAGCATAAGCCTAGGAAGGGCCATCAATACCAACTCCTAATAATCTCTCTATTTATTAATAAACTCATTTGTAAATGCACGGTCAATGTCAGGTTTGGCTTCGATTAATCCATTCTTAAACAACCACTCAGAGTAATTTTCCCATACTTCCTTATTTTGAATGCCCCAAACTTTCGCTTCTGCCCGGTACTTATCACTTAACCAAATTTGACTTGCCACTACAAGGTCTTCTTCCAGCTCGGGAGCATTAACCAGCAAGATATTGGCTGCTTCTTCCGGTTTTTCTATGGCATATTCGTACCCTTTAGTGGTTGCCCTCATAAATCTTTTCACCAGGTCAGGATTATCCTTGATCAATGCCTCCCCTGCAATCAAGACTGGAGTATAGTAGTCCAGGGCCGGGTCTACTTTACCCAATTCAATGTAGTTAAGTTCCACGCCTTTGATCTCAGCGGCTACCCCATCCCAACCAAAAAAGGTCCAGGAAAAGTCTGCGTTCTTTTCACTAGTTACAAAGAAATCAGCTGCACCTGTGGTTAATATCTGCACCTTGCTGAAGTCAGCATTATACTTTTCCATTAGAGCTTTAATGGTAGCCTCTTCCACAGGCGACCCCCACCCGCCGTATCTTTTGCCTTCAAAATCTTTGGGAGTCGCTATTCCCTTGGACTTAAGAGAAGCAAAACCAGAGGTATTATGTTGAATTACTGCTGCTATGGATACAACAGGGATGTCGCTTAAACGAGCATATGTTACAGCTTCCTGGTAGCTGACACCAAAATGTGACTTTCCTGTGGCAACAAGCTGCTCAACTGTACTCCCTGAAAGCTGGACAATTTCCACATCAATGCCTTCAGCCTCATAATAGCCCATATCTTTTGCTGCATACAATCCGGTATGGTTGGTATTAGGTGTCCAATCCAGAGTCACTATAACCTTGTCCTTGGGTTTCCCTGTATCCTTGTCTTGTCCATTTTGAGAAATGTCAGCCTCTTGTTTGCTGCCGCAGCCAACAGCACCTAAACTCAACACGATAATAATCAAAGCAATGAACACAAAAACAAATCCCCTTGTCTTCAACATTTTATCACAATCCCTTCTTGTTTGTTATTTTGATTAATCTCCAATTCTATTCCAGGGCATGAACAGCCAAGCCATGAATTGGGTTATTTTAAACAATCCCATACTTAGTAAAACAACCACTAGAATTGCTGCAAATAAACTGCTGGTACTGAAAGAATGCATGGCCCTGGTCATATAGATGCCAAGACCGGAACTAGCTCCCAGCCATTCGCCTATTACTGCGCCCAAAACGCTGTAAGTAACAGAAATCTTTAGACCTGAAAAAAAGTACGGCAGAACGGACGGCAGCTGCACAGAGGTGAAAATGGTCCAACCATCAGCCTTCATTACCTGCAGCAGCTCTATCAATTCTGCATCAACGTTTTCCAGACCATCCACCAGGTTCACAGCCATGGGGAAAAAACAAACCAGGGCCACAACCAGTATTTTTGGCAAAATGCCCAGGCCAAACCAGATAAGCAGGACAGGGGCCAAGGCAATAATGGGAATGGTTTGCGACACTATAAGCAGGGGGTAGATAAGTTCCTTGATAATTCTAAATCTATCCATGAGCACTGCCAGCATTAAGGCAATGGCAATGGCTAACAGTAATCCCACAACTGCTGCCAACAAGGTTGTTTGGGCATGCAGCATAAGCAGGGGGAAACTTTTAATCAAGGCCTTGCCTATTGAGGTCGGGGCTGGAAGGATAAATTCAGGTATCTTGGCAAGTCCAACAATAAATTCCCATAAAGCGATTAAGGCCAGCAAAAAAAGAGCGCTTTTTAGAGTAATCTTAGTACCTCCCAGACTTCTAATCCCTGTATTTCCCCACCTTTTCATCAATGGTCACTCCCCCTGGGCTGTAATCAATTTTAACAACCGAACAAACACGTTTTGCACCTGCCTGTACACAAACAATTTGAGCTTTCTGCACAATAGCAAGGAGCTCATCTAATTCTCCCTCCATGGTTGTCTCCATAGGACCTACCATATACTTGACTCCAGAATCACGAATTAATTCAATTACCTTATCAACAATCTCATAAATCTTTTCCTCAGACACATTTGGAATAACCTGCAAACTTACATTGCACTTAGGCATTTTTCCCTCCTAGGTAAAATTAAAAAACTACTACCAACGTTGGCAGTAGCTTAAAACAAAGTTTCAAGATATTTTCCTACGCTGGCATTATCCAGATCAGGTTTAAGGGTCAGAACAGCTTCTATGTTCTCTCTCAGCCAGGTTGTCCCCAGCTCCCCTTTGTCAATTCTATTATTGATTTATTGTTATTACGATACTAACACTGCTGCCGCTAAAAATCAATAACAATTTACCGTTTGCTTAACAATTTAACTGCTACTTATTTTAACCTTGTTTTCGTGTTTTTTTATAAATCCCATATAATTTTTCTAATATATTAGTATAGATAGTTTTATATTCAATTTTACCTTTTTCCAGATTGCCATCCTCAGCTGCATCTTTTTCACTATACTCTGGTGTTTTTGAAGATAATTCATCTTTTTTTTCATGTTCTTGCTCAAGATTTTTCCTTTGATCTTCATACTCTTCTGCACCTAAATAATGCTCCTCTGAAAGGTTTAATAGTTCTTCATCTGCTTCAATATTGTTCATGTAATGTTCAAAAGTATCAACCCTTCTGCTCACTAATCCTGCAGCTTTGTAAAAAAGAGATGAACCATGCTGCTGATTACCATCTTTGAAACTTTTAAAATGTTTTTCCGTCATAATTCTCCTCCCCAATCAATTCATGTATTGTTGAAGTTTTCTATTTTTTTCAGCAGCTTGTAGAGTTCTTTTTCATTAAGCCCACAGTTTTTAATGAGAGCCTCAGTTTTTTCTTCTGGGCTGGCATTATTATAAAAATCCTTATGCTTGTCTATTTCCATTAATATATTTTCATAGATTACTTTTTCTGAAGGAAGCAAAATGTCTTCCAGTTTGCTTTCATTATTCATGCAAAATCCTCCCCTATTTACGCACTACAATTCCCAAGATTCTTACTCCTGGTTTAATCTCTATTGTTTTAAACAGAGTATCATTAATATATATGTGCCCCTTTTCGTCTGTTCTCAAATCCAGATCCAATCCTTCAAAGGTAAAACGTTCCAGGTCATATGGAGACACAAATAAAAAAAGCGAGTTTAACTGTAACGGCGCTAAATTCTTAGTCCCACGTAAATTAGCTTGATTTGCAATATTAATTAAAAAATTATAATACTTGGTGGCATCATAATTAACTGGAGCTTCCATTCACCTCATCCCCTTCCATACTATCTTCGCTAGTTGTAATTCTTTTGTCTGTATATATGCGGGCATTTCCTTCATCATTAATAATATCTCCATCTATACTGGTTAATTCAATCTCCCCTGTTTTCCTGACATTTATTGAAACAGGTACCTTATTATTTATTTGAATTCTATTGCTTAAGTATCTTAGCCCTAACATAACTACAAGATTAAACTGGGATAACTTGGTTTTATCTGCCTGGATTAAATTTGCTTGATTTGAAAGGTTAAGTACAGTGGCAAACTTATTTTGCATCACTTAATCACCTCAAAAATTCTTTCATTATTTCTTGTACCTTGATTCTTTTTTCTTCATCTGTTAATGTCCGGTCATGTTTTATTAAATACATTTTTTCAAGTATTTCTAATGGATCCATATCTGAAAGATAGTCATTAATGTTTATCTCAAAACCGCCTGCATGCATTTTAGCAACTTTTGATTTGCCGTCTTTATCTTGCTTGGTCATTGCTGCTACCTCCTTTACAGTTAGGACTTGAGTTAGAATTTTACAGTGGTTAATTCTATTTTGTCTTTATCTTTAATATCTGTAATTACTGTGGTTTCTCCTTTGCTGGCTTCTTTTTGTGCCGCAATCATTTTCTGGGTCTCTTCTCCTGTGTTTAATTTACCGTATTTTTCTACATTTACGGTTAAACCTTTATACTTCTTTTTTGTTTCATCGTACAATTCACCGTCTACAAAAACATTTCCATCTTTGGTCAGGACAATTTCTGAAGGCAGCTTTTTGTGTCTCATGTTCTTGATGGTTATCCAGGTATCTTTTACTGCTTTACTCATGACTGCTTAATGCACCTCCGACATCATCACTGCTGGAAATTTTAATAGTTGAAGCAGACTGGGTAATCACTGAATAAGCTGAAAGTGTCATATTAGACTGATGATTTGTATTTAGCTGATCGATAATCTCTGCTTGCATATATACATCCCCAGGGTTTTTGATATTGGGCAATTTATCTACTAAATCTGACATGCTGGTTCCCCCTTTGTTTATTCGGGTAAATCTATTCTTTATTTAAAGTATTCTTATCAAATAGCATTTATGACTTAAAACTATATATAAATACTGTAATAAGACCTCCCTGCAACAGGAGGTCTTATTATGTCATCACAGTAATTAATTATTTTCTAGGTATTATGTCCAAATTTTATCATTATCTTCATTGGTCGAGAAACCAAACTGAGCTTCTATCACAAACAATACTTGAGCTGCAATGGCAACTAATATCTGCTGGGCAGCCTGGCATACGCATTTCTGATTGATTACACTGGCTACAAATAGATCTCCCATATGATTACCTCCTAAATAATTTTTTAATTAACCTTTAAATCCTTTTAATTACTCTCATGTCTTAATTTCATCATCATCTTGATTAGTTGCAAAGCCAAATTGGGCTTCTATAATAAACAGTACTTGAGCTGCAATGGCGACCAATATTTGCTGGGCAGCCTGGCATACGCATTTCTGATTGATTACACTGGCTACGAATACATCCCCCGGGCTGAAAGCTATTGGAGGAAATTTCTTTTTAGGACTGCTAGGAGGATTTAAAAACCTAACGGCTAACCTATTCATATCTTTACTTACCCCCCCCTTAATTTTTTATGATGCGGTAGACAAATTATCTAAATTTTTTTAAAACAGACTGCAGGGCTTTAATTTTGTCTAACTGGGTAGCTTCTGGGGTTTTGCATGCTGCGAGCCCTTCTAATATTTCAAATGCATCTACATTATTAATATAACCGTCAGATTCTATCCCGTGACCTCTTACTGATAGATTTAGGGGATCGAACTTCTTGGAATTAATGGTCAACCCGCTCTGACTAAATCCAATTTTCAATTTTCCTCATTCCTTTCTCAAGAATTTTAATGAACAGGAAATTATTAAGCTTTAATTTGATCATTATCCTCATTGGTAGCAAACCCAAACTGGGCTTCTATTATAAAGAGAACTTGTGCAGCTATTGCGACTAATATCTGTTGGGCACTCTGACATACGCACTTTTGGTTGATGACGCTTGCCACAAACACGTCTCCTGATGGTCTTGTCATTTTTTTACCCCCCTTCGTAGGTTTCCAATACATTATATGGCAAAAAATAGTAGGGTGTTACATATACTATCCAAAATCTTAAGCCTTAGTTTTCCTTTCTTATAAGCTATAAAATATTTTATGTAAGGTAGTTCTTAAATGATACAATTAAAAGGAATAAGGACTTGATAGTTATATATCAAGTCCCCTGTTTATATGAACAGCTAACACTTACCAACCTATTTCTATTTACTGCAGGTTTAACCTCTGCTCCTGCCTTTGATAAGGCTGGTCCGTCATAAAAGGCTGATGCGGCCGGGTAAATGCATCAGCTTGTATTAGCCTTTGGGCTGTCATGAAAGCGTCAGCAATGGCTTGATAAAGTTTGGCCGGCTTTTTAGCATCTCCCACTACAATGACTCTATATCCTCGCTGTTTGAATTCCCATTCCATGTGATTTATAGGAGCAGCGCCCACCGATAACACTATATGGGAACAAGGGTACCAATGTTCTTTCCACTGCTTGTCAATGGCTACAACTCCATCATGTTTGATAGTATGCACATAATACCCAGGCGCTGTTCTTACGCCTGCCTTTGCCAATTCAGCAAGAAGAGCCATTCTACTTATGGGTTCTGAGTCAACAGCTAATTCATCCTCCATTTCCAAAACGACTGTATCAACACCTTTATACTTTAGATAAAGAGCTGTTTCACAGCCTACACTGCCGCCACCAACTACTGCAACCCTGTCACCAACTTCATAGTTTCCTGCTAAAACATCCCAGGCAGTTGTCACATTGGGATTACGGGCTCCGGCTAAATCCGGGATAATAGGAGCTGCCCCTGTTGCCATAATAACTGCGCTCACATCCATGCCATGTATTTTCTCAGCGTTAGCTTCAGTATTTAAACGGACATCAACACCTAGCTTATAAATCTGGTGCTGCAGATAATCTATAGACCATCTTATTTTGTTTTTACCAGGAGGGACGCACGCTATTCTAACCTGTCCGCCCAATTGCGTATCTTTTTCAAATAAAGTGACTTTATGGCCTGACGCTGCCAGTACCCTTGCCGCTTCCATTCCAGCGGGTCCCCCGCCTATAACTACATAATTCCTTGGGTTATAAGCAGTAGGGATAAATGGATACTCGTGTTCTCGTCCTGCAACAGCATTTACTGTACATCTAACATGAAGCCCCTTCAAGACCCTTTCTCCTACACAGCCAATATTGCACGTTATGCACTTTCTTAAGTCCTCTGTTCTGCCCTCCATTACCTTTAGCGGCCACTCAGGATCAGCTATGAGGGTCCGGCCTACTGCAATGAAGTCAGCCTTACCTTCACTAAGCAAAGCTTCTGCAGTTTCCGGACTGCGAATAACACCTACTGCAATAACCGGAATATGCACTTCTTTTTTAACTGCTTCAGCTAAATACGCCCTCCATCCTTCAACATAATTCATGGGCTCCAGAATTGTATGCATGGAAGCATAGGTACCTGAGGAAACATCAAGGGCATCTACTCCGGCATCCTGAAGAATACGCGCTATTTGTTTAGCTTCGTCCAAATTTATTCCTCCATCAATGAACTCATCAGCACTAAACCGGAATAATATAGGGAGTACTCCTCCTGTTGCCTGCTTTATCCCCTTGATAATTTCCACAGGAAAGCGCATTCTTCCATTAAGATCACCGCCGTATAGGTCTGTCCTTTTGTTGGTTGCTCTAGACATAAACTGGGCAATGAGATAGCCATGAGCTCCATGAAGTTCAACGCCGTCATAACCTGCATGTTGGGCCCGGATGGCACCTTGGATAAACTTATCAATAATTTGTTCAATTTCAGATATTGTTAATTCTCTAGGAACAATGTCTGTTGTGGGATCTGGCACAGCAGAGGGCGCTACAGGCTGCATTCCCCTTGTGCTTCCGGGGTTGGTCTGCCGGCCGGCGTGGTGCAGTTGAACAACTATTTTTGCACCATGTTCCTTAACAGCTTCCACAAGTTCATTATGACCCGCAATATATGAATTGTCATGCAAACCGATTTGGTTTGCTATTGCATTGCCTTGAGGGTTGTCAACACTTGCTATTTCCACAATTATCAAGCCCACTCCCCCTTTAGCCCTTTCCCTGTAGTAATGAATAAGGGCAGGGGTGATCCCGCCAATTTCATTAGCCATGTTTGTCCCCATGGCTGGCATTATAAGCCTGTTGCGCAAATTCAAATTTCCAATCTTACCTGGCTCAAATAGTTTCGGGAATTTCAACGAAAACTCACTTCCTTTAGTAATATTTAAATCTAAGGTTAGTATTTGCATCATATGGCTATTTTAATCAATAAAAAAAGGGTGCTTATTAAGCGCCCCTTTACATTATTCGTATTCTTACAGACACCCTTTGGCCCCTTAACCCTTGAGCCACATTCTCAGCCTGTACGGTATAGATTCCTGGAGCCACTGGTCGACCGTCATCTCCAATTTGGTCCCATGTAAAAGTAAAGATCTGGGACTGTCCAGGTGGAATTACTACTGTTTCAACAACTTGAGCAAACACCCTGCCTGTTGACCAGCGCCATACAATAGGACCTGTTACCCCCCTTCGGACTATAAAATCAAAACGCTGCGTAGTTGGATATGTTAAGGTGATGGGGCTGCCGGAAATATTGATTTTAACCAGTGTCATACAAACCGGTTGTGTTCGCCTGTATAATAATCTATCAGTAGAGAAAATATACAACAAACTGCCTATCTGGCGTACTGCAAAGTTTGCAAAAGGCTTTGGAGATATCACAGTTGGTGGAAGTATAGGCGCCGGTATTCTGATGACTGTCCTGGCAGGTATACGATCGGGATTACGAATTTCGTTCACATCTAAAATCTCTTCCACTGTTGTGTCAAACCGCTGGGCAAGCATCTCCAGGGTTTCTCCCGTTTGAACCTCATGGGTAAACATGTATTAACCCCCTTTCAATAAAAGTAACCGCATTTTATTATATGATTCCATAGACCCATTTGGTGCTACTATTTACCAGACCTGCTACAAACTTAGTATTGCAAGAATCATGCCATGGTTGTATTATATTGTAGTGTTCTTCCGGAATTGCCTCGGATAAATTATAGATTAGTAAGGAGTGATCCCTTTGACTCTAAAAGGTAACTGTTTAATCGCTCAATCCGGTGGTCCCACCGCGGTGATAAACAACAGCATTTGCGGCCTTATCAAAGGATCCCTGCGTTACAACAACATTCAAAATATATATGGCTCCTTATTTGGCATTAAAGGCGTCTTCAACGAGGAGTTAATCGACCTTAGACAGGAAAAACGCGAAACTATTGACGGTCTGCGTTTTACCCCCGGCCCTGCCCTGGGTTCCTGTCGTCACAAGATTAAAGACGATGATTATGAACGTCTTTTATCACTATTTAAGAGATATAACATACGTTATTTCTTTTATGTTGGCGGTAATGATTCCATGGATACTGCTAATAAAATTCATAAGCTCGCTCAAGATACCAGATACGATCTACAAGTTATCGGTGTGCCTAAAACAGTAGACAATGACCTGTCTCATACAGATCACTGTCCTGGTTATGGAAGCGCAGCAAAATATGCCGCTACGGTTGTAATGGAAACTGGTATTGATCTGCAGGGCATTCTGGCCAGTAGTGATGTGGTTATTACAGAAATTATGGGCAGAAATGCCGGCTGGCTTCCTGCTGCCACAGCACTTGCTAAAAACAATGAAGAAGATGCACCCAATCTTATTTATGTACCTGAAGTACCCTTTGATAAAACCAGATTTTTGGCTGACGTAGAAAAGGTATATAAGAAGTTGGGTTACGTTTATATAGTAGTTTCGGAAGGTATAAGAGATGCAGAAGGCAATTACCTTGCAGCGGAAAAGACAAAGGACGCCTTTGGGCATGTTAAGCTGGGCAACGGCGCCGCAAATGCTCTTAAGGACATGATCAATGAGCACATGCAGCTAAAAATAAGGTGCAACATCCTGGGCAGTTCACAGCGCAGCGCCATGCACTATGCTTCCAGGGTAGATGCAAGTGAAGCTTATATGGTGGGAGCAGAGGCTGTAAAATTAGCTTCAAGGGGACTATCCGGAGTAATGGTAACCCTTGAAAGAAGCCAGAGTGATATTTATTACTGCAAAACAGGTTATGTGGAGCTGCAAAAGGTTGCCAACCATGAAAGAAAGATGCCATTATCAATGATTAATAAAGAATACAATTTTGTAACCCAAGAATTCATTGCCTATGCAAGGCCGTTAATTGAAGGAAACGTGTCAGTTCCCATGAAAAGGGGATTGCCGGACTATGTGGTCCTTGATGGATATAAAAAGTATAATTCCCGTTCAAGAAAACCTGCAAGTTAAACCCAAATCACCGCATTTAATACCAAGAAGTCAACCATAAAACTCATGCCAGGGTCAAGTTCCAGACCTGGCTTATTTTTTTGTTTGTAGCACCCTTTTTCTCAGGACAACATAACCAATAATAATCAACAATCCTACCTGAATAATGTTAAAAGGTATGCTGTAATACTCCGGCTCCCAGTATGAAACAAACCCCCGGGTTAGTTTTTAGCTGAAGGGCCACAAAATGGGGGTGGCATCGTTTACATTGGGAAGCTGTCCTGGAATAGAAGCTTCCAAAAGTATTAACCATAATCCCGCAATGATAAAGGGAATATCTGCCACAACAGCCCCAGCCACGAATTTTAGTACATCAGGGCGCCTGTAGAACAAAAGAAAGGCCCATAACCCATGACTTATAGTATCCAACATAATTCCCCCTTTACACTTTAGCACTCAAATGTGGACATAATTCATCTGGTTTATTAGTTTTGCTTATATCAGTGTTCATGCTATAGCCTGCTTTAATAACCTTCTTCAAATATTAATATTTTAACCTTCTTTGAAGTTGCAGTATAATTTGACTCAAGTCACCTGCAGGAACATTAACCAAAAGGAGTTAAACCAACCATGTTGAGAATTAAACAACTAATGCCAGGAATAATATTATGTTTTGTCATCATGGTAATCGGCAGTATTTTAGCTGACTACCTGGGGAAAGGAATTAATTATCTTCAGGGTCTCGATTACAGAGGATCTAGTCCCATTTCAGGAATTTTCATGGCTGTCTTATTAGGCCTTTGCATCCGAAATACCTTTGGGTTGCATGAGAGGCTTAAGGAAGGGGTTATGTTTTCCATCCGCTGGCTGCTGAAGCTTGGGATTATTTTGCTGGGTATACGCTTGAGTTTTTTTGATGTAATCAAGCTGGGTTCATGGGGAATCCCTATTATTTTAGCCAGCGTATTGACAGGCCTTGGTGTAACCCTTTGGATTACAAGCAAACTACATCAATCCCAGCGCCTCGGCGTGTTGACGGCAGTAGGAACAAGCATCTGTGGGATTACAGCAATCATGGGAACATCTCCCGGTATTAGAGCAAATGATGAGGAGATAGCCTACGCCATAGCAAATATAACTCTTTTTGGAATTATAGCCATGTTTTTCTATCCTTACCTTGCATTTTATGTATTTCAAGATGACCCTATCAAGGTAGGCTTATTCTTGGGAACTGCCATACATGAAACATCCCAGGTGGTTGGTGCGGCCTTAATCTACGACCAGGTTTTTCACATAAATAAAGTAATTGATACAGCAACAATCACGAAACTTACCAGAAACACGCTGTTAATTCTTATTGTACCCATCATGTCTTATTATTACGTAAACATTGTTGCCGATAGAAAGGCTCAAAAATTTGAAAAAAGGAAATGGTATAGTTTAATCCCCTTGTTTGTTTTAGGCTTTATGGCCATGGCAGTTGTACGAACCCTTGGAGATGCCGGAATTACAAGCAGTGGGATGGCCTTTGGCTTATTGGAAGATGTCCAGTGGAAAGCCGTGTGGACAACAATCAACAACGCCGGTTCCAAATATATGCTTGGCATTGCTATGGCAGGAATTGGCTTGTCTACCGGTTTAACAGTCTTTAAGGGTTTAGGACTAAAACCTTTTTATATCGGCATGGCCGCTGCCCTGTCCGTTACAGCCATTAGTCTACTGATGGTTCATTTATTGGGAGGATATATTAATATTTAGCCCTACCATAATTTCTCAGTTTTCTATTATACTCTCTAACCGATTGAGTAATAGCCCTGATGTTATTATTTGGTGTTCTAATGGGAACCGCACACTCAGGGGCAACTAACTTAATACCATTGTCCAGCAATCCTGTTACCTCTTGCCTGACATCAGATACTCTCCCATTAAGCAGAGTTCGAGGGTTGTTGACGCCGCCAACTAAAGTTATATTTCCTCCAATCATACCCAAAAGTGAGAAAGTTCTGCACTCCACAAAGATGATAAGCCAGTGTCCAGGGTCCGATCACTTTGCCTACAACAGCAACCCGCTCTTCATATCTTTTTTTTAACATGCTTATTGATTCTAGTAGAGACTTAATGGGATGTCTAGACAAAAAGTTTTTGGGGATTGACCAGCTTTCCCACCTTTCTAATGGGTTGCTTTTTACCAGAGGCATAGTTTCTACTTCTCCCCACTCCACATCACAGCCTAAGGCAGCTGCCTCCAGAACAATGCTAAAATAGGGAGCTACTGTGTCAAAGTCAAATAATTCATGTCCAGCAGCTGCTAAAGCTGCCATTTGTCTTGCATCTGTATGTGCCCTCGGGAAAAAAGCCTTTACCTTTTGCATACTTTCAAGGGTTGCTACTGATGTTGGAGCAACTACAGGGATTCTATCGGTTTCTAAACCACTTAATGCAGCAATGACCCTTGCCTTTCCTGATATCCTATCACTTGATGACATTAGATTCACCTGCAGCTTTTAAAGACATCATTTTAGTATATATAACCAGCATCTTAAGCCAAAATATATTAAAAAAGCACCCCCTAGGGTCTAGTCCCGTCAAACCCTTGATCTTTTCCAGGTGTTTGGAAACGGTATTTCTATGCATATATAGTTTTTCTGCAGTAGTCCTAATATTCATGTTAGTGTCAATGTATGTCTCAAGTGTTTTGATGAGCTGCATATTTTCCTCTCGCCCACTGCTGAGTTTTTTAAACAGGGGCTCTAGATACCTCCCAGTTAGCCTTTCAGGTAAGGCTTTTACCAAAAACTCAAAAAACATATTATCTATATCAACAAAGGCTATAATATCTTGGGTGGTAATATGAAGGCCATCCTTTACTTTTCTTCTGAGTTCCTCTTTTATATGCTCTTTCGTAACGTCATAGCCCAACTGCAGGTTGATATTAAAATAAATGTTTTCTTTGGGCTCAAAACTTATTAATATAACTGAACGTGGAAGGTTAAGGTCATAACCCAAGGCCATACCCCATACTTTAAGATTTTTTTCTTGAGAAACTGCGTCACGCTCTAGTAAGGCATTAACTAGAAGATCCTCTTCATTAGGAGTAGTAATATAATGGTTGGGTTTTTCTTCAAGGGCAAGAACCTCTTCTATAGCAACCTTCAACATGGTAACTGCTTCTTTCCTTTCGTGTCCTTCCCAACTCAGCCAACCCACAAATTCTTCCTTTCTGCAAATAGGAAGATAATTTGTGCCTTTTTCATTAATAACAGTGTCTACTCTTCCGATCTCTGAACTTACTAAAACAATACCCTTTCTATCAACTATATCCAAGGGCGTTTCCCAATGCTCTGAAGCCCTTTTTAACAAAGGATGTATTAGATTCCACCTGAGCATACCCTACACCTCAAATATAAGAATTCCAGTATTATAAAAAATTTACTAAGAGGAGCTACAGTATTCCTCAACTGCCGCTACAATAGCTTTCAGGTTTTCATTGGGTGTGCGTAAAGGAATGGCACACTCTGGAGCAATAATATCAATTCCTGCCTCACAGTTTAAAAAGACTTCACGGCGTACGTCTTCAGGTGATCCTTTATACAGGGTAGTAGGATTATTAATACTCCCCGCAAGTC
Source organism: Bacillota bacterium (assembly GCA_040756735.1). Classification (GTDB taxonomy): domain Bacteria; phylum Bacillota; class DSM-16504; order Desulfitibacterales; family Desulfitibacteraceae; genus JBFLYC01. The sequence continues at coordinate 104,730 of JBFLYC010000008.1, read as the reverse complement.
TAATTCGTTCGTTAATAATTTCATAGGCATCCTGAGGTTTGACCTTGGAATCAAAATGGAAACACTTAAATCCCGCTTGTGCAATATAATCCAATCGGTCAGTAGTATTTCCGCAAATATGCAGTATTGTAGGAGCATTTAAACGTTGATTGATTTCCTTGTGAACGGGCAGTAAAAAATCTTTATAACATTTGCCGCTGACCAGATCCCCGGTAGCATGGTCTGCAAGTGTAACCACATCTGCTCCGGCAGCAAACTGGGCCTTGGCAAACATTAAAGAGACTTCTTTTAATTTGTTTAAAAAGCGTCTTACCTTTTCTGGCTCTAATATGGTATTAATAAGAAAGTTTTGCACTCCATGCAGGTGGTAAGATAGTGTCCATGGCCCCATCACCTTGCCGACCAGGCAGACTTGGTTACCATACTCTTTTTTTAATATCTTCAAAGCACCAAGAACTGCGGTAATGGGTGGGCGATCTAAAAAATCTTTTGGAATTATCAGTTCATCAGGGTCCCCGTATGGATTTTCTAAAACATCCGGCATTGAGTCAATTTCTCCCCATCTCATTTTTAGGCCGAAAGCAGCGGCCTCTTGCTGGACACTAAAATAGGGGGCAATAGTGTCAAAACCTAAAATCTCATAGCCGGTGGCAGCCAAAGCTGCCATCTTTTCTGGGTCCAAATGAACATCCGGAAAAAATGCACCGCATGCTTCCATGGATTCAACTGTAGCTACTGAAGTGGGGTTGCCAACAGGTATCCTATCCACCCTTTCACCATATAAAGCCCTCATAAATCGCTCTTTTGGTTTCATAGCTGACATACAATTGCTCCTTTCCCTGAAGAATTACTTTGTTCATATAGGTTTCTATGCTTTTTGCACATTGTGCCTCGTTAAATTTATTATAGGTTTATTGGATATCTGCCGTAATCAAAGGCGGTTTTTAACATAGCCAAGTAGTTTTCTAAGGGAACATATGAAGGAATGGAATTGCTGGCGCTAACACAGTACCCTCCTCCAGGTGCAAGATGTTTAATTCTTTCCTTTGTCTCTGCAACAACTTCTTCTGGTGTACCCCTTGTCATTGTATATCCTAAGTCTAAGTTCCCTATAATACAGAGTTTCCCTTCAACCTTCTTTTTCAACTCATTAATATTCATTGCTTTTGGCTCAATGGGGTGCAGGGCATTAAAGCCAATGTCAATCAAGTCATCCAAGACCTCCCACAACCTACCGTCAGAGTGATACAAAAAGGGCAGTGATAATTGCTTGCAAGTATCGGCAAACTTTTTATACCATGGGAACAAATATTTCCTTAAATGCTGGGGCGAAACCATTAAAGCTTCAGCATATGCAATATCATCGGGCATCCACACAGCCTGAACTACCTTATGCTCTAAAACCCTTTCCAATACCTGATATTGCACTTCCCCTATTTTATCAAAGAGTCTTTGAATCAAATCGGGCTGGGTATATAAAGACATACAGAAATGTTCAAAACCCATTAGCATCCACGCACAGGTAAATATTTTACCTGAAGTTGTAATTACTTTCATATTATCTGGTAAATACTTTTCAACTTCTTTGTATTCCGAATAATCCAGGTCATCAGGTTTAGGCCAGTTGAACTTCTCAAAATCTTCCTCATTTTTAATTACCCCTTCATGAAGGTTGGCCCATTCTCTCTCTTCTATGCCATCTCCGTACAAGCTGGTATTACTTTTTGTACGTTGCACGGCTGTACCCTCCAGGACATGCCCTGGTTGCAACAAACCCTTAGAGAGCAAGATATAATCATAACCGGCCTCAGCCCAAAACTTTACATTAGTCTCCAAATCATCAACGGGTTTTCCCATAAATCCTGCTCTGACCTTAGGATCAATTATCATTTCCGCAACAGGCACCCTGTCAGGTTCCGCACAGTATAAAGCAGCTCTTATTCTTTCAAAATCAGGTTTATCTGGTCTTTTAATCATTTAATCACCCCGTTCGTTTTCATTAAACCAAACAATATTGATAATCTAATAACCAATGATTTTCTCCGGAAGCCATAAAACAATTTCGGGAAAAATCATTACAAGAACAATGCCAACCAGCTGAAGAACAACAAATGGTATAACACTTCTAAACAAGTGCGGGTCTTTTATTTCAGGTGGACAAATACCCTTGATGTAAAATATTCCTGGAGCCATGGGAGGGGTAAGGTATGATGTTTGAATCATCATAATTACAAGAACAGAAAACCAAATTGGATTAAAGCCTAATTTTACTACAATAGGGGTAAAAACAGGAACAAAGATTAAGAGTACACTAATCCAATCTAGCAAGAATCCTGCTATAAATATAATGAACATAAAAATGATAAGTAAGCCCCAAGGGCCAACATTCCATCCTAGCATAATACTTTCCAGTAGGCGGCCCCCGCCTAAACCTAAAAACACCCCTGAATAAGCTGTTCCAGCAGCAAGAACAAGCATTATCATACTGGTTAACTTAATAGTTTCAAATACCACCTCTTTTAGAACTTTCCAATTTAGTTTCCTATAAGCAATACACAGCATGGTACTGCCAAAAGCCCCCAAAGCAGCGGCTTCAGTTGGAGCAGCCAAGCCTGCGATAATACTACCTAAAACCGCCACAACCAGGACAATTGGTGGTACAAGGGCTCCAGCTGAGATTACAAGTTTTTCTTTAATGCTTTTGTGATGTTCCAATATAACAGGTGGGCCTAACTCTGGTTTCATCTGACACCTTAGTGCCACATAAATAAGATAAATTGCCGCTAACAAAAAGCCAGGCATTATTGTAGCCATTAAGAGCCTGCCAACGGACAAACCTGCAATGGGCCCATAGACTACAGTTACTACGCTGGGCGGTATTATAGTGCCCAGGGAACCTCCCGCTATAATACATCCCAAAGCTAATTCTTTCTGGTACTTATGTTTGAGCATGGCAGGCAGAGCCAACAAACCTATTATCACAACCGATGCTCCTATTATCCCTGTTGCAGCAGCAAAAATGGTACACATTATAATAGTGCTTATTGCTAAACCACCCTTTAACCTACCTACCCACATCTGAACTGCTTCGAACAGCCTTTCAGCTACACCAGACCGCTCCAACATCACTCCCATAAACACAAAAAAAGGAACAGCTGCCAAAACATAATTCATTGCTACATTTAAAATCCTACGTATTAACATGGCAGACACTGCATCGCCAAAACCAGATATTCCAAAAATTAATGCTATGCCAAGCAGAGAAAATGCAACTGGAAAACCTGCAAGTATCCCAATAATTACACCAACAAACATCAATAGTGGAAAATATTCACCGCCCATTTATTTAGCCCTCCCTATGGCAACGTTAAATCTGCCAATGAAATCAACGATACCTTGCAGACCAAGTAATAAAAATGCAAAGGGCAACATGGCCTTAAAAGGCCACAAGATAGGCTTCCACGCTGTTATTGCAGATCTTTCATTCATTAGTAGAGATTCTTGAACCAAACCTATACCACCGTAAATAAGTATTAATATAGCGGGGAAAAACAGAACTAAATAACCTATTGAATCAATCATAGCTTGCGACCTGGGTGAGAAACGAGAATAAAAGACATCCACTCTGATATGTCGATGATACTTTAAAGTATAGGCCGCCCCAAGCATAAAATGCCCTGCATATAAAAAGTAGGTCACTTCAAATGACCATATTGTAGGCTTATTAAAAACATACCTGGCTACTACTTCATATACTAGGGCCAAAATGTTTGGAATGATTATGAATGCTGCAATTTTTCCTGACCACTCACTAATCATACTAATGACATGTAGAATACCGTTAAACTTCACAGATTGCCTCCCCCCTTTAATGAAAGGGGACAAACCTCTAATACTGTCAAGGGGACACACCCCACAGAAGGTGAGAAGTCACATCTAACATCCCACTTCCCATTTCTGAATACGGAGTGTCCCCATTGATAGCAGCTCTAGGGTGGAGGAAGTCCCCTACAATCTACATTGCTGTTCATAGTTATCTATTATCTTTAACGCTCTCCCAACCTTTTTCAAAGTCTCTTTGAGATTTTAATATTTTTTCAAACCATGGATTACCAGCAGACCTCTCATCCGCCCATTCCTTACCCAACTTAATGGTTTCTTCTCTAACAGACTCATCCATCTTGATGATATTTACTCCCTTTTGAGCATAAAACTCCATGGCACCCATATCCTGTACTCCCAAAGCTGTCCATGAATGAAGAGTAGTCAGCTTGGCCGCACTTTCTACAATAGCCTTGAGGTCATCAGGCAATTCAGCCCATTTTTTGCTGTTTATAACGAATTCAAAGGGCGCACATGGTTGGTGTACTCCAGGTATAATAATGTAATTTGCAACTTCATGAAAACCCATTACCAGATTTTCCCCTGGGGTAGCCCACTCTGTAGCATCAATAACTTTCCTTTCCAAAGCTGGAAGAACTTCGTCTCCTGGTAATGATACTACCGAAGCACCCATTTTTGGCAAAATTTCAGCCCAGGCCCCCACGGTTCTTACTTTAAGGCCTTTAAGGTCCTCAAGATTTCTTACTGGTTTATGTGAATGAAGGAATATCTCTTGGGGGCGAAGACCTCCTGGAAATGCTATCAAATCAAACTTATCTTTTCGCCATTCATGCCAAAGCTCATAGCCACCACCGTTATAAATCCAATGGATGGTAGCCTCTGAACTCATAATGGCAGGGTATCCGCCCACTAGTGCAGCAGTCGCGTCTTTACCAATGTCATATCCGGGCCAGAGGTGACCCATTTCTGCAATTCCAGTCCTAACCGCTTCTGAAACTTCAAGTGCCGGAGCTATTGCACCTCCTGGAAAAGGTTCAATTATTAATCTACCATTACTTGCCCTTTTAACCTCATCAGCAAAAAACTGAGCCATCTCTACATATAAAGGAATCCCTGTCGACCAACTAGTAGCCATCTTCCAGTTGTAGACCTTTGCCGGTTCAGCCGATGCCGGCGCATTCTCTCCACCTGTCATTTTACTTGGTTGACCACAGCCGGTTACTAAGACCAAGATCAAGACCAGAATAAATATGCCCAACAGATTTCTAGACCTGCACATCTTCATTTTTTTTAAATCCTCCCTTTATCATTAAATTTGTTTTTCAATCATAATAGTATTTCATGGGTTGACCGGACCAAATTCCTTTGCCACCTGAGATATTCTTTCTATCCTAGAAAATTTAGCGGCAGGGGGCGTTGTGTCAGCAATACTTAGAATTAAGTGATCCCCTTTTCCTGCTTCCACTAAAGTATTATCTAGAAGTTTCTCAAAATTGTAATCACTCATTGAGCTTTCCAGAACACTCATAGATGGTATACCGCCCCAAATGGTAATTTTACCAGCAAAGGCATCTCTGACCTCCTTCAAACTTTGGGAAGTCATTGGTGATGGGCAGATGGAATCTGCTATATCAATTTTACTATCCACATATTCTGTCAGCAGCCCTTTGTTCTCGCCATCAGCATGAGTGAGCAGGTATTTTCCTTCTTTATGCAAAATGTCCGCAGCTGCAGCTAGTGAAGGAGTTATATGCTCTTTAAAATATGGAGGCCAAGTTATATTGTAGTCATAATTGGCTCCTAATAATATAATTTCAGCAGGACTCTTTGCCACTACATTAAACATTTGGTTGAAAAAGACTGATATTTTGTCTGCAAGCCATTTCAACTCATTAAAGTTGTCATAGTATTCATAAAAAAATTTCTCATATGGCATTAATTCCCGCTGTATAAGATGCATTGGCGATCCGGCAACAGTAGAATAGGCAACTGGAATTCCCCTATCCCCAACTTCTTCCTTAGCAATCAGAAACTGATCATATGTTGGCTGTACTTCTATGTTTTCAAAAATGTATGCAACAGCTTCAAAGTCATCCAGGCTTTTTATGGCGTGTTCTACAATGTGAGTAATTGTTATTCCAGCTTTACGCATCTCTTCATCATACAAAACCTTGGTCCTAATTTTTCCATAAGGTGTCAAGTATTCTACTATGGTTAAATCTCCCTCATAGTAAATGTTTCGTTTAACACCCCTTAATACTGGCCTATAGGCCATGGTACGCAGCCTGTAAAGGCCTAACGCTCTATCAACTTCATCCAATGGATCAATAAAATCAAGAAAGTCAGGAACTACATAATGATAGCCAAGGTCTAATTCATCTACAATTTCAATTAGGGAAGCGCTTTTAAATCTATCAGGTAAAGTACCATTTTTTTTATTTGCCTTGTACCATAAATCCAATCGAGGGATAAAAGGCAATCGGTCTGTGGGCTCACCACGTATAGTAGCAAGCATTCTCTGTCTATGGGTCATCATAATAAAGCAACTACCTCCTTAGCAACATTATCACCCTTCATCGATGTCATGTATCTTTTACTAATCGGTAAGAATTTGCGACAACAAAAGCATCCCTCCTTTTTCCAATTTTTTAAATTTTTCATTTAATTAGGATTATTCTGCTCATCAATATGTTTCATCCTTTGGCCAGTTAATTCCTATAGGCATGTTGCTACATTAGTGTAAAAAATAGGGTAAATCTATGTGCAGAATGTATAGTGGGGTTAATACATCAGCATATACATCAGCATATATAGCAAGTTTTATGCCATATTTAAGCCCCTTAAAACATACATAAAGTCCTTGGTTAGCACCTGTATATTACGCAAAGGTGATTACTGCAGTAATCACCACTTATAATTATCTAAATTATTTGTAAAAACTGAAAATGATAAAGTCATTGTCTTATAAAATCTGTTCGTCAAGTGATTAATATAGTGTTCAAATGAACACTATATTAATCACTTCGCTATGTTATATTATTATATTTTTTTAACTTTTTTACAACACTGGATTGGCTAATTCCCAAAACAGCTGCAGTCTTGCGTGTACTACCAAGTTCACGGTAGGTTTCGAAAAGAATTTCCTTTTCTTTATTTTCAATAATGGATTTTAAGGAAGAATTCTCTTTAGCTAACTGATAATGTTCTCCCCATGTTGTAAATTGCAAAACTGTGTCCAAATCAATACAATCATTACGGCTAATAACTACTAATCTCTCAATTGTGTTTTCAAGTTCCCGTATATTTCCAGGCCAATCGTGATTTAGAAAGTATTTAACAACTTTCGGATGAAGCCACTTTTGGAAACCATATAGCTTATTAAATCTATCTAGAAATTCGTTAATCAAGGGCACAATATCCTCTTTTCGCTCTCTAAGGGGCATCAGCTCAATAGGCACCACATTTAACCGGTAAAAAAGGTCGTGGCGAAAGGTTTTATGTTTGACCATTTCTTTCAGATCACGATTAGTAGCAGCAATTATCCTTACATTTAGGTTAATGCTTTTACTACCTCCAACCCTAACAATTACTTTTTCCTGAATCGCCCTTAAAACTTTAACTTGTAGATACAGGCTGAGGTCTCCAATTTCATCTAAAAACAATGTACCTCCCTGGGCCAGTTCGAACATCCCAAGTTTTCCTTCCCTCTGTGCACCAGTAAAAGCCCCCGGCTCATACCCAAACAGCTCTGATTCCAGAAGGTTTGCTGGAATAGCAGCACAATTAATCTTTATAAATGGTTGCTTAGCCCTTTTACTTGCTCTATGAATAAGCTCTGCCAGGAGATCTTTTCCCACCCCTGATTCCCCCAGGATCAAGACTGTGGAATCTACTTGGGCAACATGAAAAGCCAGGGTAAGTTTTTGTTTCATGTTTGGATCTTTGGTAATTATCTGCCTGAAGGGCTGCTGTGAACGTAAGTGTTCTAATTCTTGATAATAACGGTTTTGAGTTTGCTCACTTTCTGCTAGTTTTTCTTTAAGATGGTTCAATTCAGTGGTATCCCGTGCAACAGTTACCACCCGGACAACTTCTCCCTTTTCATTAAACACAGGATTGCCTGTTAGCAAAAGTTCCTTGCCATTCCTAACATCAACTACTGTCACTTTACTTTTTCTTTGGATTACAATGGGACTTGTCGCCCTGTTAATATATCCCTCCTTAAGGAGGTCATACACATGCTTACCAACATATTCTTCGGCAGTTATCCCTACTAATCTCTGATAAGCCTGGTTGACTCTCAGGACATAACCTTGACCATCCACCAAAACCAAACCATCATCAATTGATTCTATAATGGCATCCAATTCCCTATTTATTTCTATGACACTGTCAAGTTTCTCTGACAGTGCCTCCATATTGGAAATATCCTGAAGCATTGCCATGGCACCAACAATTCTACCATCTTGCACAATAGGGCTATTATCAACAAAAAATCTGCGGTTCTTGACATCCACGGTATTATTTCGTAAAATATCCCCAGAAATTGCTGTTTCCATTAGCATAATCTCTGGTACAATTTCATCAACATTTTTCCCCAATACCTTGTCCCTAGCATAATCTAAAATACGTTCCGCTGCTTTATTAAAAATCCTAATACGGCCCTGTTTATCTATAGCTATAACTCCATTTAGAAACGAATCAAATATTGCTTCCCAATGATCAATTCTCAATAGAGTCTGCATTAATTTCTCCCCCAAACATGTTACTAGCCTTATCTCTTGGATAATTGAAGTGTTTAATAAAACCCTCAGCATGAGTCGTTCCACATTGAAAACCCCTAAAACGTGCAGATGTTCTAACGTACTCTATAATATCAATAGCGTCATGTTCTTTTAACCATTTCAGTTGGCTCTGATGAGCCTCAAGCATTCTAATTTTCATGTCAAGAGTCTTAGATATATCCACATAAATCTGCGGTAAAAAGTCCACTCCCATAAAAGTCTCCATAAAATATACCTGGGGAACATTTTCCACTGCCGGATGTTCCGTTTTAAAATGAGGCACGGTTGCCAAAAAGGTAGCATTTAGCACGAGCTTATTAACTGCCATGTGGTCAGGGTGGTAATCCTGTGGCGGGTGAGTGATAATTATATCTGGACTGGTTTGCCTTATAATATCAATAACAATAAGCCTGTTTTCCAAGCTTTCTGCTATCACTTCACCGTCTTTCAACCCAAGGTCGAAAACCTCTGCGTCAATTATGGCTCCTGCCTTTTTACTTTCTGCTGCCCTTATACCTGCAAGCTCTTCAGGAGATAAATCAAAATGCCCTTTTTCTCCCCATGTGACAGCAGCCAGGGCAACATAATGGCCTGCTTTTTTATACTTAGCCAGGGTACCCCCACAGCCAATTTCCAAGTCATCGGGATGTGCTCCAATACCCAATACCCTCATAAAAGTATCACCCACTTCCACTGTACTCCCCACAATTTCAAGTTTTATTTATTCCTGTTTAAAAAGTCTTGAATATCAATAACCTTATCTGTCAGCCTGCTTTCTTCTGCTGCAAAGGCCATGGCATGGCTCATCAGTGATGCGTCAGCAGAGCTCAGACCCTCTATTACATTATCTTCCACCTGTTTGGTAAAATACTTTAGGAGGCCATAATCGCCTCCGCCATGAGGTCCGGGAAACTGTTCCGGATAGATTACATGCCGTTCTTGAGTTGCAAACATTTTAAGCTCTATTTTATTTTCCTCGAGGACCCCAGATATCTCGCCCATGGTACCCATTATTCTTATATCCCGGGACATGTCATGGGTAAAACCGCTGAGGATAAAACTGGCATTAACCTGCTTATCAAAATCAATGATAACTACCTGATGGTCCGCCACATCATTGTCACTGCGAAAAACACATCTTCCATAAGGACCTTCCTGCAATGCTTTTATCCTGCCATCCATGGACAGGTCATGAGCAATGACACTTGTGGGCCAGCTTGTATTCTCACCCAAATAAAGCTTAAGGGCTGAGTATGGGCACTGTTCTTCAACAGCACAGGCCAAACATCTTTCACCTGCTCCTTCAGGCGCCGAAGCTTCATTAAAATATTTTAGGGACCCAAAAGAAGAAATCTTAATTGGTTTTTTTCCAACAAGCCAAAAGAGAATGTCCATGTCATGGCAGCTTTTCGCTAAAATAATGGGAGATGATTTTTCTGTATTTGCCCAGTTCCCCCTGACATAGCTGTGTGCAAAGTGCCAGTATCCCACATTTTCATGGAGCCTTAACACAACTACCTCACCAATTTTTCCAGACGTAATTATCTCTTTAAGTTTCTGAAAAAAGGGCGTATACCTTAACACGTGAGCCACTGTCAATATTTTTTGCAGCTTATTAGCCTCTTGAACGATTTCTATGCATTCTTTTAAAGCTGTTGCCATGGGCTTTTCCAGCAGGACGTTATAACCTTTCCTCAAAGCTGCCATGGTCGGTTCAAAGTGCATTTTATCTTGGGTAGCAACAACAATTACATCACATAGCTTCTCTTTTTCCAGAATATCTTCCCATGACGCAAAAGTCATGTCATGTGGTATATTGTGCATTTCGGCAAAGCCTTTTCTCCTCACCTCAACCGGCTCAGCCACGGCGACAAATTTTAATTCATCGGGAAACATATAGGCATAGTAGCCGAAAACATCCCGTCCCCTGCTCCCGGCTCCTATTAATGCTGCCTTGATCATAACTTGAAGCCCCCCTTGTTTATCATATCTTACTACATGTATTATCATCAATTTTTCATGTAGCAATTCAAGGTGTCAGGGGGACGGTTCTCCAAAGGTGTCAGGGGCGGTGTCAGGGGGACGGTTCTCTGTCACATCATTACCATAGGTGTCAGGGGGACCATAGGTGTCAGGGGAGGTGTCAGGGGGACGGTTCTCTGTCACATCATTACAACACAACCCCTAACCCCTTATTTATTATCCGCCCACCTATCCCCGTTATCCTTACTAACTGTCTAATTGAAATATCCTACATTTTTAAG
>JBFLYC010000008.1:0-93739 GCA_040756735.1 Bacillota bacterium | reverse complement strand
TTTAACATAATATGGTATATTTTTCAGTGCTACTTTTCTCTCTTGCTTGTGTTGGGATAAATAAACACCTCCTCTATCTATTCTTAAAAAATGGGAGGTGTCAATAGAACCGTCCCCTGTCTCCCTCTCAATAGAACCGTCCCCTGTCTCCCTCTCCCTCTTCTTAAAAAATGGGAGGTGTCAATAGAACCGTCCCCTGTCTCCCTCCCCTGTCTCCCTCCCCCTGTCTCCATCCCCTGTCTCCACCGCTGTTAGCGGCTGGTTTGCAGAAATAATTGGGTATAATAAATATCCTTTGAGTAAAAGACACCTACCCCTAGGTGAGTATTATCCCTGGCAAGAATTGCTGACCTGTGACCATCACTGTCCATCCAGCCATGAATAACTTCTATTGAATTGGCATAATTCTTGGCAATGTTTTCATAAAGTGCAATATAGTAAACTCCTGCGGCTTTGGCTCTATCACCTGGTCCTTTATTTGACGGACAGATATGATTAAAATAATCCCTGTCATTCATGTCCTTACTATGCGCATAAGCGACCTTCGCAGCCCCATCATGCCACAACAGGGGTTTCAAACCCTTTTGAACCCTTATCACGTTTGTCAAATCAAAGATTTGCCGCTCATAGGATTTAGCTATCTCTGCCTTTGCTTTATTTCCCGGTTCTATTTTGCCAAAATTATTTATATCCCTTATGTATGTCATACGATAATTTATTAATTTATGATCTTCAGCAAATATGTCCTTGTGTAGTGCTTTAATTCCCCAAACCTTGTCCCCCTCAAATCGATCAATATAAAATATAAACACCAAATCTCCATTTAAAGTGTAAATCCTGCTGTCGTCCAGGTCATTGTCTTGAAAATAAACCTTAATATAACCATCATCATAAATTAAAGGGGAAAATTTGCTGGTCTGAACCTTATTTTGAACTTGACTTCTGCTATCCCCAACAGCAACACCAAAAACATCCTCCCCAGGTTTATTCGTGTAAACCAGGGCAACTTGTTCCCCTTTAAATCCCACTTGATAGTAATCCTTGTATCGATTGTGATATGTCCACACCTCCATGGCCTGATACCCTAACTCCTTGCGTATGGGTTGTCCCAATACAGACAGCACATCCTGCTTGGTTTCGCCGATAAATACAGGAAAACTGGTTTGATATCCCTTTAAATACCTGGCAAACTTCGTCATTGCCGCTGCCTTTTCTTGTAAAGAGTACCCACTGCTAAAAACATAGGCTACATGGTTAATACTGTCCCATTCAACTTCAAAACCCAGTACTTCGCTGATAAACCGAAGCGGGACTACTATCCTGTTGCTGGTTGTCTTCATTGGAGCAACATCAATAGTCTTAACAACTCCGTCAACCGTAACCTGTTTACTGTTCACAACAAGCTCAATTTCTCTGCCATTAAGTTCTATCAAAACCACATTATGTAAACCCAGCCAGGAAACTTTTCCTCCAAGATATTCACTTACAACCCTGATAGGCACCATCACCCTGTTATTATAAATAAAAGGCAACTGGTCTCCCATATCCAATGATTTACCGTCTACTGCTATTTTGGGATCAACATTATTTTGAGCTGCTAATAAAGGACTGGAAGAATAGCAACTGAATAATGAAATACAAAATACCACGGCTAATAGGACTAATAACCACCTAATCCGCAAAAAACACACCTCTCCCCCAATAGCACTTTAGCCTATAAATTCTTTAATAATTGAGTTGGCAGGAATCTCCTTACTGTCCACTGGCAAAAAATATGACAAAAATCTCAATAGCCTTTGAGCCTCAATGTATTCTTCATTCTCAGGCCCGATTTCTTTTAAAAGTGGTTCAGCAAAAGGTTTTAAAACAGCCAGCTCATAAATCAAGGCGGAATTAAACATAATATCAGCATCTTCCTGGAAAGGAAAGATATTCTTTTCTTCTCCCCTCCGGACAGAAGGCCAAATTTTAATTGTATATAGCGCGCTATATCCCCGATACTTGTGATCCCGAACAATTCTGCGAATTTTTCTTACATCTGTAGTAGGGATCCTGTTATGGTCATCAATATTCAGCTGCGTTAAGCAGGATGCATACACTTTAAATTTATGATCCTTTGGAATTGAATAAGTCATTTTTTCGTTTAAACCATGAATTCCTTCAATAATAATGGGTTGGTCAGGTTTAATTCTAATCCTATGACCTGACAATTCCCTTCTGCCTGTTATAAAGTTAAAAATGGGAAGTTCAATTTCATACCCCTGGATAAGCTTTGTCAGGTGATCATTGAAAAGATCCAGATCAATGGCCTCTAACGCTTCGAAATCAAATTCTCCATATTCATCCCTTGGGGTTTTCTCCCTGTCAACAAAGTAGTTGTCTACAGAAATGGAAACCGGTTTTAAACCATTAACCATCAGTTGTATTTTTAGGCGCTCAGCGAAAGTAGTTTTTCCAGAAGAAGAAGGCCCTGAAATTAGAATAATGTTTCCCCTATCCTTATGGGCGCTGATTTCATCAGCAATATTAGCTACCTTTTTTTCATGGAGACCTTCAGCAATTTTAACCAACAGGGGAAGATTTCCTTCAACGATAAATTCATTAAGGTCAGCCACAGTATTAACACCCAGGATTTCGGCCCATCTTTCAGCTTCAAAGAAGATCTGTGCTAACTTGGGTTGAGGGACATATTTAGGGATTACCTCAGGATTTTCAGGCATGGGGAATTGAATTATTACTCCCGGCAGATGAAATTGCAGGGCAAACACCTTTAGATACCCAGTACTAGGCACCAGATATCCATAAAAAAAGTCATATAACCAGCCAAATTTGTAAATATTACCTTCGGGATGAGGCAGGAACTTAAGCATTTTCACTTTATCCAGTTGCCCATCCCTTTCAAAAATCTCCAATGCCTCTTCCTTGCTGATTCTTATTTTTTCAAAAGGTTCATCTGCATCAACTATCTCTTTCATCCTTTGCTCAATTTCCTTAACCAAAGACCCGGTAAGGTGTCCACCTTTAATTTCGCAGTATAAACCCTTTGCCAGGGAGTGTTCAACCATAACCCTGCAATTAGGAAGGACTTCTCTTGCAGCCCTGATAAATAAAAAGGATAAGCTTCTAACATATACGCTTAACCCAAGTTGACTGGTTAAATCATAAAATTTTATCCTTGCAGGTTCATGAACCTTAAAAAGCAAATCCTTAAATTCATTATTTACAGCAGCGGCAACTATAGGGTATTTAACATTCATACCCTTAGACAGTTCCTGTAAACTGGTACCGCTTTCTACCTGGATAACTTGCCCTTGATCCAAGGTAACAGAAATCATATTAGGCCTCCTTTTGCCCAGGGCTCAAAACTTTATATATACATACCTTTTAACACTTTACTCCAGTTATTTCCAGGTCTTTAAAAACCCAAAACCCTTTCAACTTTACCACTGCTTCTTCCCCGATAATTTTTATTGAAGGAGAAAGATACACATTGACATTGTCAATCTCAATAAACTGATAGCGTTCCTTGGCCTTTTCAGGTTCACCTACTTGCACGGCAGGCATATTCATTCCTCCGTGTCAGCCCTTGCCCACGAGTGCACACCTGATGGTAATAACTCCGCCATGTTTAGAAATATAATCTGCAGCCTTTTTCTCCACACATATTTTGGGTGACATGAGCAGTCTCCTTCCTTAAAATTTAAAGTAGCTTTAATTAATATTCTACAGTTTTATCAAAAATACCTTCTCTGAGTTTGGTGTTTGTTATTTCAAACTTCAACGTCAAATTTATCTGCCAAAAATCCATGCACTTTTGCTGCTGCCCTTTGGAGATCATCACACTGGACAGACAAATCATATTCCTTAGACCTATCTTTAGGATACCCATATAAAGAATCGTAATAATTTGTCAGCAGTTCTGCTGCAACCCTTTTATATTTCCTCTGCCTAACCAGGCTTATCAATGACTCAACTTTCTGACGCCCCAGGGTTTTTATTAAATGCTGTATTGCATCTATTAGTCTTTCTTCCGGAAAATGTGCATAATCCTCAACAACCCTTTGTACCCTGACATCCAGACTAGCATACAGATGAATTTTAATTCCGTTGTTCATTTTGTTAAACATTTCTTCCGGCAAAAACACTTTGCCAATCCTCCTGCTTTCGCATTCTACAATGGCATAATTTGAATTGTTCGCCTTAATGCTCTCATAGAGCATAGCCTCAAAATTCTTCTGACTGGGTTGTACCCCGCCGTGAACCTGGCCAAATACAGATCCCCTGTTATTAGCCAATCCTTCCAAATCAATTGCCGGCAGCCCTCTTTCTGCCAGCAGGTGAAGAAGCATGGTCTTTCCTACCCCTGTTAAACCCATCAAAACAACCATCTCTGGAATGTTTTCAGGATTATTAAAAAAAGCGTTAACCAAACGTCTATAGGCTTTATATCCACCCATTAAACAGGGAATATCTAAACCCTGCTCAAGACAATACCGGGCCAGGCTTTGACTTCTCATGCCGCCCCTCCAGCAAAATAACACCACATTTTTGTTCCTGGAAGCCAGACCCTGAATCTCCTGAAAAATGCTTGGCAGTTTGGGCTTTACAAACTCATAACCAACTTTTTTAGCTTCTTCAGGACAAACCTGTTTAAAGATTGTGCCTACTCTTGCCCGCTCATCATCATCTAAAAGGGGGATATTAACCGCGCCTGGAATAGTTGCCTCCTTAAATTCAATTGGTGACCGTACATCAATGAATACAACATCTTTTAATTTCATACATTCCTCTATGGAAAGCATTTCTTGCTTCAACAAAAATTCCTTCTTTCCTTTTGATAAAAAACATCACCCCTAAAGATAAACACTTGGGCGATGTTTTGAACTCATAGCGAAAGGGGACACATCTCTCTTTATTTCCTAACTTTGGGGACAAAGGAATGTCCCCAAATTTTATTTTTATCTTGCAGGTATTTTTCTCTCTACTGTTAAACCTTCACTATAACGAAGGACTAAAAACAAAGAATCATAGCTTTGAGTTGGTACAGCCCTTACTTCATATATGTTGGATCTTTTATCTTGCTGGGTAGCCTTGTCAAAAGACCATCTTTCAACAAGTTGATCAGCTCCCAGTTTGGTTTCCAAAAATACTTCCTGCAATGTATAAAGAGGACCGGGTTCC
Source organism: Bacillota bacterium (assembly GCA_040756735.1). Classification (GTDB taxonomy): domain Bacteria; phylum Bacillota; class DSM-16504; order Desulfitibacterales; family Desulfitibacteraceae; genus JBFLYC01. The sequence continues at coordinate 88,558 of JBFLYC010000008.1, read as the reverse complement.
TGATCAATCATCTCATGGAGCCTTCCTTCTATTTTATCTTTTTCTATGCCTATAAACACACTTGCATGATTAAACATGCCATAGCTGAGTTTTTGAAGATCCAAAGTGCGCACTTCGCTGGTGCGTATTGTGCCCCTATCATCCACAGATATATAATAGTGGTAGTGAAAATCAGCGCTAAACTCACTGGTTTCTTCAACTGCTACCTCTACACTCTGGCTCCTGCCAGTGCTTTTCACATTCCCTGATGAACCTAGCCTGCTAACATGCATAGTCAATTGAGGTTCCTGCTTTAAAGCAAGAGGCAGTTCCACGCTAAAGTAACCGTTGCCTTGATCGGAAGCAGCAACTGCTTTATAATCACCTGCCCTGCCCTCCCGGTAGTTAAGCTTGACCTCACTTCCCGCCTGGTAATCCTTTAACTGCCAGGCGATTTTAACCACAGCCAGATCTTTGTCCATACTTAATACCTGAAGCTCAGCCGGGGTCCACCAGCGTTCTTCCTCTTTCATCTGCGTGACTACACTTTCAATTCTCGAAACTTCATTGGAAACCTGCCAACGGATATTCCCAATTTCCGACTGCAGCTGGGCGACCCTATTTTGCAGCTCCTTGGTGTTAGTATAGTTTAACCAGCTTAATGCAAAAATAAAAAATGCCATAACCCAAATGAGCCTTGTTTGTCCTTTATCTCCCATCTTAACCTCCTACTACTATTCAAACGATTCAATACTCCTCATCTGATTCAGGGTGATTCAGGGGATGAGGTGATTCAGGGGACGGTTCTTCGAATCATTTTTTTGATTCAGGGGACGGTTCTTCGTGATTCAGGGGACGGTTCTTCGAATCATTTTTTTTACAAAACAATTACTATCTCAAATTCAAAATACCATAGAGTCACTCTTACCCTAAATCAACCATATATTAAATAAATTACAAAACAAAAGTATTATATTTCAATTGTTTAGACGAGTTATTTATCTGTTATTTTCATTTAAGCGGATATCCTTTATTACACCAATGCATCAATAAAATTTTGAATCGGAGAACCGTCCCCCGATTCACCCCGATTCACGCGTCCCCCGATTCACGATTCGAAAATTTTGAATCGGAGAACCGTCCCTCGATTCAGAATCGGAGAACCGTCCCCCGATTCCGTTGAATCGGAGAACCGTCCCCCGATTCGTTCTCGATTCGTTCTCGATTCGTTTTGCCTGAATCATTCTTTGGGGTAACGGTAATGGCCTATTATCTCCCACCTGAGCAGGCAGTTATCTTCCCTGGTTATGCTGGAATTATGTATTACTAGGGGCATGCCGTCTTTAGTAGTACGATCCGAAATGATACCCGTATGCAAGCTTTTCCCATCGGGGAATACCCAGTACACCACATCACCCCACTGCCATTGATCAAGATGTCCTTCTACCTCAGTGGTAAGTTTTGTGCCATAACGTTCAAAAAAAGTCATCTGGTTGGGAACGCGGCGGTGATCAATATTAGGATCAGGACCCTTTAAACCCCACCTTTGCGGATAGATGCTGAAGTTTTCGCGCATATCTTCATGTATCAGGTGCTGCAGGTCAATACCTGCATTCCGAAAAGCCCTTATTACCACATCTGTACAAGCGCCTACATCAGGAGACACGTCCCCGCCCGGGTAAGCCATAACCGCATAAGAGGCATCATAGCGTGTCCCATTTTTCACTTCGCTGCGCGCGCCTAAAAGAATAAGGTCCTGAACAGTGAGCTCTTCATCAGCTTTTAGCTCAACAGGTGATGGGCTGGTCATATCAACCTGAAATCTGAGCTGCAGTTCATGGATAAGGGAAAACCCTCTCCCATACATGGTTCCCAAAAAGGAGCCTCCTGCCAGTACCCCAACAGCCGCAACTATAACAAAGACAAATAACCCTGCTAAAACTCCCTTACCCTTCATATCCATTTACCTCTTTGAAATTAATTGTGCATGACTTGACTATAATTCTAACAGCGCCTACTATATTTCTATATTTTATCAGACCTCCCACTTACTGCAACCACAAATTTTTAGCAATTTCATAATTTCCCACAATTGCAAGATATTTATGCCATAATTATTTTATATATTTGTTTTATAATAAAAAAAGCATGTACCAATGTATCAAGTAAGATGATGAATGGATGGTGATAATCAATGCAGTTTGTTAAAAAATATTGGCTCTGGATTGTCGTAATTGTAGTAATTATTGGAATTATAGGTTCAACATGGTATTTTATTTCAGCCCGGCGCAAGGCTCAAGCCCAACCATCAGATACAATGACAGTCAAAGTACAGCGCGGAGATCTTGAAGAGCTGGTGTCGGGGACAGGTTCTATAGAAGCTGCCGTACAAGAGGAAATACGAACACGCATCAGCAGCAGTATTGCCGGTTTTTATATGAGTGACGGCCAGCAGGTCACAGCCGGTCAACTCCTTGCTGAACTGGAAGCTGATGACCTTAGCCTGCAAATCGAAAGAAAACGCCTAGACATTGCTATTTCAGAACGTGACTATAACAAACTCCGGCAACAATTAACACCCACTGTAATTAAAGCCCCATCCGCAGGTGAAGTAACCTGGCTTGTGAAAGAAAACAGCAGGGTCCAGGAAGATGCGGTCATTGCTACTGTTTTGGACCGCAGCATAATGGAGGTAACGGGCAGTTTTAACAGCGCCCAGCTGGCTGACATCAGGGTAGGACAGAAAGCTGAAGTATTTTTGCCTGACTTTCTAACATCAGTACCTGCCCAAGTTGTCCAAGTAAACTCCGATGCAAAAGCTGGTGAATCAGGGGCTATTCTCTATGAAGTAAAAGTTGAGTTTAAAAACCCAGGGGGGCTTGACTTGGGAATGAAGGCAAGTTTGAAGGTTTTTACGCCTAACGGTGAAAAACAGGCGGTAACCACTGGGAATTTAATGTCTGGCTCGTCCACCGACATCCGTGCTCCCATTGCAGGCAGAATTGTCAGGGTAAAAGTAGATTCAGGGAGAACTGTTCAAGAAGGGGGCGCCCTTGCTGAAATTGAAAACCCTGACCCAGAACAGCTAAATGATAATATTGCAACCGCAGGATTAAGACTACAGCAGTTAAAGCTTGATCTTCTAGAACTGGAACAAAAGCAGTTAGAGAGAAAGCAGAACATGAAGATCCTTGCCCCCTTTGATGGAACCATTTCATTGCCATCCCAGGCTAAAGGTGTTGGAGATGACGTATCCCAGGGAACAGTATTGGCTACAATCATAGACTACTCTAAAATCCAGGTGGTAATACCCGTGGATGAACTTGATATATTTAAGATTAAGGTTGGCCAAAATGTGCGCATAAGTGCAGACGCTCTTCCAAACATCCCTATTACAGGCCAGGTTGTAAAAATCGCATCCCACGGCCGAAGCCAAAGCGGTGTAGCTACATTTGATGTCACTGTAGCCGTTGAACCGGTTGAGGGACTTCGTGTGGGCATGACAGTCAATACCGACATTCTAGTGGAGCAAAAACTTAACACTTTGCTGGTGCCAATTGAAGCAGTGAACAGGCGCCAGGGAAGAGCGACCGTACTTGTTGCAGATAAATCGGAAGGTAATGGTTCTGATGTACAGACACGTCCTGTACAAGTTACGACAGGGGCCTATAATGCATCATTTATAGAAATATTGGAGGGTCTAGAAGAGGGGCAAGAAGTTGTGATACAAGGAGCCGCAGCCAGGAGTGGTGTCCCTGTGATCATACCAGGCATGGGCGGAGTAGGTGGTCAAAGACCCAGCGGTTATCAAGGAGGAGGAGCGCCTACACAGCAAAGGGGTGGCGGTAATTGATTAAGATGACAAACATTACTAAAAGCTACCCAATGGACGGCATTGTTGTTAGAGCCCTTAGAGGTGTGGACATATCAGTTGCAAATGGCGAATTTGTAGCTATTGTAGGACCTTCTGGTTCAGGCAAATCCACTCTCATGAATATTATCGGTTGTTTGGATGTGCCTACTGAAGGTAAATACTGGCTCAATGGACAGGAAGTAAGCAAGCTTTCCGGCAATCAACTGGCAGAGGTACGCAATAAAAAAATAGGCTTTGTTTTTCAAAGCTTTAATCTTATGCCACGTTTATCTGCCCTGGAAAATGTGGAACGTCCTTTAGTATACAGGGGTGTCAAACGCAAAGAACGCCAGGAACGGGCCATGAAAGCTCTAGAAGTGGTAGGACTGGCTGACAGAATGTATCACAGACCTACCCAGCTCTCAGGAGGCCAGCAGCAGCGTGTAGCAATTGCCCGTGCAATTGTTGGTGAACCTGATATCATCTTGGCCGATGAACCCACAGGCAACTTGGACAGCACATCAGGGCATGATGTAATAAACATGATCCACAAAATGCACAGCCAGGGCAGAACTATTGTACTAATTACCCATGATAAAGAAGTAGCATCTCAAGCCCAGCGCCAGGTTTACATTCATGACGGGTTAATTGTCAATGAAGAAGGGGGAAAGTCATCATGAGTTTTCCCCAGGCAATACGTTTGGCTTTCATGGCCATGTGGTCCAGCAAGCTGCGCACCTTTCTTACAATGCTGGGCATCATCATCGGCGTTTTTGCAGTTGTAGCCCTTGTCTCCATCGGACAGGGCGCAACCAGCCAGGTTACCCAACAGGTACAGAGCATGGGATCAAACCTTATCACCATTATGTTTACAGGCCGGTCATCTCTTTATAATATGTCCTATCAAGAAGCAATGGAATTAGCTGATAAAGTGGGCGTAAAGGATGTATCTCCCATGGTTAGCGGACAGGCAAGCGTAAAATTCGGAACTTCAACTACAGATACTACATTAGAAGGTACTAATTCTGAATATCACAGCATTAGAAATTATCAGCTGCAATCAGGCCGATTTCTGGTGCCTATTGATGTAGAATTCCGGCAGAAAGTAGTGGTTTTAGGAGCAGATGTAGTCAGTGAACTTTTTTCTAATGTTAATCCTTTAGGACAGGAAGTCCGTATTAACGGCACAGCCTTTACAGTTGTAGGCGTATTAGAAGCAAAAGGCGCCAGCATGGGCAGGTCGGAAGATGACAAGGTCATAATTCCTATCAGCACTGCCCAGAGGCTGCTGGGCAACACCAGGATCAGTACAATCTATGTTCAAGCCGAATCTCCGGAATTCGTTGACCGAGCTATAGCAAGCATTGAAGCTACATTACTGCAGAAGTTTAGAAATGAAAATGCCTACCGAGTAATGAACCAGACACAAATTCTTGAAACCATGGGACAGATCACTTCAACCCTGACATTGATGCTGGGAGGTATTGCAGGTATTTCGCTGCTTGTAGGGGGCATTGGCATTATGAACATCATGTTGGTTTCAGTCACCGAACGAACGAGAGAAATCGGCATTAACAAGGCCTTGGGAGCAAAGAAACGAGACATCCTGTCGCAGTTTTTAGTTGAATCAGCTGTAATCAGCATTACCGGGGGCATAATCGGCCTTGTTCTTGGCTATGGGTTAGTTGAAATTATCAACAAGGTATCCAGCCTGACAGCAATATTTTCATTTAAAGTTGTTTTAATGGCTCTCTTGTTTTCACTGGCAGTTGGCGTATTCTTTGGACTTTATCCTGCAAACAAGGCATCCAACCTTAACCCAATAGATGCACTGCGAGCTGAATAATGATCAATGTGGTGTCGCTAAAAATAGGGGCGTGATGAAAGTCATCCCCTTTTTTTGTTATACTCCTTTTCATACTTTATTGTTATACTTATGATGTTGCCCAAAATGTTAGGAGGGAAACTATATGGCTTATACTATTTACCTTGTTGAAGATGATGTTAACTTAAACTCGGTATTATACTCCTACCTGCAAAAGGAAGGTTGGGAAGTATCTTCTTTTATAACAGGGAAAACAGCTCAAAAAGCAATAAGCACAAACCCACATTTATGGATTATTGATATAATGCTTCCCGACATTGACGGGTACCAGCTAATACGGGAGATTAAAACTCAAACCCCTGATGTGCCTGTGATATTTATTTCAGCCAGGGATGCTGATATTGACAGGGTGATCGGCCTGGAATTGGGAAGCGATGACTATTTACCCAAGCCCTTTTTACCCAGGGAGCTGGTTATTCGCAGCAAAAAGCTTTTAGAACGCATTTATAACAGCTCCAAGGAACAGACTGCCCCTCCCTTTACATTAGTTCCTCCCTACCAGATAAATGAAGCTAACAGAACTGCTCTATTGGATGGGAAAAAGGTCGATCTAACTTCCAAGGAATTTGACCTCCTGCTTTATTTTCTAAAAAACAGGGGACAGGCATTATCCAGAGAGCAAATACTCTATCACATTTGGGGTGATGATTATTTCGGTTCAGACCGTGTAGTGGACGACCTTGTAAGACGCCTGCGCAAAAAAATGCCGGACCTGGGCATAGAAACTATTTATGGATACGGTTACCGGATGGTGAAATAATAATGAGAAATCTACCGTTATTTTTGCAGATATGGCTTGTTTTTGCAGCAATTACCATTGGAATTTCTTTGCTGCTTGCATCACTGTTTCCCTGGACCTTACGCCAATTTTTTACCAAGGAAATTTATGTAACCATAGAGAACGCCCAGGCCATGACCCTTGAACGCTACTCAAATGAACAAGACAGGACAGCTTTTGATCAATCCTTGACTCTAGAAAGAAGACAACAACTACAGTCCATACGCACGGTAAACCATGTGATGTTTTCTGAAGATGGTCAGAGCATATTTGGCTATGGGCCTCCACTGCCTGGTGAATTTATGAGGCAGCTTAGGGACCAGGCTTTAAGGCAGGACTCTGTTAAAAAGCATTATGCCGTGCGTATTGAAAACAGGCAGATGTTTTATGTGATTACCAAGGTACACGTTTTTGGTCAAAATGCTTTCTTGATATCCTTTATGTGGGATTCCTACAGGAATGACCTGGTTAGAACACTCTTTAAAAAATTAATGTTTGTAATGGGGTTAGTATTTTTATTCAGCTGGGTACCTGCCCTGCTCCTGGCCAAATACTTGAGTAAACCCCTGGTAATCTTGGAAAAGCATGTTGATAAAATCGCTAACCGTGACTGGTATGAGACCATTTTCTTGGATCGCAGTGACGAGATCGGCAGGCTTGGTCAATCCATAGAGACCTTAAGAAAACAGATTCTTAAACAGGACGAAGCCCAGCAGTCTTTTATTCAGCATGTTTCCCATGAATTAAAAACTCCTGTAATGGTTGTGAGAAGCTATGCCCAGTCTATCCGGGACGGAATCTTCCCCAAGGGTGACCTTGCAAGTACAGTGCAGGTTATCGATGAGGAAGCTGAGAGACTTGAAAAGCGCATCCGCAACCTCCTATATATAACAAAACTTGATTACATGGCAGCTCATGCACCTAAGCATGAGACCGTTAATTTAGAACAGTTGATAGAGGATTTAGTTGAAAGGCTGCGCTGGCGCAGGAGTGAATTAGATTGGTCCCTTGATTTATCTCCGGCCAGCATCATTGGGGATGAGGATCAATGGCGAATAGCATTGGAAGCCTTGCTGGATAACCAGATTCGCTATGCTAAAGAAATAATTACCGTTAAGCTATCTTCTATACAGTCGCTTCAAGAATCAGCGCAAAATAGCCCATCACCAGCAGCGCTAATTCATTTATGGAATGACGGGCCGCCAATTGAACCTGAAACCATGAAGGTGCTTTTTAAAAAATTCAGCAAGGGTTATAAAGGCGAATTTGGTCTTGGCCTGGCAATTCTTAATCGCATAGCCACTCTTCACAAGGCAAAGGTATGGGCTGTTAATGAAGAAAATGGCGTCTCTTTTTATGTTGAGATTCCGACAACTATTGAATTGCACATTGACAATAATAACTATTAGGAGGAATCATTAAATCATGTCATTACTTGCAAAACAGATCGCAATAGAATTAGGTATTACAGAAAAACAAGTAGCAAGTGCAGTAAAGCTGTTCGATGAGGGCAACACCATACCATTTATAGCCCGCTACCGCAAAGAAGCCACCGGTGAATTGGACGAAAATGTTTTAAGAAGCATCCAGGAGAGATTAAACTATTTAAGAAGCCTTGAAGAAAGAAAAGAAGAAGTAATCCGACTTATCGCCGAGCAGGAAAAGCTTACTCCTGAACTGGAAGCCAAAATCAGGGCATCCACAAAGCTTGTTGATGTGGAAGACTTATACAGACCTTATAAACAAAAACGTAGAACAAGGGCTATCATTGCCAGGGAAAAAGGGTTAGGCCCTTTGGCAGACTTTATTATGGCCCAGAATCCTTCAGAATTGACAGTGGAAGAAGCTGCGGCCGACTACATCAATCCTGAACAGGACATTCATACAATAGAAGACGCTATTAAGGGAGCCCTGGATATAATTGCAGAAAACATTTCCGATGAGGCTGCCATACGCCAAACCATTAGAGACCTCGCCAGAAAACACGGCGAAATGGCAGTCAAACAAGCAGGTGATGCAACTGACGAGACATACCGGATGTATTTTGATTACTCTGAACCTGTTTCAAAAATGCCGCCCCACCGTGTCCTTGCCATAAATCGCGGGGAAAATGAAAAAGCCTTGACGGTTAAGATAAAGGTAGACGAAGGTTTGGCAATCCAATCAATTTACCAAAGGGTAATCACAGGGGAAAACCAGTATACGCCTTATCTTCAATCTGCTGCCGAAGATGCCTACAAGCGTCTCATAGCCCCTTCCATAGAAAGGGAGATTAGAAACGAACTTACAAGCGCATCAGAAGAACAGGCCATTAGCGTTTTCTCAAAAAACTTGAAAAACCTCCTGCTTCAACCCCCGGTAAAGGGCTTGACTGTCATGGGCATTGACCCCAGCTACCGTACGGGATGCAAGATAGCCGTGGTGGATGAGACCGGAAAAGTTCTTGATGTTGGCGTGGTCTATCCCCATGCGCCGCAGAACAAGTGGCAGGAAGCAAAGAAAACCATCAAAGAAAGACGTTACAAAACTGGAAGACCTGACTGAAGGAATGCTTTTAGAAGGTACCGTAAGAAATGTGGTAGACTTTGGCGCCTTCGTAGATATTGGTGTCAAGCAGGATGGGCTGGTACATATCTCCGAGCTGGCTGATAAGTATGTCAAGCATCCCATGGATGTAGTTAGTGTTGGCGACCAGGTAAAAGTAAGGGTCATAGGAATTGATTTAAAAAGGTCCCGCATCAGCCTAAGCATGAAGGAGGTTTAGGGGCCAAACTGAAATTTTATGTAAACCAATTCAGGCTTGTTGCCAATGCGAATAGGCGGTCCCCAGGTTCCGTATCCGGTTGAGACAATAACCTGGAGATCCCCTTTTAGCAAGTAGCCCCAGTCGATTTCGAAGATCTTTTGGGTAATCAGGTGATTGGGAAACAACTGACCCCGGTGGGTGTGTCCTGACAACTGCAGGTCCACCCCCGCCTCCCTGGCCTCTTCTAAGTGAGTTGGCTGGTGGTCAAGGAGTATTATAGGTCTACCATTATCAACACCCTGCATAATGTCTGTCAAACTTTTACGGCCTTGACCGGTAAAACGAGTCCCTGCCCTATCATCCCTGCCTACTATGTAAAAACTGTCCTCTACCAGCACATAATCATCTATCAGTACATGTATGCCTGCTTCCTGCAGGTAATGTACTGCATCTTCCGCATTGCCGCCGATGTACTCATGATTTCCCAAGACTGCATAAGTCCCAAGCTTTGGTGTTAATCTCCTAAAACTCTCTGCCATCTGCTGCTCCACAAAGAACTCCACATCTTCATCAATAATATCTCCTGCCAGCAAAACCAGTTCCGGCTCCAGCTGGTTAATCATATCAATCATCTCATTTAACCGCCTATTATCAACAATGCTTCCCAGGTGAATATCTGATACCAGTACAGCGCTTAATGTATCATAATTGCCGGCCTTTTTAGGAATATTAATTTGATATTCTACAATCTGTGGATTACGGGCATTCCAGGACCCATATACCATAATGCCAAGGACCGCCATGAAAACCAAACCACCTACTGCCGCCTGGGGCAGCCCTCCTATCTGCAGCCTTGCAGAAAAGTCAACCAACCTGTCCAGCAAACGCAAAACATCAACTGCAGCCCAGATTAATATCATATAAAAAAGCGCTGCAAGCCAGTAGGATCCGATTACTTTCAATCCCTGTACAAAACTTCCAGGCAAAAAGGCGCCCCCAAGCCTGCCTAGAAAGTAAGACATGGCTATCAGCCAAAAAACCAGCCAATAAGCCTTACTGCTTAAAAAGGGTATATATCTCCCTAAAAACTGCCACCCCCGCAATCCAACATAATAGTTAAGCAATGCGTAAAAAAGCATTATCAAACCTATTATCAACAAAAATAACGGCGATCTCATTGTCCATCCCCTTTTGCCTAAAAGACCTCTCTTAACTCTACCCTTGTATTATAGCCGAATCATCTAACACTGTCTAATGATGTCTAACAAAATCATTGTTATAAAAAGTCTTCATAAAAGCATTGGGAACAATTAATTCTCTCATTACGTCTAATAGCTAAAAAAGTAAGTGGGGTGAATTTCCCGATGAAAAATAGGAACTTAGTAATGATTACTATTGTAACAGTCGTGGCAGCCTTTCTATTTATATCTCTGGTTCTCTCCAGTCCTGGAAAAGCTACCGATCAGATTAAGGTCTACCTTGACGGCAAACAACTGACCTTTCAAGTTCCTCCCGAAATAATCGAAAACAGAACCTTAGTCCCCCTAAGAGACATTTTTGAAGCCATGGGGGCAGTTGTAACCTGGGATGAGAACCAAAAGACTATTACAGCAACCAGAGGAGAAACAAATATATTTTTAACCATTGGAGAAAAAACCGCTCTAAAAAACAACGCCTCTATCCATCTTGATGTGGCTCCCCAGATAGTTGAAGGAAAAACCCTGGTTCCCCTGCGTTTTATCGGTGAATCCTTCGGCGCAGACGTAAAATGGAGAGAAGAAAACAAGTCGATTTATATTAACATGCATGTAAGTGAACTGCCTATCCTGGGAACCCAGGAAAAGCTGATGGAATTGCTTAAAGAAGCTCAAGCGAATACTGCCGGCTATTATAGATTTGGCATAGGTCTAAGGGGAATGGACCTAGCCGAGGAATCGGTCATGAAAGCAGCAGCCCCTGCCGCTGCAGATGCAGCAGCAGGAGACGGCGGCAGCTACTCAACTACAAATGTTCAAGTACAGGGTGTAGATGAAGCTGATATGGTTAAAACAGATGGAGAGTATATCTACCAGGTTAACAACCAACGCATCATTATCGGCAAGGCCTATCCCGCAAAAGAGATGGCCCTCGTCAAAACCATAGACTTAAGCAGCCAGCCCTTTGCCCCCAGAGAACTGTACCTTGACGACAAATTCCTGGTTGTTATCGGGGCTACCGAACATTATTACCCAATGCCCTTTATTCGTGGAGACAGTGTAAAGATTGCCCCGGATATCATGCCTCCTTACAGCTATCGCAATACGGTCAAAGCCATGATCTATGACATTGCTGACAAGAGCAACATCAAGCTTGTCAGGGAAGTTGAACTGGATGGGTACTATGTATCTTCTAGAAAAATTGGTTCAGCTCTTTACCTGGTAGCTAATAAGTATATAAACTACTATAGGCTTGATGAGGGCAAGGACCTTGACAAACCTGTTTATAGGGATACAGCTGGGAAAGAAGATTTTGTAGAAATAGACTTTGAAAAGATTCGCTACTTCCCGGGCTCAATCGAAGCAAACTACCTGCTGGTTGCCGGATTAGATCTGGAAAAACCAAACAAGCAGGTGGAAGTATCCAGCTTCCTTGGTTCGGGACAAAACATTTATGCCTCCCTGCATAACCTTTATGTTGCAGTTACCCAGTATGACTTTAGTGACAAAGCTCGGGCTGCCAGCCACAGCACCCAGGTATACAAATTCTCCCTGGATGAGGGCAGGGTTGATTATCAAAGCAAGGGCAAAGTACCAGGTCTACTCCTGAATCAGTTTTCCATGGATGAACATAAAGGATACTTCCGTGTTGCAACTACAACAGGGGATGTCTGGCGCAGCGACGAACATACCTCCAAGAACAACGTCTATATTCTTGATGAAGGGTTAGGCATGGTTGGCAAGATTGAAGACATAGCTCCAGGTGAAACGATCTACTCTGTACGCTTCATGGGCGACAGGGGTTATATGGTCACCTTTAAAACAGTTGACCCGCTTTTTGTAATTGACCTTCAAAACCCAGAAAAACCTTCTATCTTGGGCGCTCTAAAAATTCCAGGATACAGCGATTACCTTCATCCCTATGATGAAAACCACTTGATAGGTTTTGGCAAGGATGCGGTAGAAGTGGACGGTATGGCTTATTACCTGGGCATGAAGATGGCAATATTTGATGTGAGTGATGTCAACAATCCCAAGGAAAAATTTGTAGAAATGATTGGAGACCGGGGAACAGAATCAGAAATACTTAGAAATCATAAAGCCCTGCTCTTCTCAAGGGAGAAAAATCTGTTGGCCCTACCAATCACAGTCATGGAAGTAAAGGGCACTCAAAACTACGGCTATAAAGGCATACCGCCTTATGGAGAATTTGCCTTCCAGGGAGCTTATGTCTATCACATTGATTTAAAAACAGGCTTTAACCTTAAAGGCAGAATCACCCACTTAACGGGCGATGATTACCAGAAAGCAGGCCGCTACTGGTATGACAGCAACAAAAACGTGGAAAGAATTCTCTATATAGGCGATACCCTGTACACTCTCTCAAACAAGCTGTGGAAAGCTCATGGAATAGACAAATTGGATGAAAGAAACAGTTTGGAAATTCCTGAAAGACCACCTGTAAGAGACATCATCTATCCCATTGAAGTGCCTGAACCTGTAGAGCCGCCGGCAGAAGCCCCGGCAGACCTGCCCAAAGAAGCGCTGCGCGAAAAAGACATCATCAACAGCAAACTATTAACACCTGAAGAACTGCGCAGTTGGATTGAAGAGAATAAAAGCAAAGCAGGCACATATAAAAAGGAAGTGGAAGGAGCTAACCTGTACCTCATTACAGCAGGAGAAAAACCCACTGGGGGCTATCAGGTGGTTATAGATGAAATTGGCAAAAGCGCCGGTGAAAAGTGGATAGTCCAACTAAAGCTGCTTGAACCAAATCCCGACGACATGGTCATACAAGTGATAACTTACCCGTACATTGTCCTTGGCTTTACCGACACTTCCGCAGATGTGGAAATTCAGTGGGTCCGATAAACAAATTTCATGAAGTACGACTGCAGGAACAGGAAACAGGATATTCTCATGCCTCTTGTTCACCCTTCTTGCCTCTTGAATAGGGGAATGTCTCCAACTTATAAAGAAGGGGCAGCTCAAAAACTGCCCCTTTATTTTAACCTCAACACGCATGTTACGGGGTTATGATCACTGTGCTCAAAACCTAAATCATGCCCGTGTACATCAAGGATTTCAATATTAGGTGAGACCAAGAAACCATCAATGATGGCGGTGAAAGTCTCACCTTCTATATATCTGGTTTTGTTATCTCTAACCGTCTTAACACTTTCATCCACCACCCATTGAAATCCCTGTGGGGTAAAATCCTCAGGCAGCATGACTAGCCACTCCGGCCAATTTTCATTTACCCCCGGTTCTTCCAACCGGTCAGGAGCTAACAGGTGATTCCAATCCCCACCTATTATGACATAATAGCCTTTTTCATAGTTTTGCTGAATATATTCTTTCAGAAATTTTAGCTGCTGCTCCCTTACTCTACCCCCCTTGTCATAAGCCGACAAATGAAGATTCACTAAAACCAATTTATTGCCATCCTCTACTGGAATAACACTTTTAGTCATACACCTGTCCAGATCGAACAGCTGTCTCGGCCATGCTTCACTTCCAGGGAGCTGGTAGCGCCTGCTGGAATCAATTTTGTACCTTGAAAACAAACCTATCCCGCTCTTCACATAACCCATGGGTCTCATCACTGGAACGGGCACCCATTTAACCAGGTAATTCAATGCAAAGAGTGACCCATAATCACCAAAAGCGCCCTGTATGGCCTCATACTGATTTATATCATAGCTCCTTGAAGATTTGATATCTATTTCCTGCAGCAGTAAAAAATCCGAATTTTCTCTTTGGAGAAATTCCAAAATGCCGCTTAGATTAACAAGTGTTTGCTCCCTGCTTGACGAACGCGACATGGTTCCTCCATCCATGAAGAAGTCTTGATTCTTATCAAGGCCGCAGTAACCTATATTGAATGTTGTTAAGCTAAAAGGAACTCCCCTTTCTAAAACCAGTTCCTGATTGTTTTCCATGTCAACATTCAACTCAGCCGGAGGTCTGTAATCGGTAACAATCATATACGCCAAAAACAAACCCAATACAGCAGCTGTTCCAAAAACAATAAAGGAAAAAATCTTGATCAACTTCCTTCCCATTTTAACCGGTCCCCTTGCCCCTCCAATATTCTATCCCGCATAATAGATATTTTATCATAATTCATCTTAAATTTACTTACTTTTTGTACTATATACATTTCTCAATTCCTTGATTACCAGCATTTTCTACTATTCCTGCCTCCTTTAAAAAATAAAACTGTTTACCCTGGAATTAATAAGTATCCCTTCGGGAAAAATATATGCAGGGAAATATTCCAGAAAGATTTTTTGGAGGTGATATATTTTGGAAGGTGGCGTGAGAAACAGCCTAACCGGTGAAATTGAAGATGTTAAACACAATGGACTGGAGACACATGTTACCCTGTGAGTAGGCGGCTGAATGGCGGAATCGCCGCGCATCACGTCTGTGATGTCTAAAGATAGTTTTACTGAAACCGGCTTTAAAAAAGGCGACAAGGTTGGCGCCCTGGTAGATGCTGCAAATGTAATCCTGGTGAAGCACTAACCATTTAATAGGCTGTTGTAAAAGGCTGTTGGAAATTTTAAGCAGCCTTTTTTTCAGTATTCATTGTCATGTTGGTTAAGAATAAATATAATAAGGTAAGGGGACACACCTCCCCTAGAGCGTAAACTCTTGGTTTGAAGGAATGTCCCCAACGTATGTAAGGGGACACACCTTAACAAGGTCAGGGGACACACCTCTTTCAGAGGAATGTCCCCAAATTAAGATGGAGGCGGCTAAACTGAAAAATAATCGTACCCTCACAATTCTTGTATTGCTTTTACTAGTGGTTCTACCCGCATCAAGTTCTTGTACTCCAAGACCAGAAACTGCGCCTGGAATTAGCGCTGAACTTGTAAAACTCTATTACGGGGACGCAAATAATGAAAAAATGGTCTTTGAAGAACGTCAGGTTGTCTACCAGCCAGGGGAAGACAGGTATAAAGCTGTTCTTGAAGAACTTATCAATGGGCCGGAGACTAAAGAGTTTACTGCCAACATAAATCCAAACTCAAAAGTCTATGGTACCATCCTACAAAATAATGATTTAATTGTTTCTTTAAGTGAAGAGTTCAACACCTTTGCCGGCAGCATGGCAGAGCTAATGGGTGTAGGTACTCTGGTCAACACCCTTGTTCAGTTCGATGAGGTTAATAGGGTAAAAATTTTGGTTGAAGGCGAAGAACTAGCCGACCCGGCAGGGGAGCCAAGGGGGTTTTTGGGTCCTTTCCCAACTGAGCCCTAGTTTATCATGGAGGGAAAATATGCAGGACAGTCTCTACATCATCGGCCACAGGCGGCCTGACACGGATTCCATCTGTTCGGCTATCGCTTATGCTTATCTGAAAAACCAAGTTCAGCAGAAACAGGCGGTGGCCTGCAGGTGCGGCCCACTCAACAGGGAAACAGCCTTTGTCTTGGATTATTTTCAATGTGAAGAACCTGTACTTATAAAAGATGTCCGGCCGCGAACCAAAGACATTTTGACAGGCAATCCTGTCTTTGTCTTTCCCCATGTTAACCTGGAGGATGCAGGCAGATTAATGCACAGAGAGAAGATAAAAACCCTGGCGGTAGTAAGAGAAAATACCCATAAACTGCTGGGGCTCTTCACAGTTGGCGACCTGGCTCGTCTACTTTTAGAGGCATGGGACACGGACAAAAAGATACCCATGGATATAACCATGGAAAGAATAATGACAAGCACAAACATAGAATATTTTGATGAAGATGATTTAATTGAAGAAGCAAAACAAACTATGCTTGATACCAGGTATAGAAACTACCCGGTAGTTGATGAAAATAAAAAGTTTTTAGGCATGATTTCCAGGTACAATCTCCTGGCTGTAAAAGGTAAGCAGTTGATACTGGTTGATCATAATGAAAGAAGTCAATCAGTGGAAGGTGTGGAGCAGGCAGAGATTCTGGAAATAATTGACCACCACCGCCTGGCCGACATGCAGACCCCGGAACCCATCATGATGCGCAATGAACCTGTTGGCAGCACAGCAACCATTATCAGCAAAATGTATGGCGAGCACAAGATAGCCCCGCCTCCCAGGGTAGCCGGTCTACTTTGCTCTGCAATACTTTCAGACACATTAATATTCAAGTCGCCTACCACCACCCTGGAAGATATTAAACATGGTCATGAGAATGCGGCAATTGCCGGTATTGATATTCAAGAATTTGGCAGGGCAATGTTCAAGGCAGGTTCAACAATCCATGGACGTACTGCTGAAGATCTTATTTTTGAAGACTTTAAGAAATTCCATCTGGGTAATTATATCGTTGGCATCGGACAGATTGAAGTGGTTGACCTGGATTTAATTCGTGAAAAACAATCAGAACTTCTGGAAGCCATGAACAAGGTCCAGGGTGATAAAGGCTACGACTTGGTAATACTAATGCTTACAGACCTGCTGAAGGATGGTACGGAACTGCTTTTTGTAGGAAAGCAAAGCCGGGCCATAGAAAAAGCTTTCAATGTCAATTCAAAGCAGAAAAGCGTGTTCCTCCCTGGGGTTATGTCCAGAAAAAAACAAATCGTCCCGCCCTTGAGCAGGGTTTTACAGTAGCGCTAATGGTTCTAATACCCCTTAACTCGAAAAGCTTCTGCCTGCTTGAAAACCGAGTTTTTGGCCGAATAACCAGCATAAGCCCGCACCACCTACAGCAATATGATCCGGGTGTTTGATTGCTCTTATTGGGTATTTGTAATCAGCGGTATTAATTATTACCATGGGGATAAAAATCAAGTTTGTTAATATTTTACTAGAGAAGGTGAAAGGATTAAATGCAACCTAAATCAGATTTTTCCTTAAAGAAAACCGCATTAGCCATTGTTACCATGGGTTCTTTTTTGACCCCTTTCATGTCAAGCTCCATCAACCTGGCGCTGCCCTCAATCGCAAAGGAATTTGCAAGCGGGACATTCCTGCTTAGCTGGGTGGCTACCAGCTACATTTTAGCGTCAGCAGCCTTCCTTGTACCCTTTGGCAGGCTTGCAGATATTATCGGGAGGAAAAAGATCTTTACCCTGGGGGTTTTCATCTTCCTGATATCCTCTATCCTCTGTGGTCTGGCATGGTCCATAGAAACATTGATATTTTTTAGAATGATACAGGGTTTAGGGGGGGCTATGATTTTTGGCACTTCCATGGCTATTTTGACTTCTATATTTCCCCCTCAGGAAAGAGGACGGGTTCTTGGTTTAAATGTGGCAGCAGTATATATCGGCTTATCCCTTGGACCCGTTTTAGGTGGAGCTATCAACCATAACCTGGGCTGGCATTATTTATTCTTTCTCCCTGCCTTAATCTGCTTGCCCCTGGCCTATTTTCTTCTCTTCAAGCTGCCGGGAGAATGGAAAGGTGCGGAGGGTGAGAAATATGATTTAACAGGAGCTGTCCTTTATGCTGTTGGTATTTCGGCTTTTATTTACGGTTTTTCTTCTGTGACAGCATCTCCGTGGGCTAAATATATCCTTGTTCTTGGGTTAGTTTTTCTAGCTGTCTTTATCAGATATGCAATGAAATTAGAACAGCCGGTATTGAATTTGAGGCTTTTCAGCGGAAATAAAACCTTTGCCTTCTCTACCCTGGCTGCCCTCATCAATTATAGTGCAACCTTTGCATTAGGTTTTATTCTTTCAATATATTTACAAATCATCATGGGCTTTACTTCCCAAGGAGCAGGATTAATTTTGCTTTCACAACCAGTAATGATGGCCCTGCTCTCCCCCTTTGCGGGAAAGCTTTCAGACATAGCAGAACCCAGGCTGGTTGCCTCCCTGGGTATGGGGCTCTGTACTTTGGGTCTTTTGGTGTTTGCCTTTATCAATATTAATACTCCCCTATGGCTGATTGTGCTAAATCTCATTGTATTGGGAATGGGCTTTGCCTTGTTTTCGTCACCCAACAGCAATGCTGCAATGGGAGCCGTTGAAAAAAGGTTTTACGGCGTGGCTTCTGCCACTTTAGGGACCATGCGCCTAATTGGACAGGCTATAAGCATGGCTATTGTAACATTAATCCTGGCAATATATGTAGGCAATATGGAACTAAGCTTGGCCCCAGGAGATTTAATCATCAAGGGAAGCAAGATTACTTTTATAGTTTTCGCTGTTCTTTGTTTATGTGGGATATTCCCCTCTCTAGCAAGGGGAAACATTAACACTGCAGGAGCCTCTGAGCGCCTACAACAAATGCCAGATAATAGGTATAATATACCGGGCTAAAAAATATAAAACAGCCAGCAATCCTAAAAACAAAAAAAAGTATTTATAGGTTATTCTTGTACCTGTATTAGCGCTCATTATCTTCACCTCTATCTTTATTTGTAACCTAGTTAGTAAAAGACGGCCCTGACTGAAAGGTCCGTCTTTTATTTATTGATAGCTATCAACTTTAAAACTTTATTTCCTTTTAAAAGTTTTGCAGTCTGTATCGTCTGAAGTAGCAGCAGACCCACCTTGTGAAACAACATAAATGCTGTCTGCATTGCAAGAGTTGCCCTGGCTCCAGTAAGTACAGCTGTTTACTTCACACCTAACGTCTTTTGCCAACTTTCTTCACCTCCAGGTTCAATATCCTCAAGTTAATGACTTAACCTTTAATAGTTTTTACCAGACCAACTGGTATTTATACAGGTGTACCCACAATGAACCGTAGATTCTCATTAGCTGCCCGGTATATATACTTTAGATGCTCCTTGTCCCGTCTTTTGTCTTGATTATTAACAACACCTTTTCCTCTTGCCCTGTTTGGGCATTGATGTATACAAAGTAAGTATCCTTACCCAGGTTGCCCTTTACTTCATAACACAACTTTTCATCCAGGTTGGATAGAGGAATGAGGGCTAGTCTTACTCCTTCTACCTTCAAATCCCCATTAACTTTTTCCCTGGCTTCATCTTCAGTAAGCTTGGGCTTTGGAATATCCCTTTTAGTATGTGATGTCAAAAACTTCTGAGCATCATAGCCCATGATATTGCCGCTGTCTAGAGAAACAGTAACTTGAACCATGTCGGGATAGATAATTATGTCATCCTCCAGCAGGGCAAAGTTAACGACAACCTCGTTACCTTCTGCCAGATGGCCTATCTTGATGAATTCCCCTAAATCAAGCTTGTTAACAAGGTCTTCAGCTGTTTCCAGGGCTTCTTCAATAGAAACCCTTCTTTCTTGAGGATTTTCATTCAGGTCTAACATCCATACAATATGTCCGCCTTTTCGGCTGATGCCCAATGCCGTATCTGCCTGGGCCTGCCCTTGACGCTGCAGCAGAATATTATAAGCAGGTATATTTCCTGAGGACAATTCAGTGGTTTCAGCCCGGTAGTCAGCCTCCGGATTTTCTTTCTTTATAAACTCAACTGCAATTTCTTCTGCCTCCCGCTGGCTGACTTCTGGCCCGGTAAGCCCTCTTGGTTTTCTATTAACCACATGGTCCGAAAATGGGCCATCATATGTCAGCGTGGGAACTTCATCCCTGAGTCTTTCGTCCATACGAGCAAAGCCGTCAACCACTGCTTCAGAATCCGGAGTTAAACGTAAAGCCTGCCTGGGTCTCGCCAGACTTCCAAGTCTGATATCCTTGTCCTGGGCTATACCCATTAAATCTCTCAACTCCATGTGGATCTTTCTAACTTCGACCTGGAGGTCCTTTATGGTTTCCATATCAGACTCGCTAAGTTTTTCCTTGTCAGCCAGCTTTTCAGCCAGGGAATAACAAAAATCCCCAAGCTGTGTCATAAATTGATGGCTGCGCATCATGTTAATCATCCCTAAAGGCATGTTGCCCAAGTTGTTTCTGCCTGTTTCTGCTTCATGCCAGGCAGTGGTTAGAGTAATAATGTTATGAGTATCAGAGTTAGTAACCTGAGCTTTTCCCAGTAAAACATCGAGATTTTCCGTATTTTCCAGTAATGAAAAGAAAGCATTTTGATAGCTGGCTTCCAGGGCATTTTCCATGGCAAATGCCCTGCTGTTAGCTTGAGTCACCCATAAGACACCTAAACCAATCACCAGGGCCAGGCCTACTCCCAGCAAAAAGTTTTTTCGCCTGGTAAAGAAATCCCTTAAGTGCATTATCATCACCTCACTTATTTATCATTTAAACTCCAAAAACATGCTTGCCGATACGGGTAATAATTCTTCTGCTCCAAATCCACCTGCTTACTGCTGTTGCCGGGTTCCAGAAGAAGGTTGAACCGTAAGAAGGATCCCACCCATTTAAAGCCAAACGTGCAGCCCTTACATGGTCATTTGTTACATTGACCCTCCAAAAACTGCCGTTCAAGATGGGTTCAAAGGCTAAAGGCTGATAAATTACCCCATTAACTGTACCTGGAAAGCGTGCATCCCGTACCCTGTTGATAATTACAGCCGCTACGGCCACCTGCCCCTGAAATGGTTCCCCTCTGGCTTCTGCTGCAACCATCCTGGCTATCATCCAAACATCATCCTGCCTTGGCTGACCAACCTTACCTGTTACAGTAGGGACAGCTTCCTCTTTCAATAGTCTGACCGGTAAATCCAAGGTACTGGCCACTAATCCCACTAAAACCAATCCAACTATTAATCCAACTGCAAATTGTTTCAAGATTATCCCATCCCTTATATAATTTTTCCATATTAGATTTCCCTTTTAGAAAAATGTTATACAAAAAACTAACATATTACATACATTGACAAATGGTGGAGAAATAACTAAATTATTTAATGGAGACTATTTCAAACTCACCGCTATAATATGATGCAAAGGAGGTTTTTTTATGAGCAACAACCAGACAAATAATACAAGGGAATTTCAAGCTGAGGTAAAGCAGTTGCTCGACATTGTAATTAACTCTTTGTATACGGACAAAAAAATATTTTTACGGGAGTTAATCTCTAATGCCGCAGATGCCCTTGAAAAGCTGCGCTACACAAAAATCCAGAACACTGATACTTACCAGCCTGAACTTCCATCTGAAATCACCATCCAAACAGATGACAACGCCCATACCTTAACCATAGCCGATACAGGCATAGGTATGACTGAAGAGGAATTGGTCGAAAATCTTGGCACAATAGCTCATTCAGGAAGCAAAGCTTTCCTTAAGCACCTGACAGAAGGCAACCAGGCTGATGTGAATCTTATCGGCCAATTTGGAGTGGGCTTTTATTCCGCTTTCATGGTGGCATCTAAAGTCACAGTATATACCAGATCTTACAAACCAGATGCTGATGGGTGCATCTGGTCATCAGACGGCTTAGGCACCTATACAATCCAGAAAGCCGATCTGATCAGCCGCGGAACCAGAATCCAGCTTAAATTAAAAGAAGACTGTCATGAATTCGCCAAACCTGACAATATCAAGAGCATCATCAAGCAGTACTCCAGCTTTGTTCCTTTCCCAATAAAGCTAAACGGTGATAAGGTAAACACCATTGAGGCTTTATGGACCAAAAATAAAAATGAGATTAGCGATGAAAACTACAATGAATTCTATAAATTCATTGCTAACGCATATGATGAACCATTATTCAAGATTCATTTTTCAGTAGATGCGCCCATTAATATCAACGCCCTTTTGTTCTTCCCCAAGGACCATTTTGAACGCTTCGGCTTTGGACGCATGGAACCCGGTGTAAATCTCTACTGCAAAAAGGTATTAATCCAAGAAAAATCTGAAGGCATTTTACCGGAATGGCTGCGTTTTATTAAAGGAGTTGTGGACAGCGAAGAACTTCCTTTGAACATTTCACGGGAAACCATGCAGGACAGCGCTCTAATCTCAAAACTGCGCAAGGTTCTTACAGGTCGCATTGTCAAGTTTTTGGCTGAGCAAGCACAAAGCAACCCTGACAAGTATCTGGAATTCTGGGATAAGTTTCAGATTTTCATTAAAGAAGGCATAGCAACAGATATGGGCAGAAGGAAAGACCTGGCTCCTCTGCTGCGCTTTGAATCATCCAAAAGTGAACCTGGAAAATTGGTTTCACTCCAGGAATACTTGGAAGGTATGAAGGAGGGACAGGATACCATCTATTATCTGAATGGTCCATCCAGGGATTTTATTGAAAACGGACCCTATCTTGAGATTTTTAAACGCAAAGATATTGAAGTCTTATATACCTATGAAACAGCAGATGATTACATCCTAAACCAGCTTGGAGATTATGAAGATAAGAAGCTTGTATCAGCTGATCAAGAAAATATTCAACTTCCAGAAACAGATGACACAGATAAAACACCTGATGATGCCCTTGCCGAGAGCGAAGTCCAGGAATTGACAAAGTGGATGAAAGAAGTGTTAGGAGACGATGTGTCTGAGGTTAGAGCATCAAAACGCCTTGTTGACAGCCCTGCTATCCTGTTAAGTCCTGATGGAATGACCAACAGTATGCAGCGCATCATGAAGCTAATGAACAAGGATTTAAATCATTTTGGCGCAAGAATTATGGATATAAACACGTCACACCCTATTATTAAAAAACTGGACACCCTCAGGAAAAAGGCTGATCCCTTTGCAGAAATCGCAGTTAAACAACTCTATGACAGCACGCTGATTTCTGCAGGGCTATCTTCGGATTATAAGGGCATGGTGAACAGAATGCATGAAATCCTGGACAGGGCCCTTGAATATAATCAATAATAAATACCTATCACCATTGAGCAGCTTCATAAGATAACAGGGGGAGAAATCGTGGACCTGTCAGCAAACTAGAAATGATAAACTAGAGATATTGAAATAATGATTAATTTGAAAAACCCATAAAAAGTGGGTTTTTTTCTTGAACCGGCATTAATGACTCAACCCCCATCCTTTGTAAACTTCTTACAGTGTTTTCACCTTTAATCAACCTGCAACATAAAATGTACCAGGGAATTTTTTGGTAACACCAAAAAACAGAAAAACTTTATAAATTGGGGGTTTTATTGTGATGTACGGACGTAAACGTTCGATAATTTTATGTAATGAACAATGCAAGTCACTAGTTGATTTTGCAAGGGAACTGGAAGAAAAATATGGAGCTGTAGATATTGAGCTGCTGCCAATTATTCATGGCGTATCCTGCTATCTTCCTGCACAGGAAGCTGCCATTATGTCGTTAAGCAAAAGTGATAGTGTAAAACAAATTGAACAGGACATTATTGTTTCACTGCCGCCTCTGCAGCCTAATACCAATATGCTTAGAAGCTGGTGGTATCACAGTCCTATTCTGACAAAGAGTACACAGCAAACCCCATGGAATATCGAGCGTGTTAGAGCAAATTTAGCATGGGGCTCCTCAAGGGGCAAAGACGTAAAAGTAGCCATTCTAGACACAGGTATTGATTATAAGCATCCTGATTTGCGAGGAAATATTGCCGGTGGTGTTAATTACATCTATCCAAGATATCCTTATTGGGATGACAACGGGCATGGAACCCATGTGGCAGGCACTGTTGCTGCCATAGACAATTCCTTTGGTGTTGTAGGTGTCGCTCCATCTGTCAGGATCTACGCAGTAAAGGTTCTAAACGCTCAAGGGTCAGGTAGTCTGTCGGGTGTTTTAAGCGGCCTTCAATGGTGTGTAAACAATAAAATGCAGGTTGTTAACATGAGCCTTGGCACGGCTGAATCCACCAGTTCTTTTAAGACAGCAATTAAAGCCGTGGATGATGCGGGCATCGTAATAGTTGCAGCAGCAGGAAATAGCGGTCCAAGTGGATCTATAAGCTATCCGGGAGCTTATCCAGAAACAATTTGCGTTGGCGCTACAGATGACAAAGACGAGTTGGCCTCATACAGCAGCCGGGGGCCGCAGCTAACCCTGGTAGCGCCTGGCAGTAAAATATACTCTACAACACGCAGTAGTTCGTATGGAAATATGAGCGGCACATCCATGGCTACACCTCATGTGGCAGGAACAGCAGCCCTTTTGCTGCAGATAAACCAAAACCTAAAACCTTCTGAAATTAGAGAAATCTTAACAAGCTCAGCTGAAAAACTCCCTGGTCTTGGAGAGCACCAGCAAGGAGCCGGCCTTCTAAAGGCAGATAGGGCATGCAGTAAATTGACAGTTTAGCAGTCTAAAGCAGGCCCAAAAAGCTAATGCACATGCATGTTAAAAGCCTTTACCCATGTATTTGGGGTAAAGGCTTTTAACATGTTCACACTAGAAACATGAACACCAGCGGAATTACTGCTTTTAAAGCTATTAATCTGTAAAGATGCAGTGTGGAAACACAGAAAGGGTCCTTACCATAGTTTACAGCCAGCATGGTCATTACTGATAAACCTCCGGGTGCTGCAGCCAAAAAACTGGTCACAAAATCCCATTGTGTTATCCTTTTTATAAGATGTGCTATAAGTATTGATGTTATGAAGACAAAGGCTGTCGACACCAATACTACTTTCATTACCTCAAGTGTGAACAACTTCTCCAGGGTATGGGGAGATATATTGTCTGAAACCATTACACCAATCCCAACTAACATTACGCCAAAAGCATTCTTATGGGGGGTGCTTATTCTAAGTCCTAATAAGGAAGCGCTGCCAACAAAGAACATAGAACCTACCACTGCGCCGGCAGGCACGCCTAAATTATAAAACAAAGTTCCTCCTATGGCAGCCAGGGTTAATCCCTTGCTGACTCCCCATAAATTTAATATGCAGGTTTTTAAACTCATTTTACATAAATATTCCCTGGCGCCATTTTCCAGGTCATGAAGTCTACCCAATATAAGTCTTAGCTTTTCACTTATGACTGATTGATTATTTCCCTGAATATCTATCAGGTGTTTGGCCATTTTGTGTTTTTCTTTATCGTTACCACCAGATACAATATATTTTAAAATAATAGGAAAAGCAATAATAACAGAAATCAACCTGAACATTTGCATTACAATTACCACTTCTACATCTGCACCTGTAGCTAATGCTATAACCGTCATTTCAGGAAGCCCCCCCATACTGGAAGCTAGAATGCCGGTATAAAGGTCCAAAAAGGATATTTTAGACAGTAACGCTCCCAATACAAAGGCAACACCCAGCGACCATGCAACTACTATCACAGACGGTATCATCATTACTTTTAGGCTTTGCACTGTTTCTTTATTAATGGTAGATCCTATGTAGAGTCCAAGGAATATCTGTATAAGCGGGGATAGAAAACCCGGGGATGTGGGAAGGGGCACTTCCATTATTCTTAAGAGTCCTATTAGTGTTATTGTTCCCAACAAAGGCGCCGCAGGAAGGCGTAAAAACTTGAAGATAACCCAGCCGCAGCAGCCCAAAATAAATAAGAGTACTAAGTCTTTAAGCAAAAAAAGGGCCAAATTAGTTGCTACCTCCTTCAAATGTCAGAACATACAATGAAGACATATAAAACATGTCGAAGGCCAGCATACAAGCCGACCTTTAATCTATACTACTCTTTGAAATAGAAAATTGCCAGTGTGCCTGGTCCTGCATGGGTCCCAATTGTGCAGCCAATATCTGCTATGATTAATTCCTTGGGATTTAACTCCTGTAAGACTTCTGCCTTAAAAGCATCTACCCTTTCCAGACTGTTGGCATGAGCCAAGGCAACTGTCTTATTAGTGAAATCCTTACCTCTTTCCTTGGCAAGCTCGATCATCTTACTGATAACCTTTTTACTGCCCCTGACCTTATCCAGCGGTTCCACAAGTCCATCCACCACAGTTAGAATGGGTTTAATATTCAGGATATTTGCTATGGTAGCCTTCATGGGATTAAGCCTGCCGCCCTTTTTTAAGTACTCCAGGGTATCCACGGTAAAAATGTGATCTACTTTTGAGCGCATATCAAGGAGGCTGCTGACGATCTCTTTTCTTTCCATGCCCCCTTCGGCCATTCTAGCAGCTTCATAGACCAGTATACCGGCTCCAAAAGATAAAGCCAGAGTATCCACAACATCAATTTTGTCGCTATTTAACTCGTTCTTGGCAATAACAGCTGCCTGGTGTGTCCCGCTTGCCTTGGATGATCCGTTAATACATATTATTTCCTTACCTTCCCCTAACACTTTTTCGAAAACTTCCATAAATGTATTTGGATCTACCTGGGAGGTCCTAGGAAGCTCTTTCGTGGTAGACAGTTTGTTATAGAATTCTTCATATGTAAGATCTACGCCGTCTCTGTACTCTTCATCACCGAAATGAACTTGCAGAGGAACAATCATAATACCAAATTTATTGATAAGCTCTTTTGGCACATCGGTCATACTGTCTGCAATTATTTGAATATTACCCATTCTACAAAAACCTCCCTCTCTTTTTGGTTATTTATTGTTATTCTTAATTTTACAACTAAATCTGGTATTTTGACAACTGAGGAAATTATTAACATTACCACTATTTTATTTGTCAATATCTACATTTTTTTCTTAAAATCAATACCCTGATCACGAAGGTACACCTTCGCAGTGTACACCTCTTTTTTGGACTTTTACCTTTGCTTTAATCTTTGTTTAAACTTAAAGAATCGTGATACTTATTTTGCTGGATTATAGTAACCGTCTTTGCAGATGCATCCCAGTACACATCCGCCCCCATAGCCTCAGATACAAATCGTAGGGGCACAAACATTCTACTATCTATTATTTCAGGTGGGCAGTCTATTATAAAAATCTCGTTACCATTAAGAACCGTCTGTGACCCAACAGTCAATATCATGGAATTACTGCTGCTGGATACATGAACCTGCTGCAAATCCTCTTTCCAGAATACAGAGAAACCTAACACTTCACCTATGAACCTTATAGGAACAAGCAGCCTGTTTGTGCCAGGTTTCAGGAATGGGAATACCTCAACCTCAAGCTCTTCTTCATCAACTGTAATGACATTAGACTTGAGGTCCATGACAATTAAGGTTTTATGGTTTGTGTTGTCATTATCCACACCCAGTATTGGATAAATATTATCCCCTGGCAGTTCTTCCAATGTGTGACTTTTGGGTGACTTTCTAGAAGCAGAAGCCCTGGTAATAATTATATCATATAGTTTGGGAAGCTTGCCTTCCTCAATGACTACTATTTTAATTTCATTTTCTCCTACCTTGAGAGCAGTTATAAAGGACCCCTGTTCACATTTTAAAGGACTACCATTTGCAGTTATGGTTATCTCCCCGTCAACAGCAGTAGGAGTAAGTTGGATGGATGATACTGAATAAGCAACCTGGACAGTATATGTGGAGACATCCTGATCAAAATCAGGAGATAAGGCGCCATGGCTTAGTACAAGTGACTGGAGCCCTGCCGACACTTCCTGTGGAGCTACCGTAACACTTATTATCCATTCAACTGTGGAACCATCCTCAGCTGTTATTAAATAAGCAACAGGGGTTGAAAAATCATTTTGAGTCTCACCGCTAACCTGCTCAATCCCATCTACACTTGCTGAGGCTCCTGGTGAAAGAACAAACTCTGCGGCCATAGAGGTAATGTCGGCTCCATAATACACTTCAACACACACCGTCCTGGTCGAACTGTTGATGGCAGCCGGACTTGTTTGACCCGGCAGGCTAAATTCAATTATGTCATTACCCTCCTGGGCAGCATCCATGATAATTACTAAATTATACACTTTAGGCGCCTTGCCTGCCTCATTGACTGATATTTCTATTTCATTTTCTCCTACAACCAGGGGAATTTCAAAGAAACCCTCTTCACCTTCTAATAAATTGCCATTTGCATTTACGGTTACGGTTGCGCTTAGTTCCCCAGCTGCGGCTGTAGGAGTAAGCCGGATGGGTAATTCTGAATAAGGAACTTGAACTGTATATGCAGTAACATCCTGATCAAAACCAGGGGATAAGGAGCCATGGCTTAATTCAAGTGACAGGAGCCCTGCCGATACTTCCTGTGGAGCTACTGTAACCGTTACTGTCCATTCAGCACTGAAATCATTCTCAGCTGTTATTACATAAGTAACAGGGTTTGAAAAATCATTTTTAGTTTGTCCGCTAACCTGCTTAATCCCACTTACACATGCAGAGGCTCCTGGTGAAAGAACAAACTCTGCGGCCATAGAGGTAATGTCGGCTCCATAATACACTTCAACACACACCGTTCTAGTTTCATTATCTATGACGGCTGGAAGCGTTTGACCCGGCAAACTAAATTCAATTATGTTATTACCCAGCTGTGGATTAGCCCGATTCACTATTATCTTATAGGTTTTTGAATTGTATTGATCTTCAGTTACTACTATATAAAAACAGTTCTCTCCAACAGAGAGATTATTAATGGAAATTTCATCGTCATAGATTTCAACCGTATTTCCGCTGCCAACTTGCCCTCTATAGAAGCTTATTACGCCATCATTTGCCGTGGGAACTATAGTTATTGAAGATGTAGCATAAGGCACATTAATTGAATAACTTAGGGTGTTTTTCTCAAAGTCTAGAGTAAACTCATCACCGTTAGAGTCCTTTATTTCAAGTCCATCTAATCCTACTGCTAAGGCTGTCAGGTTATAGCCATTCAAGTCAAAACTAGAACCTTCAGTTAAAGATACATATCCATCCACAATTAAATCCTGCTGCAGATTCCATGCCCAGGCTGACCCATTATATATATGTAAGTTCCCCGGCCACACTCCGCCTTCTACTGTTGCTGTCCCAACAGGCTGAAGCCTGTCAATGTGTTGAACATTAGTTGAGGTAAAGTATACATGACCGGTTACCCGCGCCTTATCACTAAAAATGACGCCGGAGGAGGAACTGTTGTTAATCTCCAATATGTTGAAGTTAGAATAGCTTGGAGTCATAAAACTTACAGATTGTGCTTCCAAACCGCTGAGAATTAGCATATGGCCACCTGAAGTCGCAAAGTTTGTGGCATCTATAGTTCCCCAGGTATGTTTCTGTATAAAATTACCCCTAACTTCAAGGACACCATTAATCAAAAAATTTTTATGATCCCTTCTACTGACCATCATAAAAGCTCCGTAGACTAGCACCTTATCTTCATTATGTAACATGTGAAGGTATCCCAAAGAATGCTCAAGAGGATTCTTTGTTGCATCCCCAATCCTGTAATCCCCTTCAACTATAAGTGTGCCTTTATTAATATACACAGTACCATCTGTGTGATACAAGTCACCCCTTACAGTCAATGTATAGCCGTTTAAATCCAAGGCGCCTCCTGCCAAACGTAAGTTTCCCTCCACTACCACATCGCCAGATAGTTGATACGTGTTATTCCACACCACATCCTCCGCATAAGCTGTACCCCCTAGAACAATCAATGCAGCTAGTAAACAAAAAACAGTGTAAAATATTTTACTCTTAATCCCCATTGATTAGCTCCTTTACGCATATTTCCAAATTTATGTCAATTATATCATTAAAATGACAATTTTTTAACATATTTACAAAAAATTGTTGAACTATAATTTTCTATTTATTAATCTATCCCCCGGGAATATTAGAAATTTTTATAGTAGATACAGAAGGAAAATGAGCAGGAATATAGAACTATGCATTATAGTCTTCTAATCATCTAATGTCTGACAATTTAATTAATATAATGTACTTAATTAAAAAATAAAGGAGCTTAGCCTCATGCGAAAAATGGAGTTTTCCAAGCTGTACCTTCGTACCAAAGAAACAATATTAACCATGATTAACGACAATCTATTCCCCGGCAACAAGCTGCCTTCTGAAGACGAGCTTGCAAAGGATTTGGGTGTCAGTCTTACTACAGTGAGAGAAGCCCTCCTTGTTCTCACCAAAGACGGTATTATTACAAAAAAGCACGGGATCGGCAGTTTTGTGCACAGGAGCGCCCTGGCAGCCAAAATGAGAATTGACATAATTTCAGATTTTATTGATCTCCTGGAAGATGGCGGGTATGACGTAAGACTTGTACAAAGCGGCTACAGGATCGAACCGGCTAGCCATGAAGAAGCACAAAACCTGCAGGTCAATGGCGGAGATGAACTTTTCACATATGAGAGAGTCTTTTATGCCAATGATATTCCAGCAATTTGGGCATTAAATAAAATACCCACTGTTTACCTGCAAAACCAGCCATCTGATAAAGAGGTGGAAAGAACCATCTACCAATTTGTTAGGAAATACTGCAGAGAAGAATTGGTTCAATCAATTCTAGAGTTTAATCCTCGATGTGCCACTAAACCCGAAAAAGAATTGTTTGCGCTTGATGAAGGTACCCCCCTGCTGGCCTGGGATGAAGTGTTTTACAACATTGCAGATGTCCCCATTACCTTTAATAGAATTACCTTTAATCCTAGATTAATGAAGCTAAAAATGCTTCGTAAGTGGTAGAGAGGTGACCTTATATTGAGAATCAGCAACCATCAAATTATGCCTGTCAAAAGCAGCAAACTGGTCAAGATCCAAGTTGACGGAAAAGAAATAGAAGCTTATGAAGGAGAACCCATCCTTGCTGCCCTCTGGGCTTCAGAAATACTGGTCTGCCGGGAAACAGAAAAATTAAAAGAAAAAAGGGGCGGGTTTTGCGGTATAGGCCGGTGCGGCGACTGTAGGATGATTGTTAATGGGCATCGGGATGTATACACCTGTTCTACCCCAGTGGAAAATGGAATGATTATTAAAACGCAAAAAGAGACTTAAGTGAGGAAACAACATGGAATATGATGTCTTGATAATAGGGGCCGGTCCAGCTGGGCTTACAGCAGCCTTTGAAGCATCTTCAGCAGGTGCAAGGACAGGATTGCTGGATGAAAATGAACATCCCGGAGGGCAGCTGCCCAAACAGATACATAAATTTTTCGGCTCTAAAAGACATATGGCCGGAATGAGAGGATATGAGATTGCCGGCAAGCTGGCTTCAAAAGCCTTTGAAGCAGGAGTCTCTTTCTTACCAAAATCGAGAGTTTTCAATATCACTAACCATAGCAGCTATAAAGAAGTTGCCTACATTTATAACAACAAAGTAAAAGTAATTCGCACAAAACAGTTAATCATCGCAACAGGCGCAAGAGAAAATCCTTTGGCAGTCCCCGGGTGGACATTACCTGGAGTTGTTACTATAGGCGCTCTGCAGACAATGATGAATATTTATCAAGTACTGCCTGGAAACCGCTTCATCATTGTAGGCTCTGGGAATGCAGGTCTTGTTGTGGCACATCAAATTCTTTTAGCCGGCGGTCAAATTGCCGCAGTAGTTGAAGCGCAAAACCAACCTGGAGGTTTTGCAGTTCATGCCGCCAAGATTGCCAGGCTGGGAGCGCCAGTTTTAACAAACCACATTGTAACTTCAATTAAAGGTTCCCAAAAGGTACAAGGGGTAACCATTGCACATTTAAATTCCCAAAATAACACCTTTACAATGGATGCAGATATTGTGGCTCTAGCTGTTGGCTTCCACCCTGCATATGAACTGGCCCAGATAGCCGGGGTCAAAAGTATTTTTAACAATCATTTTATGCCCTGCCATAACCAGAACATGGAAACTTCCATAGAAGGCATTTATTGCGCCGGAGACTCTGCCTGTGTTGAAGAAGCCTCTATCGCAATGGAAGAAGGCAGGATAGCCGGCGCAGCCTCTGCCGCTAAACTTGGCTGCCTTAATAAAACTGAAGCACATGTAAAGATTGCCCAGGCACATCAATACCTCAACAAGCTTAGAGGATACAACAAGCTAAATGGCGCCGCTTCATCAGAACAAGCAGCTATTGAAAGCAAGACCTTAACAGCGGCTGTTGCAGGCAGCAAGGCATTAATAAGATGCAGTGAAAAAATTCCCTGCAATCCTTGCGTTAGCTCATGTCCTGCCAAAGCTATAAGCATGAAACCAGATATAACAGGACTTCCCCAGGTGGATTTAGCAAAATGCAACGGCTGTAAAACCTGCATAGCTGCGTGCCCTGGGCAGGCTATTATTGCCATTGATGCAAGGGATGCTAATTCATGCAAAATCACCATACCTTATGAAAGGTATCCGGTACCAAAGCCTGGAGAAACTTGGTACGGAACAGATATACATGGAAATAAAATCTGCAAGGTTCAGATTTTGAAGACTGCATCCAGAATGTCTTTTGATAAAACAATACTTGTAACCTTTAATACTGCAAGAGAGTTTGCCTTGAAAATATACGATATTACCACATAAGGATGTGATGGTATGGCAGATGATAACATAATCTGCAGGTGTGAGGAAGTAACAGAAACAGAGATTCTGCAAGCCATAAAAGACGGCGCTGTTGCCTTTGATGAAATTAAACGACTGACCAGGGCAGGGATGGGCCACTGCCAGGGTTCTACCTGCTCAATACTGGTAGATAATCTTCTGCGAAGTGCAAACCCCGGCATCACCCTGCACAAACATACACCAAGGCCTCCCCTGCAGCCTGTAAAACTAGAAGCTTTTGTCAAAAGCGCTTCCGGATCTCAAGGTGAAGCCAATGAATAAACACCAGTATGATTATATCGTGGTTGGTGCAGGGATTATTGGGTGTGCTGTCGCCTATTATTTGAGCAAACAAAGCAGCAAAGTCCTGCTGATTGATAAGCTGTTTCCTGCTGCAGGCGCATCAGGAGCATGCAATGGAGGGTTAAGTTATCTAGGTAAAAAGGGAGAATTGCTGGATCAAGCAGTTGAAAGTTTGCTTCTCTATAAAGAGCTGGAAAAAGAATTAGAAACGGATCTGGGAAAAGACCAAAAGGGGCAAATTCTGTTTTTTAGCGATACACCTGAACAAGGTCAACTCCTTGAGGAAATAGTCAATGAGTGTAAAAGCCGCACGCTGGATGCCAAGCTTATCAGCGGCACAAAAGTAATGGAATCTTTTCCCTATTTAACAGGTTCCATTTCTGCAGGCGCCATTGCCGGAGGTGGTTTACAAGGTGTAGTAAACCCCTTCAAAGCAATTTGTGGTTTTCTAAAAAAAACTAAACAGAACGGGGGAATGCTCATTAGAAATGAAGAAGCCAAAGAAATCTTGCTACAAGGGGGGATGGTATACGGAGTAAGGACAAATAATGGAGAGTTTCGAGCTCCTGCAGTTGTAGTCTGTACGGGATACGAAATTGACCGGCTGCTCAAACCTTTAGGATTAGCATCAGAAATAATAGCGACTAAAGGGACCGTATTAGTTACAGGAAAAAGCAAAATGAAGCTTAAGGCCAATTTATTATATGCCGGCTTCTTGGAGAATAACTGTCACAGCAAGGTAAATCTAGCCCTTGAACAAACATTGGACGGTAACATTCTCATAGGCAGTTCTGCAGAAAATAGCCTTGGTAAAGAAATAGACAATCAAATTACCTCTCAAATTGCAAAGACTGCTCTTAAATCAGTTCCGAAGCTGAAAAATGAACACATTATACGTATTTTTTCAGGTATCAGACCCACAAGAAAGGGAGGCCCCTTTATAGGGAAGATACCGGGCATTAATGGATTAGCAGCTGCTTTCGGGCATGGAGGCATGGGTATTTCTCTCGCTCCCTATACAGGAAAATACCTTGCCCAACTTTTAACTGGAAGGGGTTAAAGCCAAAGATGAAAATCTTGATCAAAAATGCTGCTATAGTAACGATGAACCAGCACAGGGAGATTATTAACTACGGGTACCTTATACTGAATGATGGCGTTATTACTCATATTGGCGAAGACTTCCACCCTGCCTGCAACTCAAATTATGATAAGATGATCAACGCCCAGGGGAAAGTAGTATTTCCCGGCCTAATCAACACCCATACTCACCTGTTCCAAAACTTTTTAAAAGGCAGGGGGGATGACAAACCCCTGGAAAACTGGTGGCCCTCTGTGATAGGTCCCTTTGCAGCCAATATGACCCCTGAATTGGCCTACCTAGGCGCCATGTGCGGTGGATTAGAAGCAGTCAGGTCAGGGACTACTACTTTAGTTGACTTCATGTATGCTCATCCCCAACCCGGCATATCTGATGCCACAATTGCAGCTTTATCCGACCTGGGAGTAAGGTCCGTTTATGCCAGGGGTTTTAGAAACACCGGAGCCAGCAGGGGTTTTCCGCAGAACTTGATAGAAAGCATTGACACAGTATTTGATGAAGTCCTCTCCTTAAAGAAAAAACATGAAAATGAGACTGCTTTGACCCATATCTGGCTTGCACCGACTGCTATCTGGGGCTTAACCTTAGAAGCACTAAAGGAAACCCGAACTTTTTGCAGCAGGCACAAAGTTCCCTTAACCATGCATATTCTGGAAACAAATACCGACAACCTTGTAACTCAACAAATGTATAACAAGCAAGCAGTAAAAGTATTTGAAGAAAGCGGTATCTTAGGCCCCGACCTGCTCGCAGTCCACTGTGTGAGTGTCACAAGTACAGAAATAAACATCTTCAAAAAGTATAATGTTAAGATATCCCATAATCCTGTCTCCAACATGTTTTTAGCCTCCGGCATATCTCCTGTTCCGGAAATGCTTGATGCCGGGCTTATTATTTCTCTTGGTACAGACGGAGCAGCAAGCAATAATTCTTTAGATATGATTGAGACCATGAAAATCACCGCATTACTGCATAAAGTACATTCCCTCAACCCAACAGCTGTTACGGCTGAACAAGTTTTAGAAATGGCTACTATTCAAGGAGCCAAGGCATTAGGCTTGGACAGTTTGATTGGGTCCCTGGAAATTGGCAAAAGGGCTGACTTGTTCATTTTTAATCCTTTAAAGGCCAAACCATGTCCGGTTTCCAACCCCATATCTTCTCTTATCTATTCATCAAGTATAGATTCTGTGGAGACTGTGCTGGTTAACGGAAAGGTCATTTTAGAAAATGGCATTTTTCAAACTGTTGAAGAAGAATCTTACCTGCAAAGAATGACTGACTTTTGGAGTAATTATAAAAATCAATAATAAATACGTAAGGAGGATTTTACATGCAAAAGGGCAACGCAAATTACCCGCTCTTTGTAAAGGCTGATGGTGATGCTTTTTTTGGTTTGCTGGCTGACACCGGTACCTCAGTTGCTAATCTGGGAATGGATGTTGTCCAGTCTGCCGGTGTCAAAATCTATGCCATCACGGCCCTGGCCCAAGGGGCTATTGTTACCTCTGTCTTATGGGGTGCAATACTAGCCTATATCATCGACAGGAACTACAAATCAGCAGGTATTTTTGCCCTTGTAGCCTCCTTCTTTGCCTATATAGGATTTATTCATGCACCTGTCATCAAATTAGGCGCTGCTCTAAATTATGCAGGGTGGTATCTAGTTCTGGCTGTATTATTAGGTATCTTCCATTGGCGCGGCGTTACCGCAAAGACGGGGCTTCCGCAGTCAGATGAATGTATTCAACAGGAACAAAAGGCTTAATCTATTAATCGAAAATGAGGATAAAGGCCTGGGTTTAGCCAGGCCTTTTATTATTTCGAAAGTTGAATAATTATTGACTGCTGTAGCAAAAACTATTACCAACATTGCATTTATAAGGGGTAATTTATGTCATTGCCCAGAGCTGCCCTCGCCCTTCTCATAATCTCTGCAGTAGTCTTAATAATAGGATATGTTTCCTTCATTATAGTTTACAGGTATACCTCGCAACCTAGCTTCTGCGCCGGCTGCCATTATATCGAGCCGTATGTTGAATCCTGGAGCGAATCTCCCCATAAAAGCGTCAACTGTCTGGATTGTCATGAACCAGCTGGGCCTTTAGGAGTATTCCATTCTAAAAGCAGGGGCCTGAACTATTGGCTTATGGACAAGAGAGGAAATATTTCTCAAGTATTTTTAGACCCCCTATATATAAATAACCGAAACTGCTTCACCTGCCATACCGGTCAAAGGTCAGATTTTGACGAAGTCCCTAGAATTACCCGGATTAACCATGACCACCTTCAATCACTAAAAGAAGGTATAGATTGTTCCAGCTGCCACAATACCGCCGGGCATGCTACCCGTATCAATGCAGAAAAGGTCTTTGAGGATTAGCTACAAGAAGATTAGCTAATCTCTTGACTAATAATTGTCCATGTGGTACATTATTCATGTAAAAGGGGAGTAGCAATCATCAAGGTGGTGACAGCACGGCATTTTAGCCCGCTGCCTTGACGGATTAATCCGTGCAAGACCTTTGCTTAAAGGTGTTCTTTAAGCAAAGGTTTTTTATTTTTGGACATTCCTCCACATTGAAAATTGGAAGTGACCTCTCACCTCCGCTAGGCGTGTCCCTGACATTATTTAAGGAGATGAATTATAGTGGACAGCACAATGCTCTGGATAGGTTTTAATTTATTTGTAATAGGCGCTTTATATTTTGACCTGGTAGTATTAAATAAAAAAAGCCATATAATTGGCTATAAAGAAGCATTATTTTGGACCATAACCTGGACAGTCCTGGCCTTTGCCTTTAACGGGCTTATCTACCTGATGCTGGGTGCACAAAAGGGCTTGGAGTTCCTCACAGGATATTTGATTGAGCGGGCTTTAAGTTTTGATAACATGTTTGTTTTTATTTTAATTTTTTCATATTTCAATGTACCTCAATTATATCAACCAAGGGTTCTAAAATGGGGAATCATCGGCGCCCTTATCATGCGCCTGATTATAATTTGTGTCGGAGCAGAGCTTTTAAATAGCTTTCATTGGATGACCTATGTATTTGGTGCATTACTTCTCTTTACCGGTATTAAAATGCTCAAGCATACGGATACCCAGCTGGAACCTGAAAAGAACCTTTTGGTATGCGGTCTTAAAAAGTGTATGCCCGTTTCAAAAGCATATTGCGATGAAAAATTCTTTACCAGGTTAAATGGAAAGATCTGTGCAACTCCATTATTTATTGTGCTGTTGCTAATTGAGAGCGCTGACCTTGTCTTTGCAGTAGACTCCATACCTGCCATATTAGCTATCACCCGTGATCCTTTTATTGTCTATTCATCCAATGTCTTTGCCATTTTCGGCCTTAGGGCCATGTATTTTCTCTTGGCTGACTTGATGAATATGTTCGCTTACCTCAAATACGGCTTATCCTTCATTCTTGTATTTGTGGGCCTAAAAATGCTTGTTTCCGAATTTTATAAGGTTCCGGTAGGCTTCTCCCTGGGATTAATTGTTGCAGTATTGGCTGTTTCCATGGTAGTATCGGTTTATTACAAAAAAAGAACTCCCCAGGAGAGCCAAATATAAGCATCCATGACAGGCTTACCACCATTAATGTATAATAATGTATAATATATTAACATATTATAATTATAAGTAATAATTTATAAGTACGAGGTGTCCCAAGGTGCCCTATAACCTGCCATTGTACAGGCCTCCTAGTGAGGCAGAAAGTTTAATACTGCAGATAACCATCGGCTGCTCGCACAACAAGTGCACCTTCTGTTCCATGTATAAGACAAAGAGTTTTAAGGTATTGTCCGAAGATGAATTAACAAGGCATATTACCTGGGCACACAGCCAGTATCCATCTGCCAGAAGAATATTTCTTGCAGATGGTGATGCTCTCACAATAAATACCGACAGACTCATCAAAATCATTGAAAGCTTATACAAGAGATTCCCTAAACTTGAGAGGATTACTGCTTATGCAGGGCCTCAAAACATCATTGACAAAAGCCATACTGAACTTAAAAGCCTAAACGCTGCTGGCCTGAAGATGCTTTATATTGGAGTTGAAAGCGGCTCTAACCAGGTGCTTAAAAATATTGCCAAGGGAACAACAGCTCAAGACATGGCCGCAGCCTGTAGCAAAGCCAAAGAAGCGGGATTCAAGCTATCCTGTACAATTATTTCAGGCCTTGGGGGACAACAATTGTGGCAGGAACACGCAGCAGCGACAGCAGAGATTGTAAATGAAATTGACCCTGACTATTTGGGAATGTTGACATTGTTAGTAGAAGAAAATGCACCTTTATTTAAACAAATTAAAAAGGGCCTGTTTAAACTATTAGGCCCTGAAGAAATCCTTGAAGAAATCAAGCTGATGCTAAGCGGTTTTAACTTAACAAACTGCATTTTCCGCAGCAACCATCCTTCCAATTACCTTTCGCTTAAAGGTATTTTGAATAAAGATAAAGAGCGTTTGTTAATGGAACTGTCAAAAGCTCAAAAGCTGGGACAACAGGTTTTACGCCCAGAGGAATTTAGGGGACTGTAGGTTATAAAACCTTAAGACCCTGGTTATGCCTTGGCTTTTGCCTCTTCTGGGACTAAAACATAGGCTCTTTCCTTTTCCTCTTTCAAAAATGCCACCCAGTAAGCCATGCCAACAAATACAGCTCCACCAACAATGTTACCCAAAGTCACGGGCAGCAGATTTTTCATCAGGAAACCTTTCATTGTCATAAGTGAAAGAATTTCCGCAGAAAAACCGCCTGCCTGCATAACTCCAGGTATATTTAAAGCCATTATACCCGCTGGGATGAAATACATGTTTGCTATGGAGTGCTCAAAGCCGCTGGCAACAAAGGTGGTAATCACAAAGAAGATACCAATTAGTTTACCGGTATAATCCTTAGAAGCATACGCCATCCATACGGCCAGGCAGACCAACCAGTTACAGAGCACTCCTCTAACGAAAGCCTCGGTAAACGTCAAGTTCATTTTGCTGACGGCTACATTAGCAACAAATACTCCGTGTAAAGAACTATTTGCTTTCCATAAACCTGAATAATTCATGAGAATAACTACTATTAAAGCTCCCACGAAATTCCCGGCAAATACATAAACCCAGTTTTTCAGCATTTGGTGAGTTTTAATCTTGCCCTCCATCACGCCCAGTATTAGAAGATTATTACCTGTAAACAGCTCAGCTCCACAGATGACAACCAGCATTAAACCTACACTGAAGATTGCTCCGGTAAGGAGCCTGGCTACTCCTACACCCAAATAAGGCGCTGCATCATGGCTAATCATGGTTGCCACTTCTGCTGCAAAGGCGATGTAAGCCCCTGCAAGGACTGCCAACACAATCATTCTGTTAAAGGGCAGGTTTACTTTTTTCACACCAATTTCTACGGCATTTTTTGCGATTTCCGCAGGAGTAAAAAGGTTCATTTCTGTTCATCCTTTCTGTCATGTTACTCTAAACAGCTAAGTAAAGAAACTTTGTACTAACTTCAAGATAGAGATTGTGAATACATGCACTTATATGATACTAATTATAACTTATTTGTGCTTGTGAAGTCTAGCACTTATAAGATATTCATAATTGTAAAATAATTCACAAAGTCAAATAAATTCATATTTTATTTATCAACAAACAGAACCCCATCGTATCAAACATTGATGGGGTTTGCTCTCATAGTATACCTGCAGTTTAATAATTGTACCCGCTTTCAAAGGCTTTCAAGTTGATATCTAAAAACCTTTCCGGCACGACTGCTTTAATTGCTTCCTCCCACGTCTCCCTGCTGAAAGCTAGTTTCTTGGCTAGGACGCCAAGTAAAACCACATTGGCTGCTCTGACATTGCCTAAATCTTTGGCAATCTGGTATGCTTTAAGGTTGATAACATCTGCACCTAATTCCCTCATTTCCTTTACAGGGTCATCAGGATACTTGGCAGCTCCTACTATAACAGGCATGGGCGGAATCATCTGCTCATTAACAATCACTGTCCCCCCAGGCGCCAGGAAGGGCAGATAACGCAAAGCTTCCATGAGTTCAAAGGTAAGAATGACGTCTGCACCCTGCTTGGCAATTAACGGTGAATAAACCTTGGGGCCAAATCTAACCTGGGTAACCACACTACCGCCCCTTTGGGCCATACCATGCACCTCAGACATTTTAACATCAAGACCTTCCTGGATAGCTACCTGGCCTAAGATCTTGCTGGAAAGCAGGGTTCCCTGGCCGCCCACACCGACAATCAAGATACTGGTAACTTTACCTTCGCTCATTACTGAACACCAACCTTTCCTATGGCCTCTTTGGGACAAACCTGACTGCAGAGGCCGCACCCAAAACATAAGATGGGGTCAATGGATGACTTTTTATCAGTAACTGAAAGGGCCGGGCACCCGACCTTCAGGCACATTTTACAGCCATTGCATTGCTCGTGGTCTACCACATATACAGGGTTTTTGGCTTTACTTGTCAGGGCACATTCCCTTCTCAGGATGATCACAGACACTTCCCTGGCAGCAAGCTCTTCTGTTAACACTTCTTCAAACTCTTTGATGGAGAAAGGATCAACAATTCTTACCCTATTTACGCCTACACCTCTAACAACATCTTCAGGCATGATTTGAGGGGCTTCTTTACCCTTTAGGGTTTTACCCGTACCTGGGTGCTGCTGGTGACCGGTCATGGCAGTGGTACTGTTGTCCAGGATTAAAAGTGTTGCTGTGGACCCGTTATAAACCATATCCAATAAACCGGTTATTCCTGAATGAAAGAAAGTAGAATCTCCAATTACTCCTACACTTTTCTCAACAAGCTCGGGATGAGCTTTCTCAATGCCAAACAAGGCGCCGACACTTGCCCCCATACATATTGTAGTATCTATCCTGTTAAAGGGCGGCGCTGCTCCAAGGGTGTAGCAGCCGATATCCCCTGTTACTGTTAATTTCATTTTTGTCAGCACATAGAAGGTTCCCCTGTGGGGACATCCGGGACACAGAATTGGCGGCCTAACCGGCAGCTGCTGTTTGGACTGCAGGCCATCCTTAATTTCCCTGCTCAGCAGGGCCTTGGCCATTATATCCTGATCAAATTCGCCCTCTCTGGGTATGATGCTTTTACCTTCGAGGCTGATACCCATTGCCTTGATCTGAGTTTCAAAAATAGGCTCTAGCTCCTCAACCACTATCAACCTGTCAACCTCAGCCGCAAAACCTTTAATTAATTCTTCATTTAATGGCCAGGCTAAACCCAGCTTTAATATTGATGCAGTTGGGTATACTTCTTTAACATACTGGTAATTGACACTGCTTGTAATAATACCCAGGTCCTTGTCACCCCACTCAATACGGTTAAGCCAGGTCTGCCCGGCAAACTCTTCCAGGGCTTTTCTCCTGGCCTCTACCACAGTATGCCTCATTCTTGCGTGCCTGGGAAGGATGACATACTTCTCAGGAATCTTTTCATAGTCTTTGACCGCCATTTCCTGTGGTTCTGCTAATTCCACAACAGATTTTGAATGGGATATTCTTGTGTTTGAGCGCAAAATTACAGGAGTATCAAATTTTTCACTGACTTCAAAGGCATATTTTAAATAATCTTTAGCTTCCTGGCTGTCACCGGGTTCTATTACCGGTATCTTGGCAAAAAGCCCCCAGTAGCGGCTGTCCTGTTCATTCTGGGAACTATGCATACCAGGGTCATCTGCCGCCACAAGCACAAAGCCCCCGTTGACTCCTGTATAAGTTAGGGACATCAGTGGATCTGCCGCAACATTGACCCCTACATGCTTCATAGCCGCCAAAGCCCTGGCGCCGCCGATAGAAGCTCCTAAAGCAACCTCTAGGGCTACCTTCTCATTAGGAGCCCACTGGGCTTCAATCCTGTCGTATTGTGCAATGTTTTCCAGTATCTCCGTACTGGGTGTACCGGGATAGGCAGCAGCAAATTTTACGCCTGCTTCATATGCTCCCCTTGCTATTGCCTCATTCCCTGACAACAGTTTCTTCATAGATTTTTCCTCCTTCATCTATACAACTGAGTTGTCTGTTACATTTATTAACGACAAATCACAGTTCTGTAATCAGCGCTACACTGTCTTTTATCACAAACAATTGTTATTCTTCGACTTCAGGCGCTCTAAATCCTCTATTTGCTCCAAAAGTATCTTACATGGCATTTTTATTTTTTTCTACACTTTTGGCGGGCAAAATATTAGTAAAAAATCTTTAAAATTAATAAAGGACTATTCTTCAATGGGAATAGTCCCTATGGACTCTTT
This sequence comes from Bacillota bacterium, assembly GCA_040756735.1. Lineage (GTDB taxonomy): Bacteria > Bacillota > DSM-16504 > Desulfitibacterales > Desulfitibacteraceae > JBFLYC01. Next base: position 46,273 of record JBFLYC010000008.1, on the reverse strand, counting down.
ATGATAAGTTAGTGTCTGCAAAGAGCTACCGCTAAATAGTATTTCTTCTTTGCTATTGGTTTTTCAATGATTACGTCTCTTTGCAAATAGATATCAGTTTGCGTAAAGTATCTATCCAGCATCTTTGTAAATTCATCAAGGGTATACTGGTGAAAATGATAGGGTTCATTACAAGGTTTTCCCCTGCCCCTTCCCAGTGGCGTGGATATCACCAGCAATCCCCCAGGGGACAACAGCTTTTGCAGGTTTTGCAGAAACCCCATATCATCTTCAAGATGCTCAATTGTTTCAAAACTAATAATGCAGTCAAAGCTTCCAAGTTTTTCCGGCAGGGATCTGTCAATGGCATTTTCCACTAAAAAACTTGCTTTAGGAAAATTATAATGCTCCCTGGCATAATCAATAGACTGCCGATCAATGTCGACCCCTGTTACCTCCTTGATAACCCACCTGTTTTGGCCTTTTAAAAGTACTTCACAGCCATAGCCCACACCGCATGCAATATCAAGAACCCTTCCCCAGACGAACCTGCCTGCAAATTCATAGCGGGCAATATGTTCCATTAACAGCCCGTTTCTTGGTTTCATTAACTTGGGAATAACCCTTTCGCCTGTAAGAGTAAGCATTTGGAGCCACCGCCTTTAAAACACTTCAATTCCATGTTTTTTAGCCATTTCATTCATAAAAACGGCATGGGCGACTTTGTCATCAGAAATAACACAATCTTCAAGAATAATTACGCTAAACCCCCGCCACTTGGCCTCAATGGCAGTAAAAAAAACAGATGTGTTGGTATGAGCGCCTACAATGACTAGTTCATTGATTCGTTTTTCAGTCAAAATATCCATCAGGGGTGTTCCTGAAAAAGCATTGGGCCGTCTCATTAATATTACTATCTCTTTTTTAAGGGGGGACAATTCTTCCAAAAAAGTGTTGTTGAATTTTTCTTTTTTGGTCTGGGGTTCATTTACAGCATCTTTAATAAAAACAATTGGATTACCCGCCTTGCGTGCCAGTTCCAGTTTATCATGAATAGCCCTGACCACCGGCCGGCTGCGGGTCCCCAGGAAACAGCTGCCCAAAGCATTGAAATACTTGTTGATTGTATTAGTTACTAATAAGGCTGAATTAATAACTAAATTTCCCTCCTCAATACTTTTCCCATCCTTGCTATACCCTCTTCTATCAGGCTTTCAGGCATGCTGGAATAATTCAAACGCATGGTGTTCCCATTGCCTCCATTGGGAAAGAAGACTTCGCCTGGGACAAAAGCTACATTATTATCCAGACATTTTTTCAACAGTTCCCTGGCATTGATATGAGCAGGCAATGTTGCCCAGATAAAAATGCCTCCTTCAGGACGGGTATATGTTACACAATCAGGAAACTCAGCCTCCATGGATTTCAGCATCAGGTTGCGTCTTCTCCCGTAGACTTCCCTGATTTTGTTAATATGCCCATCCAGGTCAAACCCCTGGACAAGCTCTGCCACCATCATTTGAGACAAGGTATTGGTATGCAGGTCCGAGCCCTGTTTAAACAATGAATACTTCTCAATTATTTCCGGGCAGCCGCAGATCCAGCCAATTCTTAATCCAGGGCTGACAATCTTTGAAAATGTCCCTTTATAAATAACCCTGTCCTCAGTGTCAAAGGATTTTATCGGAGGCATGATCTCCCCGGCAAAACGCAGCTCGCAGTAGGGATTGTCCTCAACCACTATTACATCAAACTCATTGGCTAACTCTATTAGTCGCTTACGTCTTTCTAAAGAAAGCGTCCTGCCTGTGGGGTTTTGAAAGTCCGGACTTATATAGATAAATTTAGCGTCTGGATTAGCTGAGAGGGCCTTTGCAAGTTCCTCCATGATCATCCCGTCATCATCCATGGCTACATCAATGAACTTCGGCCTATATGTGCTGAAGGCATAGATGGCGGCCATATAAGTAGGACTTTCACATATAATAGTGTTTCCCTCATCTATAAAAACCTTTCCAGTTAGATCAAGCCCCTGCTGGGAACCGGAAGTAATGATGATGTTTTCCTCGGTTACATTTACCCCCTTGTTCCGCATTGTTTCTGCAACAAGCTTTCTTAAAGGCTTATAACCTTCCGTGCAGCTGTACTGGAGAGCTTGTGCACCGTCTCCGGTAAGCACTTTATCAGCTGCCCTGTTGAGTTCTTCTACCGGAAACAATTCAGGAGCCGGTAAACCACCGGCAAAGGTAATAACTTCAGGCCGTTCTGTAAGCTTTAAGATGTCACGAATCTCAGATGATTTAAAAATATCAACACGCCCAGCAAACTTTTCTTTCATTTTCCCTTGTTCCCACCCACTCTTATTAAATTAATCAAACTTTACAAAGTCTAATTAGAACTAATTTTATAACATTTTGAAGGGATATTGCAATAAGTTAATTGCATGTTGGGAACAAGTTTATTTCTAGTTTATTTTTAAGGTCAAAAAAATCAGCAAAAAAATTGAGCAGTACTGTTGATATGCTTATACAGTAAACAGGGGTCTCCCATATTTTTCTCTTCCAAAGTTTTGCAGAATGCTTCTGCAGCTTTTTCCCTGCAGCCAGTCAGCAAAGGCCAAAGCGCCTTCATAATCCATTCCAGCTACAAGTTCCGGATTAATCACTATAAGGCTGAAGATATTTCTTAAACCTTTGGTGTCATCATCATCTTGACTGCCCTCCAGGATAATGCAGGTCTTCTCATTGAGTTGGGATATGATAAAGGACGCCATATCTGCCAAGGTATAAGCTCCCTTTTCCGTTGCATAATTCAAAATTCCCAGGTTGCCAACAACGCCAGGGCATACATGATACCAATGGGTTTCCGGTTTCACACCGGCTGCTTCCCAGATTTGTAGTTCTCTAAGATGAGTCCCTGAATTATCCCCCCTGCTGACAAATGCTGCTTCTGCAGCAGCAATCTGCCTGAATATATCAGCAGCAGTCAAACTTTGGGATGACCTTCCTGCCAATTCTCGAATGCCTGCCGAATCAGAGACAGGCCCAACAATAACATAATCATTTCTCATAACAGGCACCCGCAGCTTACCCCAGCCCTCCTGCATAAACCTGTCTTCCAATTCAGGAGCATGGGTAAGAGCCATGTCTACCCGTCCTGCTCTGGCAATCTCCAAGGCACGCCCGCTACCCACGGCAATATGCCTTACCAAAATACCAGTAACCTGGTAAAAAGCCTGCTCTAAAATGTCTAATAAGCCTGTTTCTGCTGGCTCGACAGTACTTGCAAGAAGCAAGTGCCTCCCGGAAACCTGAGTTAGCATCTGTGCTTGCCCTTGCCTTGCTGTTCCCTTTAATTCTTTTTTGCTGTACTTATTCACAAGAAAACGATTTAGCTGGCTGTCTACTTCTTCTTTAAAAGACTTGTACTGCATTAAGAGTCTTGTACCATCAGCGGTCAGGGAAGCGCCTCCGCCGGTGTGGCCCCCGATCTTTTTTTCCACCAGGGTCATTCCAAGGGACTTTTCAGCTTCCTTTAGCAGTCCCCAGGCATATCTATAAGAAACTCCCATTTCAGCGGCAGCCTTGCTGATAGATCCAAGGAGCATGACCTTTTCCAGCATGGCAAAGAGATCATTGCCTGAAAGACGTTTTTTACGCCCTAATTCTATGGAAACTTTTAATTGGGACAACAAATCATTTTCCATGGTATCTCCCGCTTTATATATTCACTATTATGCTTTCTTCTCTCATTATTTTGCCACATATCAAGCTAAGAAGAAACCAAAAACCAAAAAAAATAAAAAAGAAGGCGTTTGTTTAAAACACCTTCAAATAATGAGGTTTTATTTGGCCGGCTATGCCAAATGCTTAAGGACAAAAGTTATACTTCGATTAAGTGAACCATATCAGGGGGAATATTAATAGTTAACTCCCCGCCAATGGAGGGCTTTACGTGCAAAAATTGCTGTTTACTGATTACTATACTTATATTAAACCCACAGTCTATTTGCAGTTTGTACTGCAGCCCATGGGGTGATATCCTTTGCACCCGGCCCCTGAAAGTGTTCATCTCTTCCATGCCTAAAGCTACATCATCTGAGCGGATGTAAGCTTTATACTTTTTGCCCGGCGTATAGCACACCTGGTTATTGTCCTTCTTGCAGATGATTTTGTGCAGCTTTGGAAGCTGTATAGTACAGAATTCACCGCAACTATCCATGAGAATAGCCTCGTACTGATTGTCGGCCCCAACCAGGTCTGCTACTTCCTCTGTTGCAGGTCTGTAGAATACTTCTTCCACAGAACCTTCCTGGACTATTCTCCCCTGGGACATAACAAAGACCTTATCAGCCAAAAAAGGAATCTCTGCAAAATCATGGGTAATAAAAATACTTGTCATTGTACTCTGCTTGATGAGCAGGGACAGGTCTTCCAGCATTTGAGCCTTGGTAGGCGCGTCAAGGGCAGTAAAGGGTTCGTCAAGGAACAGTATTTCCGGTTCCAGAGCCATAGCCCTGGCAATGCTAACCCTTTGGGCTTCGCCGCCAGACAGATTCTTCGGAAATCGTTTGCGAAGGTGACTAATATTTAACTTCTCCAACCAGTATTCAACCCTCTGCTGTAGGTTTTGGCGCATGTTGCGAATCTTTAAGCCATAAGCCACATTGTCATAAACCGTCATATTTAAAAGAAGCGGCTCCTGAAAAATTACTGCCATGCTTCTTCGTTTTTCAATAATTGACCTTTTATTATCATCTGCTCTAAAATTCACTTGACCTGAAGTAGGCTGCTGCAAGAAAGCCAGTATTTTAATCAAGCTGCTTTTGCCTGACCCGTTTGGGCCGATTAGCGCTGCATGGTCCCCTGGAAATACCCTAAAGGTATCTACATCTATAATGGTTTTGTTTTGTATTTTCCACATAAGGTTTCTTGCTTCCAATAGAGCTTCAGCCATTATTTCCTCTCCTGTTGTTGTATTAGAGTTAAAGCCAGAGTTATGAAATAAGCAAGGGCCATTAATATTATTGTCAGGGCAAGGGCCAAGCCAAACTTACCCTTGGCAACTTCCAGGACAATAGCAGTGGTCAATACCCTTGTGGAACCTTTGATGTTGCCTCCAACCATCATGGAAGCTCCCACCTCTGAGATAACCGCGCCAAATCCTGCGATAACGGCAGCAAGCAAAGGCAGACGCGTTTCTCTGACTATTGCCCACAAGTACTGCCACCTGGATGCCCCCAGGGACCAGATCTGCAGATGGAGTTTAGGGTTTAGCTGCTGGATTCCGGCTATAGTAAACCCGGTAACCATGGGAAAGGCTATAATGTACTGGGCAATAACAAGGGCATAGGGCGTATAAATTAACTGAAATTGCCCTAATAGCCCGCTTCTCCACAAGAAAAGACTTACCCATAAGCCTACAGCTACCGGTGGAAAGGCCATACCGGTATTTACCAGGCTAATTAAGATGCGCTTGCCGGGAAAATTGCGCAGGGCTAAAAACAAACCCAGTGGGACTCCTGTTACTAGAGCCAGCAACGTAGAAATTGTTGCTATCCTTAAGGTTCTAAAGGTGATGTCTAAAACCTCAGCATCTAATGTTATAAACAGCCTGACAGCTTCCTTAATGCCTTCCAGAAATAATTCCAATTCAATACCGCCTTTATGCTATATGCTATACTCTAAATCATGAACCGGCTATGCAAACTCTGCAAACTCTTAAAAACCCCATCTGCAAGGGTCAACATCTTGCGGTTTGCCTGGTCAAATTTATCTTAGTACTTCAACCCATACTCACTGGGGTCTTTGTGTGCATCCGGAAAGAATAATGGTGAACCATACTTGTCAACACCAAATTCCCCAATTATTTTTTGAGCCTCAGGGGAAACCATAAACTCCACAAAGGCCTCAGCTCCCTGTGCATTTATCATATCTGACTTATTTGGGTTTACCTGGGCCACATGATAAATGTTTAACAAGTCTGGTTCGCCTTCAACTAGAATTTCCAGGTGCAGGTTTTGCTTTAAGGCAAGGTAAGTACCCCTGTCTGTGAGGGCATATCCACCCTTTTCAGATGCAATGTTCAATGTTTGCCCCATGCCGCTTCCCGTTTCAATATACCACCTGCCCTCTGGTTCTCCAATAGTTTTTTTCCATATTGATAATTCCTTCTTGTGAGTACCCGAATCATCACCCCTGGACACAAAGAGTTTTTCTTCCCCTGCTATCTTGGCAAATGCATCTGCAGACAAATTCATCCCTTTAATACCTGCTGGATCATCTGCTGGTCCTACAATTATAAAGTCATTATGCATGACCATTTTATAATTGATTATATCTCCTGCTTCCAAAAGAGGCGCCTCAGATGCAGGAGCATGTGTCAAGAGGACATCTGCATCACCCTTTTCACCCATGGCTAGAGCCTGACCTGTTCCAACTGCAATTGTCTTCACCTTAAAGTTATATTTTTCCTCAAATAACGGGATAAGTACATCTAATAAACCGCTGTCCTGTGTACTAGTCGTAGTTGCTAAAATTAACTCTTTTGGGGCTTCTTTTTTTGGAGCTTCCCCTCCTGTTGGAGCCTCTGCAGTTTTAGCACAACCTACGCTCAACAAGAAAACAAATAGTATTAACAAACCCACCAGTAGTCTTTTCAAAAGTATTACCTCCTGTCTTACTTATTAAGAATATTCCTCATCAGTTTTGTTGGGGACATTCCTCCAAGCCAAGAGTTTACGCATACGTTGGGGACATTCCTCTGAAAGAGGTGTGTCCCCTTACCTTGTTTGGTGTGTCCCCTGACCTTGTCGGGTGTGTCCCCTTTCGTTTAATGTGACAGAGAACCGTCCCCTTGACACCCCCCTTGACACCCCCCTTGACACCCCGACACCTATGCTGCTCCAAAGAAAAAAGACTAACCCTGGTGGATTAACCTTTTAAACAAAAGAGTTCTCCTTTCCACCATGGGAGGCCAACAGGTTTCCCTGCTAACCCTACGGACTGGAGCGCCATCCTCTAATGAGATTAGGAAATCCAGTTCGGAGACATATGTAGTTTTCGTTATGCACAATCGTACCGTTATGCACATAGATTCATATTCGCCACAAAATTTCTTTTTCCTTTTTTTTCGGGATACTTTTTATTAAACTTTTTTTCTCCTAATTCCCAGCTAAATTATATCCTTCCATGCCCTGAGCCTTTTCCATGCCTATAACCCTTCCGACCACAAGGTCTGCACTTGGGTAAAGACTCCTCCGAGAATTCCTCGCAAATCCGGTAATCTCCGCCTTCAATCTTTAATGCTTTGCCATTTACCAAAACATCTGCTATTTTTTGTCTGGCATCATTATATAACCTTTGGATAGTAGAACGGGCTACTCCCATTTTCTCGGCACAATGCTCCTGGTCCATACCTTCTAAATCTATCAGACGAATTGTTTCAAATTCCTCTACAGTCATTGCTACCACACTGGCGTCATCAAAACTTTTCCCCATTGGCCCATAAGTCTGAAAGCCAGGCATTTGGCATACTCTTTTCCATTTCCTTGGTCTCGGCATCTTTGAAATCACCTCTCTAATTTATGAGGATTATCTTTTTATGTACATATATTATATATCATTCCTCATTGAAAGGGGAGACACTTCAATGTCCCTAAAGAAAAGGGTGAGGCAGCCCCTCACCCTTTTCTTTTATACATCTTCATTTTTACTGAAACTTCCCAGCATCCTCTTAACATCTTCTAAACGGGCCTCTAAAAAGGATTTCTGCCGCTCCAAATTACTCTTTATAGTCTCAGGGTTTATTTCCATCATCCTCCTGCAGCCATATCTAGATCTCATTCCTAAACCCATACCGTGTGGATTATTAGAAGCCCTAGAACGACAATAACCCATTCTTCTTCCTGACATGAGCCCCATACCTGCTGGGCCGGTTCCGTCACGCCCTGGCATCTGCATACCCCCTTATAGATTATATGTTTTGGTCATATACCCTTTATAATTCAATTATAAGTTTATTTTGGGCATATGTCAATAACAATTATTCAAAATATCTTTAAAAAATCTTAAACTTTCCAAATAATGTGACCTATAAGGAAATACTTAGGTACATGCTGTATTGCAATGTTGCCTTTTTTTGACACAATACTTTACTTGAACCACAGAGCTTACATCGTTTCTTATCCCTTTCTAAGGCAATTTCGTAGTTTTTGTTACAAGACATACATTTAAACAAGCAAGTGCTTTTTTTGAAATGTCCTCCTTCAATGGAAATAGCCTTTCCTTCTACCAGGGCCACAGCTACTTTGTTTCTTGCCTTGTCAATAATGTTTTGGAAGGTTTGCCTTGATACCTGCATTTTTTGAGCACACTCTTCTTGATTAAAACCTTCTATATCCTTAAGCCTCATGGCCTCTAATTCCTCAATCTTTAACTTTAATTCGTTAAGCCCTGCACAATTAACACAGTTGCCCTTAGAACAAGGTACAAAGTATTTTTTTGGGGTGTAAATTGAACTCTTCTCATCTTGATTGGCCGCGGCATCTGAGTTCCCCTTTCATTCAAATCTAGCTACATCATTTTTACCTAGATTGTTGATAATATTATCTGCAATATCATTAAATGTCTTTATGAGACTTTCATCATGACCATTGGTTTTATTAACGGGTAAGCAGGCAATGCTGCTGCTCATCGGCAGCTCACCTAAAAGGGTTAAGTCCAGCCTTTTTATGTAATCAGGTACATTTTGAGATTCATAGAGTTTAATCTTTTTACCGCAATCAGGGCACTGTAGATAACTCATGTTTTCAATAATCCCTATAATAGGTATATTCATGGTTCTAGCCATGTTAACAGATTTAGCTACTATCATTGACACCATATCCTGTGGGGTGGAAACCATGACCATTCCATTAATGGGAATTGACTGCATTACTGTTAAGGCAACATCTCCTGTACCAGGCGGCATATCAATTATCAGGTAGTCCAGGTCCCCCCAGAACACCTCATTCCAAAACTGTTTGACAACTCCAGAGATAATTGGTCCCCTCCATATCACTGGGTGTTCTTCATCATCTATCAGAAGATTTAAGGAGATTATCGGAATTCCGTCGTCAGATACTATAGGGATCAGACCCATTTCACTGCTCTTTACTCTTTTATCACTTAGTTTGAAAAAACTCGGAATACTAGGCCCAGTTATATCGGCATCTAGTATTCCCACTTTATATCCCTTAGCTTTTAGGGTCTTAGCAAGCAGCACGGCAATTGTTGATTTTCCTACCCCTCCTTTACCGCTCATAACTGCAATAACCTTTTTTACTTCATTAAATGGATTGTTTTCAATGGCACATTTTTCTTTAGTTGTGTCACAGCTGTTATTTGTTGGACAAACATCACAATTAGACAACTTTATTACGCCTCCTCGTTATTAGCATATGCTAATAACATTATATTCCTGAAATTGAGTTATTGTCAAATGCCATTTACTGATACTAACAAACGCTACTAGGTAATTAATAATGTATAGGTTCTTAATAGGAAATTGGGTATTGTTGTAGAAGTAATAATAAGGATGGATTAAAAGCGGGTGATTTAACATGTTTGAACTTCTGGAAAATTACAAGGACCTATTAAATAAGGATTTGTTTAACAAGGTAATAGTAGATGGTGCAGTGATTGTAGGCATACTTTTTGCTTTTTGGATTCTTAGAAAACTATTTGCCAGATATATCTTTAAAATATTGTTGGGTTTCTCCAAGAAAACTAAGACTGATATGGACACAAAATTGTTATTGTCTTTTGAAAAACCTTTGCAGATTTTTTTTGTAATATTGGGTATCTACCTTTCTTTTAGATATCTACCGCTAACTGAATACCAGGAAGCTCTGGCCGTTCACTTTTTTCGCACTTCAATTATCATATTAACAGCCTGGGGATTTTACAACTTTACAGGAACCTGCTCAGGCCTTTTCAATAAGATACAGGAAAAACTGGACATCCAGATGGATAAGATCCTAATCCCCTTCCTCTCAAAAATTCTCAGGTTTTTGATCCTTTTTATTGCCGGAGTACTAATAGCCGATGAATGGGGTTTTGAGATAAGCACCTTTATTGCAGGACTTGGTTTGGGAGGATTAGCCTTTGCACTTGCAGCCAAGGATACAGCATCAAACATGTTTGGTGGCGTGGTCATAATATTGGATAAACCCTTTTCCATTGGCGATTGGATAGAAACACCCACTGTTGAAGGTACCGTAGAAGATATATCTTTCAGAAGTACAAAAGTGCGTACTTTTGCCCATGCCCTTGTAACGGTTCCTAATTCAACCTTGGCCAACCAACCCATTACCAACTGGACCCGTATGGGCAAGCGCAGGATAACCTTTAATCTGGGAGTTACCTATTCCACCCCCAGGGACAAGCTAGAAAAGGTTGTTAATGATATAAGAGATATGCTGGAAACTCATCCGGAAATCCACAAGCAAACTATCTTTGTTCATTTTGACAAATTCAATGACAGCAGCCTGGACATTTTTCTATATTTCTTTACCATTACTACCAGCTGGTCTGAATATTTAAAGGTTAAAGAAGACGTAAACTATAGAATTATGAATATCCTGGAACAAGAAGGAGTATCTGTAGCGTTTCCAAGCAGGAGTGTTTACCTGGAATCCCCAGTAGAAAAAAAAATTAATTAACAAAAGGAGTGATAATTTAGTATTTGATATTTATCTCCCTTTAACTATTGTTTTCCAGAGGGAGACTCCTCCTACAGCAGAAACGATAGCTGCAAGATAAAATGCCCCATTAAAGGATAGGCTGACCTCTTTAATATATCCTGCAATTGCAGGTCCAAAGACAGTGCCTATTCCAAAAAAGAATGTTAGAACCCCCAGGGCTGCAGGTGAATTTCTTGAACCAACTATATCCCCGCAGCATGCTGCGACAATTCCTGGAATACTCCAGGCGGTAAGTCCGAATATAACAGCAGAAACCCACATATATATTTCAGCAGATGTGCCAACCAGCAATACATTGCTGATTGCCTGCAAAGCAAACACTATTAACTAATTTATGCCAGTGTCAATATGTGATGTACCATTCACAGGCACAAAAAAGAACCCCCCTGGGTTCTCCTTATTTATGCCATGGACTTTTTGCAGTTATTACTTCGTCAGTGATAATAGCCACTGCTCTTATAGGTGAACCGCTTCCATCCCTTATCCTTAAAGGCAGTCCCATAAACAAGAAACGCTTATTTACCACCTTATCCAGGTTGCACAAGTTTTCAGTGTTAGTGATTTCGTATTTACCGCAAACATAATGACCTGAAAAATCCAAGTCCTTTGGATGGTCAATGGCAGGGGCATCAACACCGATATTTACCACACCTTGTTCTGCAAGCCACTCAGCTGCTCTATAGCTAAGGCCGGTGTAATCAGTCTGCCAGCGATCTGTATTATAATGACGGTCGAAGTGACCGGTATACATGAGGAAAATATCCCCTCTTCTAATTTCCTGCCCTGATTTTCTTAATGCTGCTTCCAAATCCTCAATCTCAATGTATCTTTTACTTGGTATATGAGATAAATCAACACAGATAGCGTCTCCCCAGAAAAAGGACAGGGGCATTTTATCAATGGTTGCCCCATCAGGTCTATATTCCCAGACAGCATCACAATGGGTTGGACCATGTTCGCTGATTAACAAATTTCGGGCCGAAAACCCCAGAGTTTTACTGCCTGTTAGACGCTGGTTTTCCTCGTGGGTCATGTTAGTCATAATAAATGTTTTTTGGTGCATTGGGAAAACCGACATTCCTTCATAAATCTCTTGAGATAAATCAATCAACTGCCATTTTTGATTTCTATTCATCTGCAACACCTTACCCATCATTTAATTATGGGATGCTAATCCACAAGTGGAGGCAAAACTGTGTAGTTATCAACATCAATAAGTCCATAATCCGTTATTTTCCACACCGGGCTGGTTGTAAGCGCCAGAAAAGATAAATGCATTAGTGGAGCATGGATGGTTCCTCCCAACTGAGCAATACATTCATGCAGTTCCATTAATTTTTGAGTCACTTCCTCACCGCTTAATTCATCAGTCATTAAACCGGCTATGGGTAACCGCATTTCGGCTAATACTTTTTTATTATTTACTACTGAAATTCCACCATTCATTTCAATAACTCTATTAACCGCTAAAGCCATATCTTCTAAATTAGCGCCAACAGCAATAATGTTATGGGTGTCATGGGCAATACTCTCAGCAAAAGCGCCCTTTTTTAAGCCAAATCCTTTAACAAAGGCTCGCCCTATGTTTTTATTTCTCCCATACCTTTCCAGGCATGCCATATGAATAATATCCTGTTCTGTATCGGCCATGACAATGCCATTGTCAACAAACAGGTTTGCCTGTAAAGCTTCAGTGAGATTTTGGTCTGGAATCACCCCGATAACCCTGGCAGCTACCTTACCGGTTTTACGAGTCTTCACAGCCAGATCTTGCAGATTAATCTTCTCTCTTTTCACTGACATTTTTACAGTAATCGGGTATTCATACTCTGGTATATGCACTATTGTTTTTTTATTCTCAGCAACCTGTTTTCCTTTAATATATACCTGTTGGACATTCATGTTCTGCAGATTGTCAAGAATTACTATATCTGCTTGTTTTCCAGGCGCTAACACGCCTAGATGCTCAAATTTAAAATAAGCGGCTGGATTGATGGTAACCATTTGTATTGCTTCAACCGGGTCCACGCCTTGTGTGATTGTGCGTCTAACCACATCATTCATGTGTCCATATTTCTCAAGGTCTTCGGCAACCATGTCATCTGTTACCAGAATACACCTGCGTGAGTCCATTCCTTCTTCAGTAACAGCTTTAATACATTCGGACATATTTCTTTGGGTTGAGCCTTCCCGCATGAAAACATATACACCCTGTCTCAGTTTTTCTATACATTCTTCCTTTTTGGTAGTTTCATGACAGGAAACCACACCTCCCCCACAAATTATGTGGGCTGCCAGTTCACTTCCAAATAACTCAGGGGCATTGCCATCAACAATCTTACCTATGCTTTTTGCATAACCTGTAGATACAACCAGGTCGTCTATTATTTCCGGAGAATTTTTGTAGACATGTTTTGCATTGCTAAAACCCTGCAGTTCTCCTATGCCGATAACATTATAATAGTTTAGTATTTCTTCCATATCCTTTGAGGTTATATCATAACCAGCTGTCTCCAGCCCCGGTGAATCTGGGGTTAGACACGGCACAACAAAATACACATTATTAGGAACACATTTAGCCTCTTCTGTCATGGCTTTGATACCGGCTGGACCCAGGGCATTTCCAATTTCATGAGGATCTGCAACTAATGTAGTTGTACCTGATGGAATGGATAAACGGGCAAACTCAGAAACAGTAAGCATGGAGCTCTCAAAATGCATGTGAGAATCTATAAATCCTGGCGAAACAAATTTGCCCTGTAAGTCTACTACCTTTGTTTCTTGACCGATCAAATCGGCTGCATTTCCCACTTTTAAAATGAATTCGCCTTTTACTGCAATATCTCCAGCAACAATCTCCCTTGTTAGAACGTTAATTATTTTCCCATTTTTTAAGACCAGATCTGCATACATTGCTTTATTCATTAAGACATCTATTAGCTTTCTCCTAGTCACTGTATCTTTTAAAGGTTCAGTTTGCACGCTATTTCCCTCCCTTGTACTCAACTGTGTCTACAATGGCAACTATAGCAGCATCAACTGGAGCATCGGCAACTCTCACTGCATAGGGAGCAACCGTACCAACTACAAAAAGTACTAGTTCTCCAATACCAGCGCTAACTGTATCAACAGCAATTAATGGTGTTCCATTTAGTTCTTTGTCAGCGCCTAAAGGTTGAACTATCATTAACTTAAAACCTACTAAACGCTCATCTTTTCTAGTTGCGACTACATTACCCACAACTCTTCCTAATTGCATATAACCCACATCCTCTAACTAATGCGTCCTTTTATTCATAAATAAAGGTTATTCTCTTTTCTTTCGCTATATCCCTTGCTAAAGGAGTAATTATGGCGCCCTTTGGCAGATGCACATTCTGGTTACTGCTTAAAGTTCTAATGTCATCAGTAGAAACCAGTTTCTTTCCTATTGTAGTGTGCTGCAATTGAGAAGGTTCATCTGGAGCAGGTCTTTTCTCAGGCGCAGAGTCACCAATAATTCCCTCTAAATCTGATTTGCTTATGAACTTAATGCCTATTTTTTTGAGCTTTTCCATATTCTCCCTAAGCATATGATAAATTGCCTCGTATCCAGGATTACCCTCTTTAGTCAGAAAAGGCAGCTCATCTGGATCACAGCATTCATGACAGGCAGTTACACTTACCCCTTTCATCAGACCTTTAAGTATAAGATTAGATGTCAAAGTATCACTTATTCCAGCAGCCAATTTAGCTGCAGTATTAGTTGTCAACGATGTAACAACTATTTGCCGGTGATTATCAACCAAGTCCAGCGTATTTACCCTGGTGGATTCTGTGATTATGCCGCAAAAACCGGTTGCCTGCATCCATTCTTCTTTACTAGAGAGGTCTTCAGCCCCTCTAGAGAGGGTCAGAGTAACAGTCTTGTCGCTTTTTAAACATTTTTTTACAAAGTCAATTGAAATGTACCTGCCAGTATCACTTCCAGTTACAACTACTAGAAAATCCTTTTTCAGCATATCACCATCTCGTGACTTAATCTGCTTTAGGGCTTCATATAATATTCTATTGTTAAAGTTAGAAGAAAACATTCTTTCACCCCTCTTAAAACATAGACAACCCATGTGCATCGCCACAGATAGCGACAAATCTAAACTCTGCTTGTTTACCCAGGCTGCCAGCAGTAATACTGGCTGTCATCTACAATTGAAAGCCTTAGACAAAATAAATATACTCCTACTTCCATTGCACCTACTTGATCTCTTTATTCAAGATTACCTTCTCAACTTCACTGTGGGGCCTTGGGATTACATGTACGGAAACAACTTCTCCCACTTTGCCTGCTGCAGCAGCCCCTGCATCTGTTGCTGCCTTAACGGCTCCCACATCGCCTCTTACCATAATGGTGACAAGACCAAATCCAATTTTTTCGTAACCAACTATACTAACATTTGCTGCTTTTACCATGGCGTCTGCCGCTTCAATTGCCCCGACTAAACCCTTTGTTTCAACCAAACCTAAAGCTTCGTTCATTTAAAAAACCTCCTTAATTTTATTTGTTATTAATTGATTTGTTTGCAGTTTTGCTTTTGTTTTTCTCTTTAGCGATGGGAGCAGTGTTTACTGTACTTTTCCTACTGATTGTTTCTTTTGTTTCGGGAGACATGACCAGCTGCTTTAATTCTTCATGAGGACTCGGAATAACATGCACTGCAAATACTTTTCCTGTTTTATTTCCGGCAGCCTGTCCTGCTGCAATTGCTGCCTTAACGGCAGCTACATCTCCTTCTATCTTAGCAACAATACTCACCGTTTTCTCCATGCCAATTACCCTTTCATAGCCTAAAAAAGTCACATTTGCCGCCTTGGTAGCCGCATCTACAGCTGAAAAAGCTGCAGTAAATCCCATTGTTTCGAACAAACCAAGGGCTAGTTGGCGCATTTGCCACCACCTCCAATAGCTGGATTTACTAAATATCTAAGCTCTTTTTCAAACAGTATTTTTTGCTGTAAAGGTCAAGGACTTTTTTCAATTCTTCAGCATGAACCAGAGCGCTCCAGGTGTTTTCCAATTCATATATCAATTCTTGAAAATCCTGCTTGGTAAACTCGTAGGGTATTCTTGCCCTGTCAGCCCTTTCCAACACCTTATCAGGCATCTTATCAGCTTCCCTGGCCAGTGCGAGGTAATAAGCAACTTTTGGTTTATCCTGGCTAATACATATATCACCCGGATTGTTTACCCCAGCAGTATTCTCGGTTTTTGCATATGCATTCTCATCAATAACGGAGCTGTGTTCAACTGGTTTTGATGAAGATATCTTATTAGACAAACCTGTACCTGCGGATAAATCGGGATTTTCAGCCAAGACCTCTCTAATAATCTCTTTTAAGACACTTTTTTGTATCAAGATAAAACACCCCCTCAGCTCTGGCCTTGAGAATACTCTAATAATTGTTTGCCTACACTTTTTGCCGCTTCCAAAGCGCTCCTAACGGCAGCCGAGTCACCTGTTGCTGTCAACCAGAATTCATTAGAAAAAGCTGATTTTACTGAAGGACCGCTGCAGTAAGTTACATCAATACTGGCGCTTTTGACGGCAACATCCCCCATAATCATACCGATTCCGGCGGGAGCGCCTATGATTATACCAAATGCTCTGTCTAAAGGAGCATTAAAGGCCTTGTTCAATGCTGTTGAAGCCCTTGCGGTATAATAGGTTTCAATTGAACCGGAGCTCAGCATAATTGCATCTTTCAAAAACTCCTCTGTGTAGCTTAGGGCAATTTCTACAGCCCTGGTGACATCTGCTACATCATAACTGCTCAGTACGACAAATGCGCCATGGCCTGTACCTCCCTTGCCATCCCTCGCAAAATCAATAGAAACAACTGTGCTGTTAGTTTTTTTCACCGATTCATCAACAGCCATAATCTGTGCTGCAGAACCAATGCGAGAACTAATTATACCAACTGCCATGCGCTTATTCTCGAACTTTAAATTGTGCTTGATCTTCTCATCTAAATTTGGAATCACTAATCCAATTGTGCCATCTTTGGTGCAGCCTATCACTTCTTCTCTTGGCTTGGATAAGGAACTAAGGGAAGTTTTTTGCATGTTGTTCAAACTCTGGGATTCTCCAGTTTTGTCGTAATTTTTGTTACTATTGACTTGAGTTCTTAGATCAGATTGACGAAGCACTTCACTTAAAATCTTTTGTACCAGGGGATCGCCGGACACTTATCATCACCTCCGTTATTCCTCATTACTAAAATAATATGACTGCAGCATTTTTGCCGCTTCTTCGTGTGGTCTGGGGATTACTTCAACTGCTATGATCTTACCGATTTTTTCAGCAGCAGCCTGACCCGCTTGTACAGCGGCTTTCACTGCCCCAACATCTCCCTGTACGATTACGGCAATTAAGCCTGACCCAATTTGTTTATAATCAACTATGTTCACTTTAGCAGCTTTAACCATGCTATCAGCAGCTTCTATAGCTGCAGGCAGTCCCTGGGTTTCTATTATTCCTACAGCACGGCTCATACGACACCTACTTTCGATTAATAATCAGACAACTTCCATTCTTCGCTGCCGGGAATATAGGTCCGTTCAAATAAGTGTTTATGTGAAAGTGGATATGTAGCATCAATGCCCATTTTATCACTTACTCCCCTGACATTATGGGATGGCTCAAGGCCGGAACCCTTAGCATCAGGTATCAGTATTACATCACTGCATGCCTGCACCCTGGTGGCTATCGCCCATTCAACATCATGTGGGTCGAATATGTTGACATCTTCGTTAACCACCACAACATGCTTAACATCTTTATTGCTTGCTAAAGCAGCCATTATTGCACTTTTGCCGTCACCCTCAGTTTGTTTGACAATGGATACAATGGCATGAAATCTACAGCCTCCTGCTGTAGTCAAATGAACAGATTTTACGGTTGGTACAATTTTCCTGACATCTAAAAACAGTCCCACTTCCCTATTAATCCCATTAGGCAGGGTGTGCTCAAAACTTGAAGGGAAAATAACGGAAAAAATTGGGTTGTTGCGATAAGTCACACAGTCTATCTCCACATAGGGCTGCTCTGTACATGGACCATAATATCCTGCCAGCTCGCCAAAGGGTCCTTCAGGCTTTCTCTTGTGAGGTATCATTCTCCCTTCCAATACAATTTCTGCATCAGCAGGAACCTCCAAGTCAACAGTCTTGCATTTTACAAGTTTAAATGCTTCACCGGCAAGACCACCTGCAAAACCCATTTTGTCCAGCCCAAACTGATGAGTATTTAGCTGAGAAGATAGTGTTATAATTGGATGCACACCTAAAACCACTGCTACTTCCAGGGGTTTATTTTCTGCTTCCAGCTTGGAATACATTTCAATCAAGCCAGGACTTTCAATTAAAATGGAAAGATTGTTGCCTCCGTTTACCTGCATTCTTCTAATTGATGTAAAAAGCCTGCGATTTTCCCTGTCTTTCACAAATAAAATACCCGCTGTAATAAAAGGAGCAGAATCCTTTTGGTGAAAGGTTGGCACCGGAAACATTTTCGGCAGGTCTATGCCTGAGTTTACAGTGTTTTCATGTACCGGGCCGCTGTTTACCAGCTCTGGGGGTATGGGTTCAGACATGGCTTGTATCATTTTAGGAATCAAGTGTTTTGTCGGAACACCTAATGTCCTGGCTATTCTGTCTCTATCCCCTACCAGCCCGGCTACAACAGGCATATTATAACCTTTAACTTTTTCAAAGAAAAACGGTCTACTCCCTTTGGTAATTTTAAGGGGAAATCCTAACTCAAAGACTGGGTTAACCTCTCGTTTAACTCTAGTCATGTCACCGGTATTTTCTAAAAAACTTAAATAACTCCTTAGTGAAAGAGACAAAACGCTTCCTCCCCCTTATATAATTTTTTGTTCTACTCTCCCCATCTGTCGATTAGGTTACAGTTGATTTCCAGCAGATCCATGATTTTCGTTACCATAAAATTGACTATATCTGATAAATCCTTTGGCATATGGTAAAACCCCGGAGAAGCGGGTAAAATGTGAGCCCCTGCTTGCGACAACCTCAGCATATTCTGCAAATGTATAGTGCTTAAAGGCGTCTCTCTAGGTACAATGATTAGTTTCCGTTTTTCCTTTAGCATAACTCCTGCAGCTCTGTTTAGTAGGCTATTACCACAGCCGTTTGCAATAGAACCCAGGGTATTCATGGAACAGGGGACTATGACCATGGCATCACATTTATACGTGCCACTTGCAATTGGTGAAAAAAGGTCATTATTGTTATGCCATGTGCAGTACTTTTCCATATAACTTCTTGTTATCTTGCATTCGTAATCCATTACCTTTTCGCCGGCTTCAGTGACTACCACATGAGTTTCAATACCCATGTGCGATAACAGCCGCATGGTACTTATTCCATATATTGACCCACTGGCACCGGTAATTCCTACAATAATTTTCATCCTTTGCGTCCCCACTTTATGAAGGCATATTCTTATTAGACCTTGTCACCTACATTATAGCTTGTACAATTGACATTGTCTCTTCTTTTAGCTTCATTCCTTCATTTTGGTAATCAGTAACCTGATTCAAAACTGTTTTAACAAAAACCTGGTCTTTAATCATTGATAGATTAATCTTCACATTTAACACAGCTCCCTGCAAAGCTGCCTCTGCCTGGCAAACAGCTACTCCAATATCACTAATAGCATTAGTGTTACCCTTTTTAGCAATGAGCGGAGCCAGCCTCAAAGCTTCAAGTGATTTTAGAGCAGTTACTAAAGGCACTTGTGTGGCTTTCATTGTAGCATCTTGAATAGACTGCAGACGGATGCTTTTTTCATCTTCTGTATTTTTTGGAAGCTGATATGCGGACATAACCATATTAAAAGCCATTGTGTCATCATCCACAAGCTTTAAGAAAGCATCTTGAAGACTCGCAGCTTTTTCGCGTATTTCTCTAAATAGAACTTCGTCATTTTTATATTTTTCCCTGCCGATAGTAAGGTTACAAACCATAACCATTAAACTTGCCGCTAAAACACCATTTAAGGCGGCAACACTTCCCCCTCCGGGAGCAGGAGATGAAGATGACAACTCTTTCGAGAACTCAGTAATTGTATAATTGACCAGCACTTATGTAATCCTCCTAAATCCTCCTATAATCCTATCAAATTGTTTTCAAGTATTTGTTTAGGGTCAAAGCCTTCTAATTTTAGATAATACTCCAGTGATTTTAAAAGAGCTCTCTGGGGAACCACACCTACAATTTCGCTGCCGGCTATAGAAACACCATATTTTAAAGCTTCAAATTTGACTAATTCAAAAACTCTATAAATGGGTGTGTTTTCATGGTCAAACATGTTCATAGACACAACAACCTGATTTCTTTCTTCAAACTTTAAACCCACTGCCCTTATCGTACTAAAACCTCCGCTGGGCCCGCGAACTGCTTTGGCGATGGTCTTGGCTATCTCCAAATTATCAGTGTTCAAAATTATATTATAGGCAACTAAAGGATTATCCCCTGCACTAACTATCACGGCTCCAGCAGTTGGATGCAGCCTTGCAGGACCAATATCGGGTGCCCTTTCAGGTGTGTGGGCCACTTCTTTCAATCCTTCATATTGTCCCTTACGGATAGTTCCTAAATCTCTTCTCTCGGGCCTTCTGGCATTTTCTCCTGTAAAGTACACAGGCACATTGTAACGAGCATATATTTCTTGGCCAATCCTTTCCGCTAATTCTTTGCATTCATCCAAAGTAATATTCCTGAGAGGAAATATTGGAATAGTATCCTGAGCACCAATTCTAGGGTGGTTACCTCTCTGTTTTTCCATATCAATTAATTCAATAGCCTTGCCCGCCATATTTAAAAGTGCATCAAACAATGGTTCAGGCTGACCGATTAACTCGATTACCGTCCTATTAAAATCAGCATCGGGAAAATAGGCAACCAACTTAACCCCTTCAACATTGCGGACTTGATCTACCACTGCTTCAACAATTTCCTTGTTTCTTCCCTCACTAAAATTGGGAACTGCATGAATAAACTTATCTAACATATTAAATATCCTCCCAGCATTTAACTTTTTGACTACTAGATAAAACCGTTTGTATAATGTTTAGTCCACTTTACGTTAGTTCCACTTCTACAAAAGATGCTCCTTTGTATTGTTGCACAATAGTATTAATCTCAATTTGTTATAAAAACATAAATTCAGCCTGCGTTAAATCCCTGACATTCTTTACATTAAACCACAAATGGGCAGGTTACAATACTAACTATAACAGCCCATCTGTTGATTGAGTCTAGCTCAATAACGTGTATCTTTGTTCTTTGCCCCACCAGGGTTAATTTAGTGTTGTTTTGTATATGCTGATGTAGTATCTATTTTTACATTATTATTTTCAAGCCAAATTCAGTACTTTCTTAATTTCATTTGCTGTAGTTACATCACCTAATACATACTCTATATTTCTTAGAAAAGCTCTGTGCAATTCCGGATCAGTTCCCGCAACACAATCAGAAATTACTATTGCATGGTAATCTCTTTGCTGGGCATCTAGTGTAGTTGCATAAACACAAACATTAGTTGCCACACCGGTTATAATAAGAGTATGCTTTTTTAAACCTTTCAGTAATATTTCTAGGTCAGTTAAATAAAAACCACTATAACGTCTTTTTGTTATTACATAATCTCCAGATAAAGGTTCAAGTTCACCTATAATCTCAACACCAGGAGTGCCTTCTAAACAATGCAAAGGTTCTTCTCTTTCTAATTCCATTCCATAGTCAATTTTCTCTGGCCGGTGCATCTCTTTTGTAAAGATTATAGGAATATTTGCCCAGCGGCAGGCATTAATAAGATCGGCTAATGTTGGTATGATCTCTCGCCCGCCTTTGCATTCTATTGGGGCACCCTTTGAAATAAAATCAGATTGCATATCAATTACAATTAAAGCACAGTCTTCCTTTTTTACCTTATGAAGATTATTTACTGACATTTTTTTAAACCTCCTTAAATATTGGGGACATGCCTCTCAAAAGAATATATCCCTTATCGTATTTTTAAACATATAATTTTCTTTTCATTATTCAATGTCATTTAAATTTCTCTCATGTAATGTTTATAAACCTATCACCGCCCTCACTATTAAACCTGCAAGCATCCCTAAAAATGGATCCGTTGCTGCTGTTACAACAGTAGTTACACCTGCAACAACCGGGTCTCCTGCAAGGCCAAGATTAATGTTAGTTGGAAATACTATTATTGCACCAAGAACAAATAAAAATCCGGCGATAGATTCACTTGGAACATATTTTGCTAATTTAGGCAACAATTTAGATAAGAGAATTATGGCCATAATAGCCATCATCAATATTCCGGTAATAAAAGGATTTGGCGCAATAGCAGTCCCACTAATAATAGCTTCAACAGGGCCTCCTCCAAACAAGGCGCTGCCGGCACTCGCTAACCCAGAGTATATTGTCAAATGGTCTATATTAACACTTGATTGGGCTAGATTACCTGTTATGGAACCATAAGCAATGTTGCCTCCAATTTGCAAAGTAGCAAGGGCTAATGCTCCCCTAATTATAAAAGGATTAACTAATACCTTTATCCTACTGATCTTTTCTATATCCTCAGAGGCTTCCACTTCTTTCTTCGATAATTCTGTTCTTTTCATATACATCCAAACAAAGGAACTTAAGAACACGCTAGCTACAATGGTATAGACTAAATTGTCAGTGATAAAATAAGTTAATAATGCGACAGCCAGAGAAAAAGCACCAATTGTTTTATTGCTTTTTATCATGTTAATCGCAACATGGGCCAACATGATACCAACTCCGGCCATCATACCATTTAAGATACTAGGCCCTATCATATCTATTGTAAATTCCAATAATCCCAAAATACCAATAACTGCCATTATTATTCCTGACCAAAACACCATGTTAAGCCTTTCTAATCTGTCACGACCTAGAGTTCCTGCTAAGCATATGGTTTCTGCTTGAAATGATATTGGCGTTACCAATTTGAAAAAAATTACACCAATAATGCCTATAACAAAAGCTATAGCCGTTGGAAAGGCAGCAAAACCAAAAGTTAATGCCAATAATCCTTGTGGTAAGCCATTTAAAACCACTGCAACAGCCGCCAATATGTCCGATAAAGTAACCATAATTCTCCCCCTTTTTTATAATAATTTAAGAGTAAATTACTGTCGTTTAAAATTTAAATTCTTGTATTTATAACCTCCTTGTCAAGGATTTTCAATTCAAATCCACCACCCCTTCCATAAAAAAGTACTTATGTTTTGGAAATATTCGAGTAATAGCAAGTGATTACCTTTGTAGCAAAAATACAAAGCTCAAGCATCTAATTTGGGACAAAGATACAATTAACAAAAAAACGTCCACACATGTCAGGCTATGTTGCCTGAATTTGCGGACGCCTTCGTACCAGTTGAGTGCCTATGCTGAACTATTTTTTATTTGTGATTTTAAAACACTAGGAAAAAATTACTTTAGCCTTTATCGCCATTTGCAGATTTAATTTATGTTCAGGATTTTTTAAGTCAAAACCGGTCAACTCTTCAATTCTTTGCAGCCTGTACAGGACTGAGTTATTATGAACAAAAAGCTCTTTAGATGTCTTTCGAATGTTACAATCATTTCTGAAATATGTTTCCAGGGTATTGATCAGGTCTGTGGAATTTTTTTTATCATATTCCAAAAGATTTCCAATAATATCACCATAAAACTTCGTTAGGGTTGGGGAATCCTTTAATTCAAATAAAAGCTTAAAGGTTCCGATCTCTTCATAAAAAATGAACTTTTTCTTAAAATACTTCTGCAACTTACATGCCATCATTGCCTCTTTATATGCAATCTTAACCAAATCAAGATTATAATATTCCTTACTTACGCCAATGCAAAAATCTATCTGACTTTTAAAGTTCTTTGAAATGGCTTCTGCTACTTTCTCAATTCTTTCTGAAAAAAGCTGCCTATTCTCTACGCCGGCCAATCCTACCAGTCTGCTACTCTTAGCAAGTAACAGCACGCCTCCAGAATATTCCAAAAAGCATCCCTGAGTTAACCTAAACAAATCATCTTTAAGATTATCTAAATAATACTTATCCCTGCTCATGCTAAGATGGTTTTCTTTGAGATGAACAATAAATACAGCTTTGTCTTGATGCAAGTTAAATTTTAAAAATGATGCCCTACGCTCTATGCTTTCAATATCATCAATATTGCCAAAGGCCAAATCTTCGAGGAGCTCGCTACCAAGTCTTTTTTCAGCTTCATAAACAGCTCTTTCTTTACTAAATTCCAGGGCAGTTATTGTTGAACCATGATGAATTGCCATCATATCTTGCTCGTTAAGAGGTTTAAACATTTCTAGAATGAGAAGGGAACCAACCCGATAATTATTGGTTTCCAGGCTAATAATAATACCGCCAATTAGTTCATCCATATATTTTAGATGTATCCTCGTCGGGCCATTGAAGTGTATCATACCTTTTATTGATTGAAGTTTACTCTGCAGTTGCTTTTGGATAGCTTTGAGAAATTCATTTTTGTTTCTAATCCCACCAGGAAACCCACGTCCCCGAAAATTACCGATATTATCTAAAACAATTACTGGATTATTAATTAGTTTGGAAAGCAATTCGGATATGCTGTTGAAATTTCCTCCCTTTAACAATAGTTCAAATAACTGCTCATGTACCTCCTTTGCATGTTTCAACTTAGTATATTGTTCGTTAAAAAGCACTTCGAAGATAGGAAGCATAATCTCAGAAAATGGTAAAGTCCTTGGAACCTCTATAAGGGGCAGCCCAACATTATTTGCATCAGCTATCATGCTCTGTGGAACCTCGTCCATGAATTGACCAAGTTTAATGCCAAAGGCAGAAACCCCTTTTTTGGCTAAATCATATACTATTCTTTTTTGTAGGTTTTCTTCTTTGGTAAATGTATACCCTGAAGTCAGGAGCAGTTCGCCCCCTTTTAGCCAAATAACAACCTTGGGTATATCCATGATGTCTACAAATTTAATTTCCTTGTTAATGCCGGATTCTCCAGCTAAGAGTTTAGCATCCTTTAGAGGTCCAAATTCGAGGATATCTTTGACTGTCAAAGCCATAAAACCACCTTAAATAACCTTAAATAAAAGAAATTGTGTATGTATTCTAGTTAATCATCAATGAATCCTCTTTTTGAACTATAAACCATAGCAAACAATCAGCATATATCAAATTAGATTACAGACCCATATATTAAACGAGGTATATACAGTGATATGTTAGGTACATATGTAATTAGCAGAAGTACAATAATACTAATAAAAACAAAAGGCAAAGCCCCTCTGATTACTGATATTATACTTTCGCCGGTGATTGGTTGAGCCACAAACAAATTCATACCAAAAGGTGGCGTGAACATGCCTATTGATGCATTAGCCACCATTATTACACCAAGGTGAACAGGATTTATGCCCAGCTTGACAGCAATAGGATAAATTAATGGAGCTATTATTATTATCGCTGAAGAACCATCGATAAACATACCTGCCACAATCAAGATTAAATTCAGCATCAATAAAAATTGCACAGTACCAAAGTTTTGGTTAATAATAAACTGAGACAGCGCTTGAGGAACCTGTCCAACCGTTAAAATCCAACCAAATACTGAAGCTGCAGCTAACAATATCATTAATTGAGCAGTAGATTGAGCAGATACTGCACAGGTTCTAAACAGTTGTCTTAAGTTTAATTCCTTATAGACAAACATGGCAATTATAATAGCATAAACCGCTGCTATCCCTGAAGCCTCCGTAGGTGTGAATATCCCGAGATATATTCCCCCTAAAATAATTACAGGAATACCCAATGCCCAACTAGCCTCTTTTGTGGCTTGAATTTTATCAGAAATAGTAGCCTTCTGATCAACTGGAACTCCTGTCTTATGGGCATACCAGTAACAATACACTAAATAGGCAACTCCATAGACTATACCTGCACCCAACCCCGCCATAAATAATGCTCCAACCGAAACACCTGTTACAGCACCATATATAATTGCACTAATACTAGGAGGGATTAACAGGGCAACTGACCCGCTCGCTGCTATTAAGCCTATAGAAAAAGTTTTGTTATATTTTTTTTTTATTAAAGCAGGATACATTAACCCGCCGATTGCGATAACCGTAGCAGGTGATGACCCGGATACTGCTCCAAAAAACATACAAGCTACTTCAGTACTGAGCGCTAAGCCTCCTTTGAAACCTCCAACAACTGTATGTGACCAGTTTAAAATTCTTTTGGCAATTCCTCCAGTCTTCATAACATTTGCTCCAAGTATAAAAAATGGAACAGCCATCAAAGAAAACTTATCAATCCCCCCCAGCATTCTTTGACCTACAACCATTAAGGGAAGATCAGTAAACAAAGCAAAGGAGATTAGTGAAGATAGTGACAAAGCTATAAATACCGGTGCACCTGTCAATAATACAAGAAATAGTATAATAAATAATAAAGTTATCATCCATAACGCCCCCTAAAGATTATCTATGTCTACATACGCCTTTTCATCTTGTACACCATACTCTTTATCTTTCACAAGGTTCCATGCAACAATTAGAAATCTAATTGTCATTAACGCACTACCTAGGGGTAAAGACATATATAGTATCCACATCGGCATCATCATAGCAGGGCTTTTCTGAGCTGTTTCTACTACTAGCATAGTATTTTGAAGTCCGTAAATAGTAATAAACCCAGTAAATACAGCGCTACTAAGTTGGGCTATAAGCATTAATATTCTTTTAACGAAAGGCGGAACAATCACTACTAAAATGTCTATTCCTACGTGCAATCTATTTTTTACACATAGACTACCACCTAAAAAAGTAACCCATACTATTGCGTAACGAATAATCTCCTCTGCCCAAGGAATAGAGTTGCTAAAAATGTAGCGAAGAACTACATTAATAAATAATATAATAGTAGCCGAAAAGAGAAGGAAACCATTGATACCCTCTTCCAACGCAGTAATAACCATTTCAAAGTTTCTCACCTTTTCACCTCCATAAAAAAGCGAGGAGAGGAAGGCAACGACTCCTCTCCTCTAAAGAATGGTCCTATTTGTTACTTGTTTTCCTCAATAAATTTGATGGTCTTATCAAGTAAATCAGCGCCAATTACATTTCTGAATTCATCGTATACCGGCAAACTTGCTTTTCTAAATGCTTCTCTCTCTTCTTCAGTTAAAACAATAACTTCTGTACCATAATTCTTTATGTTCTGTAAATACTTTTGATTTGTTTCATCCATTAAACTTTTGTGGAATTGAGCAACTTCTAGACCAGCATCCCAAACAATTTTTTGTAAGTCTGGGGGGAGGCTTTCAAACCATTTCTTGCTTAAACTCATAAAATATGATAAATAAGCATGGTCGCCAAATATGATATACTTTTGAACTTCATAAAACTTCATATCATGGATACTAATAATTGGGTTTTCATGTCCATCTACAACTTTTTGCTGTAAAGCGTTGTAAACTTCAGCAAAATCAATTGGTACAGGGCTAGCTCCCCAAGCTTTAAATTGGGCCATAATTACCGGCGCTTCCATAGTACGAATTTTCTTGCCCTGAAAATCACTTGGTTTAGTTATGGGAACATTTGAAGTAAATGCTTTAAAACCTTCAGCATAAAAAGAGAGCCCTTTAATACCTATATTATCTAAACCGCTCATAATTTCACGTCCAATATCTCCCTCTAACACTTTCCACATTACTTCTTCATTCGGAAACAGAAAAGGCAAGTCTACTATAGTTAACCTTTGATCGAAACCACCAAATTTGGCGGTTGGCAACAAGGTCAACTCGATTGTACCCATCTGCATACCTTCTATCATTTCCCTAGCGCTACCTAACTGCTGTGCTGGATAAATCTGGACCTCAATCTGTCCATTTGAACGTTGTTCTACAATTTCCTTGTATTTTTCTGCAGATTTTTGAAATGGAGAAGTTACTTGATGGTCATGAGCAAATTTTAAAACTATTTTTTGGGGAGGGGCTTGTGTTTTATCAGAGCTATCGCCTTCAGCGCCTTTTTGAGTACCTCCACAACCAACTAATACAAAAGCAAATATTAAAATACAAAGAAGCACTATCACAACTTTTCCACAAAAACCTTTCCTCATTTTAAACGTACCCCCTTTTTTTTAATTACAGCTCAATCTTCCTAACTACTATATAAACAAACAATTTTAACTTATGATCACCCCTTTCTTTCTATTTGTTTAACTTGCAAAGTTTAATAAAAAAGCTCTCAATATACAATACCGGGATATTGTATATTGAGAGCGTCTTTGCTCCGTTTGGCAGGGTCCAATGCCCACCTTGTTTCGAATATAATAACATTCAAATCGAATTCTAACAATACCCCTGTTATATATTTTGTTATTAAAATTATTTAGGTTTAAGCTTTTCTAAAAACTGTGCTCTAATTTATATACTCATCCTCCCGACAACTTCACTCATTGGTGTATCAGTAAAATGAAAGACCCTTAGCACAATTAAACTGTTACGTATGCAAATTAATCTTTATAGGTATTTACTTAATATCCTACTAGTAATGGCCTCTACTACCGGCTTCTTGTAAAATGTAGATGCCCGCATGCCGCTTTTAGCTATCATTTCTTCAGAAACCTTCTGGCAGGCTAATAAAATGCTCTCTTTTGTAAGAACACTGCCAAGCAATATTTTTTCAGCTTCTCTTGCACGACATGGAGTAGGCATTATAGAACCAGGCGCAATACGAACATCCTCTACAATTCCTTGATCATCAATTTTTATAGCTGTCGCCAAATTTACTCTGGCTATAGCTAGTGCTTTTCTACGACCAACCTTTATAAAGTGGGTTCTGCTTCCCTCAGGTAAACATTTAAACCTAATTTCAGTAAGAATCTCATTGCTTTTAATGCTAGTTTTATAGGGCTTTAGAAATACTTCATTTATTGACACTTCTCTACTACCGCTCAATGACTGGAGCATTAACACAGCATCAAGGGCAACTAAAACAGGCACCGTGTCAGCTGCTGGCGAGGCATTTACTATATTCCCGCCAATAGTTCCTCTATGTCTTATTTGCGGTGAACCAACTAAACCTGCTGCTTCAGACAGAAAATTTACTTTTTCTTTAATTAAGGAGGAAGAAGCTATTTGGGCATGAGTGGCTAATGAACCTATAGAGATATACCCGTCTTGTTCTGTGATATAGCGCATGCTGGGAACTGCATCAATATTAATGATAAATTGAACATTCGCGAGACTTTCATCGTTATTTCTCAATTGAATAAGAATATCTGTACCCCCGGCAATAAGTTTGGCCCGGTCACCATGGTGATCCAGTAACACCAGTACTTCCTCTAGAGATTTAGGGTTATAAAACTTAAATTTATGCATCTCCTTCGCCCCCCTTCTTCCCCATTGGCTGAGCTGCAGCCAACACTCTTTCTAAATTAGCCGGCAGTTGAAATATCCTAACGCCAATTGCATCATATATGGCATTAACAATTGCAGGGGCTGTAGGAATAAGCGATGGTTCGCCCACACCTTTTGCGCCATAAGGCCCTTTTGGCTCTTCATCCTCTACAATAATTGAAGTAATATCCGGTACATCAGCCGCTGTAGGCATTAAAAACTCATCGAAATTTCTTGTACGTACTACCCCATCTTTTGTCTCTACTTCTTCAAACAAACCATATCCTAGCCCCTGAACTACACCACCTTCAATCTGCCCTTCACATGTTACAGGATTAATTGCTTTTCCAACATCGTGAACTGCTATTACCTTAAGCACTTCAACTTGACCTGTATCCGTGTCAACTTCAACTTCAACTACTTGAGTAGCAAAGCAGTACGAGGCATAAGCGTCCCCTTGGTTTGTCTCGGGATCAACATCAGGGGTAGTATTGTTGTACCACCCATATCCTAGAAATGGCTTCCCTTTGTCATGTAGTGATTTTGCCACAGCGGCGATAGAAATGTTTTTACTAGATTCAGGGAAATGTATGATTTTATCTTTGATAAATACTTCCCCTTGATTCAAACCCAAGATTTCCCTGGCATGTAGAATTAGTTTTTCTTTTAGATCTATTGCAGCCATTCTAACTGCATTTCCTGAAACAAATGTCTGTCTACTGGCGGTACTGGCTCCAGAATCGGGTGTTACTGCAGTATCGGCTGAAATAATGTGAACATCCTCATAATCAATGCCCAATTCTTCGGCAGCAATCTGAGCTAAAATTGTATCTGACCCTTGGCCAATGTCACAGCATCCTGTAAGAAGAGTAATAGTGCCATCATCAGCAATCTCAATTGTAGCTGCAGCGTGATCAGGCCTATTAAAGCCGTAGCCAATTGCATAATACATAGATCCTATACCTACTCCTCGTTTTTTCATGCCTGATCACCATCCTTTGACTTTAACTTATCGTAGTACTCTTTTGCAATTTCTAGGGTTTTAGAAATACCAACACTGTGATACAAGCAATGATTGGTTGAAGTTGTCAAACCAGGTCTCAAGCAATTTATTAACCTTATTTCAACAGGCGAAATACCTAGCTTTTCTGCTAAAATGTCCATCTGAGACTCATGGGCAAAGGCTGCCTGAGGTATACCGAATCCCCTGAAAGCACCGGAAGCCACATTATTGGTGTATACTGTGTAAGTATCAACTTTAACATTGGGCACATAATAAGGCCCAGCAAGGTGAATGCCAGCTTTCTTTACAACATATATACCCAATGAAGAAAAAGCTCCGGTGTCAGCATAGATTGCCCCCTCTAAAGCAGTAAGTTTTCCATCCTTGGTCGCCCCAGTTTTGCAATATATCTTAAAAGGATGTCTTTTCGTAGTTGTATAAAATGATTCTTCTCTTGTCATGGCATATTTTACAGGCCGGCCGGTTTTATAAGCTAGTAATGCGCTTATTATCTCAGTAGTAATATCATCTTTGCCTCCAAAACCCCCTCCTGTTGTAGCCTGAATAACCCTTATTTTGCTGAACTTTAGGCCTAGTGCATTTGCAATCTGCCTTCTATCTCTAAAGGGATACTGGGTAGATGTCCATACAGTTATATTGCCATCAGGATCACAACTCGCTACCGAACATTCTCTTTCAATATAAGCATGTTCAACACATTGAGTATAATAGGTATTTTCTATCACAACATCTGCCTGTGCAAAACCTTCTTCAACATTACCTTTACGTACTTTGGTGTGCTGCAGTAAGTTACCTTTTTCATGTATTTTGACAGCCTCGTCCTTTAATGCATCTTCAACCGTTGATATTACAGGTAATTCCTCATATATCACATTTATCCTATTTATTGCCTCCGCTGCTATTTCTTCGGATTCAGCTGCTACAGCAACAATGGCATCCCCCATATAACGAACCTTATCTTCAACAAGAACTTGCTGGTCTTGGACAGCTAGACCATATCTATTAGTACCTTCAATATCCTTTGCAGTCAGAACGCAGTAAACCCCTGGTATTTTTTTTGCTTCACCAATATCAATCTTTATTATTCTTGCATGAGGATATTTACTACGTAATACCTTACCGTATAACATACCCGGCATAAATATATCTCCAGCATAAACTGCTTTACCTGTAGCTTTTAAACTGGCATCGTTTCTTGTCACAGGCTTGCCGACAACACGCAGGTCAGACATCAGCGTTCACCTCCAGAACAAGAGCAGGCATTCATTTTATTACTGGCCAAATCAACAGATTTAAATATCTTTGTATATCCAGTACAACGGCATAGATTTCCGGAAAGGGCAACCTTTATCTCATTTATAGATGGTTTTGGATTTTTATCTAAAAGTGCCTTTGTTGATAAAATCATTCCAGGAGTACAATACCCACATTGGATTGCCCCAGTTTCCACAAAACTTTCTTGGATTGGATGCAGTTGTTTACCGTTGCTTAACCCTTCAATAGTAGTAATCTCTTTTCCTTCTGCTTGTCCTGCAAGGACCAGGCATGAATTTACTGTTTCACCATCCATTATGACCGTACAAGCCCCGCACTCACCTATCCCACAACCCTCTTTGGTCCCTGTTAAATGCAATACCTCTCTTAATAAATACAGTAGAGTGTTATTTTCCTCAACATTAACGGACACCTCTTGTCCATTTAAAGTAAAATTAACAGTAATCTGCATAAATCCTCCCCCCCCTTCCATTAATCTGTTGTTCCATTAAGTATTTACCCGCCCCTTTAAAGTAGAATGAATATTTTATCTATAGCACAAATTACCATATGGGTGAGATTCCGTTAACTCAACTCCCTTAACTCAATAGCATTTTTAGGGCACCACTGTTCACAAGCCCCACACCCATCGCAATTCCTTGTAATTACTGTTGTAGAAGAGCCATTCTTAGATATGGCGCCATAGAAACATACCGTTGAGCATACTTCACAATTTGTGCATTTGTCCTGATCAATGAAAGCAAATTTCGGAGGCAGCTCTGCCAACTCTTCAATTGTAGTAATATAAGGCAAAGCAATACCTTTAAAATCTTCTATAGATTTATAACCTTTTTCATCCATAAAGCTGCTCAAGCCTTCTATAATAGATGTCAAAACCTCATATCCCTTCCACATTACGGCAGTGACTACTTGCACTGCACTGGCACCCAACATTATGTATTCAACCGCTTCTTTCCAGCTGCTGATACCTCCAATAGCACAGATAGGTATATCAACCTCTCTTGCTACTTCAGAAAGATGCCTCTGTATTATAGGTTTAATAGCAGGTCCGGTATATCCACCATAGCCTCTCAACCTCGGTCTTCCTGTTTCTATATCTACCCCGGCAAAGGACCTAATTGAATTGCTTATTGTTAATGCATCAGCCCCGCCATCTTTAGCTGCTTTTGCTATTTCAACCATGTCGGATACGTTTGGAGTCATTTTTACTGACAGTGGTATCTCTGCAGCCTTTTTGGCTGCGGATGCCTGTTTAAATACCAAAGAAGGATTTTTACCTATATGCATACCAACAGTCGAGGCAGGCATGGGGCAAGATACATTAAGTTCGAGCATATCAACGAGACCTGTATTTTGTATTTCTTTTACCAGCTCGCCTGTATCTATTGGATCAGGCATTGCCAGTACACTGGCAACTATTTTGGCTCCACCCTGCTTAGCAATTTGCAAATCTTCGTTTATCCAGTCTTCCCTGGTCTTTGTTGTAAATAGCTCAAGATTAACCTGCCCTATTGGCCTGTTACCTGCTCTGATTACTGCAAAACGACCATTTCTTGGATGCTTAGCCCAATCTTGCTTGGGTCCAATAGTCTTGGGAACAATAGCGCCTGCTCCTGCAACTCCTGCAAGCCTCATCCTCTCTCCATCCCAACTGGGTGTAGCGGAACCAAGCCACACTGGATTATTAAATTCAACTCCTGCAAAAACTGTTTTTAAATTCGCCATTTCTGTCACCCTTTCACATAAGTTTACGTTAATAATTGCCTTACCTTATTAAGAACTTTGATTACTTGTTAATAGAGTTCCTAGTTCTTTTTTCCTCTGTACTTTTTAGGTTCACACCCCATACCTAAACTGCTTTATGACATGAATATTCAGTAGTTAATCTATATTTCCTTTGTACAAAAAAACAAAGCAAACGCTTTGTTTTTAGTGCAATATACAATCTATTTACTTTGACCTTAAGAGAAATATCTATCTGTCAAGAATAAATAATCTTTGCCTTAATAGCCAGTTGGAGATTTAGCTTATCCTCGCTGTCTTTTAAACTGATTGAACATAATTCTTCTATCTTTTTTAACCTATAAATTACAGTATTTTTATGTAGGTATAGGGCATCTGCGGTCTTTCTGATATTTTCATTATTTTTAAAATACGTTTCTAAAGTAGCAACCAAATCTGTTGAAAAGGCCTTGTCATGTTCGATAATTGGCATTATAGTATCTTCGTAAAATTTCTTTAATATTTTAGAGTTATTTAATTCAAACAAAAGCTTGAGGTTTCCTGTTTCTTCATAAAAAATCACATTTTTCTTCATATAATCCTTTAGATTAGACGCAATCAATGCCTCCCTATAAGATGTTTTTACCGATTCTATTTTAAAATACATCTTACCAACACCAATACAAAAACATAAGCTTCCACTGTAGATTTTTTCAAGAGTTTTGGCTAATTTGTTTATACCCTTTACAAATTCACTCCAACTCTTTATTCCAGATAACCCAACCAATCTATTACTTTTACTTAACAACAAAAAACCATTTGATATGTCTTTTAAATAACTATGAACAGTTCTATAGACATCACTTTTTAAATTATCTGTAAAATATTTATCCTTCCTAGACATTGGAGTCATTTCTTCAAGATTAACAATAAAAACTGCTTTATCCTGGTGTAAATTAAAATTTACAAATGAAGCTCTTCGTTCAATACTTTCTAGGTCCTTATAGTTTCCAAAAATTATATCCTCCAAAAACTCCGCTCCTAACCTTTTTTCCGCTTCAAAAACAGCCCTCTCTTTACTAAATTCTAAAGCTGTAATAGTTGTACCATGATGTATCGCCATCATATCTTGCTCATTCAGCTGCTTGAAAAGTTCAATAATTATTATATACCCAGTTAAATAGTTTTGCGCCTTTACACTAATCATTAATCCACTTAAAACAGTATTATTTTGATTAATATATATCCTTCTATGTTTATTAGGTGTAAAATCCATCTGCACATTTTGTAAACCTTTTGTTACGTACTCATGAACTGTTTTTGAAATGTCCTCATTAGTTGGATCGTCATTAGGAAACCCTTTACCTCTAAAGTTACCAAAATTATCAACAATAAGGACGGGATTTTCAATTAATCTAGCCATTAAATTAGCTATATTATCGATGTTACCCCCTCTTAGAAGCAGCTCAAATAATTGCTCATGTACTTCTTCGGCCTTCTTCAGTTTTGCATACTGTTCATTGATAACATTTTCAAATATAGGAAGCATAATATCTGAATAGGGCATATCACGTGGAATTTCTATCAAGGGCAAACCTACATTATTGGCATCTATCACTAATTCTTCAGGAACCTGCTGAAAGAATTGTCCAGGCTTAATTCCGAAAGCGGAAACACCCTTTTTTGCTAGTTCATATATGATTTTCTTTTTAACCTGATCATCATTTATAAATACATAACCAGAGGTTAGTAAAAGCTCCCCACCCTTCAACCAATTTACAACCTGAGGAACCTCCATTATGTTTACAAACTTAATTTCCTTATTAATTCCGGAGTGTCCAGCTATTAGCTTTGCCCGTTTTAATGGACCATTCTCAAGGGCATCCTTAACGGCTATTGCCATAAGAAGTCACCATCCTTAATAACCCCACCTTTATCTATTTCCTCCTAAGGAGTTATAGTCTTTCACTATTTGAAAACAGAGCAGTTCGCTATCGTTCGACTGTATCCAAGGCATCCCCCTTATCCCCCATATTGTAAAAAATTAAAATAAAATTATTGTACCCATTTCAATTCAACAGAAAATACTGAAATCCTCTAAAACCTTCTGGTTATTGTTTATTTTTGTTTTAACTTTTCTACTGATTGCTATTAAAAGAGAAACTCCGCCACCCATACAAGATAGCAATGCAGCTAAATAAAACGCCCCATTAAGAGATAGAATGATCTCTTTACGCCCAAATCCCAAAGCAGATGCCACCACTAGAATCCCTATGGCAAGAATAATCCAATGATAGTTCAGTTTATATTTTGTCATTCTAACCTCCATTCCGCCGCTACCGCTGGCGGCACAAATAGTAATGAAAAAATGGTGTGCGGCTTTCACCACTTTGTTATGATTAATTCAAGGAGAAGATACACTACAAAGCACGGCGGGGTGAGTCGTAGATTACTCCTCAGTTCAAAACAGTATTCTAACCAGTGTAAGAGCCATCTTACAAGCACAAATAAGTGGTTCTATTAGTGTTGAAGAAGTCCATCCATACGACTTTGCCCAGATTATCATGGACTTCAGCCCAGGACAGAGAAAGCAATTATACGAACACTTATCTGATGAAGAGCTAGCTGAAATAGTTCAGGAATTAGAATATGAACTCCAAAAGCAAATAATTAACGAAATTGGTGCATCCAGGTCAGCCCAAGTTCTAGCTGAAATGTCCTCGGATGGTGCTGCTGATTTGATTGGAGAACTGCCGGAAGGAAAGCAGCATGAACTTTTCCAACTCTTAGATAAAAGAGAAGCCTCAGAAATAAAAGGCCTGCTTAAACACCCGGAAACAAGTGCAGGCGGGCTAATGACGACTGAGTACAACTTTCCTTCCAAACCTGTTTTAGGGGTAACTTTGCCGGTCAGTTCAAGCACATATGGGTTTACATGCAATTCAATTTCCTCAACTTCTTCAGGAGAAGCAAACTCACTCAAACGTATACATGCATCAATCGATGGATGTAAAACAATCCCACAAGCATAAGGCTTAAATGTATTCTTCTCAAAAGCCTGTCAAATACCAAGTCCTGTTTCACATGGTGACCTCCTCAGTACCACTACTATCTCACCTTCTGCCACCAGTTTCTATTATACCATTTTGGTATACCAGTCTGTTTACTATGTGCCTGCCATGCCTTATACATATTAAATTTAGTTTCATTTATACTAACGGGAAGGAAATGGTAGTTTAAAAGAGTTTTCATATACACACAATAAGAATGCGCCGAAAATGGAGGAAAAACAAAATGAGAAAAATTAAAGACCGAATCTTATTGGGTACCGTATGTGGAATAGCATCGGCAACGATTGGTAAATATATCAACGCTGCAGAATATAAGCTGGGCTTAACAGATGTGCAATATAATCAATTGGCCGCAACTTTGTTCATGCCTAAAAATAAAATTAATACCCCCAAAGGAAAGTTGCTTGGTGGCATAATAAATAATATTAATGTAGGATCCGTAGGGGTATTAATCAGCTATATTTTATCAGCTACGGGCAGGGATAAAGCTGCTTTAAAAGGTATGGGTGTAACCGCCATTACCTGGGTTATGATTAATGGATTACTGGCAAAACAGGTACTAGGTGTAAAGAGTAAAAAACCTCTTACCCCATTCTTAAGCCTCTTTGATCATTTATTCTATGGTTACTTAACAGCTACCATGATCTCTAAATTTGGGGATGACAGATTATTTCCAGAACCAGCAAAAAAGTCTGAAAAAAAGCTTCCGCTAATAGCGCTTAGGCCGGCGGTGAAAAACGATAAACGATAGTATTAAAATTAATTGTTTAGATGCTAAATTAGAAGCTAAACTGGTTGAAATAGCGTTCTATTCCCTCTGCTATACCCATAGCAATCCTGGCTCTAAAAGCAGGATCTGCTAAAAGTTTTTCTTCAGTTGGATTGCTTATAAAAGCTGTTTCTACGAGGATTGAGGGCATGTTAGTTTCTCTTATAACAAACTGATGATTTAGCTCCAAGTTCTCTAATTCGGCAAGCGGAAAATCCAATTTGACTCCTTGCACATCAATGACTAATCTATGAGGATTTTCAAGATACATGGCGCTGTAATATAGTCCTCTATTTCCCTTAAATGTTAAAAAGAAAGGTTGGTCTTGCTCTTCAAATTCTAATCCTATCAATTTACATAATCAGAGAACTTAGGCAGTACTCCCATTTCTACCATTGCTACCTGCAAAAGTTGTGAACCCAAGATAGCTTCAGACAGTACATGATTAGCTCCGGCCTCGCACAGCCTGTCAACAGTGTCAGCATGTATAGCTCTTACAATAACATTAAGGTTGGGATTTAGCTGCCTGCTTGATAGCACGGTAAAAATATTTAAACTGTCACTGTTAAGAGTTACAATCAGGGTATCTGCTTCTTCTATCCGTGCCTGATGAAGAGTTTGAGGTAAAGTGGCATCTCCAACTATAAGTTTCCCATTAAAACTTAAGGGTTTTTCTAAAATATCAATTACATGTGGATTAATACCTGCTTGGTTCAGTCTCTTTCCTGCCTGTTGACCTACCCGCCCCGCACCAACTAGAACAACATGTTCCCCGGAACCTGGCCCCCCTATAAAACAAGCCAATTTCTCAACATTTTTATCAGGTCCTAACACGATTAGAGAGGACTCCTTAAGCGCCGTATGTGCTGAAGGGGTGGTTATTGTGCCGTCAGAATTCCAAATTGCTGCCACCGTTGCACCGGTAACAATCCTTATTTTAACTTCCCCCAGGGACTTTTCTATAAGCTCGCTACTGGATCCTATATGAATTATACTTGGTTTAAGCCGTTTTATAGTGTCTGGAGACACATCTACATCTATAAGCTTCAAAAATTCTGTAGGAGTTGGGCCCGCACAAACCCAATTGACAAGCTGTTCGCCTAGTGTTTCCTGTAGAGCAACTACATGCTTTGCCCCCGCAGCATAAGCTAGCTGAGTTCTGCTTTCGTTGCTCATTATTGCTATTAATGGTGTACTGCTAATAGTAGATACCGCCAAACAGATGTTGATATTTATGGCATCCCCAATCAGATGCAATGACAACCCTGGCTTTTTCCACACCCAGTCTTCTTAGTCCATCATCATAGCTTGGGTCAACATTTACACAGTTAATACCATTTTCTAAAAGTTCAATTGCAGTTGACTGCTCCTTGATAGCTACAACATACGGCACATTGTACTGTTTAAGCAGCTTGATTGTACGATCAACAATTTCATTGTAATTAGTAAACACAACATGATCAACTATATCTGTATATATTGGAGCCCTAGGTGCTATACGTCTTTCAATCAGTGTCGTCATGAGTGTACCACCTATCATAAAAATCATGGTTACGCCCAAAACCATTAGAAATATAGAGGTTATTTTTATCGGATATGAATAAAAAGGCAACAGTTCGCCATAGCCTGTTGTGGCAACACTTTGAAATATAAATACAAGGGCCTGCCCAACACTTATTTCTCTACCCTCATAAACTGCCATAAAGAACATAACTAGTGGGGTAAGTGCAGCAATAATTAAGATAAATAAAATTAGTAACCTTACTAGCAACCGCATACTATAGTCAGCAACTTTGTAATAACGGCGTCTTAACACATCATGACCTGTATCACCATCTTGACAATATCCATGAAGAGGTTTTAAGCACAAGCCTTAATAGTCTTCTTCTAAGTTTTCCTGGCCATCTGCTCTTTAAATACCGCTGCATTTTGATATACTTAAACCTATAAAAACGACAAGAAAAAGGAGGTTTATCTTACATGAGCAAAGTCTGGTTCTCCCCAATTAAGAACAATTCCTCTATGGAAACAATTTCTGAAAAGGTATTAAAGCTTCATCAAGCGGCAGGTTTTCAAAAGCTTTTTACCCCAGATGAATTTACTGCAGTTAAAATCCACTTTGGTGAAAAGAACAATACCGGCCATATTAAGCCGGAATGGATAAAACCCTTTATCTCCATGATTAAGGAAAGCGGCTGCAAACCTTTTTTGACAGACACCAATACCTTGTATAAAGGTGAAAGGCAGAATTCCATTGATCACATCATACAGGCTTATAAACATGGGTTTAGTATTGATAACTTGGGTATTCCTGTCATCATTGCCGATGGACTTCTATCAAAAAACTTCTCAGAAGTTCCCATTAATGGCGCCCACTTCAAAACTGTCAAGATTGCCAATGACATTTTACATAGTGACTCTCTTGTAGTCATGAGCCATATAACAGGGCACATTTTAAGCGGATTAGGCGGGGCAGTCAAAAATCTTGCCATGGGTTCTGCTCCAAGGAGTGGTAAACAAGTGCAGCATGCTGATGTTAAGCCTCAAGTGAAAGGTGAAAAGTGTAAGTCCTGTGGTATCTGTATTAGTTGGTGCCCAAAGGATGCTATCCGGATCTACGATGGAGTTGCTGTCATTGATGAAAAAAAATGCTATGGTTGTGCCGAATGTGTAGCCACCTGCCGCCATGGGGCAATTAAGTATTCCTTTGAAGGAGGTTCAAAAGTTCTCCAGGAAAAAATGGCGGAATATGCGCTAGGAGCTGTTGCAGGTAAAGAAAATAAAGTATGTTGCTTCAACTTCCTTATTCATATTACCAAGGAATGTGACTGCATTAATAAAGCACAGGATAAGGTATGTGAAGATATAGGCATTTTAGCTTCATATGACCCTGTAGCTATAGACCAGGCCTCAATTGACCTCGTTAAACAAAAAACCGGCACAGACCTACTGGGTAAACTCTGGCCGGAAAATAACTATAATATTCAACTAGAACATGCAGAAAAGATGGGGCTTGGAAGCAGAAAGTATGAACTTGTGGGAGTGAATTAAAATTAGTGGTGGGGATTACTTTTTACTACTATAGAAAATCAAGCACTACTTTCTTTACTTCTTCAACAATCAAGTTATTTGCAATTAATCCTGCAGCTTTATCAATGTCATCCCCAGTCTCCCTGTCACTTGTCCACATGCTTATTGCTTTTCGTATCGCATTAAGAGCCGCGCCTGTTCCCTTAGAAGGTTTTCTGCCTCTAAGGTCCATGCCCTGGGCGGCACAGATAGACTCGATGGCTAAAACATTCCTTACATTTTTTATTATCTCCCTGGCCTTACGAGCCCCAATGGCGCCCATACTCACATGATCCTCTTGATTGGCTGAGCTGGGTATTGAATCAACGCTTGCGGGATGAGCCAGAACTTTGTTTTCAGAGACTAAGGAAGCTGCTGCATACTGGTAAATCATGAAACCAGAGTTTAAGCCTCCGTTATTTACTAGAAAGGCCGGCAAGCCGCTTAAGGCAGGGTTAACAAGTCTCTCTATTCTGCGCTCAGAAATATTGGCCAACTCGGATATGGCTATCCCCAAAAAGTCCATGGCTAACGCAACCGGTTGGCCGTGAAAATTTCCTCCTGAAATGACTTCTTCATGATCGGGGAATATAATAGGATTGTCAGTTACGGAGTTTATTTCTGTTTCAATGACTTTTCGAGCATAATCAATGGCATCTCTGGTGGCCCCATGAACCTGGGGTATACACCTTAGTGTGTAGGCATCCTGTACTCTTCCATGTTTGGCATACTTGATGTTTTCGCTGTTCTCAAGGAGCCTGACCATGTTAGCAGCTACCTGTACCTGCCCTGGATGAGGTCTGACCATTTGAATTTTTGGGTCAAAGGCAGAGATAATTGCTTCCTGGGCTTCACATGTCATGGCAGCAATAATGTCAGCAGACCTTGCCAATACCAGGGCATCATATACCGCTAAAGCGCCATAGGCAGTCATTATTTGGGTTCCATTAATCAAAGCAAGGCCTTCTTTAGCCTTAAGCCTTAAAAACGGTATGCCTGCTTTTTCCATGGCTTCCCCACCCGGCAAAAGCTGCCCCTGATAATATGCTTTGCCTCTACCAATCATTACGAGAACCATGTGGGCAAGGGGAGCCAGGTCACCACTTGCTCCCAGGGAACCTTTTTCAGGTATCACTGGGTGTACCCTGGAATTTAACATATTAATCAACGTCTCAACTACTTCAAGTCTAACTCCTGAATATCCCTTGGCAAGTGTATTTATTCTTAACAGCATGGCAGCCCGTACAACCTCTTCTGGTATAGGGTCACCAACCCCCACTGCATGACTTATAATTAGATTCTCCTGCAGTTTCTCTGTTTCTTTTTGGTCAATGACCACATTGCTAAACTTGCCGAAACCTGTGGTAATGCCATAGACAGTATTCTTTTCCTCAACCAGCCTATCCACCAAATGCCTGGCTTTTAGCACATTGCCCGTTCCCTCGGGGGACAGGGCAACTAGCGCTCCGTATCGTGCCACAGATACGACTTCTTCGATACTTAAGGATTCTCCTTTGACGCTTATTACTTCTTCATTTTGTTTTAAACACAAATCTTTCAAAGCCACAATTAACTCCTCCTACACAGCCCCATTGTCAATGCAGCACGCTACCAGGGACTTTATTTAAAGTTTTATCATGATAAATAATTGAAGCGCCCCATAGAATCAGTTAGGTCTCTTAAAGGTCTGGAAAAAATTGACCTTGTAAGAAACCTAACGTTAAAATACTATTTTTTATTATTATACTCTTTTATTATACTCTTTATTTTACCATTTATAAATATATTGTTTTTTTGACAACAGAGTTATATAGCTGCACTCAGGTTTGTAAACTTTTTCATAGATACTTTGAACTTTAAGGATCAATTAAGTTTTTGCGCTTTTTTATTAATATACCTGTGGCAGCAAATCCTTTAACAAAAGTGTTTTTTTCTGTTATACTTTAATAAATATACACCTTATTTTACGTTATTTTAAATAAAAATATAAAAGGCTAAACAAGATTGAGGTGACATTTTTGGTCCAAAACACTGGAAAAAGAGTTAGACAAATTAGGGAATCAAAAAATATTTCTCTTTCAGCCCTTGCCCGGAAAATTGGTGTGTCAAAAAGTTTGATCAGCCAAGTAGAAACAGGGGAAGTCCTTCCTTCGTTATCTACTTTAGAAAAAATTGCATTAGCTTTAGATGTCCCTATGACCGAATTTTTTAGATTGGATGATGATAAGGAAGTTAATAAGCAAGGTATTATTGTAAGAAAAGAAAAACGCTCTAAAATAATAATTCCGAATTCAGCCACTGTCTACCATTTACTGACCCCAACCCTTCATGAAGATCTCGAATTTCTGATTGTAGAATTCCCCCCGTGTTCGGAAAATTCGGGCCGCGACACATTTAGGCATGAGGGAAAAGAGTATTTCCTGGTTTTGAAAGGAGAATTTATACTGAATGTCGGTAATGAAACATATACTTTATATGAAGGTGACAGCGGTTGTTTTGACAGTGATAAAAAGCATTTATTTATTAATAAAACTGACAAAAAAGCGCAGTTGTTGATTGCTGCCACCCTGAAACAAAAGTCTAAATAAAGAAAGGAATTACATAAAGCAGCAATAC
The DNA here is from genome assembly GCA_040756735.1 of Bacillota bacterium. Taxonomy (GTDB): domain Bacteria; phylum Bacillota; class DSM-16504; order Desulfitibacterales; family Desulfitibacteraceae; genus JBFLYC01. The sequence continues at coordinate 3,493 of JBFLYC010000008.1, read as the reverse complement.
TCCTAAAAATGCCACCCCTACGATATTTCTCCACCACTTAAATTGCTTGTCAAGCTGGGCCTTTTCCTGGGGAGAAGGCATTTCAAGCTTAAACTCTTTCTTTCTTTCGCCGCTTCCATGTTCTAAAGCTTTTTTACCGGCGGTTGTTTGGCTCCAAACAAAATAAAAAATCAAACCAATAATGCACCATAGGATTCCCGTAATCACCCCATCTTTGGGCAGTTGAGTTCCCATTATGGTATATAATAAATGCAGTCAAAGTGGCAAAAATAATACCTCCGCCCAATAGTCCCACTGAGTTTGCCCCTACAGTGAAAAGTCCTACTTAAACCACAGTCCCCACAGTTATAGTAACTGCTTCTTTCATCCCAAGAGTTCTAACCAGCGTTGTTTGCATGGTATTTCCGCTACCCATTCCTGCAGCTTCAATTTTGGTATTGAGTTCCATTCAGATTTCCTCCTTTTCAATTTTTAACTTTTTCTAACCTTACATCTGCTGCCAGCTTATGAGCATGCAATCCTTCTAATTCAGCTAAACGAGATGCCACCGGGCCGATTAACCGGAGGCCTTCTTCGGTTATCCTCTGATGGGTAACCACCTTGAGAAAAGTACCTACCCATACTCCTCCAGTGAAACTTGCCGTTTTCATGGTAGGTAAAATATGATTTGTCCCGGATGAATAATCCCCAAATACTTCAGCCGTTTCTTCTCCTACAAATAAGGAACCATAGTTAACTAAAAAAGATTTAATTCTATCTGGTTCAGCTACATGGATTTCCAGATGTTCCGGAGCCACCTGGTTAGCGTAATCTATCGCTTCTTCAAGGCTTTCAAAAAGGACAATCTTTCCATTATTAATCCAGGCCTCCCGAGCGATTTTGGACGTAGGCAATATTTTAAGATACTTCTCAATCTCTTCTTGAACAGCCCTGGCAAGCTTTTCATCTGTACACAAAAGAATACCCCGGGCTACCGGATCGTGTTCAGCCTGAGCCAAAAGATCTACAGCAATAGTACCAGGATCTGCGGAACTGTCTGCAATTACAAGTACTTCACTTGGTCCGGCCAAAAAATCGATTCCCACCTCCCCACTAACTTGTCTCTTTGCCTCGGTAACATATTGATTTCCAGGTCCCACAATCAGATTAACCGCTTTAATTCTTTCGGTTCCATATGCCAGTGCAGCAATTGCCTGGGCACCACCCATACAATAAATTTCTTGAGCGCCTGATAAATCCATTGCCACCAGGGTAGCAGGATGAATAGATTCTTGATCCTTGCCACTGGGCGAACAGGCAACAATCCTTTTCACACCTGCTACTTTTGCCGGAATAATTGACATGAGCGCCGATGAGGGGAGGGGATATCTTCCCCCTGGAACATAACCTGCACAAGCCTCTACGGGAATTACCCGGTGGCCTAAAAATACTCCCGGCAAAATCTCTTTATCAATGTCATACAATATTTCTTTTTGAAACCTGGCAAATTCTTCAATGTTTTTGGCAGCAAATTTAAGGTCATCTAAAGTTGTAGCATTTATTTGACGATAGGCATTTTTTATTTCCTCTTCTGTGACCAAAGGATTTTCTCGTTCACAATTGTCGAACTCTCTACTATATTTACTTAATGCTTTATCACCTTCTTCCCTCACTGTCGCCAAAATTTGTGCAACCCGTTCTTTTATTAAATCAACTTGCCGTTGCACCTGGGGAACAGGCTTTTTGATCATCTTCATTACGTTACCCCCTCATCCTAAAAGCTTGTCGTTTAATTTTACTGAACGATTGATAATTATATTCTATGCTATTCTCAATTTTCCTCCTAAATTAACCTAAAAATATTTTAAAACGTTCATAATTAATGAACGTTTTGCATCTCCCTCTCTCCCAACTGCGTTCTATCCCACTATTAATTTTGGGTATTTTTAGCATAAGTATCCTCCCGATTACATCATACCCTTGACGGCTTATTCCACAAAGGGCAGGTATCTCCTTGCCGGCTTTTTGGCCTTGCTGCCTCTTTTAAACTCTGGAGTTGTAAGAAAAATAAGCTCAGAAAGAGACAATAAATCCAATTTATTATGTACCAAGATGTTTTCTATTAAAGCAGGGTCCTGTGTCTTGACAAACTCAAAACATCTCTTGGGTATTAGAAAGCCTGGAATATCATCTTGTCTTCTCCTGCCAAGAATTTTTTTATAAGTGTGGATTTCATCAATAACAATATATTTTAGATTTGACAAGAACCGTGCCACTTTAAATGATTAGGCAGGATGCCCTGGTGCAGCATATCCGGGTTGGTAATGACAATCACATCAAGATTTTCATTTTGTAAGTCAAGCTTGCTCAGCAGGCCCTTTAAGAAACTAGTGCTGCGCCAGGACCATTCTGGCTTATCAGGATCAGCAACCTAAACCGGCCCCGGGTCAGGCCCTGCCCAGCCCAGATCCTTATTAGGTTGGGCAAGATCACAAGCGCCCCAGCCCTTCATGGGTATGCACATTACCGTTGGTCCCCTGGCCTTGTTAAGTTTTTCTGCAATATGTTCACCAATCCTATAGGCCTTTTCCACAGATACGCCCACACATGTCACATTTGGGTTGTGAACATATAACCCCCTGCCGGGCACGTGGGTTTCTTCAAGAAATTTCTCCGGAACAGTACTCTTTTTTCATTATAAATTTCCTCTAAGACCGATTTCATCAGCGACATTTTGCATTCCTTTTATGGTTTCTGCAATAATTTGATCAAGTTCCATACCCAGCATTTTTGCACCTTCTTCTATTATCTCCCTGTTAACGCCTGCTGCAAAGCTGCTTTGCTTCCATTTCTTCTTAACAGACTTTGCCTCCGTATCTAAGATACTTTTACTGGGACGAAGCAGGGCTGTTGCTGCTACCAAACCTGTCAACTCATCAATGGTATATAAAACCTTCTCCATTTTTTCCACAGGTTCAACATCCGTGCAAATTTTCCACCCGTGGCTCACTGCAGCCCTAATATAATCTTCAGGCCATTTCTCCTCTGTCAAAATTTCTCCAGTTTTTTTGCAGTGTTTATCAGGATACATTTCATAATCAAGGTCATGGATTAGACCAACAATACCCCATTTCTCTTTATCTTCATAAAACAATTCTGCAAAATGCACCATAACAGCCTCCACGGCAAGAGCATGCCGTATCAGGTTTTCACTCTTGTTGTACTTTTTTAACAATTCATAGGCTTCTGCCCTGGTTGGAACATATTTTTCCATAAGCTAACTCTCCTTTAAACATTTAAAAATAAGTTTTATTTTAAAACTCTCAAACAGTTTTATTACATTTTACAATTTCACCAATTAATTAGCAAATTCCTCTCAATCTCCCATTATATCTGATCTTTCGCACCCTTAAAATGTTTCAAGATTAATTTTTCAAAAGCAGCATTTTTTTGTAAATTACACCTGGACTCAAGCCAAATCTTTTGATATGATTAACCCATGGAAAAGATTATA
>JBFLYC010000079.1:0-2772 GCA_040756735.1 Bacillota bacterium | reverse complement strand
GGTCAGATACAAGGATACATGGTATGGTTTATGCCTGCAATGGATTTTGCAATACTATGGAATTTCCAATTGCAACATTATGGATTTTTAACTTGCAACTTTCGGTATTTTTATCTTACAACAAATAATAAGGTTATAAGTATGGTAAAGCTTTAAGGTTGGCATTCATGGCTATTTAATGCTTTTTTCTGTACATTACAGCTTTAAAAGAAGTTTACGGTTAAATTGTCTGTAATATATAATATATAAAAGGGTCTTACCGGCTTGAACCCTCTAGATTGGAGAAAATACATGCATTAACACAATTAATCTAAGTTTCTCATTGTTTTAGTTTTAGGGTCAACTCCAACCAACCCAGGATAAAGTTTAGCCGTCTGCCTTGTTCTGTCAAGGGCAAGGGCTAAAGCCAGCTGAAGCACCCTTGACATCACTACAGCAGCCTGCTTAGTATTTTTTAGGGTTGGTTGAAGAATTATTATTACTAGGCTACAAGCTCATGGCCTTTTATTGACTGAGAATAGTTAACTTATAGTACCTACTAGGAGCCATATAACCAATGCTGCCATGTCTGCGCCTATTGTTGTAGTAATCCATGTAATCACTTACAATAAGGTATACTTCCATAAAGCTATTAAACTCATGTCTCTTATAGCATTCATCTTCCAAAATGTCATGGAATGATTATACATATGCATTCATATTAGGTGTTTTTACTGGTATTCTTTCATGTTCTAGTCTCCACGTATCACAGGTTTTCTTAAAAACCTTAGCTGTAAACTGGGGACCGTTGTCTGTTCTTATTACAGGCAGCTTCACACCAGGGTTAAAACCTCTTTTTCTTAAAGCAGAGGTGAGTGCCCTAGAGGCATCTTTTGCTGTAGCACTTAGAACTAAATGATAGCCTACTATTTCTTTGTCATATACATCTATTATTAATAGCTGAAAGAAAAACCTATCTATGCCAGCTATATAGCCGTATTTGAGGTCCATTTGCCAAAGCTGGTTAGAGCCGGTTACTTTTTTCTCTATTAGCTAGCTTTCTGGGTCTGTTAGGATAGATCTTTCTTTGTGGGCGTAAGATCCCAAGCTCTTTACACAGTCTATATACCTTCTTATGGTTTATTATTAGTTTGTAATCTTCTTGCAATGAGCTGGTTAGCTTCTTATATCCATAAGGAAAACCATTACCAGCTATGAGGTCACAAAGATACTTTTTAATGGTTTCATCTGATACTTTCTTACCATCATTGGTTAATGAATATCCTGGTATTTTTCGCCCCTGTTTTTTAACTGGCTTTTGGTCACCTTTATTTTCTTTTTCAATGTGGTAGTAGTAGGTGGATGAAGATAGGCCGACAGAAGTTAAGGATAAGTGAAATATTATAGCCCTTTTGTATCCACCTTTTTGCAATAGCAACTCTATCGGCTACCGAGGGTTTATTTTATCCCTCAATTCCCTTAGGATTGCTAATTCTAGTTCTTTATCTGCTAATAATCGCTTTAGTTTATCATTTTGAGTACTAACCTCTTTTAACTGATTTTCCATTACTTTGTACATGGAATCTTTAGCTTTTGGTAAGGCTTTTCTTGATCCTGTCTTTCTTTGTCTTTGTAACCAGGTATAAATTGTACTAGGAGAATATCATGTCTACGGGCTACTATTGAAACATTACCTGTTTCCTGACATTCTCTTACAACCTGTTTTTTAAATTCGTCACATACTGAGTCTTTACCATATTAATTACAAAAAATGAAAAAGTTTGATATTGCTCTTAATTTCGTTGAAGATATAGAAATTAATTGTGATGAAACCACAAGTTACTCTATTTTTCCTGGAAGAAGGTGAAGCAAAATGATCTAAAAGAGACCAGATAAGTTTAAAAGAGTCTATAAACCTGTTTACGGGTGAGCAGGTATACAAAAAAAATTCATTCAGGAATTGTATGAAAAGGTATAAGACTGGTGAAACTTTCGGTGGGCCTTGAGGCTTACCCTAGTACCAAGCCCTTTATATGGCTAGAGTAAACACTGGCTAAGCAGGTACTCCTGATGGAGAAAAATTAAAAAAAATGAATGAATTGTTAAATTATGTCTATAGTTGTGCATAACCTTAATAAACTAAATTCAGAAAGTAGTGGTCGTTTTATGAATCGACAAATAAATTCAATCCTTAAAACTATAGGTGTTTTTTCAGCATTAAGTATTATTCTTATATGGCTTTATTTTACTTTTTCCTGGATTAGTAATAATGGTGGGCAAATTATTTTTAGTACTTTTTTAATGATATTTTTGCCTGCATGTTTAGCATTGGTCGGTTCTTTAAAACTTAAAAGCACCTATTTATATGTTGCATTTGTTTGGACATTGCCTGCAGCTTTATACATTTTATTAACACCAACTTTTTTTAGATATATTGGTTTTATTACTTTCTTTTATCTTTTAGTGGGTATATTGATCAATATTGTAAGTACCAAACATAATGATATGGCCACGAACAAATGAATTGAGTTGGTTTAGTGAAGGGAGTCACAGGAGCCAGGCAGTGAGGGGGCCATTCTATTAGCACCTTAGCTTTTGCAACCTTGTTGTTCAACCATATGGGAAAATAGGTTTGCTTTTATTGTATTGTTGTTTTAGGGCCTACAATGGTTTATTTCTGGTTAATAAACTAATCAATAAATATAACGGCAAAATCCAGGTCATATCAAATGACAAGACTACTTTTATTATCTCGCTTCCTCACCAAGGAGAGTAAGCATGATAAAAAGGTTA
>JBFLYC010000078.1:0-2812 GCA_040756735.1 Bacillota bacterium | reverse complement strand
AACGTGATTATCTTTGATTTTATAAGCCCCGTGTACCACAGGGACGCCTCCGACCAGGGTCTTGATGCCAGAGAAAAGCATGGCATGAAGCTCTTTGATTAGCCCTTTGGTTTCTTACATTTTTTGCATAAATTATCAATACAAAAAAGCCCCTGGGAGAGACTTTCTCTCGGGGGCTTTCTTGTGATACTTTCCATATCTTTGGTTGTCACCAGTTAATGAAAATGCGGTGCATGGGATTGTGGTATCAATATTTTAAAAATAACATATTTAAACATATATTAAAATACAGATTTCTTTTGCTGCCTCCCATGCAGGCCAAATTTGCTGATATCTGTTGCCCGAATATGTCTTTGTTATATTTGCCACTTCCGGCAACCTTCTTTATAACCGAAAAATAGCAAGGGATTTTCTTGCCGGAAAACAAGCATCCCTTGCTATTTTTAACAAAGGGTATATTCCTGTGTAAATATCTTAAGCCTTTGGGAAGTACCTTTTTAAGAGACCGTAGAAAGCCATGCAATGTCTGGCTTCGTCTTTGCAAGCTTCATGAATGGCATCATGGATCGCGTCCTGTCCTTCCTTTTTGGCGCGGACGGCGATTTCCTTTTTCCCGCGGTTGGCACCGGCTTCGCCGTCTACCAGTTTTTTCAGGTTTTCCTCAGTGCTTTCGCTTAATCCTTCCCCCAGAAGTTCAGCAAAGCGAGCTGCGTGGTGAGCTTCCTCCCAGGCTATACGCTTCATTGTTTCTGCTATCTCCGGATAGCCCTCCCGCTCGGCCTGACGGGCCATGGCAATATATAAGCCCACCTCCATGCACTCTCCCTTAAACTGCATGTTCAGATCCTCTTCAAAACCGGAGCCTTTAACCACACCTATTTTATTCCAGTCCACCAGATCCGGACCGGAGGCGGTCAACAGTTCAAATTTTTCCTGGGGTGCTCCGCAGTTGGGACATTTTTCCACCGGAGACTCCCCTTCGCAGACGTATCCACAAACAATACAGCGCCATCTTTTCATAGATTTAACCTCCTAAACTTAATTTTTTATATAATTCCCTGTTACGGGTTATTTGCCGCTGCTCTTTTCCCAACACCTTGGGCATATCCCATAAAAATAAAGTGTATATTCTTCCACCAAATACCCCTTAATATTAAATGGCGTTTGTATTTCCAGAGGGCCTGCATCCAAATCATAAATAGATTGGCAACTCCGGCATAAAAAATGGCCATGGGGGGCAGGATTGGGATCAAAATGTCTTTTATCCGCCTTTATCCTTATCTCTTGCAATTCCCCTGCTTTAGCCAGTATTTCAAGGGTATTGTATACCGTCGCAAGAGATAATGAAGGGTACTGGGGTTTTAATTGATTGTATATTTCCTCCGCTGACGGGTGTTTTGCATTACCTTCAAGCAAATTTAAAATTGCCAGTCTTTGAGGCGTTAATTTCAGCCCTAAATTTTTAAGCTTATTTATCATCATTTTAAATTTATATCTCCTATTAATTTATAATCATTATAATTTAACATTTTTTCTTTGTCAACATCTTAATGCCAAAATTTTTACTCGGTTACATAAAACTTTTCCTGGCGAACAAGTCAATAAACCAAGCCAGAGCCCCAATCCCCAAAAACTCAGTAACCAATAAGTTGGCTGAACAGCCATTGAACGGCGACCTTACTGCCTGGCACCCTGTCACTGTTGTAATCCCTCCTTTAGACACAAGAAGCCCCGGAAAGAGGGTCTATCTCCTTCCGGGGCTAATTTTTGTGATGTCTGACATTATCTTGCTTATTTGGCTGCCTCCCTGACAATAGCTGCCGCTTCCTCCAGGCTATTAACAGTGTAGATTTTGTTGATGATTTTATCAAGAATGACTATGTCATTAATTTTCTGGATATCTCTCTGTAAACCAGCGGAATCTTCAGGGAACCTGGCATCCAGGTATTTGCAGATAGCCTCCTGAGCCATTGCAACCTTACCTTTAGCCTCTCCCTCGGCCAGGGCTCCTGCCACCATGGAGATTTCATCCCTGACAGCCTTCTCCCTTAGCTCATACAGCCTGCGCTCCCTCTGGTTTTTGAAGAATATCTGCTCGATGGTCATTGCCTTGCGAATGCCCGGGTTTCCCATAGCGATCGCCTCCATTTCTTCGCCTACAATATTATTGAAGTATAGCAGCCATTCCTCCAGGGCGTCCTTCGGCCTGCGTTTCAGCCGGATGAACTTCTCCAGCTCCAAAAAGTGTATCTCCAGTTCATCGTTCAGTAACTCACCGGTCTCGTCTTCCCTGATGCGGAATGATGCGGAAGGTGTGTTGGTATTTTGTCTTGCCTTTGAACTGGTTAAAGCCCAGGATGTTGATGGTGATGGTGATGGTTTTTCTGAGGTGGATGAAATCCTGCCCGCTACTTAACTGCCCGTGGTAGAGCCCTGCCCAGTAGAATAAAGTACGTTTGTCAATGTTGTATTTATTGGCTATTTGTAGCTCCACATTTACCAGCGCTCCTGCGGCTGTCCTGGCCAGTATGTCCAGCCTGGCTGCTCTGTCCAGCAGGTATTTGGGGTCCAGCTCCCGGTCCATGTATAGAAAGAAAAGCCCAGTTGCCTGATTCGGCGTAATCTTTGAAATTCTTTAGTGTCAATCAGATCTAAAAGCAGTTTCTCTTTAGTCTTATTGAATAGACAGTAGTTATGCAGTTCCAGGATAATATTCCCAGATCCATAACCTAAGTTCTAAAGATTGCGGCCAAAATTTATCAATAAGCCTTGAAAAACGCTCGGTTGCCGTGTCAAAATAGACTTGGATCAA
>JBFLYC010000077.1:0-2942 GCA_040756735.1 Bacillota bacterium | reverse complement strand
TTAAATGCCGTTTTTATCAGTGAAGGAATGCCCCAGGCCGAAAGGTTGGTAAAGTTAAATTCCATTGCTATAAATCAAATGAAAATCCTTATTGAAGATCACAGAATATTGGCTTTGGAGGAAAAAACGGGTCAGAAAGAGGAATAATTAACTTGCTTTGAGAAGTATGTCAACTATCCGGAAAAACCAGACACCTACAACATAGTTCAAACCTGTCCCCTGGTCCTTGAACAGCGGAATAGCTGAGTTTGTGTAAAAATAGGTTTGGTGGTGTTATTTTGTAAAATCAGACTACTCATAACAATCATTATATACCACAATTTTATCTTAAAAACTGGAGCAAAGACGGTAATAGTATCTTTGTTTACAGTTTACTTGTACCTGATTCCAGAATCCCTTATTGGAATCATAGAAAAATAAAATCTACCGCTGTTTGGAATGATTTTTATACGCGAAATGAGGGAGAAAAGGAAATCGACGATTTTGAAAAATGGTTTGACCGAGAATTTGAAGCACCTGTAAAAATGGTTCTTGATAATCTATTAAAAGGTCATAGCTTGGATGAAGCTGAATCAAAAAAGCTCGCCCGCTTTATTGGCGCTCAATATATGAGGACACCCGCACGTCTTAATAATTTAATGGCACGGTGGCGCACAGAAATGCCTGTATTATTTGAAGATGTCTTGCAAAAAGCATCAAAAAAACTAGAAGTAAATCCTCAGATTATTAACAGTCAACCACAAGTATCTGAAGAAGCTAAATTTTTACCAATCAAAGTAACGGTTGTTAAAGATATGAACAAGGTAAAAGTTGATTCGTTAATAGGTAAAGGAATGTATCTATTTGCATTAAAGCATCTACTTACGAAAATGGTAAGTGTTCTGGAAAAACATAAATGGTACGTTATTCATGCCGCAAATGGAGTATCATTTCCAACCTCCGATGACCCAGTAATATGCTTGAATTTCAATAGTGAGCATAATTATGACTTCAAGGGTGGATGGGGCAAGAAAAACGGCAATATTATTATGCCAATTTCGCCCACTCGCTTACTGATAACTCAAATTGGCAGTAATATGCCTTTAGCACGATTAGACCATTCAGAGCATTGGAGTAAGTTTTTTCGTAAAATTATTATTGAACATGTGCATCGTTATGTATATGCAATAGAACCGCAAAAGGGAATGCTTGCTATCAATCCCAGGAGGATTGATGCAGCTCTGTTTGAAAAAGAGAAGAGCATAATGGCTGGTTGGCATGAAGAACAAATGGAAGCGGAGGCTCAACTAATATAGATTGCTAAACTGAGAAATAGAGTGATAATTGAAAATTTTAAGTGGCAAATTCAGCACCCAAAAGATACAGTAATGAGTAAAGGAGAATCAGGATGCTTAAACAGGAAGGTACAGTTCAAAGATCTGATTTGAATCTGCGAATTGAATATATTGGGCTTGAAACAGAGATTTATCAAACAGACACATACAAGTTTGCAATTTATTGTGCCAATTATAAAGGTGATTTTGAAGAATTGTCAAAGCATTTTAACTATTCGATAAGACAAGTTGGAACAAATGTAGTTTTAACCAATCGCCGGCCAACGGATTTTCTATATAGAATAGATAGCATTCCTTTATCGGACGTAGTAAACGGCTTTAGAGCAACCTGCGTGACTGAAGGCGATTTGGACAACTTTATCCGAAGCAAATTCTATGACATAGATATTTCAAGGATTACGATTCCTAAAAAAGGAATTGATTTTGAAATCCTGATTGAGGTCTCCAAGGAGACCGAAGAGTCCCAAATGGAAAAAATGAGGGGATTTCTCTTGGACGTAGACTTGGGCACTGACAAAATAATAGTTAAATATAAAAACGATAATAACAATAAACAACTGGAAGAGGATTTTCCAAAGATAAATGCAGAGAGCCAGGGAATTAAACAATATGAAAACAGCTTTAAAGTCATGCATTTGAGCCTGCATAAGGAACTTCCGTTTACGATTGCAGAAGCTGACTTTTGGTTTGAGCGTGCAGAAGATATATATACAGGAAAAGCAACAAGAAATGACTTGCCTTTTTATCGAGGAGACTCTTTAAAGTGCTTTCTCGACTTTTCTGTATTTGATAATATCGATCTACGTAATGTCTTATTGCTGTACGATACTGTTTATATAGCTCTTCCCATCGAAGAACGCTTGGCTAGGTTTTTGGAACAGCAAAGCATTACTCCCGCAGAATTGATTGACCTTGTAGATATGGGTAAAGTCGTTTTACTTTTGCCTAACCTGGAAACCAGATATGACAAAAAACTTCTTTTGGAAGTATATAAACGAAATCCTGCTGCTATTGTGGGCAGGCGCGGTATCAATACATTATTGGCATCTTACCTGGCAGAAACAAAATATCAATATGAAAGGCGTTTGCCGGGTATATACAAAATCGCATCGGATATTTACATGAAAGGTGTAGAACAGAGAGAGTCTGGCGTACAAAATATAGCACGTTTAATAGCTTGGCCGATTACGGCAGCTGCAGATAGTTTTCGATATCTAAATCAAAGCAGCCCGATGGCGGTGAGCAACTTTGGCATTAACAATGTGATTTATGATAACATAATTAAAAATGATGATCAGGATAAAATATCGTTCGAATTTACTGTAAATTCATTAAGCACACACATTGCTGCAGCACTCAAAGCCACATATTTTCCATTTCAGCAGCACGGTGAAGATGGATCGAAATATTCTGACGCAGGAGTCTCAAATATCCTGGGAGACTTTTTAAAACTTTATTGGTATGACGCGGATAATATACAGAATCACTAGCGTTGCATAAAACTTTCGCATAAATTAAAAGGTAATAATTGGAAGATATAATTGTATAATTTTGTAATTATTTGGGTGTATACACCAATTAACCCATTTTACTTTATGCTAAAGGAAC
>JBFLYC010000076.1:0-3182 GCA_040756735.1 Bacillota bacterium | reverse complement strand
CCATTCCAGCTATGTAAAATATCAGCCTTACCAATCATCAAACTTGCCAAACTATCAAATAAGTTATCCTTTACCACAGGATTTGAATTATCTACTGGTATATTATCTAAATCAAACAATTGCCCGAGCCATCGTTTTGTTTTTAATATCTCTATTTGTTTAGAGGCTGTATATCCGATTCCGTACCCTAATTTTGCAGAGATACTATAAACAACATCCATTCTTCAACAACTCCACATCTCTCTATCATGTCTGTCTCTCAATCTAACCCCCTCTCTTCCTCAATTCTTTTTTTAAGAAGTTTATTAAAATCCCTATAGCAATAGTACAGCACCTTTCTGTTTGGTTTGATTAAATGCGCCTTATTATTGTGATAGTTTCTTATGTGTCTTTTCCATTTTTTACCCAACGTAAGATGGCATACACTACACAGACCGTATATGTGGTATTTGTAATATTCTTTTTTGTTTTTTACTGTGTTTTCATTTTCATGCAATCAATCAACCTCTTGGCAATTACTTTGTTTGATAGCTCTTTCTCTACATAAGTTCTGCCTACATCCACAGCTTCCTGCTTGGGGGAGAGAGCTTTTGTGAGAGCTTTTTTTATGTTTTTTTTGATTAGTGCGTAATCCCCCATCTCCGTCAGGAACACACATTTACCATTAAGCGATGATAAATATTCTTTGAATGCTTCTGTATCAGAATTGACCACGGGTAATCCACATGCCAAACATTCTACTGAAAAATAGTTTGCAAATTGTTCCTTCCATCTTGGGGTGTCCATAGAGTGTGCACACCCTATCTTTGCTGAGTTGTAATATTTCGGCAAATCAAAATAATCTGCATATCCCACTGATTTTGTGCTGAAACGAAACTCGTACGGACCTTCACCCACATCTATAAGTTTCAAGTTTAATTCCCTTGTAGCTACATCCACAAATGCACAACCCTTTTGTGGCCAGAGATGGTTGCCGAGAAATATCACATCGTATTCTTTCTCCATATTCAAAGGCTTAAAAAGCTCTGTATCAACGCCAGCCTGAGGAAGAAGGAAAGTTTTACCTGCAACCTCTGGCACTCTTTTCTTCCAAAGCGCTGCACATTCCATATTGCCAGCTTGCAACAAATCACAACTTGCTAAAACCTTCTTGTAGACTTTATCCCAAGGGTCTTCAATTGGATATTCTGAGTTCTCCCAAGAGAATACCAACAACTTAAACCCATACTTCTCCTTCAGATTCAGTAATTGCCAATTAACCATTGCAAACGGTTCTTCCCAAGATATAACCCACTCAGGCATCTCTGTTGCAAATATCTTTTCTAGACCCCCCCAGATTGCTGGCCACCAATTGCCAGGTTCTGAAGTATCCACCATATAAACATTGAAATTTCGTTTATCTATAAGGTGAGGTTTTCGCAGAGTAAGCCCCCGAGTCCAATACACAGGCATAACTGCGGTTGTTTTGACATATTTTCCAAGTTCGTTGATAAATAGTTGTTGCCTCGGGTGCACATTTGAATGAGCTAATACTAAGACATTAACCATATTTATCTCTCCAACACTGTTAAACCATGGTAATCATCATATTCTTTAACGTTGTATTTTTCTTTATTCTGTTTGAGAAACTCATCTAATGCTCTCCTTACCCCCGGAAAAGATGGTTCATTTGTATCATGTAACACTATAAACTTAGGTTTGAGCCTGTCTGATAGCTCTAACTCTTTTATCGTATGTTCATATTCATGGTTTGTATCAATCATAATCAAACCTGGTTTTATTAACTTAGTATCAACAGCATATCGTATCCGCCTTAGAAAATTAATACTATCATCTTTTACAAAAAAGAAAAGCCCATGTAAATTTAAATACTTAATATACTCTATTGCACCATCACAATTAGCTATATCAACTCCAATAACAAGACCGCCAGTTTTATATACACCGCATAGAAAAGAGATTGTGCTGATGCCTTGTCTGACACCCAGGTCAATTACTGAACGGATGTTGTTTTTTGTTACAAGATCATACAATCTATATACATGTCCACTCATGTCGGTTTTCAAAGAATAAAGTTGTGACAAACAAAGTTCTGGTCTCATGTACTTCTTATCATGTACAATAATATGCTGAGCCTCATCCTTCCATTTATCAATCACATAAAAAAGACTTTCTTTACTTTTTATTGATATATCTATTAACCCTTTTGAAGCACCCTCCAGATGATATGCAATAGAATTAGCAGAGAAAGCACAAAAATAGTTTTTTTCCCTCACCTGTAGACAGAAGTCGGTATCATCATTATCTATGAATATATTTTCATCAAACCTTACCCCCATATCCAAAATCTCCTTTTTTATCAGTACGAGAGAAAAAAATAAAGTATCTACTAATCTATCGGTATTATGATAATCTGGTGCATCACCTTTTCCAATAGGAATGAAGTGTATATTATATTTCTCATCGTAAAGCTTTGTGTTTGGTATATGTATATAATTACCAATTGCACATAACCTACCACTTGGAAAGATAAGTTTTGCACTACACACACCTATCTTACTGTCGCTATATGCTGTTTTTATTAAATTTTCTAACCAACCAGGAGTTACGAATACATCATTATTCATTAACACAACATCATTTTCTGTAATTTCAAGCCCCTTGTTCACTGCTGCGCCAAAACCATAATTTTTTTCAAGTAAGATTATTGATACATTGTTTTTTTCTTTTTTCAATTCTTGTAAAAAAGTTACTGTACCATCAGTAGAGCCATTATCAACACATATTAATCTGAAGTCGGTTGTGTATTTGTATAGTTCTTCAATACATTTTTTTGTTATCTCAAGATTGTTAAATGTTGGTATAATTATATCTATCATGATTCATACCTCCATAGGTTGTTTTTTATCCAAGAGATTGTCTCTCCTAATCCTTTCCTCAAACTATATTTTGGCATCCAATTCAATATTTTATTTGTATAAGTTCTATCTACTTCAAACTCTATTGGTATCCCATCAATCAATTCTCCCGCCTCATATGGTTCTTCTATTATTTCTGCCTCCCCCCCAATTTTGTGGTTAATCATCTGTGCTAACTCCATATTCGTAACTATTTCATCCCCTAAATTACCCGCACAATGGAATACCTTACCTATACAGAACCCAGCATCCACTGTATTCAGC
>JBFLYC010000075.1:0-3186 GCA_040756735.1 Bacillota bacterium | reverse complement strand
AAATCAGGGGTAACCATCATTGCCAGACCGACAATTTTCAAGTCAGACCGTTTCTCCTTGCTGTGGCCTCTCTGTGGCAACTTGCTGGAGGAAAGAGTATCAACATAAGTAAAAAAATTGGTGGTATTATAGATAAGGCAATCCGTCGAAAGATTATATTTATTTACAATGAGCCGGGTAAATTCATCTTCAAAAAATAATTCGTAAACTCGGGCTAGGTCGTCCATATTTTAGGTAATCGATAATGGCTTCACCAACTTCGGAAAGTAAGGGAAGTTCTATTCTTACTTGGGTTTTCTGTTGATTCAAAACAATAAGGTTCTTTTCCCATTGGATGTTTTCAAAGGTAAGGTTACAGACATCGGATGCCCGAAGTCCCAAGAGTGCGGTAATTAGTACCATAGCATAATCTCGTTTTCCCTTTGGACTACTTCTGTCAATTGCCGCTAACAGTGCTTTCACTTCTTCTTTTGAATACGTGGAAGGAAGTTTTGGCTGCTTGATGTATTTATCCTTCGGTATCACCCGGGAAAAATCCGTTTCTGTTAGTCCCTGGTCGTAAAGATACCGGAGATATCCTTTGATGACTGACAAGTTCCTATGCCTGGTATAGTGAGTAAAGAACCCCAGCTGGTTGACGTAGTTTAGAAGAAGATGCTGATTGATTAAATTTAACGTTGTAATTCCATTAACGTTCAGGTAATTAAGGAAATGTTGGAAATTTCTTTTATATTCCTCGACCGTTTCCCGGGAAAGCCCATAAGATTTTCTGTATTCAATGTAGGATAACATGGTCTGTCCGACAGCTCCATGCAGTTCTCTAAATCTCTGACTTCGCCTGAATTTTACAGTTCCAGTCTCTAGGAATTCCGTCAGTACGTTGGCGCACTGGATAATATCTTTTTCCCAGCGGTCAAGAGCATCATAAGCTCTAGTTCCAATGAGGTGATAAATGAATGCCTCACCAACAGTAGCAGTGTAATACTGCTGATCAGTATCCCTCATAAATACAGCTATCCTTTGCCATGCAGACCGATATTGATTGATTCTTGAATGGGAATATGAGAGTTTTTGGAGATATTTGACTACATCAGCAGTCAATATCTCAAGTGTTATTTGTTTTTCCTTCATTACTTAGACCTCCTTGATTGATTTAAGCATTCTTGCTTAAATCAACTATAGAGGATGATAATGTAAAGTAAAACGATAAAATAGATCAGCGCTACAAGGTGTTTTACAGCCTTACTTTACATTATCTAATACTTTCCATAACCTTTTTAATGTAAAGCTTTACATTAAAAAGGGCATGTTGAGCGTAGCGTAGATGTGATCCGCCGTAAAGCCTTTGCATTCAAGGATACATTCGAGAGCTTGGACGAGGCCAATAATTACCTGTTGAAGATATGTAATAAACTAAATGCTAAGCCCCAAGATACCCGTGATGGACAGTCAGCACTGGCTTGTTTAGAGCAGGAACGTGCCAACCTGTTAACCTTACCCCCAATGTTTGATTCAGCCCGTGTAGTAAATGCCCGTGTGGACAAGTATGCCACCATTGTGGTAGACCAAAACCATTACTCAGTTCCTGATCATTTAGTTGGTGAACTTGTCATGGTTAAAATCTACTCCAGCCGAATCTGCTGCTTCTACAAAGATGCAAAAATTGCTGAACATGCCAGGCTTACCGGCTGCCATGAGTGGCGATTGGAACTTAGTCACTACCTGGAGACATTAAAGAAAAAACCTGGTGCATTAGCCGGTAGTATGGCTTTGCAGCAGGCAGACCAAAAAATTAAACAAATCTTTGAAACCTATTATACCAAGAAAGAGAAAGAATTTATAGAGCTAATGCAATAAATAAAGGACGGGACATCACTTTCGGATGTAGAGAAAAGTATAACTGAACTGTGTAAGATCCACCCAAGCCATGTAACTACGGATAAAATTAAAGCATTGTGCGCTAAACGCCGGGAAAATACCCCGGAGATTGCAATCATTTCACAGGTCGCACAGGATATAACTGACCAAGCTATACAACATTTAAAAATGTACGATAAATTGTTTAATACCCAAAACTTAGAACCCAAGGAGGCCATTGCGTGAGTGCTGCGACCCGTAAAGAGTGGAAAGAAGCCATAATAGAATACAGCAAAGAATTAAAACTACCTGCTATTCGCAAATACCTTGAGGAATATGTTCAAGAAGCCTGTCAGCGTGATGCCTGTTATGAAGAATTTCTGGCACAACTGCTGCAAAAGGAGTGTGATGCAAGGCGGGAGGCCTCACGGTACAACCGTATTCGCCTGGCCCAATTTACCCATAAGAAATATTTGGAGGACTTATCAATTAAGGATCTACCGGAGGACGCACAGAAGAAACTGAAGATACTTAAGACGTTGGATTTCCTTAGGGAAGGTCGGAACGTAATTTTAGCGGGTAGTCCTGGCACCGGTAAAACTCATGTTGCCATAGGACTAGGTATTAAAGCTTGCATGGAAGGCTACAAAGTATGGTTTACAACAGTTCCCCTATTAATTAACCGTATCAAGGAATGCAGAGCGGAACAGACATTACGCGCCTTCCAAAACAGATTCGAGAAATATGACCTGGTTATCGCGGACGAGATGGGCTATATCTCCTTCGACAAAGAAGGTTCTGAGCTGTTGTTTACCCACCTATCACTTCGGGCCGGGAGAAAATCCACTATTATCACTACAAACCTTTCTTTTGAGCGATGGGGGGAAATATTCCAAGATCCGGTTATGACTGCAGCTATGATTGACCGTTTAACACATCAATCATACATAATTAATATGAATGGGAATTCCTATCGAATGAAAGAAACAAAGGAGTGGTTGCAGAAGCAGCAATTGGCCTAATTTATTAGGCAGAACCCCTCGTGTATACTGTATTCAAATTGACACGATCATGCTTTGCATTGTCATGATTAATGAGATAACGTAAAAAACTGTGGATAATTCAATGAAAGCATAACTCTTGTTGTTAAGTGGGGGAATTTTAAATAGCCCACATGGGGGAATTTTGAGTTGACAAATACAATCCATCTAATGAACGGCGAAAGCTATCGTTTTCGTGAAACCCTGCAGCAAAGATCCATAGCAAACACATCTCAACAACTTAATAATGAATAATGATAAGTGCTATTGTAGGCAGAATTATCTGTCA
>JBFLYC010000074.1:0-3198 GCA_040756735.1 Bacillota bacterium | reverse complement strand
AACGTATGTCAGGGGACACACCTCCCTTGCCGCGTAAACTCTTGGGTTCAAGGTAAGGGGACACACCACCTTCGGAGGAATGTCCCCAACTTATGAATGTCCCCAACGTATGTCAGGGGACACACCTCCCTTGCCGCGTAAACTCTTGGGTTCAAGGTAAGGGGACACACCACCTTCGGAGGAATGTCCCCAACTTATGAATGTCCCCAACGTATGTCAGGGGACACACCTAAACTTAGAGGTGGGAATAAGAAGTTAGAGGTTGGATTTAGTAACGCTCCAAAGCACTTCTAGAATTCCCACATCTAACAGCCCACTTCCAACTTCCAGTTTGGAGGAATGTCCCCAACGTATGAATGTCCCCAATATTTATGTACCTTCTATTAATTATTTCTTTAAAAAAACCATACCCTTAGCTGTATGAATAATCCCATTGCCCATGTCTAACAACAGGTGATGAACCTTGGTCTTTATCCCCTTCAATTCGGCTGGTCCCTTCTTCTAATTCTTGTGTTTCATCAGCCTTCTCTTTATCTTTTTGTTTATCAGGCCGCTTCTCATTTTGTTTGTCTATCGACTTCTCATCTCGTTTATCTGCCTGCTTATCATCATGCTTATTTGTCTGCTTATCATCTTTTCTATAGGTATCTTGCTTCCCATTTCCTTTATCACCAGGAACCATAATACTTGGTAAATTTTCATCCTTCCCTGGCTGGCGCTCAGTTGTAGGAGCAGCCCCATCTTGGATGGCGATGTCTTTATCTTTTGGGTCATTGTCAAATCCTATATTATGATCAACATTTCCAGGGTTGTCTTTTTGTACAACCTTCTTTTCATCCTTTAATTCTTTTTCTCTTAAGATTTTCACCAGGTCTTCTACAGGAATGGAAATAAGATTATCAAGGTCCTCTGAAGAAGCTAGTCCCGCTGCCTGCATTCTTTTCATGATTACATATTTACCGGGTCTAATTTTCTTCTCTTTTGCAGCATCCCATTCTTCAAGGGTAGCGCCGCCTATGATTATATCCCTGGATATGTCATTTTTGTGGATATTTTTAATTACCAGGTCCTTAATCTCTTCTTCATTATAAGCTAACTCAGCAAAACCAGTAGTAATAGTTACAAAAACTATATCCTCATCCTCATGGCCGGCACCTGCACTCAGTCTTTGCTTGGCGGCCTCGCCTGCTATTGTTGCTACAGCCACTTCTAGCGGCTTGCCTTTAACATGTACATTGTTGATTATTTTTTCACCAGAGCTATCCAAGGCTTTCACAGAAACAACTTTTAAATTTTTATCTAATCCTAATTCAATCCCTGAATTGAAGTCTAAAGCTACATAGGCAGCAACTGCAGGATTCATTGTATTTAAAACAGAAAAACTTATTAATAATAAGATGATAAATCCAGCTACCAGGGGTAGAACTGATGGCTTACGGGAAAACTCAATTTCACTCCCGATTTTCGCTCCCTTTGATACTGTAACTTGAACAAATTCTCCCCTTGGAGTAAGAATTATTCCTTTTTTCCCTTTAACTTCAGTAAGTATACCTTTATGCCTCACCCCTAACTTCACCCCCTTTCAACTTCATCCCTTACATAATCATACAACAAAGGTAATTCTTTTTTATATTTCAACAAAACAGCTACTGCCGCTATGTATTTACGGCTTCTTTCCATGGTTTTTCTGCTCACATCTACTATTTGAGCCAATCTTTTGACAGGCAGCATTTTATTACGCCAGAAAAATTCCCACAAATCATCCTGATCAGCTAATACTTTTGCAGCCTTAAGGCATATTTTTCTTTTCCTAAGATGCTTGGGGCAATCGCTTACTAAATCACTCCATGATATTTCAAACCTTTTCAGCACGTCGCCTAAATAAGTGATCTCATACTTCCTAAGCTCTTCTTCAGACTTTAACTGATGAATCTTAACTGCCTCCTGGTATTCAATTGGACTGTAAGTATCATCTTCCTGATTGTCATTAGCTGAAGAAAGGGGTATATGTCTATGTCTATGTCTATTTTCATTCCGTAAGTAATCTATTAACTTGTTCCTAATCACAACCGATGCATAACTTTTTAAAGGAACATTGGCTTCATGGTTAAATGTATCCAAAGCTTGGTTAAAGGCAATCAAACAAATGCTCATTTCATCGTCATGAGAACTCAGTTGCCTACCGCAAATTCTACTGCCTGTACGCCGGATAAATTCCATATGGCTTGCAACAAGTTGTTCCCTGGCAAGGCTGTTGCCGTGTTGAGCTTTATATATCATGCACTCTTTAAGAGAATCCGTCAAATATAACACCCTCTAATTGGTTGGTCCCTTAACATTTCTCCTTCACAATGAGATTTCCTTCAATATAGTGCATGAAAGATTTTTCCTAATTATTAATACGAAGAAAAGATATTATGTTTAGGGGAAGAAAATAATTATTTTTTACACAACATCTTCCTTATTTTTACACATAAAAAGTAGGTATTTTTTAGTTAATAGGGGACAAAATAAATTTCAGATGGAAACCCATCATAAAAAATGAATCATTTGGAGGTGAAACTTTGTTTGCTAATCAACAGCAAGTACAAACCAGAATCCAACAATGCCAGCAAGAACTAAACCAGATTTCTAGGATTGCCCGGCAGCTTCAGCAGTCAGAACAGCAAAATGTCCAGCAGCTTCAGCAGCTCTCACAAAGGGAAAATCAGGTAACACAACAGCTTCAGCAGTTACAGCAAATTGCCCAGCAAGCATCTCAGGACATCCAGCAAGTTAACTCCTTGATAATGCAAACCGGCCAACCCCAAATCTCCATGGGTACTACCTATGGTTTGGGAACAACAGGGCAGTACGGAACGACAACCGGTTTTGGCGGTGGAACACAGTGGCAGGCCAGCTGGAATCCCCAGCAATTCCAGAGTAGAATCCAGCAACTAGAAACAGGTGGCAATTATGGCGCCCAGTATAGGACAGGTCAGTTTGCTCAACCAGGCCAGGCAAGTTATGACCCGCAACGGTTCCAACAAACAGTGTCACAGTTAAATCAGCAGCAAGGCGGTACCTATGGGACTCAATATGGAACGGGCCAGTTCGGTCAAACAAGCCAGGCAAGTTATGACCCCCAGCAGTTCCAACAAACAGTATCACAGTATAATCAGCAGCAAGGCGGGTCCTATGGCGCTCAGGCCTTTGGTG
>JBFLYC010000073.1:0-3928 GCA_040756735.1 Bacillota bacterium | reverse complement strand
TTGGCTTCCTCGAGTTTGTTCAGCTGTATGCAGCATGTACTCCCGAAGTGAAAGAGCGCTTGAACCCCATTCTTGCCAAAGTATAGGGTGAACTCTACCCCTAGCAAATTCAAATTACGAATCAAAGTTTCTAATTATTTTCTAATTATTTTTCTAAGTATTTTTCTAATTGTTTTTCTTTTCCATGGCCAGTTTGCCTGTTAAATGGTCGATAAACTGCCTGGCAGTTCTGCCTGAGCGGCTGTTTTGCATGAGCTCCCACTGCAGAGCCAGTTTATCTAAAAGATCCTGCTCCATTGTGATGCCTCTATCTGCGGCAAGACCACGCACAATGTTCAGGTATTCCTTTTGAACGGGCGATGCAAACATTACGGTAACACCGAACCGGTCAGACAAGGAAAGTTTTTCCTGGAGGGTGTCCTGAATCCTGATTTCCTCACCATTGTTATCAAAAGCATACATTTGCCTGTCATTGTGATATTCCTTAACCAGATGCCTCCTGTTGGAAGTGGCATAGATCAAGACATTTTTGGGCTGGACTTCAACCCCGCCTTCCAAAACGGCCTTAAGCTCCTTGTACTGGGTTTCATATTCTTCGAATGACAGGTCGTCTATGAAAATGATGAACCTTTGGGGTCTGCGGCCAAGACTTCTTAAAAGGTTGGGAAGCTTGATTAAGCCGTTCATGGAAACATTAATGAGCCTCAAACCGTCTTCACCAAATTCATGAATTAGTCCTTTAACTGTGGAAGATTTGCCTGTACCCCTGTCGCCATACAATAAAATATTGTTTGCTGAATATCCCTTTACAAATTGTGCCGTATTGTCATAGACCTGCTTGATAGGGGTTTGCATGCCAACCAGCTGGTTTAATCGTATAGGGTCAGGCCTTTCAATTCCCTCAAGAATTTCACCGTCCCATTTAAAAACCCAGTAGCGGCCCATGTTTCCGGCTCCCCATTTCTGCCAAAAACCTTCCAGCTTAAAAACCAAATCACCCCATCTTGTTTCCTGATCAAAAAGCTGCTTTAAAGCTGACTTGTCCCTGTGATAGCTTGCCGGGAAAACTTCTGCTGCATTGTTTTGTTTTCCTGCCGGACTTAATGGTTTTAACAGTACCCCTGAAAGTATTGAATCAGTAGAAGTTTCTTCTCCCAAAATAAGATTTTCCATGTCAGCCAGGTTTAACCTGTAAAGTCTCTCTAATGCCTGCATTTCCTTTTTAAGTTGGGGTAGAACGAGAGAATTAATATGTAGTTTTTTTTCTGCCGCCCTGGAAAAAACATTGTCTGCCTCTAAAACCCTATCCAGGAAATAATTTTTCCAGAAACCCCCGTGGAAAGAAGGTGAATTTTCCATGGACTTAAGCAGCTCTGCCGCAAAACCATAGTATAAATCAGCAGCTTCCCACCTTGCAGCGGTATCCCATTTTGAAAAATCACCCTGGGTTAACATCCTTAATATATTCTCTAACCTATGAACACAAGGGTCTTTACGTAAATCATGGAATATGGTTAATTGTATCATACCGCCAAGGAGCTCATGATAATTTCTTTTAAGATGTTTTTCGAAATGGTTATTGTGCATAATCTCAACTCCAAACCTTAATGTACAAAATCTTGGTGAACTTTACGGTTAAAGCTCTGATATATGAGCAAGCAATCGTGAGAAATAATAATTGCTAATTTAGGAGCCAAACCATCCCGGTAAAGCTCGCTGCCTTTAGCCACTCTACCCTGTAAGGCCGGGCTTGGTCCATTAGGCCAAACAGCTGCCCCCAGTATTATAATAACATCCGATTTTTCAGTAATTTCTCTTTCTCCTTCAAGAGAAATGGAAACATATTGATAAACAGCCCAAACAAAGCATAATACTAAAACAGCCGCGCCAATTTTACAACATCTTTTGGTTATATTTTTCATGATTTTTCTTGTTCACCTCAGCTGCCACCCTTAAATTGTATATCCTTTATGTAAACAGTAATTAGGAACTCTCTTATGCGACAGAGAATGTGACACGAGAAGGTGACACGAGAACCGTCCCCTTGACACCCCGAGAATGTGACACGAGAAGGTGACACGAGAACCGTCCCCCTGACACCCCCCTGACACCTCCTGACACCTCCTGACACCTCCTGACACCTCCCCCTCCCTTGACCTTATCTCCTATGTTACTATAAGTTTCCTAAGAAGTGAAAGACTTTTTCATTCTGTACCTGGAAGTGGCAGGAGTTAGTAAAAAAGTATCGAAAGATTGATATAATGGCAAATAACCAATCACAAGGAGGATAAAGCATAGTGGAAAAATTACTGGCAGAAAAGGCTATAGGCTACTTTGAAGAAGGGTTTAACTGTTCAGAATCAATGTTTAAAGCTTATTTGGATGTATATAAGAAAGATCAAAGCATGGCTGGAGCCGCATCTGGGTTTGGCGGAGGAATTGGCGGTAAAGGCATTACCTGTGGGGCTGTCTCAGGGGCTATCATGGCCATTGGACTCCATTTTAACAGGCAAAGCAGCAGTGAAAAGGAGTTATACGCGACAATAAGAAGCAAATCTTTAGCCATGGTTGACCAGTTTGCGCAAGAAAACGGCACTTCTTACTGCAAAGATCTGATACCCTATGACCTGACTACCATGGAAGGCAGAGAAAAGCTCCATAATGATAAAGAAACCCTAGCTAAGTGCAAGGGTCTGCTGACGGTTGCTTCAAGGCTTCTAGCAAAGTCTCTTGAGTGAATCGGGGTGCATCAAATTCCTCCCTGTCACTACAAAAATGAGGGAGGAAGAGTTGTAATGCCAGCTCTTCTCCCTCTAGTTCTAGGGTTTGGGTCGTTTGGTGATTTCACTATTTATCCACTGTTTGAATTCCGACATCTCAATACCTGCTGTTTGCATCAGCTCAGCTATACGTGTGTTGGCGTTGGTGTTACTCGGCAAACTCCAGACCTCATAGATTCTTTCTAAAGGTATGTTATATTTATCAGATATTTCCCTTAGTGTGGTTGACCCCCTGATGTCCACATTCATTCCTTGATATTCTGGGAAATGTCCTTCATCTATATAATGATCCTCAACAGCATAATCCTTCTGTGCAGTATGTTCATCGCTTTCATGATTAGCTGGTGTTTCCGGCATGATGTCCTAAGGATAATACTACATTTATTGTATTAAGGGATTATTCAAGAAATCTTAAGATATTCTCAAGAAAAATAAAAATACCATCCTTTTGGATGATAGATAATTAAACATACTATTCTGCTGCCAACTACAGGAATAATAGTTTTTGAATCGAAGAACCGTCCCCCGATTCACTATTCTGCTGCCAACTACAGGAATAATAGTTTTTGAATCGAAGAACCGTCCCCCGATTCACCCCGATTCACCGATTCATTTGAATCGAAGAACCGTCCCCCGATTCACCCCGATTCAGTTTTTGAATCGGGGAACCGTCCCCCGATTCACAGTTTTTGAATCGGGGAACCGTCCCCCGATTCACTTTTGTTTTGGTCTCAGGAATAGCGGCTGCAGTACAGCTAAAAGAACAGCAATGGCAGCCACGGGATTAAAGGAAACACCCATCCAAGTTATGGTTTCAGGGACATTAAGATTTAAAAACTCCATCAAAAAAATCAGGGACAGGTAAATGCCACCTGCAATAGCCACTAGTTCCACAATGGCCTGGGACAGTTTGGATTCTATAATCTCCTTGATATCATCCTTTCTTGTTTTTACCCTATATGTCGCAGCTGCATAAAAGCAAACCACCAGCACAACCAGAATCACATATTTCATGGCAACACCCCCTTGTATACTATGAGCAGCACCCGATTTGGACGTTAATTTCCAGTTGGGAGTTGCTCATTTTTTTGTTTTTGTTCTTTGAAAACTACAAATTATTAGTAGCAGCAGGGCTTGTGGGTATGTGG
>JBFLYC010000072.1:0-4039 GCA_040756735.1 Bacillota bacterium | reverse complement strand
TGTTCCTTTAGCATAAAGTAAAATGGGTTAATTGGTGTATACACCCAAATAATTACAAAATTATACAATTATATCTTCCAATTATTACCTTTTAATTTATGCGAAAGTTTTATGCAACGCTAGTGTCATTAATTAGATATACTTAATCTCACAAGAAGTTCCTATTCTCGTCATTTTAGGAACTTTACTTTGGGGGCGATATAATGAAGAGAAATTGGGAATTGGATGAACTAATAGAACATTTCACCTTCCTGCCTCATGAAATGCAACAGATAGGAAATAAGTCTGGTGAAACTCGGATTGGATTTGCTGTATTGTTTAAGTTTTTTCAATTTGAAGCCAGGTTCCCTACTCACAAATATGAAGTTCCAAAAGTGGTTATAAATTATATTGCTAAACAAATTGATTCATCCCAAGAGCTGTATTCGACAGGACGTTCGATTACATATCACCGGACGCAGATCCGGGAGTATTTCGGTTTTAGAGAGGACAGAATACAGGACGGTCAAGACATAACCGATTGGTTATGTAAGAATGTCTTATATCACGACCATGAATTTGAACATATCAAAGATACGGTTTACAGCCGATTCCGGGAACTAAAAATTGTTCCTCCAACTCCGGACCGTATCGACAGACTGGTACGCTCGTCCATCTCTAAATTTGAGGATCAATTCTTTAATACCACCTATGAAAAGCTTCCCAAAGCATCTTTAGCTAAGTTTGATGCTCTTATTGATAGTATTGCCTTCTTGGGGGAGGAAGAAGATGAACCAACCGGTGAGGATAACGGCCAACTTTCTTTTCATGAGTTAAAGGCAGATCCAGGAAGGCCAGGATTAGAGAGTGTCTTTAAGGAGATTAACAAGCTTAAAACGATTAATAATCTTGATCTCCCTGATAACCTCTATCGAGATGTCCCCCATAAAGTTCTGAAAAAGTATAAACAGCGTGTGGCGACTGAGGATATCCGCGAGTTACGCCGTCATCCAGAACCAATACGTTATACGTTATTATCTGCTTTCTTTTATCTTCGAAGTCTAGAAATCACTGATAATCTCATAGAGTTACTTATCCAAATCATCCACCGCATAGGAGTCCGGGCAGAGCGTAGGGTTGAAAAGGAAATCCTTAACGACCTTCGTAGGGTCAGTAATAAACAAGGAATTCTGTTTAACCTAGCACAGACAGCACTGGCACACCCGGACGGTATTATTAAAGACGTTCTCTATCCAGTAGTCAACGAACAAATATTAAAAGACTTAGTAAAGGAATTCAAGAATACCGGGCCAGCCTATAGAGAGAAAGTACACACAATAATTCGTTCATCCTATGGAAGGCACTATCGTCGTATGATTCCTGAAATATTAGGCATTCTTCAATTCCGGTCAAATAACGAAGTCCACCGGCCTGTCATTAAAGCACTGGAACTAATTAAGAAGTACGCTGATACCAGTGTACATTATTTCCCTTTGACAGAGGATATTCCGGTTCATGGTGTTATTCGTTCTGTAAATAAGGAGCTTATCATTGAGAAAGATGATAAAGGCCAGGAACGTATAAACCGCATCAATTATGAAATCAGTGCACTTCAGGCATTAAGGGATCGCCTTCGTTGTAAAGAAGTATGGGTAAAAGGTGCCAATCGGTACCGGAATCCGGACGAAGATCTTCCCGCAGATTTCGATATACGCCGTGAAGAAAATTATAAAGCTCTTAATCAACCAATGGACGCAGAATCCTTCATAAACTCATTAAAACAGGCAATGATTGAAGGGTTGGAATGCCTTAATGTTGGGCTTCCTAAAAATCCGAAAGTCCGTATTACTGACAAAGGGAACGGCTGGATAACCGTATCGCCTTTGGAACCACAAGCAGAACCGGCAAATTTAACGCGAATTAAAGCCGAATTGCTGCGGCGCTGGCCAATGACAAGCTTATTGGATGTCCTAAAGGAAACCGACCTCCGGATATCCTTTACTGAAAGGTTTAAAACATCGGCAGTCCGAGAGGTATTAGACCGGGAGACATTACAAAGACGCTTGATTTTATCCTTATATGGTCTTGGGACGAACACTGGGTTAAAGCGAATTAGCTCTGGTAAACATGAAGAATCATACAAAGACTTGCTTTATGTACGGCGTAAGTTCATTCATCGGGATAACCTAAGAAATGCTATAGCGGAAGTAGTAAACGCTATCTTTAGAGTCCGAATGCAAGAAATTTGGGGTGATGGTACAACTTCTTGTGCTTCAGATTCTAAAAAATTTGGTGCCTGGGACCAAAATCTCATGACCGAATGGCATATCCGTTACCGGGGCCGTGGCGTGATGATTTACTGGCACGTAGAGAAAAATTCGACTTGTATCTATTCACAACTTAAATCGTGTTCTTCGTCAGAGGTTGCTGCCATGATCGAGGGCTTGCTAAGGCATTGTACCGATATGGAGGTAGAGAAAAATTACGTCGATTCTCACGGGCAAAGCGAAGTAGCCTTTGCCTTTTGCCATCTACTTGGGTATCAGTTAATGCCCAGGTTAAAAGGTATTCACTCACAAAAGCTTTATCGACCAGAAACGGGCATGACTGAGGACTATCCTAACTTACAGTCGGTATTAAGAAGGCCAATAAACTGGGACTTGATACGGCAGCAGTATGATCAAATGATAAAGTACGCCACAGCTTTGCGCCTGGGTACTGCAGAAACCGAAGCTATACTGAAACGCTTCACACGAAATAATCTTAAGCATCCAACCTATCAAGCTTTAGGAGAACTTGGAAAAGCTGTTAAAACGATTTTCCTTTGTGATTATCTGAATTCCGAAAAACTTCGCCAAGAGATCCACGAAGGGCTTAACGTCGTAGAAAACTGGAATAGCGCAAACAGCTTTATCTTCTATGGTAAGGGTGGAGAGATATCGACAAATCGGTTAGAAGACCAGGAATTAGCTGTTTTATCTCTACACCTGTTACAGAATTGTTTAGTGTATATTAATACGCTCATGCTTCAAAACATCTTGTCCGACCCAAAATGGTTTAACTTGATGACCCACGAAGACTTCCGCGCTCTAACACCTCTCGTATACACCCATATTAACCCCTATGGAACATTCAAGCTTAACATGAGTGAACGTCTTCCACTGGAAGTAGGTGATATTGCATGACCGAGAAAAGAACTTCAGCTAAAAGAAAAGCAAAAGAGTTGGCAAAATATCTCCGGGGTGAACGACCGGACTATGCCTATCTAAAAAGTCTATTTCAACACTTGCGAGCAGAACTGGAGGTAGAAATACCAAAAGCACCTAAAAAATTACCTTATGTGCCCACCGAAGAAGAATTGAAGCGATATTATGATGTGGTTTGGAAGTCCAAGAACTTCCAAGATATGATGATAATTAAGATACTTCTATATACTGGTGCAAGGGTCAGTGAGTTAATAAATATTAAACTTATAGACATTGACTTTAACTACTGCCAGATACGTATAAATAATGGTAAAGGGAACAAGGATCGTATTGTCCCGTTCCCTCAATCTTTCAAGGAAATGTTAGCTATGCATGCTGATTCAATGGCCAAAAAGCAGGCTGTTTATTTATTTGAATCCTCATGGAAGAAAAAGTACACAGACCGAGGAATCCGAAAAATCCTGGCTAAATATTCAGAAGAGGCAGGACTGGCACAAAGCCTGTCGCCACATAAACTACGTCACTTTCTTTTGACCTGGCTGAAAAAGCAAGGGATTGACGATGCTCTGATTCAACCATATTCTGGCCACGAAAGTAGAAAATCACTGGAGGTATATTCAAGGCTGGCTATTACCGATGCTCAACAAGAATATAACGAGGTTATAAACAAATTTCCCATTTAATAACATCTACTTTGCGGGTGGTGTCAGCTTCGCTGGTACTACCCCTAATTCAGGCGATAAATCTCTTAACTTACGGGACAACTGTGACGCACTGATTGAATTTATACCTACTGCCGCACTGAAATTATCATCGTTCAAACTGTTACTGATATGGCGCAGACCTTCAAGTTG
>JBFLYC010000071.1:0-4278 GCA_040756735.1 Bacillota bacterium | reverse complement strand
TTTCCTACTAGACAGACAAGGGGGTAGGTTGGTTTTAAAAATAAATCGTAATATATCTACAAATATCGACATTATCAATAATAATAATTGATTTCAACAAAGGAATTAAATAGTCATATATAGAATTATTTTGTAAAGATAACGAAACCTCTTGGGAGGTAACTATGTCTATAATTAAACGTCTGTTCTCAAGAAAGAAAAAACCAGACAAAGAGTACAGCGAGCTCATATTTCGACTGTATTACAATCCAGCTTATGAAGCAGTCTATTTTTACTGTGGTGATGCTTCAATCGCAGAAGAAGCTGCCCAAGAGGCAATATTTAAAGCAATACAAAATATCGATCAATTAAGAGATTCTGACAAGATTGCGGCATGGGTTAAAAAGATTGCAATTAATACCGCCACCGATCTCTTAAATAAAAATAAGAAAGTAGTTAGCTTTGAACTGATCGACCCGCTCCGAGACTCCTTGGAAAATTCCCCTGAATATCTCATGAACTCCCAGGAAACTTTTGATGCAGTCAGGCGGATTGTAGAATCCCTTGACCCTGCCGTGAAGCAGATTATCCACCTCTACTACTACCAAGAAATGAAAGTAAAAGATATTGCAATCTTACTCCAAAAACCCGAAGGAACTATTAAGACTCTGCTCTATAGGGCCAGAAGTAGCATTAGAAGTAAGTTAATTAAAGAGGGATATATCGAAAAGGATCCAAA
Organism: Bacillota bacterium; assembly: GCA_040756735.1. Classification (GTDB taxonomy): domain Bacteria; phylum Bacillota; class DSM-16504; order Desulfitibacterales; family Desulfitibacteraceae; genus JBFLYC01. The sequence continues at coordinate 3,560 of JBFLYC010000071.1, read as the reverse complement.
AGGTGGGCTGAAAGTTGAGTGAAGAAAAATATGTCACTCTTGACGAATTAATTAAAAGATCCCTGCAGGAAAAAGCCAGGAAGGATAAAGATATTAACCTAGACGAGGCTTGGGAAAAATTCAGTAATCGATACAATGTTAGGAGGCCAAGAAAAAACCTCAAACATTGGGCTGTCGCCGGTTTTGTGATTTTGGCGATAACGACCTCATTATTCATGCTGCCAACTCAAGGCACCGCCATTAATTTAAAAGTGTTTCAAAGTATAAAGTCTTTTATTAGCGGCAAAGTTCAGACCGCCTATATCTCTTTCGGGAAAGAAAATAAGAAAGACACTGCAGACTACCTTACTCCTGAAGTATACAGTGTCTTAAAAGATGTACGTTATGATATTCTGCTTCCCCTGGATATGATGGATGTTTACAAACTTGAAAAGGCGGAAGTAACTAATGTGGGTAATTCCAGGCAGGTTGAACTATTGCTTAAAGGTAATGGGTCAGAAGTTACTATTACTCAAATGAATATTGTCGGTGACTTAAACCAGGGAAATTCTTATGACACTGAGGATGCCGTCATGAAAAAGGCTAATGTCAAAGGACAGGAGGCTACCCTTATTGTTTATAAAAATGGCTTTTCTAAATTGTCCTGGGTGGATAGAGACATTTTCATTAGTATTGTAGGGAATATATCCGAAGACAACATTTTGATGCTAGCCAACTCAACCAAAAGAGTCAATTTACAGTAAAAGAGTTGGTATAGGATGTGTTGGTTTCAATCAAATTGCCTTCATCTACGCGGTGGTAGCACCGGACTCGATAAGTAGTTCCAGGTACTCCGGTATAACTTCCACTTACTTTACAAGAATTGCTACTCCTGGTGGAATTGGTCCAACTTTTAACAACCGACCACCCCGAGGAAGTCTTTTTTTCTAAATAAGCTGTAGTTGTAATTTTATCTACTGTACTATACGTTCTGGTTACTCCGGAAACACCGATCACGGCGCCGTCAAGAGTACTCAGACATGAGGCATCATACATGTACCGGTAAGCCTGGGGGTTAACAACAGAAGCTTGTACATTGCCCTGGGCCCCAACAGGTTGTCCTAAAGCTAAAGACACCAATCCGACCAACACCAAAACCATTGACTTGAGATTTTTTACCATGATCAATTCCTCCCATGTAATTAATTTTTTCATAATCTTGACAAAGATACCTATCATTTGGTTTCAAAAAGTTTTAGACATATACAAAAAAATTAACCCGGGTCATCGTTGTTTTAATTCTTTCCCTGTACGTATGTGACCATCCAAGGCACGAATCATGTTACCAATACAGTGACCCTTTGGTCCAACAACTGCCTTTTTAACCACAGTAAGGGCAGGAGATAGATCCAAAACTGAAAGAACTTTTTGTAATCTTGTTTCTGGCTCAAATTCTAGTAGTTCCACGAAGGAAAATAGGGTTGGTTGTAGAAGGTACGTTTTCTGTTAAATTTCAAAATGGATGCACAGAGCCCTATGGCACTTATCCTTGTGGGCCAAAGTGAACTATGGGATCGCCTTCAACTCCAAGCCTACGCAGCCATCCGGCAGCGGATTGACTTGCAGTGCAAGTTGCCACATTACGATCGGGCACAGGTAGGAGAATACATGAAACAACACCTGGCTTACGCCGGTGCTAAGCACGATATATTTTCTGACGGTGCAGTGGATGAGATTTACAGGTTTTCTAGTGGGGCAGCCAGGCTTGTCAACAAAGTATGCACCCACTGCCTAATTTATGGTTCACAGAACGGCCATCGAATAATTGACGATCATATGGTCAAGAGAGTGATTCAGGGTGAATTGTCATGATGCGTCGTGGGGTAGAAATGAGATATGATTCTCAACATGATCGCTGGGTTGTCGTTTTAGGAAATCGCGAGTATGGCCTTCATTGCGGAGAATATTTTCAACTTTTGGTCGGGAGACCAACATTGCCTGTAGATTAGAGTTGGATAGTGAATGGTATGTTATTATGCAAGATGTACGATTAAATTTAAAAATTCAGGAAACATACCGGGTGATAATTTAAGTTAGAAAAAGGGGGGAGTGGTTGTTCTTGCCACTTCCTCCCTTTCTAAAATATCGGTCATTATATCCGTCAACTTTGGGTCATCATGCAACATCAATCTTAGGACATTATGCAGCGTTAATAACAATATGATTATTTAATTCCTTTGTTAGAAAATAATTATTGTTTATTGTGTCGATATATGTAGATATATTACGATTTATTTTTAAAACCAACCCACCCCCTTGTCTGTCTAGTAGGAAAGGGGGTGATAACTTATGGTTTGAGTCTAACTGATATGTTCATATTCTAAAAAAAGGGGGATAAAAATGAGAAAAATTACAAAGCAAATGAGCCTTTTTCTGGTTTTAGTATTTACCTTTACGTTATTCTTTGGGAATGTGGCATACGCTAAAGATAGCCCCATCAAATTAAAACCTAGCGTAGATAGCCAATACAATTTTGATGAAGTTGAATTTCTTCAAGTTAACGACAATGAAACTAAAATTCAATTCAAGTAAAAGGATATAGGGAAGCGGACAGCCAGCCTGAGACAATAACCATTGAAGTAGACCCTAAAACTAAAACATACAAAGCTATAAAAATCAAATCTAAGCAGGCAGAAGAAGTTGCTTCTACCGATGTTAATTCGGATATGGGCGTTATCACTCCTAATGCACTTACTACAACATACAGTCGTACTGTAGGTGTTGTTACTCAAGACCCGGTGAACATTGATTGCTGCAAGTCATGGCTCAAACTTAACTGGACCGTAGATCTTGATTATAACAAGGTAATGGTAATCTCCTATAGTAAAAGCAAAGGCCAATGGGATGGTCAACCTACATTGGGTACAACATATTGGTATTTAGACTATCATAACTACTTAAGTTACGGATATACTAGTTCCCGGGCCTATGTGGAATCAAATGCAAAACATCATAATTATGATTTTCAAGATGACAATTTAGCAACTTATGCAAACCACTATATATACGTTGAGGGCTATCCTAATGGAAAATATTATTATGAAGCCGAATGGAATCATACTGGCGAATATAGTTCACTCCTTAAGGCAAAGGTGTACTTTCAGTAGTTAATTAACTAAATTACATAAAGATAGGGCTTAGTCCCTATCTTTATGTAATAAGGATTTGGAGGGTTTATGGAAGCTTTAACATTTGCTTTGTACTTTACAATAGGTGTTGGAATTCTAAGTGCATATGCAGGCTTTAAGGTTCACTATTATTTTTTATTGGTTTCAGCAACAGCTATTTATATAGTTAGTTTTTTTACGGGACCTGCCCCGATGGTTTTTGCATTTATTTTTATCACATTAGTTATTGCTAATTCTCTAAAATTAATAAGTTCTATGTGGCATACTATGGTGGCTAAAGATGTCAAGACATTTTTTTGAACTTGTTTAAGGTGGTTTTTCTCCCTCCTTTGTGTATTTTATAAGAAAAATATTACCATTAAAACCATTTATTAACTGGTAATTAAGTAAATT
>JBFLYC010000070.1:0-4499 GCA_040756735.1 Bacillota bacterium | reverse complement strand
TTCCACATTGTCAATAAGTTTTGGGCCCGATTCAGGAAGCATCGCCTCAACTTCAACCTGATGGACTTCTGTCTTGCCGTCTGAATTTGTTAAGTCAATATTAATGCGGATATTTACTTTACCCATAATTATCCACCTCCCCGTTTACCATAACAGATGGGACGGTGAATGTCCAGCAAAATTTATTGTGTCTGCAGAATTATAGGTTAGCTATCGAAGCGTATCCTATTGCACAGGTCGACATTTTTTGATGATTGCACTAGGTTTGTTCTTCACGGTCAGTTCTATCCAACCTTGGATCAGGTCATCGTTGAAGACTGTTTCCGTCAGGCTATCTTAAAATATGGAGTGCCGGAGGCAGTGTTCTTCGATAACGGCAGCCAGTACCGGACAAAATGGATGGGACGGGCCTGCGCCAAGATGGGGATTAGGCTATTATTTGCTAGGCCATATTCCCCAAAATCGACTGGTTATGTATAGTAAATGATAATGTAAAGTAAACCTTAAAAAATAGTAAACACAAGTATCGCTACTTGATTTACTTTACATTATCATGTCACCCCATCATTTATTGAAACTTTTCAGCCAACCCAACAAATCATCATTTTTCTGCCATATCGGTTCTTCAGCAGGAGTCACATCCGTATATGCTTTTTCAATTGCCTCCCGTTTCTGCTTTGAATCTGCTTTGGCATAAATCTTATGTTAAGCTTAACATAAGATTTATGCACGAGCCAGTACTGAGATGAAACGTGAAGCCTTAAAAAAACTAGCCACCGTTGAAACCCCTGGGATACCATCTTGGACTACAGATTCAGATATAATGTCTTGGTTAAAGGAGTTTGGTAAAAGCAGATAAGACTTTTTTATGCAAAGTATTTTTTATGCAAAGTAATTGATCAAAAATACTGGCATAAATGGACATTCAGGCAATAATGTTACTTTGCATAATCACTTTCTCTGCATAATAGTCATTATGAGAAGCTTCGCATAAATCCTAATGGAAATACCACTAGAGAGCAGGCAGTAGCCATGGTTTTTTGCATGGTAAAAGAGAAAGAAATAAAATAAAAAAATTTTTAACACAGTAGAAGGAAATATTAAACAAAAGTAGAATTATTTTTTATGGCTTATTAAAAATTTGGAAGATAAGCTAAACAGATTATCATATAGTGTCTAAGGAGGTTAAAATGAAACAACAATTAAATCATGAAGAGAATAATAAGGATAAAAACATGAAAAAGTTAGAGGCTTATAAATCTATTGTAAGAGGAATTGCTGCCACTTTTGGGGATGCTTGTGAAGTTGTTCTTCATGATTTAACCCATCCAGAAAGTTCCATTGTAATGATTGAAGGTAATATAACAGGCAGAAAGATAGGGTCACCTCTGACAAACATAGGCTTAGAGGTCTTGCGTAAATATGAAGATAATGCGGAGGACATTCTTTGTTATCAAAGTAAGACAAAAGATGGTCGCACCCTAAAGTCTTCAACCATGTTTATTAAGGACGATGAGGGTAAGATTATTGGGTGTCTTTGTATAAACATAGATTTAACAGATTGTCTTTACTTTAAAAATATTGTGGAGAAATTTTGTTTAACTGAGGAAATTGGGTCGAATAAGCAAACAGAAAAAAGTGAGTTTTTTGGTCAAGATATTAATGAAGTTTTGGAAGAAATAATTAAAGGTGTACTGAAATCTGTAAATACCCCTGTACCGATGATGGAAAAGGAAGAAAAAATTGCTGTTGTAAATGCCTTAGATGAAAAAGGGGTGTTTTTGGTTAAGGGCGCCATTGACCATGTAGCGACATTTTTAGGAGTATCTCGTTATACTATTTACAATTATTTGGAGGAAGCTAGATCCAAGAGGGGTAGTCCTTTAATCTAAAACAGTAGATTAACTATCATGAGCAGTTGCAACAAACATTAACATTATCACATTCATCATTTTTTTATTTTCAAACTTATTCTTTTTTCTGTTTGTTGAATTAATAAGCTAAAATTATCTTCACAAACGGGGGGTGGTAAGGTTAGGTTTAAACAATTTAATAATCATGTTTTAGGAATTTTAAAAAGGCTGAGAACTCCGCAAAATCAGAAAGAGATAGGAGCGGCTAATGATGATTAAACAATCTATCAACACTTCTTCTGCACCAGCTGCCATTGGACCCTATTCCCAAGCAATAAAAGTCGAAAAATTTTTATTTATTTCAGGTCAACTTCCAATAGATCCAGATACAGGGGAACTAGTGACAAGCGATATTGAGGCGCAGACTCATAGGGTAATGCAGAATGTTAAAGCGATTGTTGAAGCCTCTGGAGGTAGTTTAGAAAGTATAGTAAAGGTTACCATTTTTATTAAAGATATGACTCAGTTTAGTCAAATGAATCAAGTATATGCAGCGTATTTTCCTGGTGAACGCCCGGCTCGGTCTTGTGTGGAGGTAGCAAGATTACCCCGGGATGTAGGAGTGGAAATAGAGGCTGTTGCTTATCTGGATTAATACTCTTTTCATTTTCGAAACGTTATAACCTTCGAAGTGAAAGAATTAGTATTACCAGTAAAGCAAACCATTAATAGTTTCCCATTACCCATCAACCTCATTACATTCAGAGAATTTTGAAAGACAATTAAGTAGAAAAGTCCTGCGGTAATATGTCAATACCCAAAAAATAAGAATTGGAAATTTCGATAGCTATTTTTACTGAAAAAGGGTATCCGAAATAAGCCCAGTTTGGAATAGAAAAAACTGGAAGTTGCCGAAGGACAAATTAGGAGGTGTTGGCCTAAATATTCACCTTCCTTCTAGGCGAGTAGATTTGATCATTACGCAGCAGCGTATCAATCAAACGCACAAGTTTTGTTACAGTTAAGACGAGTGCTCTTTTATGCTGGTGCTTAGGCACCTCACGATACTTTTTCAGGTAATAAGCCCTAAACTCCGTTTCATTACGCATTACCGAGTTGGCAGCCTCAACGAGGTAAAAACGGAGGTAGCGGTTACCAGAACGTATCAATTTAGTATCATCAGCTTCAAACTTCCCTGACTGGTGTTTAGTCCAGGCAAGACCAGCATATTGAGGCAATCAGCTAAGGCAGAAAGATCCATAGAAGAGATTTCATCCAGGCTATACCTTTCTAAGAAGAGTTCCATCATGGCAGTACCAAAAGCAGAGCTTTCAACCTCAGAGGTAAAAGCATTACACTTTAAAAATAAGTTTTAAAGAAAATGCTGTTTTTCTTTAGTCAGAGTATGAACCAGACGATAACGCATTCGTGTTAACCTTTGCAGGGCAATATATTGCTCCTGCATGATAACAGTATGAGGGAGTCTGCCAAACCGTAAACGATCAGCAATTACCAAGGCATCAATATCATCAGTTTTTTCCATATCAGCATAAGCTTCCTTAAACTTATTCACAAGCTTAGCATTGATGGTATAAACCTTAGCATTAAGCTTACGTAAAGCCTCATCCTCATTTAAGAACATAGAAGGATGCCAGCTATAAACAGAAGTAGACTCCATACCAATTTGAATATTAGTACAAGAAAGCTTCTCTGCTAAAGTAATAATCTTATCACGCAAATGGGTGCCATTTAGGTTATTACTTACAGTAAACTTATCGAGAGTATCGCCATCACAATTAATAACACGTACTCTTAAGTCCAGAGAGCTTACATCTATACCTACAAACAACTTCATAAGGGTTATCCCTCCTTTCAAATTAGGATTAAATGGATTGGACTTTCCGGGACGCCCCCAGGGAACTCGTAGATCATCACCCTCGTGTATATGAACTCATCCTGATCCATGGGCTACCTAGAAGCTGCTGTCTTCTAGCATGGGTTGCCAGGAGGAACAGCCTGCGGGTTAGAAGTTCAAACGAGTACTGGGGAATCAGACTTTTCAAAGTAGTCATAGCTACAGGAGGACAGAGATTTACCCCAAATAATCCTTATGACTATTGTCTGGGAACATCACGAAAAATCCAAGCCCTAATTTAGAGAGTTTGTAGGTACTAGTCGCCCGCCCTTGACAGCGAGCCTCTGGCCATAATGGTTGCACAGACGTAGCGGCCATCACCCTTCGGGGTGTCTGTGCGGCCAAAAAGCTTACCATTATGGCCTTCTCACTGTCAAGGGTAAAATGAATGGGCTTAGCTAGCTTGTTAACTGGATAGTATTTATTAACGTTTCAAAGAACAAAAATCTAACTGGAAATTCTAAAGTTTTGGTTTACAAAACATAATATAGCCTCTCGGAATATAAAATAGAAAAACAGGGTTAAAAGGTAGGGAGTGGTAAAAAAGGTTAAAAATGAATTGGAAATTGGGGCCTAAATAAATAGGAAAGTTAAATTAAAAAAACAAAAATATTATTAGATCTAAAAAAAGGCATGCAAAAGAAGCCTAAAATAGGCTTGGAATTTTGGAGATTTAGTAATGACTTAAGCAACTTGCTGCAGAACTAGTTGCTTAAAGACCTTGAATTCCT
>JBFLYC010000007.1:85790-126598 GCA_040756735.1 Bacillota bacterium | reverse complement strand
CCTTGTATAATCTTTTCCATGGGTTAATCATATCAAAAGATTTGGCTTGAGTCCAGGTGTAATTTACAAAAAAATGCTGCTTTTGAAAAATTAATCTTGAAACATTTTAAGGGTGCGAAAGATCAGTCACAAATAAACCCTTACAAATAATAAAACCGTGACAAGCAGCCACGGTTTTATTAACTCTTCAATTAACCCTCGATAATTCATCATACAACCAACCAAACTTTGAAGTAATGTTCACTTTATTACTCTCAATCTTTTAATAACATCTAATATTCAATTTCTTTAACTTCCAGTTATTAGCCTAATGGGTATATGGATAATGGGAAACTTAAAATTTATCTTCAAATCTTTTCTCATTTTAATATAGTAGCGCTAATCCATGCTACTATTTAAAAGATAGAGTATTCTTGTGCATCCGTCTTTTAAGAACTCGGCGCCAAGCTGTTTGTTCAGAAAAATATGCACGACAACACTCGCAAATAAGATCCTGAGTTTCCGAAAGCGCTGTCCACCCATGAGCCTTCAGTTGTTCAACAATAACCGGTATTTGATCAGCGCCAACGCCGTATTGGGACAGATGAGTCTTTAACGCCAAGCAGAAGCGGCTCAAAAGTGCGGATTAAGTACCCATACATTGCGTTATTACGATAAGGAAGGGCTCTTGCCATATGTGGACCGCACTCCATCTGGTATCCGGTTGTTCAAGAAAAGCGATTTTGAGTGGTTGAAAATCATCAATTGTCTAAAAGATACCGGCATGCCTATCAAGAAGATCAAAGAGTTTCTCAACGGATTATGATGCGCTACAAGGTGGAACCGTTATATTTTTAGCTTTAATATCCTTAGATACATACTCAAAGAGTTCTCTAACAGAAAAGTGTCTATTTCCAGTAATACCACGTTTAACTGCTACAATTTTTAGAAGATCCTGTAAAGTAATTTTTCCGATTAGCTTAAGCTGTTTATCAACTACATAAATACAACGAGAAATGGGGTCAGTTTCTAATAGCATCCTATGAATAACATTTATACCATCATCCTCATCAATAATTGTAGGTTTTGTAGTTATATTCATAAATATATCAGAAACCTTAGGCATTTTTATCGCCTACTTAATCAGTTATCTGCTTTAATAAATGGTTTATACCCACTACTCTTTCAACCTCTAAAACAAAAGCTATACCCTTGCCAGGCTTATTTAAATCTGTCTCTTCAGTAATAGCATCTAGTACTTTCTCACATAATTCTCTTTTAATTAGGGTTAAGACAATTTCTTTTTCGGGTTCAATTGTAATGCCAAAGAGCTTAGCATGCTCATGGATACCAGTACCCCGTCCACAGATAAGAGTTCCTCCCTCAGCTCCAGCCCTTTTTGAAGCTTCTACCACTTTTTCAGAGTTTCCCTTATTCACAATTGTTATAATCAAATCATGATTTATAGTAGTCATGCTAATATCCTCCTATGGGTTTTGACTCAGCAAGTGTACTATGCCTGCTGTTTTTTTCACATCAATGACAAAAGCAATTCCTGTACCAGGTTTATCAAGTTTTCCAGCAGAGACTATTGCATCCAACACCTGGTCTAAAAATTTTTCTTGGATAAGGGTCAATACTATCTCCTTTTCAGGGTCAACATCAAGGAAAAAGAGTATTTTTGCTTCATGGACACCTGTACCTGTTCCCATAATAATTGTAGCCCCTTGTGCTCCTGCTACTTTGGATGCCTTAACAATATTTTTAGCTGTTCCCTTTTTTACAATTGTTACTATTAGCTTCTGTTTTAAGTTCACATTCTCGCTCAATTTCCTTCTCCTTTCTAACATAAAGCAAACCTAGTATTAATACAGACAATATTGGGGAAAGGGCTACTAAACTAATCATGCCAAATCCATCCAAGAATGGATTTCTTCCTTCTACTGCAGAGGCTACTCCGATGGCCATAGCCAGTACAAAGGTAACCGTCATAGGTCCAGTAGCTACACCACCTGAGTCAAAGGCTATGGCAACGAAGGTTTTAGTTGAAAACTTAATTAGAATAAGTGCAAGTAAATATCCTGGCACTAAAAAGTACCATATTGGGATACCATATATTATTCTACCCATAGATACAGCAATGGAGACTGCAACTCCTATCGATAGGGTGTACAACATCAATTTTTGGGGAATGTAGCCGCTAGATACCTTTTCTACCTCATAGTTTAAAATTCGTACTGCTGGTTCAGCAAAGGTAGCTACAAAGCCTAGTACAAATCCTATTATAATTAGTATAGACTTATTTGATAGGTTTCCTAAGACACTTCCCATCTGCTCACCTACAGGTAAAAATCCTATATGAACACCCTGAAGAAATAAAGCTAAGCCTATAAATGTTAGTATTACGCCTATAGCTAGGTTTTTTAATTTTCGTTTTGATAATTTTAGATAGAAAATTTGAAAGAATATAAATAAAATTATTAAGGGTATAAGGGCGAAGGCCACTTCTGTTAGGACATGACTAAATCCATAAAATATCTTTATTTCTTTCACCCAAATATCACCCCTAGAAGCATTACTGCTAGTACTGGTCCAATGGAAGCTAAGGCAACTAAGCCAAATCCATCTGTAGATGTAGATTGCCCACCTAATACTCTAGACACCCCAACTCCTAGTGCAAGTATAAAGGGAACGGTCATGGGTCCTGTTGTCACTCCACCTGCAAAAGATAATGGGATAAAATATGGTGGAGTATTACAAGACCTATTAAAAACTGCCAGAAAACCTCCATTGGTAACCATATTAATGTAAACTGTAATATGAATACTACTAGAGTAATAGGCAGTACAGCAAGAGGAGATTAACCAAAGAACACTCCCAGCAGAAGAACGGCCAAAATTGGTCCTATAGAAGCCAAGGCCACCAGCCCAAATCCATCAGTGGAAGCTGATTTTCCACCTAAAACTGTGGCTACCCCAACACCTAAAGCAAGAATAAAAGGTACAGTCATTGGTCCTGTAGTAACTCCTCCTGCATCAAAGGAGACAGGTACAAAATGGACAGGTGTAAATGCAGATAAAACAAACACTAATCCATAGCCTCCTATCAATATATAAGTTATAGGAATATTCAGTATTATACCGAGCAAAGCTAAACCAACAAAGATGGCTACCCCTAAGGCTACTGTATAGATCAAGAGATTCTTTGAAATCACCCCATCAGACACCATTTCTACTTGAAGTGCTAATACCCTTACATCTGGTTCAGCTATTGTCACCACAAAGCCTAGTAATAAACCAAATAATACTATTAGCCATGCTTTCCCCATTTTTGGCAGGGCAGATCCAATCATCTCTCCAATAGGTAATAAGCCTATATGAACCCCCAGAAAAAACAGAATTAATCCCGTGCTAACCAGTGCTACCCCAATTAAAAACTGCCAAAATACCTCCATGGGAAGCCATATCAGGGTGAATTGTAAAACTATCACTACCATGGTAATGGGCAGCACGGCATAAACAACTTCCTGTATAGTTTCTTTAATATTTAACATGATTCCTCCTAAAATATAAAATTTCGAAGGATATTAAACAAAAAACCACAAAATCGATTATGCTTTATTGGCATAACCATTTATGGCTTAGTGCTTACGAGGTTAGCTGTCGGGTTAGGGATAGCCGCCCCTTTTTCTTTTTCTAAATTGAAATTCACCCCAGAAAAATGGTTCCCCCGCTTCAGAGCGAATTCAGCACTTTTTATGGTTTTTATAAAGTAATAATATTGCTTATATTATATCATAAGAGATATAATATTTGGTTATAATTTTGGTTCAATAGCCTAATTCGCAGGAGTACTTGCGAAACTACTGCTAACAAAGGCAGTTCAATTAATGGACCAATTGTTGATTTAAAAAAACCCTTTCCATTTCCAACCCTGCAAACCCGCATAAAATCTACATGTTATTTTCTGGGAGGCAATAAAGTTTTTCCGTAATTAAACTATATTTCTACTAAAATTTCCCAATGCATGCTCTACTTTGTGTGAAAAAAGTCTTCCGAAAAGGGCAGGGACAAAGGCAAAAGGGAAAAGGGATAAGTGGCGTAAAACCCTTATCTCTCAAGGCTTCCCCACTTATCCCTTCGTTATTCCTTTCCCCTTTATCCTTTTCTCTTAATCTATCCTTTTCCCTTAACCTCACTCAACGGAACCACTTTTTTCACATGCGAGGAAGGTTTATTTGAAATATACACAAAACACAAACCACGCTTATGGGGGCTTACTCCACTGTCACCGATTTTGCGAGGTTCCTGGGCATATCCACGTCGCAGCCGCGTTCTACTGCTGTGTAGTAGGCCAGCAGCTGCAGGGGTACTACACTGAGCACAGGAGCGGTGATGGGCAGGGTTTTGGGAATATAGATTACCCGCTCTGCCGACTTCTCCGCCTCTGTGTTGCCTTGATAGGTCACTATGGTCACCCTTGCGCCCCTGGCCTGCACTTCCTGGATGTTGCTGAGCATCTTTTCATAAAGGGCATCCTGGGTTACCAGGGCGATAACAGGGGTCTTTTCCTCTATCAGGGCAATGGTTCCGTGCTTCATTTCCCCTGCTGCCAGGGCTTCAGCATGGATATAGGAAATCTCCTTGAGCTTCAGCTGACCTTCCTGGGCAACGTAGTAGTCAATGCCCCGACCCAAGAAGTAAACGTCATCCCACTTGGAAATCTCTTTAGCCCATTCCTTGATGGTATCTTCACAGCCAAGGACTTCCTGTATCTGCTCAGACAGCCTGGAAAGGGCATAAACCACCTGGGCTGCTTCAGTCTCGCTCACAGTACCCAGCTTGGCAGCCATATCTACTGCCAGCAGGTATAAGGTAATGAGCTGGGTCACATAAGCCTTGGTGGAAGCCACGGCAATCTCAGGGCCGGCCCAGGTATAAAGCACCTTGTCGGCCTCCCTGGAAATGGAGCTGCCAACCACGTTGGTGATGGCCAGGACCCTGGCTCCCTTGGATTTGGCTTCCCTAAGGGCTGCCAATGTATCCGCCGTCTCTCCCGACTGGCTGATGACAATCATCAAGGTGTTGTCATCCACCAGGGGATCCCTGTAGCGAAACTCCGAAGCAATATCCCATACCACTGGGATTTTTGTCATCTTTTCAATGACATATTTGCCTACCAGACCGGCATAGGCTGCTGTTCCACAGGCCACTATGGAGATGTTCTTTAACCCTTTCAAGTAGCCAGGTTCCAGCCCGATTTCCTGCAGGTTTACTGTCCCGCTGCAAGCATTGATCCTGCCTGAAAGGGTCTTGCGTACGGCTTCTGGCTGTTCGTGTATCTCTTTGAGCATGAAATGCTTGTAGCCGCCTTTTTCAGCAGCTTCGGCATCCCACTCCACTACTATTTCTCTCTTATCAATTTTCTTACCGGAGCCGTTATATACTTCAGCGCCTTCCCTGGATATTTTAGCGACTTCCCCATCATCAAGTATATAAATCCGCCTTGTATGATTTAAGATGGCGGGAATATCAGAAGCAAAAAAGTTTTCACCCTCACCCAAGCCTACAATGAGCGGGCTGTCCTTGCGTGCAGCCAGCAGTTCATCAGGCTTATCCTTGCTGAGAACCACCATGGCATAAGAGCCTTCAACCTTGTTGGTGGTATTTCTCACTGCTTCAAGCAAGTCGCCGGATTGTCCGTAAAAGTATTCCACCAGGTGAGGCAGAACCTCTGTATCAGTTTCAGATCGGAAATTGTGTCCCTGCCCCAGCAGCCATTCTCTTAAGTGCTGATAGTTTTCGATGATGCCGTTGTGTACCACCGCAAGACTTTCGCAGCAGTCACAATGGGGATGGGAATTGATATCAGACGGCTTGCCATGAGTTGCCCAGCGTGTATGACCAATGCCTACACAGCCCTGGGGGGAACTCCCATTTAATTTTTCTTCCAGTGTTTTTATCTTACCCTTGGTCTTAACAACCTGAAGTCTTTCATCCTCTAACACTGCGATACCAGCGGAATCATATCCCCTGTACTCCAGCTTTTTTAAGCCCTCAACTATCACAGGTACAGCATCAGCCTTACCAATGTAGCCTACGATTCCACACATTTTATTAAACCACTCCCTATTTTTATTAGGAGCTGTTTGCTGCCCAGGCATCCTTTGTCCCGCAAATTACTCTGCGGTTTTGTAAAATGCTTTTAACGATGACAGCCGCACCGGAGGGCATCCGCCGAAATCTTCGATGAACCCTCTCCTCGTCAACCGGCTACTCTTCTACTTAAACTTCTACAGGTCTTCAAATATAGCTCCTAATCAGCCGGTTCTGGCGCTTGTTTTTAATAATCAACCCTATTTTCATCTTATACTTTGATCCAGTCTTTCTGCCTCTAAAGCTAATTCCTTGGCCATTCTGCCGATAAGGTCCTTGTCAGGTCCTTCAAGCATAACCCTGATCAAGGCTTCGGTACCAGAAGGCCTCACCAGTACCCTCCCTTCTCTTTTAAGTTTTTGCTCAGCTTCTTTAACCCGGGCTTGAAACACTTGGGAAGCCATAACCTGTTCCTTATTTTGCACCCTGGCATTCACAAGGACCTGGGGGTATACTTCCATCTGGGCGGCCAGCTCCGATAAAGGTCTGCCCTTATCTACCATTACCTGCATCATCTGCAGGGCGGTTACCAGCCCATCCCCAGTGGTATTGTGCTTTAGAAAGATAATATGGCCGGACTGCTCGCCCCCAAGGATACTGCCTGTTTCCAGCATCTTTTCCAGGACATAACGGTCGCCGACCCTGGTTTGATAGGTCTTGATGCCGGCCTTGTCTAAAGCTGCGTACAGGCCCATGTTGCTCATAACTGTGACTACAAGGGAATTGTCCTCAAGCTGCCCCTTCTCTTTTAAATAGAGGGCGCAGGCTACCATGACCTGATCGCCGTCAACCAACTGTCCCTTTTCATCCACAGCCATCATGCGGTCTGCATCTCCATCATGGGCTATTCCCAGGTGTGCTCCATACTTTAGTACTGCTTCCTGAAGCTTTTGCGGGTGGGTTGACCCGCAGTTTTCATTGATATTAGTTCCATCGGGTTGATTATATATAGCAACTACCTCAGCCCCAAGCTCCCTTAAGGCCCGAGGAGCTGCCTCGTAAGCTGCGCCATGAGCACAGTCTACTACTACTTTAACACCATCAAGTCTCATGTCAACGGTATTTTTTGCAAATTCCACATATCTTTCCAGGGCTGCATCAAAATCTTTTGCAAGGCCCAGCTCCTTGCCTACAGGAAAAGGCATGGAATCTTCAGCCCCTGCCACAAGTGCTTCAATCTCTACCTCTATGGCATCAGGCAGTTTATAGCCGGTAGAGGAAAAATACTTGATGCCATTGTCTTCAACAGGATTATGGGAAGCAGAAATCATGGCTCCTGCATCTGCTCCAAGCGCCCTTGTAAGATAAGCAACAGCCGGCGTAGGAATGACACCTAACCTGACGGCATTTCCTCCAACTGAACAGATTCCAGCAGTAAGGGCTCCTTCAAGCATGTGCCCGGAAATCCTGGTGTCCCTGCCTATTAAAATCACCGGTTTTCTATCCTGAACCTGTGATGCTAAAACATATGCTCCAGCCCTGCCAAGCTTATATGCTAGTTCTGCCGTGAGCTGACGGTTGGCAACTCCCCTTACTCCATCTGTTCCAAATAATTTTGCCATGATTATTCCTCCATTGTTAATTGGTCTATGATAGGTTCTGCCCAATCGCCCTTTGGCAGACCATATCTTTCTATAATTGCTTGAGCTGCTCTTATGCCATCAACTGCAGCGCTGATGATGCCTCCTGCATACCCGGCTCCTTCCCCTGCCGGGTAAAGCCCATGCACTCCTAAAGCTTCCAAATTATCGCCTCTGGGTATCCTTACAGGGGCAGATGTCCTTGTCTCCACTCCAGTTAGTATTCCCTTGGCAGCAAAACCTTTAATCTTTTTATCAAAGTCAACCAGGGCTTCTCCCAGCACTTGGCCTATTTCCTTTGGCAGGCACTCTCTTAAATTAGCAGCCTCCACGCCAGGCTTGTAAGAGGCTTCCTCGAGCCTGTCTGGTGTCTCCTCTATGGTATCTTTTAGAAAGTCGCTGACAGCCTGCACAGGCGCATGGTAATGGCCGCCGCCAAGCTTAAAAGCTCTTTCTTCCCATATACGCTGAAACTTCATACCGGATAAGGGATCCTTGTAATCATAGTCACGCTCTCCAACTGTAACCACTATTGCAGAGTTGGCAGTACCGGAATTCCTGTCATGAAAGGACATGCCGTTTACAGCAAGCCTGCCTGGCTCTGAACTTGCCCCTATCACATACCCGCCTGGACACATGCAAAAACTGTAGGCTGCCCTGTTAAGAGCGCTGTTTCTATAAGTAAGGTGGTAATCGGCTGCGCCAAGCCTTGGGTGGCCTGCGTGAGCGCCAAATTGAACACAATCTATCATATGCTGGGGATGTTCAATGCGTGCACCAATGGCAAAGGGTTTTGCCTGCATATCAATATTATTTTTCCATAACATTTCATAGGTATCCCTGGCGCTGTGCCCGGCAGCAAGTATACATAATGAGACCGGCACCTCGATCTTGTTGTTGACAACCACAGCTTCAATTTTGCCGCGGTTAACGACAAGGCCGGTCACCCTGGTCTGAAAAAATACCTGCCCGCCCAGCTCGATTATTGTGTTTCTTAAATTGGCTACTATGCCTCTAAGCTTGTCAGTGCCCAGGTGGGGTTTTGCTTGATAAATAATATCCTCAGGAGCGCCGGCCTGCACCATGGCATTTAATATAAGCTTCACTCTTTTGTCCTTGATGCGGGCGGTGAGCTTACCGTCACTGAAGGTCCCTGCGCCCCCCTCACCAAATTGGACGTTAGATTCGGAATTTAGTTCCCCATTCTCCCAAAATTTTACCACATCTTTTTGGCGTGCAAAAACAGTTTTTCCCCTTTCGAGCACCATGGGCCTGTAGCCCATACTTGCCAAAAGCCAACCGGCAAACAATCCTGCCGGGCCTGTACCCACCACTACAGGAGGCAGGGCCAGGGGGCTGCTGCCTCTTTTAACCTGAAAAACTTCCTCCTCATCCTCGATCAAAGAGGATTTTGCAGGAAGTTTTGCTTTAGTTTTTAATGCGCCGTCCTTTATATCCATGATAATGGTATATACAAAGGAAATATCCCTGCCGCGCCTGGCATCCAGGGACTGCCTTTCTATCCACCAATTCAATACATCATTGGTATCAATGCTTAACTTTCGTAAAGCTTTCTTCAATAGAATGTCTGTATCTTCATCCAGTCCCAGACGTACTTCTGAAACTCTAACCTTCATTAACTACCTCCACAATTATTTGGATATTATTCTCACTAAGGGCTTCTATGCCATCGGGCGCCTCGAGCTCCATTTCGATAATATGGCTGGTATGCAGGCCGGAAATGTTGATTTCTATGGGAATAAAACCTATTTCATTGATTATATCCCTGGAGCCGTAAATCTTAACCGTGGCAGGATGAACAAGTACCTTTTCCACCTTACGGCCGGCAGCAGGTTCACCGATCAGCTCTGGAACAATAGGAACTATTCTGCTGGGCATATCTTCTACCACTGGGATTAGAACATTAATTGACCTTGGGATGACTTCAACCCATTCAATAACCAGCCTTCCTGAAGCATCTTCTATCAATACAGGCAGCGCTTGGAAATAATCCATGGAAATGTCATTAATAACTGCCTTAACATAAGCCCTGCCGATGTTGTCAAGGACTTTATCCGGTCCTTTGACCAGCACCTCGCTTGGTGTAAGCCAGGGAGTCTCCATGATGTAACCCCTGGCTGGACTGCCCTGGATAACCAATTCTACAGGAATCTGCGTCGAAGTAACCTGGTCGATTTCTACCTGTGCCATATTGGGCTGTACACTGACCAAACGAACACCCTGGGGCAGTTGGGTTTTAACAGGCAAAGAAATAGCGCCCGTCTCAGCCTCCTGTAATTCGATTATGGCCCTGAAGTCCCTGGAGGTCATCCTGTCAACCACATTACGTTTGCCTTGAAAACGAATATTTACATTGGCCGGTTTATCGGAGACCACCAAGTCCCTTGAAAGACCTACAACTTCCAGGGGTACTGTTACCACATTTTCTGTAGTAGGATTACGCTCTGAAAACACAAAGTACCAGATAAAAATAGCTGCAAGGAGTGATATTATTCTATATACTAAGTTTTTACGAAAATGCTCTAACATATTATACCTCAGGCCCTTCTAAACAAATTAAAGAAAGTCGTGCTGCCCTGTTTAACCAAAAGTAAGTCTTCCAGGGTTTCCTTGAGGTTTTTCTCATCCAGATAACGTATGAGCTCCCCGTCATTTGCTAGAGATACTATGCCTGTTTCCTCTGATACTACAAGTACCACGCAGTCGGAGTTTTCTGTTATGCCCAGTGCCGCCCTGTGCCTTGTGCCCAGCTGTTTGCTCAGGTAAGGACTGTCGGTCAAGGGCAGAAAACATCCCGCCGCGGCAATACGGTCGCCCCTGATAATCACCGCTCCGTCATGGAGTGGTGTATTAGGAACGAAGATATTAACCAGCAGCTCTGCCGACACAACACTATCCATGATAATTCCCGTATCTATATAATCAGAGAGCCCTGTTTCATTTTCAATTACTATCAATGCCCCATATTTATTTTTACTCATGGCCTGAGCTGCCCTCACCAGTTCATTAATAAGCTTGGAACGGTCTTCTACTCCTAGGTAGGTAAACGAATGATTAAATATTTTTCCCCTGCCTAATTGCTCTAAAGCCCTTCGTAATTCAGGCTGAAAAACTATGGGTAAAGCTACCACAATTAGCAATTGAATCTGTTGCAAAAACCAGTTTACCGTGGTAAGCTGAAGCAAGTCACTAATAAAATATGCCAACACAAGAACAAACAAACCTTTAATAAGCTGGACAGCCCTTGTTCCTCTGATGAGCATGATTACTTTGTATATGACATAAGATACAACTGTAATGTCCAAAATTATTAAAAATATTTCCCATGGACTTAAATATGGCAGAAAATTAAATTGTGGAGGCATTTATTTCACAACCTTATCCAGCAGAAGTCAGGTGTCGGAAGTCAGAAGTCGGAAACTTCCAAACCAGCTTTAATATTAGTGTCTTATATCTTAATAATATATGTAAAAACTCTATGTACTGTTGTATTATATATCGCCATATATCACTCTAATCATAATATATTTTCGACAACAGTTGGTATGAAACCTTTATAACTTGGAAATTTTACTTAGAAAATGGGGTGTTAAAATATATGCGAAAAACCTGGTTAATTAACTTAACTTTAGTATGTACAATTTTAGGAATACTTTTGTCCTGGCAGTACAAATCCTACAAAGTGGAAACCCCTTCTGCTACCAGTGTGCTCCAGACCAATATCATCGAGATGATTCAAGAACTTGAACAAGAAATCAAAAATGTTGAAGAAGAAATCAGTTCCTTAAGAAGCGCCTTGACCTTCTACGATGAAATGGGAGCAGAAGATGCTGAAAAGCTTGCGTTTTTACAGGACTATCTTCATTATCAAAGGTCCATGGCAGCCCTAACACCTGTGAAAGGACCAGGACTCATAATCACTTTAGATGATAACGTAGCCGGCGCACAAAGCGCCAGCTCCGACTTTGCCACTTTTAGACCGGAGGATTATATTATCCACGACAAAACCTTGTTATACCTGGTTAATGAAATCAGGGCAGCCGGGGCCCAGGCTATTGCCATTAACAATCAAAGAATTGTTGCAACATCAAATATAAGGTGCGTTGGAACGGTTATTCTCGTAAACACCACACCCATGGCTCCACCTTATCAGATTAAAGCGCTGGGCAACCCTGAACAGATGAAAGAACAGCTCTCCCAGGTTGGAGAAATAGTCTATCTAAAAAGCCGGAATTTCCCGGTTAAAATCGAGGTTGCCGAAGTTGAAATCCCTGAGTATAAAGGCAGCTTAAGAAGATCCCATATACAAAAAGGAGGGGAGTAAGCAATGAATAGGACCATGGTTTCCCTGGCTATTGTGTTTATGGTTTTAGGACTTCTGTTAAGCATGCAGTTTAAAACCCAGCAAAAACTTTTAAACTCCCTGGCCTACCAAGATGCAAGGGACTTAATAACAATATACCATACTATGAAAGAAAAGCTAGATGACTTAACCGCGACTGCTGATGAACTAAGATTAACCAAAGCCACACTGGCAGTTCGCAGTGAAGAAGGCGAACAGCTTATCAACCATACCCGGCAGGAGATTGAGCAGCTGCAGATTCTAAACGGAGAAGTGGCGGTTACAGGTAAAGGAATCACTGTTACAATTACCAGGGATTCTCCTGTATTACACTATGACCTTGTTGACCTGGTCAACGAACTGTGGGCGACCGGCGCTGAAGCCATTGCCATAAATGATCACAGGATTACTGCTACAACCTCTATACAACAATATGGGCCTGATGAAATCTTTGTCAACCAGGAAAAACTTTTGTTTCCTTACGTCATAAAAGCTATTGGCGACCCCCAGACTCTAGAAAAGGGCTTAACCTTCCCGGGCGGTCTTGTAGAAAACTGGCGAATACTATATGGTATTTATCCATCAATTACTTTACGTGAGTCTATTAATATACCTGCAGTTAAAAACCCATCCACCAGCCGATAATCAGGCCGGTAATTATTAAAGTCATGAAGGGCACTATCAATAAAGGATAGGCCCTTTTTAGATCTCCGCAAAAGTATTCCTGGGTAAGAATCAGGCACAAGTGAATGGGTGACAAGTTATAGCCAACCATGGCAGTCAAATAGGCAATGCTCACATAGACAACAGCTTGCTGCCCCCCAGGTATTATGGGGAAAAATATGGCCAGGACTACTGCCATGGCCCCAAGAGTTGAACCCATAAGGGCGCCAATAATAAATGAAGTTACCATGAGCAATACCAACAGGGGAATTCCCAGGCCGGTTAGAAAGTCCGCTATGAGAAGAAGGGCCCCGCCTGATTCGACATATCTTTGGAACAATAGAATGCCCAAAATGGTTAAACCCAGCTTCCAATCCAGTGGTTTAAGAAAATCCTCAAGGACAGTCCTTTTAAAGATGTTCATGTCCCCGTGAGCAGCCAGCACAATGGTAACGGCAATGGCTATCAGGGTTGCCCATAAGAAATCGTGCGTGATCACAGCAAGACCAACTAGCAGCAATATTGGTGAGCTGGAAACGAAAAATTCCTGCCACAGCCTGTTGTCTCCTGCCTCCCACTGCTTTTGAGATTGTTCGCTGTCAGTCATGTATTTATGAGGCATAATATACCAGTAACCAACTGTCCCGCTGGCTATCACAGGAACAAAGCAAAAACCTATTATTTTGTACAGGCTGATAGTTGTAATGCTTTGAATTAAAATCAATGCATGGTAAAGTGGAAAAATAAAGTATACCAGGTGCCTGTAAAGGAGGTTAGCGGCAGTTTTATTCTCCAGGGGAAGGGAAAAGTAGGATCCTGTCTTGTCAACCAGGGGCGCAGACATGTAGGCTCCTCCCGGTATGGGCAGTAACCCCAACAGAGCCGGGATTATGGCAGTTAACAGCCTGGGATTTCTAATGATTGTCTTAAGAGAATCAATCATTCTATCTATAAGCCCTGCTTTACCCATAATATGTCCCAAAGACTTGATTAATACCACAATGGCTATCAACGACAATGAAGAATAGGTAGTGAGAACCTTATAAACAATATTTAGGGCAGCTTCGGGAGTTAATCCAGACCCCAAAGCTGCCGCCAGCGAACCAACCAGCATAGCTATCCATGTGGCCCCGGTTTTATTGACAATCAGGACCACCAGTATAAAAGCGCCTAACGTAAATGCAAGCGAAACCATTTTGTTTATTCCCCCTCGATAACCTCCCTGGCCTGTTTACCCATCTGCTCCTTGAGGAGAGCATAATAAATGCTGTCCAGTAAAGCCTGCCAGCTTGCTTCAATGATGTTGGGTGACACTCCAACGGTACTCCAGTTATTGTTCTGATCCTTTGATTCAATAAGGACACGAACCTTGGCGGCCGTGGCATGGCTTCCCTCCAGGACCCTAACCTTGTAGTCAGATAAATGCATTTGGCCGATAATTGGGTATGATTTTTCCAAGGCCTTCCTCAAGGCGTTATCCATGGCGTTGACAGGACCGTTGCCTTCTGCTGCAGTATGAACTATCTGATCGCCTACTTTTAGCTTGATGATGGCTTCTGAATTAAACTCCTCATTTCCTCGCTTTTCTACAATAACTTTAAAATTCTCCAGTTGGAAATGGTCCCTGTAATAACCAAGAGTTTTATATAACAGGAGTTCCAGGGAAGCTTCGGCCCCTTCAAACTGAAAACCTTCATGTTCCAAAGTTTTCACCTGATCTATGACAGCTCTTAAAGTTTCTTTATCTTCTATGGATAAACCCAGTTCCTTGGCTTTGAAAATCAAATTGCTGGTACCTGCCAGTTCAGACATAAGAATTCTCCGGCCGTTACCTACAGTTTCCGGTGTAATATGCTCATAGGTACTGGGATGCTTCAAGACAGCATTAGCATGCATCCCGCCTTTATGGGCAAAAGCGCTGTAACCCACAAAAGGCTGGTGATTTGGTATTATTAGATTCATTATTTCCGCAACATAACGAGCTGTTTCAGTCAAATGCTCAAGTTTTGGTCTTACAGATGTTTCATGACCAAGCTTTAATTCCAGGTTAGGAATCACTGAACACAGGTTGGCATTGCCGCATCTTTCACCTATACCATTAATAGTGCCATGGATCATCCCGGCGCCGGCCTGTACTGCAGACAGAGTATTAGCCACAGCCAGTTCCCCGTCATTATGAGCATGTATACCGATGGGAACTGAAAATCTTTTTACACATTCTTTTACTATGGCAAAAACCTCTGAGGGCAAAGCCCCGCCATTGGTATCGCATAAAACCAGCCATGATGCTCCACCTTTTTGGGCTGCCTCAAGGCACTGCATGGCATAACCAGGATTGGCCTTATAACCGTCAAAGAAATGCTCCGCATCAAAGATCACTTCTATGCCATTTTGCACAAGACAAGCCATACTATCATGAATCATCCTCAAGTTCTCTTCCAGGTTAGTACCAAGAGCCTTGGTTACCTGGTAATCCCAGGTCTTGCCAAAGATGGCTGAGGCAGGAGCCCCGCATGCCAGCATGGCCAGGATATTAGGATCTTCCTCAGCCTTTGCGCCTACCCTGCAAGTACTCCCAAAGGAGCAAATTTTGCCCCTCCAGCTGTGTTTGGCTGCTTCCTGGAAAAACTCCGTATCCTTGGGGTTGGAGAAGGGCCATCCTCCTTCTATATACTCAACCCCCAGCCAATCCAATTTCCTGGCAATTTTTAGTTTATCGTGAACAGAGACGCTGACCCCTTCACCCTGGGTTCCGTCCCTGAGCGTGGTATCGAAGATAGTAATCTTCATATGATCTACTCTCCCAGCTTTTCACGGACTAAACGTCCCATTTCTTTAGTGCCTACCAGTTTTTTGCCCTCTTCCATTATGTCTCCAGTCCTATAGCCGTCTGCCAGCGCTGCATCTACTGCCCTTTCTATCTCCTGGGCCCCCTGGGGACAGTCAAAGCTGTATCTTAACATCATGGCAGCTGAAAGGATGGTTGCCAGGGGATTAGCTTTATCCTGACCGGCAATGTCAGGGGCTGAACCATGGGCGGGTTCGTAGAGGGCTACGCTGCCGCCAAAGCTTGCTGAAGCAAGCATGCCGATAGAACCTGTCAGCATTGAGGCTTCATCTGTAAGTATATCGCCAAACATATTCTCGGTGACTATTACATCAAATTGTCTTGGATTGCGTATGAGCTGCATTGCGCAGTTGTCCACATACATATGCTCCAAGGCAACATCCGGATACTCTGAAGCAAGTCTTGTGATTGTTTCTCGCCACAGGCGGGAGCTTTCTATCACATTAGCCTTATCTACACTGGTTAGTTTCTTGTTCCTCTTTTGCGCTATTTCAAAGGCCAGACGGCCAATCTGTTCAATCTCGCCAGTGGTGTAAACCAGGGTATCTACAACCTTTTCCCCTGTCTCATGGGGTTCCCTGTATTTTTCACCAAAGTAAAGACCTCCGGTTAATTCTCTGATTACCACCAGATCTGTACCTGCAACAACATGCTCCCTCAGGGGCGATGCACCCATGAGGGCAGGGTTTAGGACAGCAGGCCTTACATTGGCATATAGGCCCAACTTCTTTCTCAAGGGGAGTAAAGCTCCTAATTCGGGCCTTTGCTGGGCTGGGAGATTATCCCATTTTGGACCTCCTATGGCCCCAAGGAGTACCGCCTGGCTGGCCCTGCACAATTCCAGAGTCTCATCCGGCAGGGCAGCGCCAACCTCATCTATGGCTGCTCCGCCTATTAGCCCATGGCAAAACTCAAAGCTAAGGCCGTATTTTGGACCGATAAGTTCAAGGACTTTTACTGCCTCGGGCACTATTTCTAAACCTATTCCGTCTCCTGGTAAAACAGCTATCTTAACCATCTTTTTTCACCCTTTCGGCCACATAGTTTATCAAACCGCCTGCTGAGATAATCTGCCTCATAAAATCGGGGAAGGGAGCGGCTGTATAGGTCTCACCTGTGGTCAAGTTTTTAATCTTCCCTTCCTTAGCATCCACTTCCACTTCATGACCTTCCTCTATTGCTGCTGCCCCTTCCGGTGACTCCATAATGGGCAGACCAATGTTGATGGAATTCCTGTAAAAGATCCTGGCAAAGGACCTGGCAATTACACATGATACCCCTGCTGCCTTGATAGCAATGGGAGCGTGCTCCCGTGAGCTGCCGCAGCCAAAATTTTTACCGGCTACAATGATATCCCCCTTGCTGACCTTCTGGGGAAAGTCAGGGTCAGCATCCTCCATGCAGTGCTCGGCTAGTTCTTGAGGGTCTGTAGTGTTTAAATATCTAGCCGGAATAATAGCATCAGTATCCACGTCATTTCCGAATTTCCATGCTTTTCCTCTAAGCAGCATTTATATCACCTCCTGGGGTGCTGCCAGCCTGCCCTTTACAGCGCTTGCTGCTGCCACTGCAGGGCCTGACAGGTATACTTCACTTTCAGGGTGACCCATACGGCCGACAAAATTCCTGTTGGTGGTTGCCAGGGCTTTTTCGCCTTTAGCAAGTATGCCCATATGCCCCCCAAGACACGGACCGCAGGTAGGGGTACTTACAACTGCTCCGGCTTCTACAAATATTTCAAATAAACCTTCTCTCATGGCATCCAGGTAGATTTGTTGGGTGCCTGGGAAGATGATCAGGCGAATTTCAGGATGAACCTTTTTACCCTTAAGGATACCTGCTGCCATCCTCAGGTCTTCTAATCTCCCGTTGGTGCATGACCCGATAATCACCTGGTCAATGAGCACCAGACCAGCCTCGCTGATACCCCTGGTGTTTTCCGGCAGATGAGGGAAAGCCACCTGTGGTTCTATCAACGCCGCATCAATGTCTATTATTTGGCTGTATCTGGCATCTGAGTCGCTGTAATAAAATTTATACGGGCGTTTAACCCTTCCCTTTACATATTCTTCGGTGATCCTATCAGGAGCTATGATGCCGTTTTTACCTCCTGCCTCGATGGCCATGTTGGCCATGGTAAAACGGCTGTCCATGGACAGGCTTTCTATAGCCTCACCGGTAAACTCCATGGCCTGGTAGCGTGCTCCATCCACACCGATTTTGCCTATGGTGTACAGTATCAGATCCTTGCCTGCCACCCATTCCTGCAGTTTCCCATGGTATATGAATTTAATGCTTTCAGGCACTTTAAACCAGGCTTCACCTAAAGCCATACCTGCTGCCATGTCTGTGCTGCCAACCCCTGTAGCAAAGGCCCCCAGGGCTCCATAAGTACATGTATGAGAATCCGCCCCAATGACCACATCTCCAGGGCCGACCAGGCCCTGCTCGGGGAGCAGGCAGTGTTCTATGCCCATCCTGCCCACCTCAAAATAGTTTGTCAGTTCTTGTTCCCTGGCGAAATCTCTTAAGATTTTGGCCTGCTCCGCAGACTTGATATCCTTATTAGGCGTAAAATGATCAGGCACAAGGACAACTTTCTCCTTGTCAAAGACCTTCTCTTTACCTGTCCTTCTAAACTCTTTAATAGCCACAGGTGCGGTAATGTCATTGCCCAGGACAACATCTAGTTTTGCATTGATGAGCTGGCCAGGTTCTACTTTATCCAACCCGGCATGAGCTGCCAGGATTTTTTCTGTTATTGTCATTCCCACGGCTTACTCCCTCCCTTCAAAAACTCTGTAATGTTCATAGTATAGTTTATTGATGGCATTTAAGTAAGCCCTGGCGCTTGCCTCGATGATATCCGTGCTGTGCCCCCTGCCTGTGTAAACTATCTTTTCATGACACACCTTGACAGTTACTTCAGCTATGGCATCCTTGCCGCCTGTAATGGCATTCAAAGCATAGTGTTTTAAGTAAGCCTTGATGCCTGTAATCTTATCGATAGTTCTAAAGACCGCATCAATGGGACCATCCGCGCAAGCAGCTTCCTCAATGAGTTTTTCCTGGTCAAAAATACCCAGGGTAGCAGTGGGTACCACCGTGTTGCCGCTGGACACATGCAGGTGCCTCAGCTCGAATTTTTGTGGGATGACCTTGATTTCGTCTTCCACAATGGCTTCTAAATCCTTATCGGAAATCTCCTTTTTCTTGTCGGTGAGCATCTTAAATCTTTCAAAGGCATTGTCTAATTCCTCTTGTTTTAAGGAGAAGCCCAATTCCTCCAGCCTTTTTTGAAATGCATGCCTTCCTGAGTGTTTTCCTAAAACAATGTTGTTTTGCACCAGGCCAATCAATTCTGGGTTCATGATTTCATAAGTGGTCCTTTCTTTAAGAACCCCGTCCTGGTGAATTCCCGACTCATGGGCAAAAGCATTTTTGCCCACAATGGCCTTGTTTGGCTGGATGGACATACCGGTAAGGTTAGATACCATTTTGCTGGTGCGGTAGATTTCATGCAGGTTAATATCTGTAAACAAGTTGTAGTAATCCTGACGGGTGTAGATACCCATAACCAATTCTTCCAGGGAAGTGTTGCCGGCGCGTTCTCCTATTCCATTCACCGCTACCTCTACCTGCTGGGCTCCATTTAATAGAGCTGAAAGGGAATTAGCCACTGCCAGGCCCAAATCATTATGGCAGTGTACCGAAAGGATAGCCTTGTGAATATTAGGCACCCTTTCTTTAATACCTTTAATAAACAGCCCGAATTCTCCCGGTGTGGCATACCCAACCGTATCAGGAATATTTATTACAGTTGCGCCTGCCTTAATGGCAGTTTCCACTACCTGGCACATGAAGTCCAATTCTGTCCTAAAACCATCTTCGGGTGAAAACTCAACATCGTCAGTATAATTTCTTGCATAAGCCACGCCCCAGGCAATTTTTTCTAAAACCTCTTCCCTGGACATACGCAGTTTATGCTTTAAATGAATATCAGATGTGGCAATAAAGGTGTGAATACGGGGGCGTTCGGCATACTTTACCGCTTCCCAGGCCCTGTCAATATCCTTTGTAGCAATGCGGGCGAGGGCTGCAATGACAGGCCCCTTAATCTCCTGGGCCACAGCCTTTACAGCTTCAAAGTCCCCTTGAGAAGCAATGGGAAACCCGGCCTCAATCACATCAACATTTAACTTGGCCAGCTGACTGGCAATTTTTAATTTTTCCTGAATGTTTAAATTGACCCCTGGCGACTGCTCGCCATCTCTCAGGGTTGTATCGAAAATATATACTTTTTGAGATTCCAACTCATTTCACCTTCTTCTTTTTAAATGAACGTTGGACACGCCTGCCATTATTGGAGGCGAGAAGTTAGAGTATCCTGCTTCCCACTTCTAGTAAGGAATGTCCCCCAACTTACAATTCCATTTCTGCTAAGCCTTTTGTATTTAAAACCATGGGATAAACCAAATTATCAGGAGACACCAGGCACTCTATAATGGTCAGCTTGCCGCTGCCAAAAGCTTCCTTCAAAACCGGCTCAACCTCATCAGTAGAGGTTATACGGTAACCTTCCGCTCCATAGCACCTGGCAAACTGCATAAAATCAGGATTACATCTAAAATCAATAGCATTATACCTCTTATCACAGTAAAAATACTGCAGCTGTTTCACAAGGCCAAGACAGCTGTTGTTAAATAAGATAATTTTAATGGGCAGATTGTTCTCCATGGCTGTACCCATCTCTGCCATGTGCATTTGAAAACTACCATCCCCTGTTACTGCAATAACCAGTTTATCCCGGCAGCCTAATTGAGCCCCTATGGAGGCAGGAAATCCATAACCCATGGTTCCCAGTCCACCTGATGATATAAACTTATTAGGCCTGGTAAATTTACAATAGAGGGCGGCCCACATCTGGTGCTGCCCCACATCGGTGGTGATGATTGCCTCACTGCCGGCAAGTTCACTCATAACCTGCAGTACATACTGGGGCGTAAGCTGTTCTTTGGGATATTTTAAGGGGGTGGCCTGCCTGTACTGCTTCACCTGCTCTAGCCACTGGGCATGCTTTGCCTCCTCAACACGTTTCAAGAGTTCTTCTAAAACCAGCTTTACATCGCCGACTATGGGCAGATCTGCCCTGACATTTTTGCCAATTTCAGCAGGGTCAATATCTATATGAATGATTTTTGCTCCAGGGGCAAATTTTTCTACCGCGCCTGTGGCCCTGTCATCAAATCTTACTCCTAAAGCAACAAGGAGATCGGCATTAGTAACTGCCTGGTTTGCAGCTGGTGTCCCATGCATCCCCAGCATTCCGAGAGACAACTCATCATCTGTAGGGAATGAACCTATGCCCATCAAGGTAGTTACCACCGGAGCCTGTATTCTATAGGCCAGCTTCTGTACATATTCTGAAGCCCCGGCGTTAATAACTCCTCCTCCGGCAAGAATAACCGGCCGCACACTGCTGTTAATCATCATGGAAGCATTTTTAATCTGGGAAGGATGGCCTACATAATTAGGCTTGTAACCCCGCAGGTCCACCTTTTCATGAGGTTTACATTTGGTCTTGCTGTCGCTGATATTTTTGGGGATATCAATCAGGACAGGACCCGGCCTGCCTGTTGAGGCAATGTGAAAAGCCTCTTTAATAACCCTTGGAACATCCTTTACATCTTTGACTAGATAATTATACTTGGTGATGGGCATGGTGATACCTGTTATGTCTACCTCCTGAAAAGCATCAGTGCCCACCATTTGGGTAGATACCTGACCAGTAATAATAACTATGGGAATGGAGTCCATATAAGCTGTTGCAATGCCGGTGACTAAATTGGTTGCCCCAGGGCCTGAAGTAGCCATGCAAACTCCTACCTTGCCTGTGGTCCTGGCATATCCGTTGGCAGCATGAACTGCTGCCTGTTCTTGACGAACAAGGACATGTTTGATAGAACTATTCAATAAAGCATCATAGATGGGAACTACTGCGCCTCCAGGATATCCAAAAATCACTGAAACGTCTTCTTGCTCTAAAGATTTTATTAAACACTCTGCTCCTGTAATTTCCATGCATTCCACCTCCTTGGCTCCAGGCTAAAAACTCAAGCTCTTATTATTTTTGCCGTTTTTCACCTTGGGGCCTCTAACCATGGCTATTTTACCTGTTCTAACCAGTTCTCTTATGCCAAAGGGCTTTAAAGAAGTCTCAATGGCCTTAATCTTCCCAGAATCTCCGGTGGCCTCTATGATCAAGGTGTTTCTTCCTATATCGACTATCCTTGCCCGGAAAATATCAACAATCTGCATGATTTCTGCTCTAACCTGGGGCTCAGCATTTACCTTGATGAGAATCAATTCCCTGTCTACGTTCTCTTCATTAGATATGTCACTTAATTTAATAACATCTACCAGCTTGTGCAGCTGTTTGGTAACCTGCTCTATAACCTTTTCATCCCCCTCGACGACAATGGTCATGCGAGAAACAGTGGGGTCTTCAGTTTCACCTACTGCCAGACTTTCAATATTATAACCCCTGCGGGCAAATAAACCTGCAATACGCGTCAGGACACCGGGCCTGTTTTCCACTAAAACTGCCAGGGTATGCTTCATATCATCTTACCTCCCAAGGATTTCGAAAATTGATTTGCCTGCCGGTACCATGGGGAAAACATTTTCTTCTTTTTCCACAACAAAATCAATCACTACCGGCCCCTTGGTGTTCTTGGCTTCTTCTAATGCAGGAAGAACTTCTTCAGGCCTTTGCACCCTCATTGCTTTGATGCCATAGGCGCCGGTCAGCTTCACAAAATCCGGCCCACTATTAATATCTGTATGTGAATAACGTTTTTCCAAGAAAAGATCCTGCCACTGCCGGACCATTCCTAAATATCCGTTATTAATTAAGCAAACCTTTACGGGCAAGTTATAGTTTGCTGCTGTAGCAAGTTCTTGAAGATTCATTTGAAAACCGCCGTCTCCGACTACAGCTACAACCAAAGCATCAGGGTTAGCCACCTGTGCGCCTATTGCAGCAGGGAAACCGTATCCCATGGCGCCTAAGCCACCTGAGGTTAAAAAGCCCCTGGCCCTGGTGGTTTTAATATACTGGGCGGACCACATTTGGTGCTGTCCTGTGTCTGCGACTACAATAGAATTGTCCTCCAATATTTTGTTGATTGAGGAAATCACAAACTGCGGCTTTAAAGCTCCGTTGTCAGACTGGCCAAACTTAAGGGGGTACTGGTTTTTCCATTCATCTATTTGCGCCAGCCACTGTGGCCTCTTTTGCTCTTGGGTCCTGGATAGCAGTTCGCTTAAGATTTCTTTGGCATCGCCAAGGACAGCCAAATCCACTGCAACATTTTTGTTAACTTCAGCGGGATCAATTTCTATATGCACCTTCTTGGCATTAGCAGCAAATGTCTTAACATTGCCTGTGACCCGATCGTCAAAGCGAACTCCCACGGCCAGCAGCAAATCACATTCTGTTAATGCGTAATTGGCGTACACAGTACCGTGCATACCCGGCATGCCCAGGGACAATGGATGAGTGTCCGGCACAGCGCCTTTGCCCATAAGTGTACAAGTTACGGGAATATCAAGTTTTTCCGCCAACTCAGTCAAGAGCTTTTCGGCTTGGCTGCTAATAACTCCGCCGCCTGCATAAAGCACCGGCCTTTTTGCTTTATTAAGTAGTTCTACAGTCTCCAGTAGTTCTTTTTCTATGCCGTTAGGCCTTAACTTGTAGCCTGGCAAATTATACGCGGGCGGGTAATAAAACTCAGTTTCTGCCAGGGTAACATCTTTTGGGATATCTATAATAACAGGGCCCGGTCTACCAGTAGTGGCTATATAAAAGGCTTCACGGATGCTACGAGCTAAATCCCTCACATCCTTTACCAGGTAGCCATATTTGGTAATGGGCAAGGTAATACCCGTAATATCTGCTTCCTGGAATGAATCTCTGCCGATAGCAGGTACAGACACCTGCCCGGTAATAACTATCATTGGTACACTGTCCATGTAAGCAGTGGCAATTCCCGTAACCAGATTTGTAGCTCCCGGTCCGGAAGTAGCCAGGACCACGCCCGGCCTGCCTGTAGAACGAGCATAACCATCCGCAGCATGGGCTCCCCCCTGTTCATGCCTGGGCAGGATATGCCTAATTGTCCTGCACTTGTAGATGGCATCGTAAATGTGCAGCACAGTACCTCCAGGATAGCCAAATATTGTGTCAACCCCTTCTAATTCAAGGGCCCTCAGTAAAATTTCTGCTCCTGTCAAGACTTCACCTTTCCCGTAATTCTTCAAGCAATCCCCAATTTGTTTCACCTCCATATTTTTTCCAAGCTCTTCCTTCATCTGCTGATACCTCCCAATTAAGAAGTCGGAAGTCAGAGGTTAGAGGTCAGAAAAACAACTTAACTAAAGAATTTGCCAACGCTTCTAACATCTACTTCTACTTCATAATTCTCATTTAATAAAGATATAACTTTCTACCTCTTATTGCTATTTAATGATTGCTCCTGAGCTGGCTGAACTTACCAGTTTCTGATACCTGGCCAGATATCCTTTTTTCACCTTGGGCTCAGGTTTCTGCCAGTTCTTTCTCCTTGCTTCCATCTCTGCTTCATCCACAAGCAAATCTAACTTTTTTTGTGGAATGTTAATAGATATTATGTCACCCTCCTGTACCAGTGCAATGGGTCCGCCTTCTGCAGCTTCCGGAGAAATATGCCCTATGGAAGCGCCCCTGGTAGCGCCTGAAAACCTACCATCTGTAATGAGAGCTACCTGCTCATCCAGACCCATACCTGCTACAGCGCCTGTAGGGGTAAGCATTTCCCTCATGCCCGGGCCGCCCTTTGGCCCCTCGTAGCGGATAACTATCACATCACCGGGGTTAATCTTTCCGGCCAAGATACCTTCGACAGCCTCTTCCTCACTTTCAAAGGTCCTGGCAGGCCCCTGGTGGACCATCATTTTCTCCGAGACTGCTCCCTTTTTAACCACAGCCCCTTCGGGAGCCAGGCTGCCCCACAGAACCGCTATTCCTCCGTCAGCACTGTAAGGATTTTGGACAGGTCGGATTACCGTATCATCCAACACATTGACTTTTTCAATGTTCTCTCCTACTGTCCTGCCTGTTACTGTCATGGCATTTAAGTTCAGCAGGTTTAAACTGCTTAATTCTTTCATTACCGCTTGAACCCCGCCTGCAAAAGCCAGGTCTTCTATATGGTGAGGCCCTGCAGGGGCCAGCTTGCAAAGCTGGGGCGTTTTTTGGCTGATCTTATTAAATAGTCCTAAATCCAGTTCTACTCCTGCTTCATGTGCTATAGCGGGAAGGTGCAGGGCTGTATTAGTTGAACATCCCAGGGCCATATCCACCGTAAGCGCATTGATAAAGCTTTCAGGAGTCATGATCTTTGAAGGCCTGATATCCTGCTCCAAAAGTTCCATGACCTTCCTGCCGGCTTCCTTGGCCAGTCTAATCCTGGCCGCTTCCACTGCGAGTACGGTGCCATTACCCGGCAGTCCCATGCCCAACGCTTCTGTCAGGCAGTTCATGGAATTAGCAGTAAACATTCCTGAACAAGAGCCGCATCCCGGGCAGACATTATCTTCAAGTTCTGCCAGGTCCTCTTCTGTAGCACGGTTAGCTTTAACTGCCCCTACCATTTCAAAAATGTTCGACAGGCTTACTTTTTTGCCCCTGTATCTTCCTGCCATCATGGGCCCGCCGCTGATAAAGATACAAGGAAGGTCCAGACGCGCAGCTGCCATTAACATACCTGGAACAATTTTGTCACAGTTAGTAATGAAAACCAGGGCATCAAAAGGGTGAGCTTTAGCCATGACTTCAATGGAGTCGGCAATAAGTTCCCTGCTTGCCAGGGAATACTTCATACCTTCATGGTTCATGGCAATGCCGTCACAAACGCCAATAGCAGGAAACTCCAGGGGCAAGCCCCCTGCCATTCTAACTGCTGCTTTAACAGCACCGGCCAGCTGGTCTAAATGTATATGTCCAGGTATTACCTCGTTCTGACTGTTGACAATGCCCACAATAGGCTTCTCCAGTTCCCACTCAGTAAGCCCTAAGGCTTTAAATAAAGACCTATGGGGTGATTTTTCCAACCCGGCTTTCATCTGATTGCTTCGCATTTCTATTAAACCTCCTGATCTGTAAAAAATTTTAACTAAAAAAATTTATAAAAAAACCTCCCCATCCCCTAACAGGGACGAGAAGGTTATTCCCGCGGTACCACCCTGATTGCTGCAGCAGCAACCACTTTGCATTTAACTCAAGGCCAGTTTAACGGTTGGCATTCCGGCCCGGTCTACTAGGCATAAACAGCTTTTCGACAAGGCGCTAGAAAGTGAGACTAAATATAGTATAGATACCGGCTTTCACCTGCCCCGGTTCTCTGTAACCTAGTGACTATTATTTAGCATGTCTTTCATCATTGCTTTTTTATTAATCCATCTGGTATTCCACAATTATTAACCATAAGTATATCTAAGGTACGGCCTTTCTGTCAATAGAAAAAACAATTTTTTAATTCCATATCCTGTCTGTCAAAGAATGCATAAAATCCCGCCAGTTGTTGCAAAATATTTACAGCCTTATAAAACCTTTTGACAAATTACCGGAGGTGAATGGATGACTACGCCCAAAGATTTTCAGTTCGCCATGTTAAACCAGGAGCAATTAAAAGACCTCCTTGCAGCCGAAGACAAGATTAATGAGACGACCACAGACCCAGTTTATTTACTGGCATTCAGAAAAGAAAACTAGAATTTAACTACCTGGACAGGCCTCTTTGGAGGCCTTTAATATTTTTAAAGAAGTATTAATGCCTAACATGTAGAGGGAAGCAGTATCTAAATAGGTTATAGAAACCTCATCAAAAAGAATATTGGCCTTGGAAGGAAACTCGTCTTCTCCCTGCCAGAATACGAACCCTAAATGCAGTTTTGGAAAAACGGGCGCCACAAATCCCACATCTCCCATGGCAGCTTTCTGTGCCCCTAGCTCCCTGGCTGCAGCCCAGGCCTTCTCGGGCTCACTGCCAAAAGCCTTAAGTAAGGGTTCAATGGCTTCTTTAATAAAAGGAACGTAATGGTGTGGTCCGCCGGGCAGCTCCAAAAAGGTCAGCCATCGGTTTCTGGCAGGCAGGCCGCTCGCCTGGGCCAGGTACAGCAGTATTAGATACTGGTCCTTTACTGAAATCCTTTCCCTCTGAGGCTTTAGCCACCAGGCATCTCCTGAAGGATAACAAACTTCAATATCTTGGCCGCAATACCTCAATCTAAACAAGCAAGCGGTTTTGTCATAGACAGCGCCGCTTCCTAAAACCATGTCCTGTGGGTCGGCTTTTGCAAAAATTTCCAAGGACCTGGAAATAGCTCCCTGGTAATTTCCTGGAATATATGCATCCATCTATTTCCACCCCCTTATATTGGCCACATCCATACGTTAGGGACATTTCTCTTAAGTTAGGGACATTTCTCTGCAAGAGGAGTGTCCCCTTTCCTTGTTTGGAGTGTCCCCTTTCCTTGTTTGGAGTGTCCCCTTTCCTTGTTTGGAGTGTCCCCTTTCTTTGTTTGGAGTGTCCCCTGACCTTGAAACCAAGAGTTTATTCTACCGGGGAGGTGTGTCCCCGTATACGTTGGGGACATTCCTCTTAAGTTGGGGACATTTCTCTGCAAGAGGAGTGTCCCCTTTCCTTGTTTGGAGTGTCCCCTTTCCTTATCAACCTTTGGTACTCCTCCGGTGTATCAACATCAATTATAATACCAGGGTCATCCACTTCCACATACACTACCCTGGCTGGCTCAATCAACCTCCTTGCTCCTTCATCACCTTGCAATGCATAAATTTGCGGAAACAAAAGACTGGGAATAACCACCGGATTACCCCTTTGACCCTGGTACTGCGGTGCCACGATCTTTGATGAATCCTGCAAAAACACCTTTTTTAGCAAAGCAAGAGTTTTTTTTTAATTAAAGGCTGATCTCCTAAAGCAAAAAAAGCGCCCAAAGGGTTTTTAGTCAAAGAGTTAATACCAGTTTTTAGAGATGTAGATTGACCCTGTAAAAAGTCCTCATTAAAAGTTATGGTGACTGGATATTCTTTAAGAACTTCACTAACTTGTTCTGACTGGTAGCCAGTTACTACTACAATTTCAGCCAGATCTAACGACAAAAATTTATCTAAGGCGCGCTTGATAATCTCCTTGCCCTGGTACTTAAGCAATAACTTATTATCTCTACCCATCCTAAGAGATCTACCTGCGGCCAGCACAATACAGGAAAGCCCTTCAGCAGCCATCTTTTTAACAACCCCCACATCCCTTGCAGGAACTTTTAGTACAGCTTGTACCGCCACCAGCGGTGTCTCCTCCAGACTTTTTATACAAAAAGCCTGTAAACAGCTGTTGGGTTTTACCATTACACTCAGGACAAGTTACCTGGTCCTTCTCCTTATATGAAACAAATTTACTGAAACGCTTTTCACAAGTCAGACACTTAAAATCATAAGTAGGCAATCATAGTTCACTCCTTTAAATTGAAAGGGGGCACATCTCCCTGTGACGTACTCCCGCCACTAAGAGGTGGGAGTTTCTTGGTTCCACGACCGGAGTAATCGCCAATCTCCCCAAGCGTAGATTCGGGTCCGCCCGACCCTACATGCCGATTAATGTCCCCAAATTTAACTGAACTGCAGTCTTCGGGCGGTGGTAGATAGTTTTTCCAAATCCTCGAACTTTAAAACCTTATCAATCATTAGACTAAGTTCCGAAGTTAAATCAACCTCATAAGGATGTCCCACAGGCCTGGCGCTTTCCTCAAAAAAGACTCTAATTTTAGGTCGGTGGGTCAATCCTTTTATTACATCAACAACTGCACCAACCTGTCCTGTATTTAACTCCACAAAGGTTCCAATAGGATAAATGGCGATGTTTGATAAAAATGCCTTGACTACCTCATAATCAAATTGATTATCTCCCGAACCGGCGAGCATCTCATAAGCCTGATAAGGCAGATAAGCATTACGGTAGACCCTGTCGGCTGTTAAGGCATCATAAGTATCAACTACACCTACTATCCTGCCATACAAGTGTATCTGCTTCTTCTTTAGACCCCTGGGATAACCACTTCCATTGTATCTTTCATGGTGCTCAAAGATAACAGAAGCTGATAAATCATTTATCATGCCTTTGGCCTTCACAAGTTTAAAACCATCTTCTGGATGTTTCTTTACAACTTCAAACTCATTGACAGATAAAGTATCCGGTTTATTGAGAATTTCTTTAGGAATAAAAACCTTTCCCAAATCATGCAGTACAGCGCCTATGCCTAACTGGGTCAGAGATTTTTTTGATAAACCCAGGGTTTTTCCTGTAATTAGAGCCAGAACACAAACGTTGACAGAATGAGCAAAGGTATAATCGTCAAAGGCCCGGATATCAGTTAGAGATATCATAATATCTTTGGAATTTAAAACCTCGCTTAAAAGAGTTTCTACAATGTGTGTAAGCTTATCTTCATTTAATATTACAGTTATTTTACCTGCCTTACTATGCACTTCCGTTTTGTTAAATAGATCGCGAACACGTTTGATGGCATCAGCTCTGGTTTGCTGTGAAATAACCTCTTTGATCTCAATATCATCAACAAAACCATCCTCAATGTAAATGGAAGGAATATCAAGAATTTTTAGGCGGTTGATGTTTTTTTCAGTTATGTGCATCCCTGCCTTGATAAGTATAACGCCTTCATTTGTATAAACAGATCTGCCTACTTTCATACCAGAACGCAGGGCATGTGTTGAGACCCTTTGCAAATTCTATTCCCCTCCCTCCAGAAGTCATCAAGCAACTTTTTTTTCTTCGACAAATTTCAGTAAAAATCCTTCTATATTTAGCAATTATAAGAATCTCTTGATTCTTACTGCTTTTTTGCTTATTATAAAGAAGTGATTATTTTGATGTATTATTATCAATGCACGGGTGATGGAGCTCGCCTTAAAATGCTTAAAACAAGCTGATGGCTCCTACTGTAAATTATGCAGTAGGAGTTTTTTTGTTATTCATACTATATATCGGTGGTGAATACACTTGCTTTATATATTCGTAGCAATAACAGGGTTTTTAGGTGCACTTGCCAGGGTTTTAACAGGAAAAATAGTAAATTCTGTGTTTCCCTCTGTATTCCCCCTGGGAACCTTTGCGGTAAACCTTTCAGGCTCTTTCCTTATGTGTCTCTTTATGACAGTGACCATGGAATTGCTGAAGATTAGGGCTGAATACAGAACAGCCGTTGCAACAGGTTTTTTAGGCGCCTATACTACCTTTTCAATTTTTTCTTTAGAGACATTTAACTTGTTTTATAACGGGCAGGCTCTAGTTGGAGTACTGTATTTTTTGGGAACTCCCCTGGGGTGTATAGCTGCAGGCTGGCTGGGTTATCTTGGGGGGGAATATATTGTTAAAGAACATGCACGGCAAATTAAAAGGGGACAAAACTCTCAATTTTGAGGTGTAAGATAAGAAGTGAGGAATGACAGCTCAAGTTTTGATTAAAACAATCAGGGCAATGGTCTCTTATAAATGGTCTCTCATATATATTTATTTTGGGAAGGAGCACGGCAATGGAATTTATATTTATTGGTTTAGGTGGAAGTCTTGGCGCTTTGGCTAGATATTCCATCAATATTAAGATACAGCAAAAATGGGGGGGCCTCTTTCCTTTAGGAACCTTTATAGTCAATATGTTGGGTTCTTTAATCATAGGCGTGTTGTTTCTAGTTTTTAGCAGCATGAAACTAAGCAGCATCTGGCAAAGCGCCAGTATGCTGGGATTTTTAGGAGCCTTTACGACCTACTCAACCTTCGCCTATGAAATAGTCCTGTTAATACAGGATAAAAAGTTCTACACTGCCTTTAAATATGCCTTTGCAAGCATTGTCCTTGGGCTGGCCTTAGTTTTTTCAGCAATAATGTTGTTGGCATAAACACCTCCATTTGATGAGTCTATGACTCAAAAAAAGGGAGGTGTCAATAGAACCGTCCCCTGTCACCCCTATGACTCAAAAAAATGGGAGGTGTCAATAGAACCGTCCCCTGTCACCCCCCCCCTTTCCTTTATACCCCGATAACTTCTTTTACTTCAGGAACCTCTTCTTTTAGAATCCTTTCGATACCATGTTTCAAAGTCTGCATGGCGCCAGGGCAGCCCCCGCAAGCCCCTTGTAACCTTACTTTAACAGTGCCGTCATCTTCCACACTTACTAACTCCACATCGCCACCATCTCTTTGCAGATAAGGACGAACTTTATTTAAAGCTGCCTCAACCTTTTCCTTCATGCTTTAACACTCCTTTTAAAAAAAAATATTACTAACATTATACCACAGCATTTTTGTTTATTCTTCCCCTAGATTAAACTTTTTAAGCGCATCCAGATCTTTAGGCGTATTAACATTAAAAAAGATCTTTTGGGCCTCGCCAGGCTCCAATAGACTGTCCCAGTCAGCATACAGTATCTTTACACTGGGATAGAAGGTTATGATTTTGTTCTTACCTTCCTTTAGACATGTTTCAATGTGTGGAAGGCAGTTTTTTGAATAAACCGCAAAGAGTGGCTGCAGGTAATCTCCTTTTTTGGGCACAACAACATCATAACCAACAGCCAACATGCACAGCTTCTTAGCCAGAGCGCTTTCAACAAAAGGCATATCACATGCTGTAATTAATGCATATTTATTCCTCGCCTGCTTTAAACCCACATGTATACCGCCTAAAGGGCCCCTATCTTTATAAATATCTCCTACAAGTTTATATGGAAGAAAGCTGTATTCTTGGGGTGTATTAGTAACCACTATAACCTCGTCAAAGGCTCCCTTTAAGGAATCAATGATCACTTCAATTAGTCTTTTATCTCCTATCTCTAGAAGAGCTTTATTCATCTTCATGCGGGAACTCTTGCCGCCCGCCAGCACAATTAGTGAAAACTTTTGAGCATCTTCCAAGGAATCTCCCCCATTTAACAAGAAGAAGTGGATGGAACACACCAGTATAATGTACTATCGGTAAATAACGGCGCTATTTCCTGTTTATTCAAAAGGGCAGCCAAATAAGCATGGATGGTAACCATGATTAATTGGTAAACAGCCAGGGTTTTGACCTCCAGGTAAAAATATCTCAAAACCAATTGCATAAGCTGCTCTGTAGTCTTGGGGCCTTCTTGGACACTTTCTTTAAGAAGAAGGTATATTTCTCTTATACGGTCTTTGTAGCTCTCTATTTCACAGGCAGCTTCAGGCCTTACATAAATACCTTGATGAGCGATAACATGGATACAGCAGTTCAAAGGTTCCGTCAAGAGTAGTTCTAATGACTTATAGGATTCCTCCACATCCATGAGAAAGGGTATGGGATGTTTCTCCATGACCTTGCTGCTGATATAAGCATCTCCTGTAAAAAGAACATCTTCTTTTTTAATTCCTATCATCCCCAAGGTATGCCCAGGTAGGGGCACAACCTCAATGCCCCATTCTTTAAGGGTTTCTCCTTCCTGAAAAATATCTTCCCCAGGGCTTTTTTGAGCCATCAAAAACTTATTCTGCAGGTTTTTCGGAGGATTGACCCCACAAAACAAACTGAAAGGTTCAAGTATTGGCTCCTGTAAAAAATTATTTTCCCAGGGTGAGCAGTAAACCGGACATTTGGCTAGCTCCACCAGCCTATTATTACCCCCGAAATGGTCTGCGTGAGCGTGCGTATTGATAATAGCTGCCGGCTTCCAATTGCATCTGGTAACTTCCTGATACAGCTTTTGTCCTGATGTTTTATCCAACCCAGTATCAATGATTATACACCGGTTTTTATGAGTAATAACACCATAGTTAGTTGTTCCACCCATATATACAAATACATTTTCTGAGATTTGCTGCAGGCTGTTTTTCATGTAAAAAAAATTCCTTAAATTAATATTAAAAAAGGCCGCCGGCCTTCAGGGGCCTAAGCCCTTTTTTTAATTTATATTTAACTTCAATTTTATTTCCAAAATTCCTTTTTTATTTTTCTAGCTTTTATACTGTTTCTTGCTTGTTAAGTGTTTACACTTCCGGTTGATACTGCTTGACATTTTGTCCAGTGCTGGGGAAACAATAATAAAAGAATTAAAGGAGGTGATAAACAAATGCCCGAAATATGCCCGTTGAAAAATTGTAAATTTAATCAAGTGGGACAATGCCTGAATGAAGATCTAAAGAATGTTAAAAACAATGTGCTGGCAGCTAAACAAGGAGCCAGTGACTGCATTGATTGCTTTGAACCAAGATGTTAGCTATTTATGGTCATGATCTGCCCTTGAAGATTTACCCCGTAACTAAGGTTCGTTTCCCCCGAGCGAACCTGTTTTTTTACGCTTAAGAATGCCCTAATATACTTTCCTCAATATCTAGATCCTTTTCTTTGATCTTTTCAACCTCAAGCTCATAATCTGCCATTAAAACTATTACAGCGCTTAAAGCTACAAAATAGGGGAAGAAAAGGGCCAAAATTATTCCTCCATTAACGGGGATGCTGATAACCTTCTTTCCATCTTTTTTAACCACAATCTTTGCAATGTTGCCCTGTTTAATCAAGTCCTTTATTTTATACAGCAAATCCTTTCCTTTTACCTTCATGGTAGCAAGCTCGCTCTCAAATATGAACTTCTCTTTTTCAAGGGCAATAATGGCTTCTACCACATCCCACTTATTTTTTTCTAAATAGTCTCTGGCTTTTTCATAGGAAACACCTGTCCTATCCCTAACCAATTCAACTTTATCTAATTTTTCCACCTAAATCCCTCCAAGCAAAAAATTGAATTCTTAAATAAAGTTTCCCCCGTCTTGCTAACAATCATTCAGGATTATGCTATTTTTAAAAGATTTGCTTTGATTTCTTTGATGAAGGATGACGCTGTCTCTATTGCATATTTGGCAAGATCAATGTTATCTGGATTTTGACATTCATATTCAAATTGGAAACGCAAATCAAAAAGATAGAATAATGACTTATGATAGCAGGGCTCCAACTTTCCTTCCTGTACATAACGCTTTCCCAAAAGTGCAAGCATGGCGCTTGGCTTATTGACAGTAATTTTATCTTGTAAAAACAATGCTTTCAAACAATAAAACACTGCATAATAGGACCTGGAAATACATTCGGCGTAATAACCCATTCTAAATAAGGCTGAAGCAGCATTAAGAGACCTGTCACTCTTGTAAATCCATATTCTCATGTCATTTATACTGCCTTCCATGTGACGGCCTCCTTAGCTTGTCCTGTTCTTGATAAAACTTTACCTTTAATAGTCCTGGGTACCCTGTGGATATTATCTTCGCTCCAGGGAATTACTCTCAAGGAAACCAGCTGGTTAAAGTTATGACTATACATCAATTTGTATAGTACATCATAAATTGTACTAATCACGTCAAGATTTGCTCGTTTTACTACAACCCTAATTTCCGCCTGGGCATGCGCAGAGATCCACTCAGGGCAGACCTCACCGTAATTAATCTTTAAGATACGATTCCCAAACTCCCTTTTTAAACATTCTTGTGCTTTTTCCAAGATTCTTGTTTTCAGTTTCTTCTTAGAAGCCACAATACTCACTCCTTGTACTCATTTAATTTTACAATTTTTACCGAATAACATAGGCTATTCTGTACAAGCTTTTAGTTTTCCTTCAGCGTAAACTTACGAATAAAAGGAGTATACAACTACTAATGACGATATTTGGCAAAATAAGGAGGGGTGACAGGGGCGGGTGACAGGGGCGGGTGGGGGTGACAGGGGGAGGAAGGGTGACAGGGGCGGTGACAGGGGGACGGTTCTATTGACACCTCCAGGATGCGTAAAGTCCAACATCCCACTTCCTACTTCTAGCTAAAGAATATCCCCAATTTATGGTATACTACAAGTAATCAGCTTTTAAAGCTTTGGAGGTCAACATGAACTCAGTTATGTTCCTTGGGACCGGCGGCGCCAGGATTATGCTGTCCACTCAGCTCCTTGCTACAGGTGGAATGCTTATTAAATTGGATGATACCTTTTTTAGCTTAGACCCCGGCCCTGGAGCTTTAGTGGGTGACAGGGGGGGTGACAGGGGGACGGTTCTATTGACACCTCCAGGATGCGTAAAGTCCAACATCCCACTTCCTACTTCTAGCTAAAGAATATCCCCAATTTATGGTATACTACAAGTAATCAGCTTTTAAAGCTTTGGAGGTCAACATGAACTCAGTTATGTTCCTTGGGACCGGCGGCGCCAGGATTATGCTGTCCACTCAGCTCCTTGCTACAGGTGGAATGCTTATTAAATTGGATGATACCTTTTTTAGCTTAGACCCCGGCCCTGGAGCTTTAGTTAGTACAGTAAAATATGGTTTTGATCCAACTTCTTTAGACGGTATCATTCTTTCCCACAGGCACCTGGACCATTCAGCTGATGCTAATGTAATGATAGAGGCCATGACAAGGGGTGGTCTTAACAAAAAGGGATTTCTTTTTGCCCCTTTAGATGCCCTTAACAATGACCCGGTCATATTCAAGTACCTGAGGCACTACGCAGCAGGGATTATCCCCTTAGAGCCATTGACTGCCTATAAAATAAACACACTGCCCTTTAACACTTCCATGCCTCACCATCATGGAAATGTAGAAACATATGGTTTTATTTTTAAAGGTAAAAACACATCTGTTGCTTATATACCGGATACTGCTTTTTTCCCTCAACTCCTTGAGTTCTATAAGGCTGACATATTAATAATCTCCATGCTGAGATTAGAAAAAAGCTCCATCCCTCACCTGTCTGTTGCTGATGTAGAAATTATTTTAGATGCTTTAAAGCCTAAATTAACCCTGCTCACTCATTTTGGCCTGCAGGTTTACAATAAGGGCCCTGAAAACATTGCCAAAGACCTTGCAAAGAAAACCGGATTCATTGTGAAGGCGGCCCTGGATGGATTAAAGTATGAATTTTAGGACACCCTATCTATCAAGGAATAATATACGATTAATGGGTAAAAATGCTTAAAGGAGGTAAAACCAGGGATATTCTTAGAAAGGAAGATTACAGAGTGTTAATAGTTTTTGCCAGGACTATTATTTTGTTCTTACTAGTGATGATTGTAATCAGGCTTATGGGCAAAAGGCAGATTGGTGAACTTCAGCCTTTTGAGCTGGTACTGGCTATCATGATTGCCGAGCTTGCCACAGTACCCATGGAAGACAAAGAGATCCCTTTGATCAACGGCATCATCCCAATCTTGACGCTGCTGCTTGTACAGGTCGGCATCTCAATTATTTCGTTAAAGAGCCTGCGCCTGCGGGCTTTAATGAGTGGAACTCCAAGCATTGTAATAGAAAACGGCAAAATTAGAGAAGATGAATTAAGGAAGCTTCGTTATAATCTGACAGACCTCCTAGAGCAACTAAGGTTAAAAAACTTCCCTAACATTAGCGATGTGGAATATGCCATTCTAGAAACTTCCGGAGAATTAAGTGTGATTCCAAAGTCTCAAAAAAGACCCCTCAACGCTGCAGACTTACAGATTCCTACAAAATATGAAGGGTTGCCTTTGCCGCTGATTATGGACGGTAAAATTATCAGTCATAACCTTGTAAAGTTTCGCCTTGACCTTAAATGGTTGAAAGATGAACTAAATAAGTTTGGCATAGTGGGTCCTCAGGAAGTCCTTTTAGCCTCTCT
Source organism: Bacillota bacterium (assembly GCA_040756735.1). GTDB lineage: Bacteria > Bacillota > DSM-16504 > Desulfitibacterales > Desulfitibacteraceae > JBFLYC01. The sequence goes on along the minus strand of JBFLYC010000007.1, from coordinate 90,228 downwards.
TGATACCGAAGGCAGGTTGTATATTCAAAAAAAAGGCCAAAAAGGCCGTTCGTTAAAGGAATGACAGACCAATGCGTTTATTTAGTGATAGTTCCCTACGTTTAGCCCTGATCATGTTTATAGCATTAATAATATTTTTAGCCCTGGGAACATACAGCGAGATCTGGATTTCTCAAACTTCCAAGGAACTAGCCCAGGAAATTGACCGTTTAGAAGAACTTGTTAAAGATAAGAAATGGGAAGAAGCTCACATACTCATCCTCCACATTGAAAAAAAATGGATAGAAATTGAAGAGCGGTGGGACATCATAGTCGACCACCGCGAAATGGATGAGATTGACCTTACACTAACCAGGTCAGTAAAATATATTGAAGCAAAAAATACCGATTTAACTTTAGGAGAAATATCAGCCCTAAAACACCTGCTGCTGCATATTCCGCGCAAGGAATCCTTTAGGCTGAGAAATATTTTTTAGTTTTGCTTATTTCTAATTCTTTTTAACTTCAGCGCTCGGACGCAAAACTTGAATCCATGTCTGGCCCCGTACTAAAGTAATTGGTTTACCCTGGTCATCATAAAATACAGTGGGGTCTGTCATGCTTTTCTTTTCCCATGTACCCTCGAAATACTGACCTCCAAGGAAGAACTCAGCTTTACCTTTGCCTATTACATCTACCCAGATATGCTTGAGCTGGGTCTTTAAATCCCTATGAACAGCATACTGCAAAATTATGTTGTTAGCTGATAACTGCTGCCCTGTTTCCCTGTCATCATGAGGTTTATCGTTAATAAACCGTAAATAGGCCTTTAAATCATCCTCCCATTTATAGGTAACCCTGTTTGTGCTGGTATATCGAAAATTAATCTCTTTATATGTAGGTGTGGAGTCGGGTGTATCTATGAAAGACCATTCTTTTAACTTGCCGTTTTCTTCCTTCCCACTCAAAGCATCTGCAAATTTTAAATATGTACTGTGGGGCCGCTGTCTGGTTTTGTCAACATAGAACCCCTTGTGGCCCTTTAAGTCGTCTATGTCTCTTATCTTCCATTCCACCAGTTTGGCCCAGGAATCATCGCATCCTCCCACATGGGCATAATAAGCATCCCATTCCTTGGCTATCTGCATGTAATAAGGCCTGGCGCTTCGTACAGGTCCCACAAACTCAGGAGGGTCTCCGTAAAAGAGGGCCATTAATCTGGTTACCATCCCTTCTGCCTCTATTTCATAGATGATATCAGCCTTTATGAGGCCTGACTGGGGCCTGGCCGGCCCCAGGTTATCAATCATCACTGCTGTTAAATTTTGGGTTTTTTCTACATACAACCCTGTGAGGGGATTATATATTCCTGTGGACTGCGGATTATCAACAGGGACAGGATTTTCAGCCTTTGGCTCATCTTTACCCTTAAGATCTGCCGGCTCCTTGGTACCGCTGCATCCGGCAAATACAACTAATAACAGCGCCAAAATAAATAATACCCATCGTATCTTATACTTTTTCATCAATCATGCCATCCATCTCACAGAATCTCTGCCCCGAGCACATTTTCCATCTGCTGCAGGGCAAAGCCATGGGCGCCGCTGTCAAAACTTGCCACACCCTGCCTAAAAACATATACATTATAGTCCCGGTTGCACAGCTCCTCTACAGTATAAAGGACACAAATGTTGGTGCATACCCCTACCACATATACCTCTTTAGGTTTTACTGCACTTAAAATCTCCTCCAGATTTGTTCCGTAAAAAGCGCTGTACCGCTGCTTCTCAACACAATAGGCCTTTGGGTCCACTTCATAGGGATAAAGTTCTTCTATTAAGTCTGCCCCCCAGGTTTCTTTGACACAGTGAGTAGGAAAACGGTTGAATTCGTAGTCATCTACCATGTGGGCATCTTTAATGAACACTACAGGGTATCCCTCCCCTAAAAATTCCCTGACTTTACTTGTTACAAAAGGGACGATTTGTTCAGCATCTTCCCCGCAGCTTAGTTTGCCTTCCTGCCTTATGAAGTCATTCAACATATCAATTACAAACAAGATCTTTTCGGCCATTTTTATCATCCTCCCAGCAGGTTTAAAGGTACTACTGTAGAAAGGTACTACTGTAAACATTATATTGTTTTGCCATCTTATATATTATATATTCTGCGCTTGGACACCAAAATCCTTTTAAAGTTTAATTACAAATTCTGACCTGATAAATAGAAAAAAACGTGGATTTACAATTTGCTAGCAAAAAGAAGAAGGCCTCAAAAGGCCTTTCTTAACTTCTCACTTTCAACCCCTTACTTCCTGCTTATTACCCGCCAAAGAATATGCCAATGGGCAGGGGTACCAGGAATACTTTTGCAAAAAGTGTATAAAATCCTGAAGAAACAAGTATCGCTAGTACTGTGGTTTTAACAGCGCCTTTAGCTGAGCGTTCATCACTTAAAATCCAGAAAAACACTGCCATGAACAGCATGCTGGACAGAAGAAATCCAATATAAGTCATGGACCAAACATATAAGATTATTCCAGCCAACATGATAAACATGTAAACCTGTTTATCGCCATCTAGAATTTTTTGCTGCTTGGGATTACGAAAACCTAAAAATAACTGTATCAGTGTAAAGAATGCCAGTATTACTATGATTACCTTAGGGAAGAAAGCGCCAAGATAGGTAACCCTGTCAAGAGAGTTCCAGGCTGCTGCACACGCAATGAGTATTATTACTGAAAAAATATTATCATTTGTTAGTCTACTGAGCATGGGTTTCTCCCTCCAATCGCTTCCTCATTTCCTCGATCTTGCGCTGGCGCTTATCGGAAATAAAGGGCCAAGCAGCTGAGATTAAGCACATCACTATCAATACCATGGAAATTGGACGAGTAAAGAACATAGCAAGCATATTGCCTTGGGCCTGACCTATAAGCATTGACTGCACCAAACCATTCTCAGCTATAGTACCTAGAATCAAACCTAAGACAATAGGCCCTGGGTGATAGCCCAACTTCCTGGTTATATAACCAATTACGCCGAAAACAACCATAATATAAACGTCAAGCATATTATTACGGATACTATAGGAACCGATAACACACATGAACACAACTATGGGAGCAAGGTAAGCCGTGGAAATATTAATAATCCTGGCAACATACCTGGAACCATAATACCCCAGGAAAAACAACGCTATATTAGCCAGTACAAGTGAAAACAAAAAAGTATAGGTTATTTCACCAAATACAGTATAGAGCTCAGGACCGGGTCTTAAACCCTGCAGCATCAAGGCGCCTAGTAATACAGCAGCAGGAGCGGCCCCTGGAATACCCAGAGTTAATAGCGGTACTAGTGAACCGCATACTTCTGAATTGTTGGAAGCTTCTGCAGCCGCAACCCCTTCTATTGTACCTTTACCGAACTCCTCAGGGTTTTTGGAAAATCTGATAGCTTCATTGTAAGATACTAGAGCTGCAATATTTCCCCCCGCTCCAGGTACTATGCCCACAAAGGCACCAATAATGGCAGACCTAAAAAGGAGCATGGGTTTGCTGGTAAGCTCCTTGATAACGGACCAGGCAACACCCTTTTGGGATTTAAACATTCTAATTTCCGACTTCTCCATGGTCCTCTCAACCATGTTAAAGATTTCAGGGATACAAAAAAAGCCAATCATAGCTACTATCAACTGCAAACCGGCTTGCATCTGATACAAGCCAAAGGTAAATCTCATATCCCCACCAATGGGTGAAATGCCTATGGTGCCTAACAATAAACCTAAAGCACCACCGATTAATCCCTTGATAATGGATTTTGAGGCTAGAGTTGCAATAATTGTCAAACCAAAAACTGCCAGCCAGAAATATTCAGGTGGCCCAAACTTAAGCGCAACACTTGCCAGGATTGGGGATAAAAAGAGCAAAATAAGTGCGCCAATTACTCCCCCTACACTGGAACTGTATGCTGCTGCAACAAGGGCATGTTCTGCCTTACCCTTTTTAGTAAGCGGGTACCCATCAAAGGTTGTGGCAACAGCCGAGGGCGTTCCCGGTGTATTGATCAAAATTGCTGCAATACACCCCCCGTAGATGGCCCCAACGTAAACTCCACCAAGCACGATCAGTGCCTGGATGGCAGGCATGGTAAAAGTAAAAGGCACTAAAATGGCCAAAGCCATGGTAGCTGTAAGACCTGGTAAGGCGCCAACTATAATCCCGGCTGAAACACCTACAACCATGAGCAGAAGACTCACTGGTTCAAAGACATTACCTAGTGCTACGACGAAATTCTCCAACACGTCTTAGCTCTCTCCTTTCGTTAAATGTCAGGGGACACACCTCCCCTAAGGAGGTGAGAAGTTTGAGGTGAGAGATCAGATTTTAGTATTGCTTCAAAGCGCTTCTAGAATTCTCACTTCTAACATCCCACTTCCCATTTCTAATAAAGGAATGTCC
>JBFLYC010000007.1:0-85690 GCA_040756735.1 Bacillota bacterium | reverse complement strand
GGGGACACACCTCCCCTAAGGAGGTGAGAAGTTTGAGGTGAGAGATCAGATTTTAGTATTGCTTCAAAGCGCTTCTAGAATTCTCACTTCTAACATCCCACTTCCCATTTCTAATAAAGGAATGTCCCCAATATAAGGCTTGGAAAACAGAGATAGATGCTTTCTACTTCTTCAAGGATTCTAGAAGTTCTATATAAGTCTTTGTAGTTTGCTGCAGATAAGCTTTGGCTTCATCTTTATCCATGGCTAAAGGTACAAATCCCTGCTCAATCATTTGCTTCTTGATATTTTCATCATTAGCAATTTTCATGAAAGCATCTGAGAGCTTCTTTTTATATTCTTCTGGAGTTCCTGGAGGAACAGCCACGCCCCTGTCAATACTTGGGATCATGTCGTAGCCTAATTCCCTAAATGTAGGCACTTCGGGCAGAGCCTTAAATCTTTCTGCCGAGCCAATTGCTAAGACTTTCATATTGTCTTTGTACTGAACTATACTATCTGAGTTGCCCCAAATAGCTGCCACGTGACCACCTAAGAAAGCCTGGTTCTGAGGAGCAGCGCCTGTAAAGGGTACATAAGTCAATTTAACTCCTGTTAATGCTTCAAACTGGATGTTAGCAATATGGTGACCTGAGTAAGTTCCGGAGCCACCCACAGTGACAGCACCCGGGCGCTCTTTAGCATAAGCAATGAACTCTTCTAATGTGTCAAAGGGACTGTCTTTTTGTACAACCAGGCCGATTGGAGTAGCCTGGAAGAAAGCAACAGGCTCAATTTGTTCAGTCTTATAACCTGCATTTTCTCTTTCATATGGCTGTAAAATGATATGAGGGATGTTAATACCGGCCATATAGTACCCGTCAGGCTTAGCATTTACTAGTTCTGACCAGCCAACTGCTCCACCGCCGCCTGCTTTATAGGTTACAGTTACATCCACACCCAATGCGTTCTTTAACAGCGGCTGCTGACGTCTAGCTTCAATGTCGGACTGTCCACCTGGATCAAAGGGGATCATATAAGTTATTGGCTTGTTCGGATAATTTGGGTCAACAGTTACTTTTTCTTCTTTTGGTTCATCCTTTTTCTCACCTTCAGGAGCCTTACTGCCACCGCATCCTACCAGCAGTGCCATTGACAACAACAGTACCAATACCAACAAACCTAGATACTTGACCTTACGCATTAATTAACCTCCTCCTTTTTACAAAGCATTTTTTTATTTTAAAAAGGAATTTTTAGCTCCCTTTTAAACCTTAAACATGCCTTTTAACCTTTATCTCTTTTTGTTAACAGGTCACTTTCTACATTGTTTAAGTGTTCCAACATGGCCTGCCTTGCTCCTTCAGCATCTCTTTTTAAAAGGGCCTGGGCAATCTTCCAGTGTTCTTTCAGAGATCTATTAGGTCTGCCCTCCACAGCCACAGCCCTGGCCCTGCTGTCAGCCAGCAGTTCTAGCAAGTTATCCATAATGCTTGTAAGAACACTATTGTTTGCTGATTCAGCGAGCATGTGATGAAAAGTTCCATCTTGTTTGGCTAATAAGACAAACTCGTTCTTTGGATTTTTCTCCAATTCATCCATGGTTTCTTTAACCAGATGGTAAATACCCTCTAACTGTTCATCTGTCCCATTCCGGCATGCCCATACAGCAGCTTCTGTCTCCAAAATCTTTCTTATCTGAAACAATTCTGCCAGTTTTTTCTCATCTACATAAATACTACTTATGAATTTCTTTATATATTCATTTGAATCGTTATTAGCGATAAATACTCCCTGGCCATGTTTGATGGTGACAACTCCTGAAACCTCCAGCAGTTTTAAGGCTTCTCGCAGGGAAGTTCTGCTAACCCCCAACATCTTGGATAAGTCTCGCTCTGAAGGCAACTTGTCCCCTGGCTGTAGTTCCCCCTGCATAATGCCCTTCTTTAGTTCTGCAATTACTTTTTCATAGACACTGGCTGAATTCTCATTGACGGGCCTAAAGAGAACCTTTTCGTCAATACCCACACCGCACACCCTCTTCTCTAATTAAATGCTTATGCCAACTCTATGAATTGCAAAACCAGTTGTTTCTTTCAAAATTTCACATTTAGTTAGCTTGCCTGATAAAACCTCCACTACCTCGTTATAAATGAGATCACCTGCTTCCTCAAGGCTGATTTTTCCAGCCAAAATGCCTGATAAGTCGAGGTCTACTGTGTCACTCATTTTGTTCCATGAATTGATGTTTCCTGTAATTTTAATGGTGGGCATCAAGGGATTCGCTATAGTGTGTCCTCCGCCTGTGGAAAACACCAGTACTTGAGCGCCTGCTGCTGCAATACCTGTAATAGACTCTGCTCCATGACCCGGTGTATTCATTAGATATATTCCGGGAGTTTTATCAAGAATTGGCTCACCATTACCTACTACTCCTTGAATTGTAGCTGAGCCACTCTTTTTAGCTCCCCCTAGCGATTTTTCTTCAATTGTGCTGATGCCTCCGGCAATATTGTCCCCTGTTGGCTGGGACCCCCTGATATCTTCACCTGTTGCCAGGATTCTTTGCTCAAAGGAACCTATTTCATCTATGATCTTCTTGGCCACTTCTGGTGATGCTGCCTTGGCAGTCAACCACTCTTCTGCTCCCATTAGCTCAGGAAATTCTGCAAGAATTGACCTGCCGCCTTCTCTAATAATCCTGTCTGAGCAAAAGCCAAGGGCAGGGTTTGAAGATAATCCTGAAGTTGTATCTGAAGTTCCGCAGTTTAAACCAAACAGGAACTGGCTGATATCTGCCTCTTCCCTTTTCATGGTAGAGAGCATTCTTCTTAAGTACATGGCTTTTCTAGTTGCCTCTGCTGTAGCCTGGATAGCCCCTCCTGCATCTCTGATGTTCACGGCTTCTACAGGTTTGCCTGATTTTGCTATCTCTTCAGTCATTTCATCAATGTTGCAGTATGCTTCCTTAAAATGGTCAACTATGACCACTGCTCCCACATTGGGATTTTTAGCTAGTCTGCATAACATATTAAAGGTCATTTTTAAATCCGACATGGTCTGGCACCTTCCCAGGTGGTGAGTAATGGGGACTGCGCCTTCAATTGTATTGGCTACTCTTTCTACCACACTGTTGGCATATATGGTAGCAGATAAAATTAGTAAATGATTTCTTGCACCGACTTGTCCATCTGGCCTGTAATACCCATACCACTTACCCATTAACATGCACATCCTTTCTTCTGTGCTGCCCAGTCGCCCCTGCCCCTCATGGGCTCAATGTTTTGAACATGCACATGTTCTCCGACTTCAATATCTACCATTGCCCTACCTATACTCAAGCCATATTTCCAGACTGTTTCACCTTTTTTAATAGGCTTGATGGCTACTTTGTGACCATATGGTATGTCTGCTAAAACTTTAATCTGCAGATCCTCACCAAGCAAAGTCACAGGGATAACCATGCCCTGCTTTACATCACTGCTTAATATGGTAGCAACATTGTCTTTTTGCTCGTCAACTACCCATGCCATTTTAACTGCCATTATTCTTTCCTCCTTTTATTTGTGAAATGGCCGGCCGAACTTCTACTACACCTCCTGGTTTAAAGGACCGGCTACGTACCAAAACACAAGGTACACTTTGAGTATATGTTGTTAATATTGGTAGGATGTCTGTGGTCAGTGGTCCAACCACTTCTGGCTAGTGAAATATATTCTTTTTATTTTTAAAATCTCCTGCAGGTATAAGTAAATTTAATAATAAATATTAAGGACATTCCTCAGCAAGAGGTGTGTCCCCTTTTCTTATTTGGTGTGTCCCCTGACATAAGTTGGGGACATTCCTCCAAGCCAAGAGTTTACGAGCAGGGGAGGTGTGTCCCCTAACCTTATAGTGTAGTGTCTATTTTATATTTTTCCCCTAGTTTCCGTAGTATCTCAACAGTTGTATCCGAAAGATTAACGCCATATACAAGGTTTTCTTCGTACTTCTTGCTTTCTATTTCTCCTGGTACCAGAATTTCCTGAAATCCCTGGGCTTTCTTACAGGTCTTAAGCTGCTTTACATAGTCTTTTAAACGCATCAAGAAATCATCGTACTTGAGGATTTTATTTATATCTAATGCCAAAATAAAGTGTCCAAAGTTCAAGGGCTTGCTGTAATCAGGTGGCACAAAGGAACCCACGTTCTTACCATAAGCTGCCCCGCTTAAAACTGCAGACAGCACATCAAACATGAAAGCCAGCGCATAACCCTTATGTTGTGCCAGAGGCAGTACCGCACCCAGCAAAGCTTCCTGTGCATTGGTTGTTGGCCTTCCATCATTGTCTACTGCCCAGTTTTCAGGTATTTCTCTGCCTTCCCTTGCTGCAAGAATAATGTTTCCCCTGGCAACAAGACTAAGGGCTATATCTAACACATAGGGTGAACCCTCACCTGTAGGCACCGCTATTGATATGGGGTTGTTGCCCAAGACAGGCTCCGCTCCTCCCCAGGCAGCCATAATGGGACTTGTATTAGAAATGACAAGCCCAATCATCTTATTATCACAAGCCTTTTTGGCTGTCACACTCAATGCTCCCATATGTGTGCTGTTTCTAACACAGACCACCCCAACTCCTGTTTTAGCAGCGCTCACGCAGGCTTTTTTCATAGCATAATCCGCAGCCACAGGACCCATAGCCCTATCAGCATCTATCACTGAAATAGAGGCGAAGTCACTTACTACCTCAATCTTCGGCTCAGGATTAATCGTACCATTCTCCATGTGTTCCAGGTAAATATTTGTCCTGGAAGCGCCGTGGGTAGTAACTCCCATGAGGTCAGCCTCTACCAGCGCATGAGCCATAATATGGCCATGTTCTTTAGGAATTCCTGCTTCAATAAAAACTTCATTACAAAACATATACAGTTTTTGCGAATCAACTTTAGGCATTTAATAACCACCTCATTCTCAAGTTTAATGTCTAAGTTTCACAGCAAGTAAAATCTCCCGCGAAACCACCGCCAACCCTTACAGGAACGCCGGGGTTTTGTCTGTTCAAGAAAGCAGCCCGCTCTATAATCTCTTCCTGTGAAGCAGGCAGCAGACCTTTCAAGGAATACTCTATCCCTAAACTCCTATAGGTTTCGATGCCTAACCGGTGGTAAGGCAAAACTTCTAACTCTTTAAGCTTCTTAATAGACTTGCAGAATTCTGCTGTCGCAGTAAGGTTTGCGTCTGAATCATTTACGCCTGGAACTACTGGAATCCGGACAATTACTGCTAAAGGGTAAGGGGATTGGTCAACCTTTTTTATATTGTCAAGGATAAGGGAGTTATCCTGTCCTACCCACTTTTTATGGGACTCCTTATCCATCTGTTTGATATCTACATAAAGCACATCAAGCCAGGGCAGGACCTTCTCGATATCCTCGTAGGGGGCGTGAAGACTGGTTTCTATTGCAGTATGGATACCCAGTTCCTTGCATTTCTGCAGGACTTCGGATGTATATTCAACCTGGCTCAAGGGCTCGCCCCCGCTGACGGTTACCCCGCCGCCTGAATAGAAAAAGAATATCTCATCTTTGCTGATCTCCCGGACAGTTTCCTGCACGCTCATGAGGGTTCCGTATTTTTTGTGCACACTTCGCGGACACTTTGATACACAGATGAAGCAGTACCTGCACTTTGCAAAATCTGTGGATACGCTTAGACCGTCCTCAACCAGGGAAATAGCCCCTTCAGGACATGAACGTACACATAAACCACATCCTGTACAGCGGTCACGGACATAGCCTTTTTCAAAGCCAAACCGTTGCGACTCAGGGGTTGAGCACCAACGGCACTTGAGTGGGCACCCTTTGAGAAAAACTACCGTGCGAAGTCCCTGGCCATCGTGAATGGATGTCCTCTCTATCCTGAGGACAGAACCCATAACGGCTGCATCAATTTCCATTAAAATCACCCCACTGAGATACCATGGTGTACTGTACGTCCAATTATTTCATCCTGTACGTCTTTACCAAGTTCCACAAAGTAAGCTGTATACCCTGCCACTCTAACCAACAGCCCCTTGTACTCCTCAGGGTTTAGCTGGGCGCGGATTAGTTTTTCCTGGTCAATGATATTGAACTGAACATGATAAACTCCCAGGCTGCACATGCTCTTCAACAGGGCCATCATCTGAATAATCCCGTTTTCCGTGGACAGCATCGCCGGTTCTACTTTTAAATTCAGCAGGGTTCCCTGGACAAAACGGGCGTGAGGAATGTTTGCTACCGATTTCAAGACCGCACTCGGCCCGTTGACGTCTGTACCCCCACTTGGGCTGACACCATCAGCCAGGGGCTTCCAGGCCTTGCGGCCTGACGGAAGAGCGCCAACTTCAAGTCCAAACGGCGTGTTGCCGGATACGGGCAGGATTCCCGGGGTCATCCTCCCGAACTTGCTGGTATAACTTTCAATCTCGTCGGCAATAAACGTAAAGATGTCTCCGGCTATATCATCCACCGCTGGGTCATCGTTGCCGTATTTGGGTGCATCAAGGCACAGTTTGTGTACCTCCTCGTACCCTTCAAAGTCATGGTCCAGCGCTTCCAGAAGCTGCTCCATCGTCACCTGTTTTGTGAGGTAGACGATGTGCCGCACTGCAGCAAGGCTGTTTATTAGATCTGCCACACCAATCAGAATGATACCATTACCCAAATTGTATTTGGCTCCTCCCCATGCATAATCCTTTGCTTTTTCGATACACTCCTTAAACGTGAGTGAAAGCGCAGGGCACGGGCGATTCATCCCGATTTCATCGATCACATGGCTGCCCATAACAACTGCACGAACCGCAAACCGAATCTGTTCCTTTACAGCTTTTAGAAAATCTTCGTAAGTCTTGAATTCAACCGGGTTACCTGTTCTAACAGATAGATATTTGCCGCTTTTGCGATTTTTCCCATCCAATAGAACGAACTCAACCATGCTCCCAAGATTGATGTCCGCAAGTGCGGTGAAGTGGCGCAGGCGTCCCTCAAGGTTAGTTTCCACGCAGCCGCAGGGATTCCAGTTATACGCCTCCTTTAGGGGAATCCCCTTATTCATGAGCATTCTTATCCCAACATCATCATTGTGGAATGCTGGGAAACCCGTTCCGAGTTTAATCAACTCAACTACTTTTCTTAGAAAAGAGTTGGGGTTTTTAGCCAGACTATAGCGAACAGATAAAGAGGGTTGATAGAGCTGTACATCCATTGTTGCCTGAAGAATCATATAAGAAAGGTCATTGACAGCGTCCCTCCCGGTATCATCCACTCCTCCTACACATACGTTCTGGAACATGGGATAACCTGCTGCAAACTCTGCTGTAACTGCGTCCTGAAAGAGACAGGGCTCGCTGAATTTGACCCAGAGGCAGTCGAGAAGCTCCTGAGCCTCGTCCGGAGTGATGCGTCCTGCTTCCAGGTCACTCTTGTAGTAAGGCCAGAGGTACTGGTCCATACGGCCGGGGTTATAACTAGCTGCATTTTGTTCCATAAATATACAAATATGATAAAAATAAAAGGACTGCAGGGCTTCTCGGAAAGTCCGGGCTGGATTTGCAGGCACATACCTGCAAATCTGAGCTAACTCCAAAAGCTCCTTTTTTCTCTGTAGATTTGTTTCCAGAGAAGCCAGGCGCCCGGCTTCATCAGCGTAGCGTTCAGCCAGCTTAATAATACCTTCAGCTGCAATCATCAAAGCTTTCAGGTAGTAATCTTTTTCAAAATCACCCGGTACGGTAAGGTCAAGTTGGGATCTCCTCTTTTCAATCACCTTTACAATTCCAGAAACCCCCTCGCGAATGAGCCACTCGTATCCGGCAGTAGTCTCACCAAACCCGCGTACCGCCTTGCGGTCAATATATATTACACCATGGTCCCTTAATTTTCGAGTATCATCCGGTATCTGGGCAATCCATTCCTCATAAACGGACCGGCCCTTCCAATAGGGGCGGACTTCTTCCTCAAATATCTTTCTATCCTCCGGAGTTAGATAAAACGGGTCATAAGGGCGTTCACTGATAGTCTCAAGCTCGTTGTTGAGCACAGACCAGCAGGAGTCAGCGCATAAAATTCCGGCCCGTGTCTTGCTTCCTGAACAGCCGACTATCAGCTCATCATCCCATATCTTAACAGTCTTCTCGAAGCACTGTTTCCGGAAGGCCTTGGCTTTTCGTACTACAAGCGGTTCCCCTTCAGTTTCTTTAAACCCCTCGGTAAGCAGTCTCGCATTCTCAAGATCCATCTCCGGACGGGTTGAAAGCACTCTATTCTTCAAGCGGCTTATACGCTCCATATATTTTGGCTGAGAATTTGCTCTATTCATCTGGACACCCCCGAAATCCAAGCAGTTTAATTTTAATTAATTAAATTATGCCATAGTTTTAGCTGATGTTCCACGTTATTTTATTCGCAATCACTTGATAAAAAGCACTCTTTGGCGCCTCCTCTCCATTCAAAGTCAATATTCTAATATACGGTAAAACTTTTTTCCAGATTTCTTTTGTGGAAGCTGCCAGCTATTACATATTCTGTATAAATTTCAAGCTTCAAACAAAAATTATAAACAACTTAGGAGGACAAAAAATGAACCCTGAAAAACTTAAAGAATTAGAAGCTAAAATTAATGTCATTCACAAGGACATAGAAACAAACCTGCTTATTGTAGAAGCTTTTTTTCAGGACAGCGAACTTGTCAGCAAGAGGATCACCAATGCTGCAAAAAAGAAAGTCCTTTATGGACTTGTATACCTGGACAATTCAGTTGATAACGCCCTGATCAACAGGGATGTATTAAAGCTTATCCGTGACCATGTAACAAAGAATTCACCACGGTCTCAAGTGATAGCGGAGTTGGAAGACTCCATTGCCAATATCTCTCAGGTTTACTCCCTGGACGAGGCCATGGATTTTTTAGTACAGGGTTTTGTAATCTTTTTTGCCGAAGGGATAGATAATGCCTGGGTAATGGAACTAAGGGGTTTTCCCAGACGGGCGATTAAGGAACCTGAAACGGAGGTTCAGGCACGCGGGCCTAAAGTTGGGTTTACTGAAATCGTCGGTGAAAACATGGCCCTGCTGCGCAGGATTATTAAATCCAGTGAGCTAAAATACAAAACTTTTATTATTGGAACCAAGTCAAAAACCATTGTTGTCCTGGCCTATGTGGAAACACTGCTAAAGGATGATGTATTACAAGAAATAGAGAAACGATTAAATTCCATTAAAACAGATGCTATTATAGGAAGCGGCCAGTTGGTTGAATTAATTACTGACCATCCTGGATCTCCTTTTCACCAAATATTGCGGTCTGAAAGACCTGATCGCATAGCTGCAGATCTGTTGGAAGGCAAGGCAGCAATCTTTGTGGACGGCAACCCTGATGCTCTTATCCTTCCTGCCACCATGCCCATGTTCTTTACAACTCTTGACGAATACAACACTACCTGGCTTTTCGGGTCAATATTGAGGCTTATAAGGTGGGGGAGCTTTGTTATTGCCGCCTTCCTGCCGGGCTTTTATATTGCCGTAGTATCGGTAAATCACGAAGTACTGCCCATTGAATTTTTGATAATAATCTCAGAATCCCGGACAAAGGTCCCCTTTCCACCAATCCTTGAAGCCTTGTTAATGGAAGTAACCATTGAAATACTGCGGGAGGCAGGGATCAGGCTTCCCGGAGCCTTAGGACAAACCATTGGCATTGTTGGAGCTATAGTTATTGGGGATGCCGCAATCCGCGCGGGACTTGCCAGTAACATCATGGTCATTGTAGTGGCTGTCACAACAATCGCCACTTTTGTGCTTCCGGTATTTGAAATGCAGTTGAGCTTACGCTTTATACGTTTTCCATTAATGGTTTTAGCAAGCATGTTCGGATTGGTTGGGCTATTTTTTGGTATATCAATATTGATTGCTCACCTCAGCGCCATGGAAACAGTGGGGAAACCATACCTGTCACCCATAGCTCCCTTTAGAACCACCGAAATGCAGGATACCTTTGTCAGATTACCCTTCTTTAGCATTACCAAACGCCCGTCCTCGGCCAAGGATATAAAAAGACAGGTAAGCAACCGGAGGAAAAAATGATACAACAGCAGCAGAAGCAGCACCAGATTACCAGTTTTCAGCTGATTTTTATTGTTGCAGGCATCCAAATAGGCGTGGGAATTTTATCGTTATATAGAGTGACCTTTGAAGCGGGGGCTGGAACAGATGCCTGGATGGGAGTCCTGCTGGCATGGTTTATTGCCCAAATAGCTATCTTTCTAATTGTACATTTGTGCAGTATCTTCCCTGAAGACTCGCTTATTGATTATTCCAGCAAAATACTCGGCAGAGTACTTGGATGGCTATTATCTTTTACTGTCCTGGGCTATTTCCTTGGCGCAGCTGCAATAATCAGCAGGACATTTGCGGAAGTCCTACAGGTTTGGACCTTACAAAAAACGCCTATTCCGGTACTGATCTCTCTTACCCTGATTCCAAGTTTATACCTTATCCTGCTGGGCATTAAAGCCTTCGCAAGGTTTGCCATGGTAATCTTATTGCTGACCTGGTGGTTATTATTAACCCTTGTCATACCGCTGAAACAGGGTGACATTTTAAATATGCTGCCCATTGGACATGCTCCTCTGCCTGGCATTATTTCTGCAGCCCTCGCTACTTCCCTGGCCATGATTGGGTATGAACTAATCCTGCTTTTTTACCCCTTTATTGACAGGAAAAGGGATGTACTGCTATCTGCATCCATTGGAAACGGACTTACAGGACTCGCCTATATCTTTAATGTAGTTACAGCGGCAATCTTTTTCTCACCAGCTGATGTCCCGAATCAAATGTGGCCTTCTCTGCAACTACTAAAGGTCATCCAATTCTCTTTTTTACAGAGGGTTGAGAGTATTGTCCTAAGCTTTTGGCTGCTGCTGGTAGTCGTGACTGTTGCAGGCTATTATTGGGCTTCGGCCTTTTCTCTTTATAAGTTAATCAATATGAAAAGCTTTAAGCTTAGCGCAGTAGTTATGGCCCCTATCATCTTCATAGTCAGCCTGCTGCCCAGGGACATTAACCAGGTAACCGACATCGGCGACAAAATTGGCACTGCAGGACTCATACTTAGTTTTTCCATACCCATTCTGCTGTTAACAGTGCGCTATCTCAAAAAATGGAGAAGCAAATAACCATGAGAACATCAAGAATGAGATTTATAACCCTGAACATATTTCTTATATTGACAGCTCTTCTACAGGTTGGCTGCTGGGATACTGCCATTATTGAAGAGAAAGGTTTTATCCTGTCTGCAGGCATTGATGCAATTGAGGATGACCCAGAAATGTACATTTTTACTATGACAGCACCGGTTTTCGTAGAATTAGCCACAAAAAGGGTAGAAGTCCTCAGCACCAGGGCCCACTCTCCCTTGGAGGCTTTTGTATTTTTCAATAAGGTAGGAGGCAGGCTCTACTTTGCCGACCTGTTTCAAGTGCTGCTGATCAACGAGGACGTTGCAATTAGGGGCAGCCTTCTTACAAAATTTGATTTTGTCTATAGAGACCCCAAAGTCTCAAGCCTTGCTTATCTATTAGTTTCCCAGGGAACTGCCAAGGAAATTCTAGATACTGATTTTCAAGATAAAAATAGGATAGCCATCTACCTGACCAACTTAATTGAGGAAGGAGCAGTAGGAGGGCTGGTCCATCCGGTTAATTTACAGTCTTTTAGGCAGGCTGCCATGGATTCAGTCCACGGCAGGGACCCCATAGTGCCCATGGTACGTAAGCTTGAAAATAGCATACACATTGATGGGGCAGCCCTTTTTCGGGGGGATACAATGGTAGGTAAAATTAATGAAAATGAGTACACCCATTTCCTGATTTTATCAGGCAAAGGTTTTCCCACAGTTTTCTATCATCGAGGTGAAGCAACCTACGGCTTAAGACCGCAAAGCATTAGAAACAGCATTACTCCACGTATCATGGATGGCAATATTGTTTTTGATATTAAAGTTAACCTGGCAGTTAATGTAGATCAAAGTTTTGGCAATACCGCATCTGATTTAAGTAATCAAAAACACAAAGAAAACCTCGAAGCTGAAGTCGCAGAATTTTTAAAGGGAGAATTCCTTAAAACCACAAAAAAACTGCAGGAATTTAACTCTGACCCTCTTGGTTTAGGAAAAAGGTTCAGAGCCAAGTATTACAGGGTTTTTTCCGAAATAGACTGGCGGGAATATTATCCTCACGCAGAAATTAATATCGATGTAAAAGTAAAGTTTATATCTCATGGAATCATCAAGTAAAATATAACCCTCAAATAAAGCATGCGCTTAGTCTAACCATTTATGCTGATTAAGGCCTGGCGGTAAACTTCCTTCATGGGTATCCCTGCCTGGACGGCAATCCTTTTACAGTCCTCATATTCAGGAGCAATGTTGACAACTTCCCCATTTAACAGGCAGACCTTCACAGTCACAGTACCCCAGGGAGTCTGCACATCCCTACGTTCCCGCTTTAACATCACCTTTTCCACTGGATATATCCTTACACCAATCCCCGTGGTTTCACGAAAGATTACAGGCAAAAGCCCCCCTTCATCTTCCTTCTTATATAACACACTTAGCTTGATGGCAGGACGATTTTTTTTCATTTGTATCGGCGTTATGTAAACATCCAATGCGCCTTTTTGAAAAAGTTCCTCCATGACATGTTCCACAAATTCATTGTTCATATCATCTATGTTGCACTCCAAAACCCACTGGCTGTCATGTTCAAAATCCGCCTGGATATCTTTGCCTCTCCCGTACTGCAAAGTACCAAGACAAGCCCTTATCACATTGGGTATGGGGAAATCCTTGGTCCCTGCCCCATAACCGATTCTTTCAACTTTCATTAGAGGCATTTTTCCAAAACTGTCCCCTAGAGCGCTTAGAATTGCAGCGCCGGTAGGCGTAATTAGTTCCCCTTTTACATCTGTGGAAAAGATGGGCAAACCCTTTAACAGTTCTAAAGTAGCAGGCGCCGGAACCGGAAGCATACCGTGCTGGCAGGTGATGAAACCGCTTCCTGTGTGGATCGCTGAAACATGTACTTCTTCAATCTTTAACATGTCTATCAATATGGAAGCCCCTACTATATCAACTATGGCATCCATAGCTCCCACTTCATGAAAATGGATCTTGTCCACATCTGTGCCGTGGATTTTTGCCTCAGCTTCCGCCAGTCGGGTAAATATCTTTAATGCAGTATCCTTTATAGAGTTTTTTAAAGTACTTTCATTAATTATCTCTTTTATACAAGATAACCCCCTGTGAGGCGAATCTTCCTCTGTGATCAATACATCTGCCTTGTTTGCCTGTACACCTCTTTTATTTACCTTTGAAAGTTTAACCTCAAAACCTTTAACAGGCAGTTTGTCTAACTCCCTGTTTAAATCATCAAGATTTACACCTAAATCCAATAAAGACCCCAGGATCATGTCACCGCTTGCCCCTGCCGAACAGTCAAAATAAATTGCTTTTTTCAAATTCAACAAATCCAAAACCTCCAATCATTATAATAGTTCTTATAGTCATTTTTAACTTATCTGTTTGGCTGCTTTCATTGATTTTTCCATCCATAAGTTGCCGCTTTTCTATGTAGGTATAAACAAAGTGCAAACATAACCATCAAAACTGCCGCAGCCTCATAAAAAGCCTGCCATCCCAACTGACGGGCCACCCCTGCAGCAAGAGGCCCGCTAAAAACACCCAGTGAAAACACAGCATAAAAGACTCCAAAGGCTGTTCCCCTGTAATATTTCTCTGTTTGGTCAATAATTATCGCATTCATAGCAGGGAAAATCAGTCCAAAACCTAGACCGTATATGCCCATGCCAAATGCAAAGTTTAGGTGAGAATTGCCAACGGCAAGGAATACCATGGCAGCAGCAGAAATGATTAGTCCTGCTCCAATAGGAATAAATCTGTTGTAGTAATCAGATATTCGATTAGATGGCAGGATAAAAACTAAAATAGCTACAAAAGAAAAAACACTGAAAAACATGCCCACAGCTCTGCCGGTAAAACCAAGGAGCTCAAGAGTAATGGGTAAAGAATATGCAACTACTCCCAGAGAAAAGGTTAAAGCAAAGGCAGCCAGGTAAGCCATCTGCAGCTGGGGATACTTGATAAGTTTCTCCACCTCTTTAAAGGAAATCCCTTTGGCTGTGTCTTTAGGCAGATGGGATTCCGGCAAAAATACCTTCACAAGTATGGAAGTTGCTGCAAGAAGCAGGCCAATACTTAGAAAGACCGGCCTCACACCAAAGACATCCTTGCCAATACCGGCATACATGGGGCCTACCAGGGCAGCAAGACCTACAGCAGCTCCGGAATAGCCCATGGCCTTCCCTGTTGAACCTTTTACAGTCCTGTCTCCCAGGTATGTAAAAACCGCAGGAACAAGTATTGCACCCGCCAGCCCATGAATTATTCTTAACCCCAACAACTGTATAGGATATACAACCGCGCTGTAAAATGCCACAGCAAGTCCGGCCGCCAACATACCTCCCCATATGGCAATTTTACGCCCATAGCGGTCAATGATTAAACCTGCTCCCAGATTCCCCAACATGTTAACCAGAGAATAAGAGCCCATGACCAGACCTACCATAATAGAGCTTGCTCCCAGAGACAGAACATAGGGAGCAAGGATGGGCAGTTGAAACATGGTATCAATAAAGCTTACCATAATAACAAAATAAATGAAAATACCTAACAACAATCATCTTCTCCAATTCCATTGATTAAAGATGCTGCATATGCAGCTCCAAAACCATTATCAATGTTCACCACGGTAACACCGCTGGCACAGCTGTTCAACATGGTAAGCAGGGCTGACAGGCCGTTAAAGCTTGCGCCATAGCCAATACTGGTAGGTACAGCAATAACCGGCTTATCTACAAGGCCGCCAACCACACTAGCAAGGGCTCCTTCCATACCGGCCACCACTATAATCACTTTTGCCTCGTCCAATTTATATCTGTGGGCCAACAGCCTGTGAATACCCGCCACTCCTACATCATAGATGCGGACTACCTTGTTGCCCATGGCCTCTGCCGTAATAGCCGCTTCTTCGGCTACAGGCAAATCAGAGGTTCCGGCGCTTAAAAGAGCAATACAGCCCCTCTGTACCTGTTCACCCTGTTGAAGCATTACTATCCTTGCCTCGGAATAATAAAGGGCTTCTGGCAGGATAACCCTTATATGGTCATACGCCTCTTTTTTCACCCTGGTAGCCAGGATATTTCCTCTGCACTTTTCCTTCAGCTTCATCATAATAGCGGCAATCTGTTCAGGGGTTTTTCCTTCTCCATAGATAACTTCAGGAAAGCCCTTACGCAGCTGCCTGTGGTGATCTACTTTACAAAAACCCAGGTCTTCAAAAGGCAAACCTTTTAACTCCATGACGGCCTTTTCAATATCAATTTCTCCCTTTTGCACCCCTAAAAGTAATTGTTTGAGAGCAGTTTCATTCATGACCTTTCACTCCTTCAAGCGCCTAATATATCCATTATTCCCATTAACCTATCTATCATGCTTGAACTTCCATCTGGTGTCTCGAGTAAACCTTATTAAATTTCTATGATATCAGGTTAAATCCTTCTTAAGAAGTAATTATTTTTTCAAATGCTTCCACCTGCAGAGGATTTTTTCTAAAAAATCCAATCCCAAATATAAAATAAAACCTAAAAGTCCCATGCCGATGATTCCTGCAAACATCCTGGAATAGCTAATTCTGCCCATGGAATCCATGATAAAATAGCCTAAACCTTCCTGGGTAGCATAGGCTTCTGCGATAAAAAGCACCGCTATGGCTGTACCTAGAGCTATTCTTAATGCTGTTAAAATTTCCGGAAGGCACCCCAAAAAATAAACATGCCAGTATAAATGACCATTTCCGGCCCCCAATGATTTAACAGACATGATATAACCCGGGTCAATCCCCCTGGCAGCATCCCTGGTGGTAACCATTATTTGATAAAAAACTATTAAAGTAATGAGAAAAATTTTTGAGCTGTCCCCATAACCTAACAGGATTAAAAGTACAGGGAGAAATACGATTTTAGGTATGGGATAAGTTAAATAAATCATAGGCGCAATGTAGGAATCCAATCTTTTGTGCCTGCCCAGGATAATCCCAATCGGCACACCGAGAAGTAATGCCAGGACAAGGCTTGCGCCAATCCTATAAAAACTAACCCAGGCATGAAAAAAAAGCCCATGGTAGAGCTGGTTGTAAAACTCCTTAAAAGCTGCTGCAGGTGTGGGCAGTGCAGGTTTATTTATTACAAGAGACAGCCCCCACCAAAGAACAATCAGCATCACCGCTGACACTGCATAAGGCGATACTTGCTTTATACCGAGTTTTTTATCTGAATTTAATACTTTTTTCAAACGACCAAATCCTTTTACTTTTACTTTTACTTTTACAATATAATATATAAGAAGTGAGAAGTTGGAAGCGGGAAATGGTAAGTAATAGGTCTTAAGTCATTGAAGCAATGACCTTAGGTTAGCACATGTATCGTAAAACTCCCTTTTGCCCCGGTAAGTCACATCACCGGCATGGGAATTCTCCACAACAGCAGTAATGGTGCCTGGCGATCTGGACATTACATAGATTTTTTGTCCTAAAAATACTGCCTCTTCAATACTGTGGGTAACTAATAAAATAGTGATTCCTGTCCTCTGCCAGATATCCAGAAGGTTCATTTGTAATGTTTCCCTGGTTAATGCATCAAGGGAAGAAAAGGGCTCATCCATCAACAGCAGCCTTGGCGCCATTGCCAGGGCCCTGGCAATGGCCACCCTTTGCCGCTGGCCGCCGCTTAACTGCAGGGGATAACGGGTGGACAACTCCTCAATGCCTAAATCCCGTAATAAGTTACGGGTCTTTTCCAGGGCTATGCCTTTGGGAATTCCTCTAATTCTTAGCCCCAACGCTGCATTCTCAAGAACGGTCTTCCAGGGCAGCAATCCATAATCCTGCAGGATCAGGGCCGTATCCCTTTTACAGGAAACAATGGGCTCTTGGCTAAAAAACACCTCTCCTGCCTCAGCCTTGACAAGACCGGCCAAAACATAGAGCAGGGTACTTTTTCCACACCCTGATGGTCCTATAACTACGGCAAATTCACCTGAATCAACTTGAAGATTCACGTTTTTGACAGCTTCCACTTCCATGTGATTTTGCCTGTAGGTTACATCTAAAGAAGATACTCTAATATAGGTCATGAACAATCATATCCTCATATGGTATTTGAACTGTTACTACACCCTTATTTGCCAGCCAGTTATAAACCCTTTCCATGTCATCCTTTGCAGGAAGACTTGGTTTAGGATATACCGGAACAGTATAGCTTTCGCTGATAGCTTCCGGTACTCTTGCTTCTTTGACAAACAGCTCCCTGTACTGCTCCCTGTCTGAATTTATATCATCAATGGCCTTAACATATCCCTGGTAAAACCTTTTTAATGTTTCAAATTTGTTTTCAAGGACATCCCCGTGAAATACCAGTACTACCTGTGAAAGATTATCTCCTGTGGTATCATCAGCTACAACAGAAGCCCCAGCAAACTCAGCAAAAGCAAGGAATGGGTCTGGTAAAACAGCTGCATCCAACTGCCCATTCATCAGCATCTCAAGTCTCACTGGGATTTTCGGCACAGGAATCTTTTCAACATGGCTTTCATCAAGCCCTGACTGCTCTAAGAGCCCATCAAGGACATACTCAATAATGGTATTATGGGAAATACCAACTCTTTTTCCCTGCAGATCTCCCAATGAAGTTATATTTGAATTCGGGGCAGAAGCAATGCCAAATCTACCTTCAGAGGGGACAACTCCTGACGTTATCGAGGTGATTTTGACAGGAACACCGCCGGCCTTTAGCAGGTAGGCCACAATCATGTCGGTGATCACGCCGTCCAAATGGCCTGCCTGCAGGGCGCTCTCCCTTTCCACAGCGCTTTGAAAAGGTATCAATTCCAAATTTATGCCTGCTTGTTCATAATATCCTTTTTCAATGCCTACCACAAGAGGCAAGATATCCGGAACAGACAAGATGCCAATTTTTAAACTTACCATTTTCTCTTGTTGTTCGCTGCCCGCATCGCTTTTATTTTGAACACCACCGCAGCCGGCAAGGAAAACAAGCAAGGAAATCATCATTAAAATCAAGGCTGGCAATACTTTTGTTCTTTTTTTAAATCTTTTCACCTAAAATCGGCACAGTAGACCCCGAACCACTATGATCGGGGGTAAATGCGCCTTCTCTCCTTTCATTATTATCTATCTTCTGTGGACCAATTGTCCATTACAGCAAGCAATGAACCGCAGTTCATTTCTTGACTTCGTGTATATTTCTCTATTTATCAAGAAAATCCTTCCTGGTCCAAAGGCAATTTTAAATTTATTTACAATAAGCTTAAAAATGGTGTAGAATCCACATATGATGATAGTCCATTTTACGGGAGTCACTGCTAGACCTCTCACGTCTCACTTCTAACTTTCCACTTCTTTAATAGAAAGGAGTTTTACTTTGCAGCTAATAGTGGCCATTACTGGTACAACAGGGGTAATCTACGGCATCCGCCTCCTTGAAGCCATCAGGAATACAGAATGCAAAAGCCACCTGATCATCAGCCCCTGGGGAGAAAAAAACATAGAATTGGAAACAGAATATACGGCAGCCCAGGTCAAGGCCCTGGCAGATTATACCCATGACTATAATAATTTGGGTTCTTCAATCTCCAGCGGTTCTTTTCCAGTTGACGGTATGGCAGTTATACCCTGCAGCATGAAAAGCCTAAGCGCTATGGCCCATGGGTATACCAACAACCTTATTAACAGGGCAGCGGACGTTACTTTAAAAGAAAAAAGAAAACTGGTGGTAGTGCCCAGAGAAACCCCTTTAAACCTGATACACTTAAACAACATGACAGCTTTATGCCAGGCAGGCGCTGTGATCCTACCGCCCATGCCTGCTTTTTACCATAAGCCTAAAACAATTAATGACCTTGTCAACCAGACAGTAGGCAAAGTGCTGGACCAGTTTAAGATAAGCCATAATCTTTTTGAAAGATGGCATGGAATGGAGGGCGGCGACCAGTGAAGTTTCAAATGGGCGAGGGAAGATGTACCGTAACTTTTGAAATAAAAGAACTGGGCAGGGACCTGGTTGTGATTATTACCGGGGGTGACGCCCATGTTGGCGCAGTGTCTTTAAGCTTGTCCCGCAAGAGCCTGGCAGATGCAAACAAACTGTCCGCCTCCACCAGCTTATTAACTGTTCCGGGTCATAAGGAAGAAGACATCGCCATTCCTTTATCTAAAGAAATAACTACCCGTACAGGCCGAAACTGCGTATTAGTCGTGGGCATTCACCTTGACAATATCACACCGGAAGAGCTGGGAATAATTTGGGAGAATTGCAGGCAAGGGGTAAAAAAAATAACGGGGGAATGAACACGTGCCTACTTCACCTTACTTACTGCTGATTCTAGCAGCCTTGTTTTGGGGAGGAAATTTCGCCTTGGGCAAGGCAGTTTCTGAGATTATACCACCTATAAGCCTCTCTTACCTTCGTTGGGCTATAGCATTAATAATCATGATCCCCCTGTGCTGGTCCGAGTTAAAACAGCATAAAAACGCCCTGCTTGCCAACTGGCCTCTCTTTTCCATACTTGGGACTACAGGCGTTATGGGATTTAACATTTGCGTCTATTTGTCCCTGCAGTATACATCAGCCATCAACGCTTCCCTGATCACGTCCTTCTCCCCTGCTTTTGTGGCCTTAATCAGCATGATTTTCATTAAGGAACTGCTCAGCCCTAAACAGTGGAGCGGGATTGCCCTTTCCTTTTTGGGAGCAGTAATCTTAATATTCAAGGGAAACTGGCAAAATTTGATTTCACTGACCTTTAACAAGGGCGATTTAATCATGCTGCTGGCGGTTTTTTTCTGGGGGATCTATTCCTTATTTTTAAAAATAAGGGGTGCTGTCCTTCCAAGCAAATCTTTACTGGCTGCATCAATATTTATGGGACTTGTGATAGCCTTTCCCCTGGCAGCCTATGAGACAGTTCTGGTTGGTCCAAACTGGATATACAATCTGAGTGCTTTTCATTATGCAAGTCTGGGTTACTTTGGCGTTTTCCCTACTATCCTGGCCTTTTTGTTTTTTAACAAAGCCATGCTGGAAGTTGGCCCCAGCAGGGCAACTGTATATTTAAGCCTTATCCCTGTTTTTGCAAGCTTACTAGGCATTCTATTCCTAAACGAAAGCCTCACATTATACCACCTGGCTGGAGGCGCATTGATCATAACCGGAATCTTTCTTACGTCCCAAAAAACTATGATCAATAAAACATCAGAAAACCCTCAAAGTATTACCCAGGAGTAGCGCAATTAATTATCTGAATAATTTAATTGATTCTAATTGCAAATGAGGTTAAAATATTGGTGTGAGTTGGAAGACAGGGAGGATAAATGTCGTGAATAACGAAGAATTTCAAAAGCTGGTGCTTGAAAAGCTAAAAGATAATGAAAGATTTCAAGAAAAAATACTTGAAAAAATTACAAGTATGGAAAAAGACCAAAAGGATATAAAAATTAGACAGGATGATACGGAGAAATTTCAGAAAAAAATACTTAAAAAGATTACAAGTATGGAAAAAGACCAAAAGGATATGAAAACCAGACAGGATGAAATTTATCAAGTGGTTAGGGTTATAGAACATTCAAATAATAATATTACCTCCATAGAGCGCCTCTAAGTTCTTCAAAGAATCCGTGGCTGCCCGCAGCAACAACTCTAAACTTCAGACGGCCAAGCAAGCTCTGGTCATCCCTGACCTTCAGCAAAAATCCTTCCTGGTAGTCCGCAGCAGCTTGTCCATCTAAAAGCAGCTGATAAGCAAAAATACCTCCTGCCTCTTTAACAATATGATATGATTGACAGATGTCAGTTACTTTAAGCCTTCCCGAATCGGAAATATAAGCATCATATTGACCTGAAGCCACCTGGCAAAAATCCAGGTGAGAACTACCAAGCCTCCTTTGCACTATCTGGGAACAAAGCAGCATCTGCAGTTCTTTGGGAAGATCCTTTCGATTATCCAGATCCATGCCTATAATTGCTTTTGGCCGAAGGGCATCCACAGGAGATGCCTTGATAGGCAGTATCAGATTTTTTTCTTTGAAGAAAGCGCCCTGGCCGGATACTGCATAGTACACCTTATCTGCAAAAATCTCTTTATGTACGCTAACCCTAAGCGCCCCAGGATTTGGCATTGCCAGCAAGTCCTCCATGTATCCAAGCCCCAGGGAGATGGAGATATTCGGGGCAGGTGTGAAAAAAGGCCTAATATTGTTTGAGCCGTCTACAGGGTCAAGGATCATAAAGTAGCAGGGCTCCCCCCTTCCTATCACCTCTACCCCTGTTTCTTCGCTGATTAGCAGCAGTGGGTGAAGGTCTTTAAGGCCTTTGATAATATCCATCGCTTTTTCATTTACCTTTTCATCAAATACAGAAACCCTGTCCCCGGAAACATTTGTTTTATCCATGTAAGTATGAAGGTTTACTTTTTCATGAAGAAGTGTTCTTACATGCTGGGAAACCAGATTAATTACAGCTAATCCATGTTTGAGCATTCTCTGTGTATCTAAAATCTGTTTCATTCTATTATCTCCATAACCTGGTTTAATTCCTTTCTAGGCCTTGGCCCTGGCACCTCAAAGGGAACCCCAACAGGTATCACGGCTGCCAGCTTAAACCCTTCATCCATATCAAGGATTTGCTCTATTTCTCCAGCAGCCACAATGGGAGCCGTCATCCAGCAGGCGCCGTACCCCATGGATACTGCAGCTAGCAGGATATTCTCAATGGCTGCTCCAACACTTTGGACACCGGGCACAAGGCGCAAGTATTCCAATTCTTCTTTAGCCAGCTTACCTTCTGCATACTCTTCCAAAAATCCCTTGGAATGGCTGTAGAAAGCATAGATTACCACCGGTGCCTTGCTGAAAAAGGAACTGTAATACTTCCAGCCCTTCACTGATGCCTCAATTTCATATCTCTCAACCAAAGCATCAATTTTTGCCAGGACTGACTTCGCTATACGAACATTAAGGTCATGGTTATAAACCGCTTTGAATAACCATTTTTGACTGTTATGGGCGCTTGGCGCTAAAGTCCCCAGCCTGATTATCTCTTTGATATGTTCCTTGGGCACAATATCTGACTTAAACTTACGAATGCTCCTGCGCAGCTCAACAACTTCTTTAAAATCCACTTTCAAACCTCCTCCTTAGTTCCTTCACAAGCTATTTTTAAGTTTTCAACAGAGCCGTTCTTTCATTCCGGCTCCAGGCTTTTAGAATCCTAACTCCTAACCCCTGGCTCCTGATTCCTGGCTCCAAACTTCTGACTCGTGACCAGTCGCATTTTTTCAAAATTTGAAACTCATTTAAACCAGCTAAAAGGCCTTTTCATTTTCCATCTAGAGTAGTATAATGTTTGCGTATATCAAAGGAGGCCAGTTTCATGGAAAATTTGCGCGTATGGATCAAAAAGATCCTGTTTAATGAAATCGTTCTAGCAATTATCCTTGCCCTGATTTTAAAAGCATATGTAATGGACAGCAGATATGTGCCAAGTTCTTCAATGCACCCAACCTTACAGGTCAAAGATAGGCTGCTGGTTAACAAACTCGCATACAAATTTGGAGATATCCAGCGCGGTGATATAATTATCTTTGAACCGCCTCCAAGTGTAGATTCTAAATATGACTATGTCAAGAGGGTAGTCGGCCTTCCTGGGGAAACAGTTGCAGTTAAACAAGGCGTAGTTTACATCGATGGAAAAGCGTTGGATGAAAGCTATGTGAATGAAACGCCTTTATATGAGTTTCAGCCGGCAAAAGTCCCGGATGGCAGCTTATTTGTCCTGGGCGACAACAGAAACCACAGTTTTGACAGCCACCTTTGGATTGAATGGTTGTCCATTAGCGATGTAAAAGGAAAAGTATTTTTCCGCTACTGGCCTCTTGATAGAATAGGAAGAGTTAACTAAATAACTAAAGAAAAAAGGCAGAGGCCCCCTGGGATATCTGCCTTTTTAAATTTACTTCTTGGCCTCATATTCAGCCTTAAGCTGGTTATGCGGAAACACATTTACACCAGAGTCCTTAGATTGTCTTAAAACATAGTATGCCAGGGCTAAAACAAAACCTACCGAAAATACTATTCCCCATACAGGCATTAAACTTACCTCCCATATCAGTTTATTTGAATTAACTGATTTGATCCTCTACTTCTACAAGAGACAGAGCCGGCTTGAGCACTCTAATATAGTTTATCCTGGGGTCTTCAGTCCCCTGCAAATCCGCTTCTTCATTTTTCAGCACGTTTACATAATCAATGATTTCCTTGGTTATATATTCACCTGGACAAACTAAAGGTATGCCAGGCGGATAAGCCATTATCATCTCAGCGCTGATTTCACCAACAGCTTCTTCTAGAGGCATAATCCTGGTTTCACTATACATTGCATCTCTGGGCGTAACAGACACAGGAGGAATTGCTGGCCAGGGCGGAGCATACTTCACTACCTTCTTGAGTTCCCTGCCGTCGGCAATCTTTTTACAGCAATCTATCAAATATTGTACTGACTGTGCATCATCAGCAAGGGTGATTAAAAAAATCACATTGTACAAGTCGGCAAGTTCCACCTGGATCCTGTATTGTCCCCTTAATATCCTTTCCATGTCATATCCTGACAGGCCTAAACCCTTAACATTGATAGTTAACTTGGTTATATCATATTTATGACATCCAGGGGTAAGTTCCTTGGGTGAAAATACCTTGATGCCCTTGATTTTTTTCATTTCGCCCCTGGCCCACCTGGCCAATTCCAAGGTCTTGGCAATGAGACTCCTACCTTCTAATGCCATCTGCTTTCTGGCCACATCCAAAGAGCTTAAGAGCACATAAGAAGGACTGGTAGTCTGGGTAATGTTTAAAACAGCCTTTACTCTCTGTGGGCTGATCAAACTGCTTTTTAGGAGCAGCATGGAACTTTGAGTCATGGAACCCAGGAGCTTGTGAGTTGAGCTGGCAGCAATATCTGCGCCTGCCTGCATGGCTGACAAAGGAAGGTCATCAGACAGGTGCAAGTGAGCGCCGTGAGCTTCATCCACCAAAACCGGCACTCCATAGCTGTGAGCCAGCTTGACAATTTCCACAAGGTTAGATGCTGTACCATAATAGTTAGGGTTAATCAAGAAAATACCCTTTGCATCAGGGTGCTGCTCTAAAGCAGCCCTTAAAGTCTTTACCGAAATACCCGTTGAAATACCATACTGGACATCCATCTCAGGCCGTACGTATATGGGAATGGCGCCGCTCATAATCAGGCCGCCAAAGGCAGACTTGTGGGCATTTCTCGGCAAAAGGATTTTGTCCCCCGGTTTGCACACTGCCATGATCATTGCTTGAATGCCATTTGTTGTTCCGTTAACCAGAAAAAAGGCCCTGTCCGCGCCAAAAGCTTCCGCGGCCAATCTTTCTGCTTCTGCAATTACTCCCTTAGGATTACAAATGTTGTCAGTATCCGGTAAGCATGTTAAATCAATACCCAGCGTGTTTTTCCCTACAAATTCACAAAACTCGGGCAGCCCTCTGCCCTGCTTGTGACCGGGCACGTGAAAAGGTATCGTTTCATCGCTCATATACTTTTTTACCGCATCAAACACTGGAGTCTTTTCCTGATGATTTAACATCTGCATCACCGCCTTCTATGTAAGCAAAACACATAAACCTGCAGAAATAATTACACCATAATTGACCCCAAAGTTCAATAATAAATTTACGATTTTTTGAATAAATATTACCTTTTTACGCTGGTATTATTAGGATGTTTAGGTAAAATATACTCAAGAGGACAAGGAGGTAGCAAACTATGCTTTTTGATAAAAAAGGACCTGATAATTCGTAAAAAAGCAGTTGGAGGAATTAAAGGCGCCGGTTTTGGCCACCACACACTTGATGGCCGGCTTGGACAGGGAGCTGAGGTTTTAGTTTGAAGGTATCTATCCTGCAGAAATTATTGCTAACACGCTGCGGATGCTTGGACAGGGAGTAAAGGTTGCTGTAGAAGTTGCCGGCATGGCTTTGGACGCAGGGCTTATACCCTTTGGGGAAGAAATCATAGCTCTAGGAGGACATAGTATCATTTCTTTTATCTAAAACTTAAAAATCCATTGAAAGTTTATATTAAGTGCATACTTTTACTACCTTCCAATCCTGGGGTCGGCTATTCTTTCAAGCTCTCTTCCTAAAAGTGCCAGTGAAGTAACTAAAAGTGTTAAGAAGACCCAAGGATAGAACAGCCACCATTTCCAAAAGTCTGTAAAGTAAATCCCTCTAAAGTTTACTGCGTGGTTAATGATTAAACCCCAGCTTCTTGATGTAGGGTCACCAAGCCCTAAAAAGGCCAAAGAAGCTTCTGTAACTATCGCCATACCAGCCAACCTAATCATACTTACCATAACAATGGGCAGGAGTTCGGGAATAAAGTGCCGTGTCAACAGATAAAAGGGCCCTGCACCATAGTGAGCAGCCATTTTTATATAGGGTTGTTCTTTTAACGACAGGGCACCAGATCTGACTATTCGGGCAGGTATGGACCAGGAAAACAGCGCTAAAACGATAATTATGTTCATAAGGCTGGGTCCAAAAAATGCTGCAAGGACTATCATTACAGGTAAATTGGGAAGTGCAATCATAATGTCAATTAACCTCATGACAGCCCTATCAAACCATCCTCCCTTATAAGCCGCAAGCATCCCCACTATGCCGCCACCTAGACCTGCAAGAAAAGCAGTGCCCAGGCCTACTAGCAAGCTTACCCTAGAGCCGTAACAAATCATTGCCCATATGTCTACTCCTAAATCATCTGTCCCCATTAAATGAGGCAGTCCAGGTGGAATGAGAGGCGGACCTGATGAACGGTCATGGGGAAGCCAGGAAAGCAACGGGGCAGCAATAGCCATAAGAATTAGCAGTACTATAATAATTGCAGATATTTTGCCTAATATATTTAAACTATGCCAAATATTTTGGATAGCCAAGAAGGCTTTTTTAAACTTCATATATTACTCCCCTTTGTGCAGCCTTACAGCTCTAGCTTGCAATTTTGTCTTGATGATTCTTTACTGCTGGTCTTGTTCTAGGGTCTATGTATTTATACGCAAGGTCAGCCAACATATTTGCTGCCATTACGCCTACAGCCAATACAAGAAATATACCCTGGATCAGCGGATAATCTCTCACCACCACTGCATTACGCATAAGGACACCTAGACCAGGATAAGAAAATACATTCTCAGCCAAGATCGCACCTCCAATTAAAGCTCCTAACTGGATGGCAATTCTTGTAAAGAGAGGCATTAAGGCATTGCGTAGGGCATGAACATATTTAACACGAAGCTCCTTTAACCCCTTTGCCCTGGCTGTTCTCATATAGTCCTTTGTTAACACACTTCCCAAACTGTTTCTTACAAGGAGATAAATTCCTCCAGTTCTAGCAAGGGTTAAGGTAACAATAGGCAGTGCTGCATGGTGCATGATATCAAGCATCCTTTCCCACCAGGTATCAAACTGGGCAAAATGGGTGACAGCTCCTGCCAGGGGAAAAAGTTTAAGGGTTGCCCCAAACCAGATTAAGAGTGCAAGCCCCACTAAAAAGGCAGGTATCTCAGAAAAGATAATCAGTATGGCATATAGTGTTTTATCCTGCCATTTATTTCTGCGCCAGGCAGAGTAACTGCCAAGTACAATACCCAGCAAAATACTTAAGGCCATGGCACTTATTACCAAAAACAATGTCCACGGCAGTCTACGCATAATTATGTTTCGTACATCATCTTTGTAGTAATAGCTAAATCCAAGGTCTCCCCTGGACAGATCTTTTAGATATGATGTGTATTGTTCATATAAAGGTCTGTCAAGACCATAGTATTCTCTAAAATATTGTATCTGTTCTCTAGAATAAAAGGTTATTACCTCGTCAACCTCTCCAGAATAGTGCAAAAATGGATCTCCAGGCATCATTCTTGGCAGAGCAAAATTTAAAGTGATTATCACCATGAAGGTCAGCGCATATTCAATTATTCTAAAGCCCTTCCTATTTCTGATTATGCTCATGCTATAAGCCTGCTTCCATTAATTCTTTAGTATAACAGCAGCATGATTCTTCTGTAACATGACTTGCAGAGCCTTCTTCTACTATTTCTCCATGATGAAGAACAATTATTC
The DNA here is from genome assembly GCA_040756735.1 of Bacillota bacterium. Lineage (GTDB taxonomy): Bacteria > Bacillota > DSM-16504 > Desulfitibacterales > Desulfitibacteraceae > JBFLYC01. The sequence goes on along the minus strand of JBFLYC010000007.1, from coordinate 58,340 downwards.
TTTCAGAAACCTTTCGGGCAAGGTTTAAGTCATGGGTAATATAGAGCATGGCAAAACCCCTGCTGTTTTGAAGCCCCTTTAAAAGCCTAAGCACATTGGCTTGTGTAGAAACATCAAGCATAGATGTTATTTCATCTGCCAGCAGAAGCCTTGGTTTCATTACAAGCCCTCTAGCTATGGCAATTCTCTGCCTTTGCCCTCCGCTTAATGAACTGCAATATCTATACAAAAATGTGTTGTCTTCTGGAAGCTGTACATCCTTGAGGGCTCTTTTTATTCTCTCGGTTCTTTCCTCAGAAGATCCTATTCTATTTACCTTTAGAGGCTCCATCAGGGCATCTTCTACAGTAAATCGGTGACTTAATGAGCTAAATGGATCCTGCAATACTATCTGAATGCCTCCTTCTTCACAAGCAGCCCAATTCCCATTAATTAGCTTATTATTAAAAAACACCTCTCCTTTTTCTGGCTTTAGAAATCCAGCCAATATTTGGGCTAGGGTAGATTTACCGGAACCTGACCTGCCAACAAGAGCCACAGTTTCTCCGTGGCGTATTCTCATGGTTACATCATGAAGCGCCGTTATGGTTTTATTGTTTACCTTGTATGATTTTGAAATGTTTTTGGCATAAACAAGATTAACTATACCTTTCCTATGACAAGCAACCTCTCTGTTTTCATAGATTTTTTTAAGAGCAGGACGTTTTTCTTGACACTCTTTTTGAGCCTGGGTACACCTTTTGGCAAAAACGCATCCTTTAACCTCTGTCCCTGATATGGCTTCTCCAGGAATTCCCCAAAGGTCTTTATAGGGAAATGCTTCAACTGAAGAGTTTATAAGACCTCTAGTGTAGGTATGTGCTGGTTCTTCGATTATCTCCCTTGTTTGTCCCCTTTCCAGCATCTCCCCTCCATATAAAACCATCATTTTTTTCGTTAATTCCTGCATGGTTGACAGTTCATGAGATATTACCAGCATGGAAAAACCTAATTTTTGTTGAAGGTCAAGAACCATTTTCAAGATGTCTTTTCGAGAAACAGCATCTAATGAGCTTGTTGGTTCATCTAAAATGAGAAGGCGAGGACTGCATGACAAGGCCATTGCCAGCAGTACCCTCTGCCTCATTCCCCCTGACAATTGATGAGGAAATGATTCTCTCCAATGTTTTTCTAAACCAACTAGCTGCAGCAGTCTTTCTGCTTCAATGGATGCATCCCTTTGGGAAAGGTCTTTTGTTTCTTTCAAAGGTTCTACAATTTGCTGGCCAACTTTCATAACCGGGTTTAATACATCCAAGGAGTTTTGGAAGACCATGGAAATGGTCTTCCACCTTAGTTTCTTTTTTTCCTTTTCGTTTAAGGTTATCATGTCTTTGCCCTGGATATGAACACGTCCATTTACAACATGGGGCGAACCTATTAATCCCATAAGTGCCATGGCCAGGGTTGTTTTACCACTGCCCGATTCACCTATTATTCCTAGGTTTTCTCCCTCTTTCATAGTTAAAGAAATGCTGTTTAATGCATGTATTTGACAAATATCTGTTTTGTACTGCACACTCAATTCACTTACATTAAGCAAAGCATTTTGTAGGCTTTTTATATCCATCATTTCAACCCCTGGAAGTTACCTTTTTAATTATCTTCTTACAAAAGATAATATATTGTGTGAAGTCTCATGGTGATCAAACACATGCATCCACCCATCGTAAACATCATTCCTAAAGACCACCTGTCCTGTAGTTAAATACAAAGATATTTCAGGTACATCCTCTGCCAAAACTTCCTGAAGCTTCATGGTCAACTCTTTCCTTATTTCTTCATTTTGTTCTAGTCTTAACTTCTCTGCCAACTCCTCTACTTGGGCATTGAAGTATCCCGGCGTTCCATCTGACCAGTCTCCTTTATCATCGCCGGTAAACCTAACTCCAAGATAGTTGGGATCTCTGGCCCAGCCTCCATGTCCTACAAGCACCAGCTGGTAATTGCCCTGGGCAATTCTGCCGTCTCTTGTTTTCATGTCAGTGGATACAACTTTGATGTCTATACCTATATCTGAAAGCTGCTCTTTAATAAGCTCTCCTATTCTAACTTCTCTACCCTCGCCTACTAACAGCTCATACTGGAGCTTCTTACCGTCAAAACCAGCCTGTGCAAGAAGTTCTTTTGCTTTATCAACGTCTCTAGAATACTTTGGCAGATTAGGATTAAACCAGCGATGATCTGGTGGAAGAACCCCCAGACTTCCCGCAACTGCAGCACCCCTTGCTGTTTTATCAACTAAATCCTGACGATCTATAGCATAGGCAAAGGCCTGGCGCAATTCTTTTTCTCTAAAGTCCTGCACCTTTTCCAAATTAAATCTTAGACGATAACCCCAGAAGCCTGGTTTCTCCATTACTGTAAAATTTGGGTCGTTTTGAAAACGCGGCAGTACATCAACGGGGATATCTGCAATATGAATATCGCCTTTTTCCAGAGCTAGCACACTGTCACTTACCGGAATAAATTCCATCACATCTACAGCTGGTTTAGGACCCCAAAAATCATCAAATGCTATATAACGGTATGTCCCATGCTCCTTGTCATAGTCGGTAAGGATATATGGACCTGTTCCTATTACTGCTTCAGGAGCAGTAAATTCATCAGGCTTGTCGATGCCTGACCAGATATGTTCTGGCAGAATATATACTGAAGCAAGAGCCTCAAAGAAGTTGGCATCAGCTTGTGCAAGGGTTAACTGCACCTGGTAATCTGATAATTTCTTAACTTCTAATAAAAAAGTGGCGTCTGTAAATAATGCCGAAGGACTTACAGGTAGATACTCTCTGATGTATTTAAAGGTAAAGACAACATCATCAGCGGTAAAGGGTTCTCCATCATGCCACTTCGCATCTTCAACGAGGTGGAAGATATACTTTGTGCCATCCTCTAGAATGTCCCATTTTTCTGCCAGCCATGGGATAAACCCTTTTTCATCTTTTTCTATCAGCTTGTCAAAAATATAGTTAACTTTTGCATTACCTGGTCCCCTTGAGTAACGTGTATAGGGCTGGGGGAAACCCCAGTCTCCACCTTCCATTCTTAGTACTATTGATTCAGAATGCTGCTCTTCCTGCTTATTATCTACAGAATCAGCTTCCCTTTTCTCTCCAGAACACCCCGTAAAAATAAAGGCCATTAGTAAAATCAATACTATAAAAATTGTATACTTCGCTTTTAAGTTGACTTTCATGGAAAACACCTCTTTTTTTATACTTTTATTGTTCTTGAATAATCATTAAAGCAATCCATGCAGACATACTGGCCATTTTGCACCCTTATTCTAGCCTCCATGGCATACTCTCCACATTCAGCACACTTGTGGGAGGCAAAAAGCCTAGCTTTTTCTGGAAACTGGAAGTCTATTTCCCTTACATTAACCAATTCTTCAGCAGGCATATGGAGTATTTTATCTATTCTCTCCATGCGTTTTTTAGAATAGGTCTCCCTTTCTTCTGCCGTTGCAGTGTTATTCATAACTTTTTCATGTAAATTCTTTAAGCCGTCATCCCTATCTTTTAATACATCTTCTTTTAATGCTATGCGCAATGCTTTGCCAGATGTCCTGCTACCGAATGTATATACCTGCTTTCCAGTGTCCTTAAAAAGTAGATTCCCCTTACCCAAAGTACAGCCTGTTACTACCATAACAGCATCAATTCCACAAGCATCATTTTCCACAATGGTTACAAGCTCCTCATCTTCACTCCTGTTTTCATTAATTCTCTCCAAGGCAATTTCTGCAACCCTGTAGCCAATGGCAAGTCCTGGACATACGTGTCCATGAAAATCAACTGATTTTTCCCATAAGGTTGGCTCTTTACACATTTTTTAACCCCCTAATTTAGTTAGCGCTACCTTATTTTAAGGTAATAATAAAAACCCTCTTGCAGCACATGGCAAAAGGAATCGTCTTAGAGATAAAAACAATAAAAAATTAACCTTTCCCAAGTCCACGTGGGCAAGATATTAGTTTATAAAACAAGCAGGTTTCCTGACTTCAGGTCATTGCCAATACTGCGTCTTCCCAGGGATAACACCTAGTGACACAAATACAGCTTGACTACCCTTCACAGTGGCGGGTCCGTGCTGGATTCAAACCAGCTTCCCTCTCTACTTCTCCATGAAGTATCACTTGCTTCATACAAGTATTAAGTTAGATTTAATCATAGATTACCACTAGAGATTTAATCTGTCAATAAAGAGAATTCCCAGGGTATCCAGACGCATCAACCCTTCTGCTTCTTCCCATACTGAAGGAAGTGATTTGTCTTTGAGCACGATCATAAATTCCCACTTGTTTTTGCGGCAGACTTTCATGACCGGTCCGTTGGCGTACAATCCATCTAAAAGTAGGGTAAACGGCAGTTTCGGAAACTCCTGTTTTAAGCGCTTTACCAAGCAATGAAATGCTTTTATTCGCAGTCTTGTTTTTATTCTTCGTTGTCTTCAATTGCTTCTAATTCCTTGCTGTTTTCTAAAAATACACTCATCATAGGATTTTCTACTAAAACGTACTGGCTGCCGTTGTAAAGCTATTGAAAAAGTTCCCATGTTTGCTCTTTACAATACGCTTCCGAAAAGTGTATCCAAGAAAGTCAAAGGACCCATGCTCATGGCGCTCTAGATTCACATCACTTCGGCAATATACAGTTTTCGTTTTATCAGGATGTAATTCCAATTTACATTCTGCCATGCGTTTATTAAGCTGAACCAGCAACTCCTTTGCTTCTTCCTCAGTCCGGCAATGAATTATAGCATCATCTGAATATCTTTCCCACAGATTTTGAGGATGCTTTCGTTTCATCTAGCAATCTCTATATCTAAAATGTGTATTTGCATAATTTAACGAAATATTCTAAAACTATCTATTTGGACAATTTCTCCAAAATATTGGCATTTCCTTCCAAATGGCTAGACAGACCCTCTGAGAGTATTACCACTATAACTCTGGGTTTGGGGGAATGTCCCTAACGCAGGTCCTCAACTTAAGAAAAGCCCGGGTATGCTAGTACCCGGACCTAAATAAGGGAGGTTTATAGTTTATGCAAATTCCTTGAACATCTTTTCGAATTCTTCAATAGGCTCAATGATATGGTAGACATGTTCGTCTTCTGGGAAGATGCCTTCCTTAACTTCCTTGATGTATTGTTTGAAAGCATTAGTTTCAACTTCAGCAACGTTGGCATACTTTTTAACAAACTTGGGTGTAAAGATTTGAAACTTGCCAAGCATATCTCCGCTGATTAAAAGCTGACCGTCACAAGGCCCTGCACCAATGGAATAGACAGGTATGGTAAGCTTCTTGGCAATAAAGGCAGTTACTTCAGGGGGAACAGCCTCAACTAGAATTGAGAAGGCACCTGCTTCCTGCACTGCTATAGCGTCTTCTATCACCAGTCTTGCATTTTTAACATCTCTGCCCTGGGCTTTGAACCCACCCAATTGTCCTGAGCTTTGCGGCGTAAGGCCGATATGACCCATTACCAATATGCCGGCATCAGTGATAGCCCTAATTCTACTGGCTACCCTTACGCCGCCTTCTAATTTGATGCAGTCTACATTAGCCTCTTTTAAGAACCTTCCTGCATTCCTAACTGCTTCTTCATCGGAAACCTGGTATGACATGAATGGCATGTCACCAACGATCCAGGTATTTGGAGCGCCTCTACGAACGGCCTGGCAGTGTGAGATACAGTCTTCCATGGTAACAGGTATGGTGCTGTCATACCCAAGGGTAACCATGCCAAGTGAGTCTCCTACCAATATCATGTCCATTCCGGCTTGCTCCGCAAAAGCGGCTGTAGGATAGTCATAAGCTGTAACCCAGGCAACCTGTTCTCCTTCTTTTTTCATCTTGATAAAATCAAGAACTGACTTTTTCTTAGCCATAAAAAACACTTCCTTTTTTATTAAATTTCTACTAATTCTAATTGATTTTTACTTTCTTTTCAACTTAACACTCATGAAATTTCAACTCATGACACAAAAGACCTTAGCGACGGTGGAGTTTAGTTGCTCCAATAAAGGATAGACCTTTTTCTGTGAGCGCCCTGGCAGTCCTATTTACTGCATCATGCTTATCCAAGTAATGCTGTTCCAAAATGGGCATTTCTCCTGATTCAATAATCTCCTGCTTGGTACGGAAATAGTCAAAAATGATGGATGTGCGTTCACGAGATGCGTCCACTTCAGGATCTCCACCTTCATGCTTGGCTGCAATGTTTGGTACCACAGGAGCAACTTCAAGAAGATCGTCACGACGGTTGTAGGGCTGGCGGACAATACCTCTGTAAGGTTCTGTGATGTGATGCTCAATCCGGACCTTACTTTCCAGGCCAAGCTTACGTCTGACTTCTGAACTTTGTTTCAAAGTCTGTACATCTACCGAATTACTGAGGTTAAATCCAACTAATGGTGTTGAGTAATCTTCCCTGGCAAACATGCGTCCCATCATTAAGGTCCAAAAAACTGCAAAGGGGTTGTCATTGCCCATAAATACAGAAATCTTAAAGGAAATGTTAATTCCCAGCCTGTAAAGAATATACCCAACAAACACTGTACCCGGGTTGATGTTAAGAACTTGGTTGACGCCGTAATTGGTATAGTAGTACAATAATTCATCTGCCCACTTTAATGGATATTGATTAGGCTGGCCAATGCCTCCAAAATAACCAGCTAGGGTCTCTGGTCCGCCTAAATGTACGTTAGATCCGTCTGTACCTCTTGTATCCAATGACTCAACGTAACTTGCACCCACAATCTGCATTGCTGCGGCAAAAGCTATTATATCTCCCTGGTCAGACTCCTGCTCCTTCATGTTACGGACACGTATGTATCTTCCAGGCATGATTTCCTTTTTCTCAATGGCTTGCTTGGCTTCAGTTATCAACCAGGGAAAATACTGGGTAGCGCTGATTTCAAGGGTTACAGCTTTACCCTCTTCAAAGTACATGGTATTTGCCTTATCTCCTAGGATGCTGCGACGATAATCTGATATGGAAACAAAGGAACCCTTATCTCTTTCTTCAATTAACCATTCTAAGTCCTTTAAATATGGGGACTTCATGTTTTGCAGACGCCCCATCAAGTTAGAGAGTTTTCTGGCCTCTTCAGCCTTGGCATTAATCTGTTCTGGTGTACCGTATTTTTCAACAACTCTTAAAATCTCATTAATAAGTTCATTATCAGGGTCTACTAAAAACCTGTTGATTTCATCGACTACCGACATGTCTATTTTTAGTAAATCTCTCAAAGCTAATCTTCCCCCTTCATTCTGGTAAATCTTACATCTGCTAGGTACTTTTAAATACAATACTATAATGACGCAACTCTACCCAGGTGGCCCTGTCGCCCCATTTCATACCCCCTTTCTGAAAGCTATAAATGGTGTGCATTTCTCCCATTTGTTCGCACTGTGAACATCACGTTCATTTCTGTGTTACAATTATTCTATTAAAGGTGTCAAAAATCCTGCTTTATTTCGTAAATTCCAAAAAATTTTTATCATACTAACTCAAATTACATTGAACGATGTTTAAGGGCCGGTAGTTCTGTACGCACCTTAATTAAATAATTCAAGTCAATCTCAGCAAGGGTTATTCCCACTCCTTGCTTGTTCTCTGCAATTATCCTTCCCCAGGGATCAACAATCATACTATGACCATGAGCCTCAAAAGGCTTTTTAAGACCTATTTGATTAGCAGCAATCATGTATGCCTGATTTTCTAAAGCCCTAGCCCTAACCAGCAGTTCCCAATGATCTTTTCCTGTTCCCCTGGCAAAGTAAGCAGAAGCTGTTATAACCTGTGCCCCCTTAGCTGAAAGGCTGCGATACAATTCAGGAAACCTCAGATCATAACAGATGGATAGCCCCAGGGTACAAAGACTAGTGGAAGTACACACCGTTTCTCTACCAGGTAAACGATATTTAGATTCCAGAGATTTTGGGCCATCTTCTACATCTACATCATAAAGGTGTATCTTTCTGTACAGGGCAATTATTTCCCCCGAAGGAGCAAAAACTGCACTTGTGTTATAAGTCTTTTTGCTATCCTCTACCCTCTCCAAAATACTGCCGCCCACTATGTAAACTCCATGCTGCTTTGCCTTCCCTGCAATAACCTCTGTACTTGGCCCGGGTATTGCCTCGGCATGCTCCCAGTCAGCCATGCCTGGTCCCAAGTAATTAAACAATTCAGGCAGGACTATTAATTTTGCTCCCTTTGACACAGCCTCATCAATTAAGCCTGCTGCCTCCTTTAAGTTTTCTTCTTTGTCTTCTCTGCTGTCCATTTGAACAGCAGCAGCTAAGAAACATGACATTATCATTCCTCCTAAGTTTGAGACATTCCTCCACATTGGAAGTTGGAAGTAGGATGTTAGACGTGAGAATTCTAGAAATGCTCTGGAGCAAGACTAAAATCTAACCTCCAACCTCTGACCTCTCACCTCCGCTTGAGGTGTGTCCCCTGACCTATATTATCCTAATCGCCAGCTCTGGGCATACAGGATGACAGTACCCGCATAACAAACACTTCTCTGGATTAACAACCACAGACTTTTCTCCCATACTCAGCGCGCTATTTGGACATACGTCCATACAGGCTCCACATCTTTTGCAGAAGATGTCAACTATCAGCAGCTTCTTGGCGCTCATCCCCGGCAGCATCTCCGGTGCAACATCTTCCCCACTAAAAATCTTCAGGTTCAATTCCAGTTCTCTTTCATTGGCCATACCTACAGAGACCGAGTGCATACTTTCAATGCCTCTTGCAAAGGCAATGGCATCCAATAAGTCGTTAATTAAATATCCTCCAGCAAGCACCTTCATGGCATAAAGGCCTTTTCCTGCTTTACGGCATGTTTCTATTGCAGCGAGCATATCAGCAAGTGAACCATCAAGAATACCCTTTCCAAGTTTGTTGATTAAGGGGTATACCACATCAATTTCAGGGATTTTTGCAGCCCTTTCCACCACTTTCACATTATGGGTGGAAATACCTGTAGCACGAATATAACCCTTTTCTTTATAATCTACCAGGCATCTTAAAGCCTCGCTGCGCTTGTCAAAAACGTCAACGGAAGCCCTGGCAGCATGCAGGTGAAAAATATCAATAACCTCTCTATCTAAACTTCGCAAGGCATTCTCAATGGATCTTTTCATTCCGTTATAGTCAACAGCCAATGATTTGGTGGCTATTACGGCATCTCCCCTAAACCCTTTCAAAGCATGTTTTATATAATCATAGGTTTGATACTGTTCGGCAGTATTGATAAAATTAACACCTCTGTCTAATGCCTGTTTGATCAGCCTGCCCCCATCTTCTACCGAAAGATTAGCTTGCAGGGGCCCTATGGTAAGGGCTCCGAAACATAACTCAGAAACCTTCAGTCCTGTGTTTCCTAATATCCTATATTCCACTTGAGACTACCCCCTGGTTTTTAGCACAATTCCTCCATAGTGCCTTATTAAATGAGCAACTTTCTCCTCAGCAATGCCCCGGTTGATGATTCCAGCAATTCCTGCATAATAGCGCAGGCAATGTTCCAATACTTCCTCGCTATCCACTTCAAAGATTAACGGCTTCCTGGTAGCAGCCTGTGCATAAAGAACAATATCATGGACAGTATTTAATGGGACACCTGTCATGTCTAATTGCAAAACCCCCATTTCGCTTGAGGGAAAAGACTTAATATATCTCAGAAGCTGAGTACCGCTAAAATTAATATCCCCTGCCATATCATCTGAAGTAACAATACAGCTGTTACTCTCAAAAACCTTTTCTGCTAAGAGCCCTTCATAGGCCGAAGCAATCCACTCCATCCGGGATTTTGGGACTACAGCCTTTGACTTATTCTCCAGAACGCCGGCAAGAGCTTCTATGTGCTCTGGAGCAGTGCCACAGCAACCGCCAATTATGTCTACCCCTGCTTCAGCAAACTTTTTACCCCACCCTGCAAACTCTTGAGGATCCATGGGATATACCGTCTTGCCACTTACCAGGGTTGGAACACCTGCATTTGGTCTAACATAGCAATGCCCGGGGAAATGTGGAATGATTTGTTCAAGTGCCTCCAAAGCATTTTCAGGAGAAAGGCAGTTTGCAGCAGCAAGATTTACAGTCATATTGGCAGCAACCTTGGCAAAGGTTGCCGGCTCTGTACCCATGAGTGAACGGCCTCCACTTCCAAAACTCATGGAAGCGCTGACAGGCGCTCCAAGCTCTTTAGCAGCCAGGATAGCCGCTCTCAGTTCTCCCAGATCTCCCATGGTCTGAATATCTACCAGATCAATACCTTCTTCAATACCGGCCAATACCTGTTCCTTATAGACTTCATAAGCTGTATCAAAGGTTAGAGTACCAAAGGGAGCCATTAATTCTCCAGTAGGGCCAACTGTCAAACTGACGTAAGCCTCCCCTGCTGCGGCAGCCCTGGCAATTTTTACACCTTCTTTAACAATCTCTCTGACTTTTGAATCCAGGTTATGTTTACCCAGTTTTATGCGATTTGCACCAAAGGTATTTGCCTTGATTAACCTGGCGCCGGCCTTCTTATGCTCTTTGTGAACCCGTTCAACAGCCCCTGGATTTATTAGGTTAAATTCTTCCGGGGATTGGCCCATTACCAACCCGTACCTCATAAGCATCGTCCCATTGGCACCATCGCCAATTAATATTCTATTGCTGGTGTTTAGATGTTCAAGGAAGTTTTTCATGAATTTCCTCCCTGTTATTGTTTTATTCAAAAATAGCCTTTACCTGGCCAATTCCTCCAAAAGTAGCTGTAAAAATATCGCCCTTGTTAATCTCATATGCTCTGGTTAAAGCGCCGGATAGAATTATTTCTCCAGGGTTTAAGGCAATGTCATATTCAGCAAGTTTATTAGCCAGCCATGCGACAGCTAAAGCAGGATGGCCTAAGATTGCTGCACCGGCAGCGGTATCAATGACCCTTCCATTTCGCTCGAAAACCATGCCCACATACTTGAGATTAACCTTGCTCACGGGAATAATTTCGCTGCCTAAAATAAACAGGCCTGTTGAAGCATTGTCAGCAATAGTATCCTGAATTTTAATTTTCCAGTTTTTATAACGGCTGTCTACTATTTCAAAGGATGCCATGACACCTTCAGTGGCCTTAAGCACCTCCGCAACTGTTACCCCAGGTCCTTTAAGTTTATCCTTTAAAACAAACGCCAACTCTGCTTCGATTTTAGGTTGAATTAATTGTTCCATTTTTACAGGCACATCTTCTTCTCCCACTAGGGAATCAAAAAGGTGGCCGTAATCTGGCTCATTTACCCCCATAAACTCCTGCATTGCCTTACCTGTAAGGCCAATCTTTTTGCCGATTATTCTAGCCCCTTGCTCCAATTTTTTTTCTACAACCAGCAGCTGGATTTGATAGGCTTCCTGAATGGTTATACCAGGGTATTTTTCTGTTAAATGTTCAATTGTGGACAGGCTTTTTTCCGCTGCATAAAGCTGCTCGGCTGCTTCTTTCAAATGCTGTTCATTCATGATTTTCACTCCTGTCATTGTATAGTATGCCTTCCCTATCAATAATAATTTCATCAAGGGACAATCTTGGCCTGGGCCCAGGATCTTCAGCCGGATAACCCATGGGCAGCAGGGCAACAACCAGCATGTTGTCCGGTAACCCCAAAATATTGCGTATTTCTTCGGGTTTCATCCTCTGAACCCAGCATGTGCCAAGGCCAAAAGAGGCCGCAGCAAGCACCAGGTGTTCTACAGCTATGGCCACATTTAGGGTAACACCCAAACCATACTTGGTTAATAAAGTCTTTTCATCATCATTTTCCTGGGGATACCAGTTTATACTTTCTTTTGCCAAGGCGCCAATATCAATTAGCTCTGTAACGCGCTTCCTAACATTCTCAGACTTGTAGGCTTGCAGGTCGGCACAACATACCACAAGCAGCGGCGCTTCCTCAACAAACCTCTGGTTAAAGGAAGCAGCTTTAATCAATTTTTTAAGCTGGGGATCTGCAACTAATACAAACCTCCAGGGTTGACGGTTAACTCCAGAGGGGGCAAGCCTGGCAGCCTCCAGTATTTCTCGGAGTAAATCCTGTGGAATTGCATCGGGTTTATACTTGCGGATGGACCGTCTTGTTCTGACGACTTCCATAAGGTCCATGGAAACCACCCCAATCATAGTTATTTTTTAAACCCTAACCTGATTAACTCGGCCTTAATTTTTTCTCGCCTGCTTAGAAAACGATCCTTGGAGGGAATAATCCACTCATTGATATGTTCCTGGCGGCTGGCAGGGGTAAAGAAATTGCTTTCCCCTGAAAAATCCTCTAATCTTAAACCATCTTCATGGCTATTTATGTATCCTGCAGCGCCACAGGCAACACAGATTGCTTTACCTTTTTCATTAAGCCTGAAAACATCCCCCATACAAAGGGGGCAGGACACTGCAGACCTCGTACTTGAAGGAGATTTACCAGTTTGCAGGGCAGAAACCAGGTCTTTGCCCATATCTTCCACTTCTGCAAGTATTTGATCCTGCAGCAGCACTTCAGCAGGCCCTGGCGCAAAGGCTTCCATACGGCGGCAGATTTGATACCCAAAAGCTAGCGCAAATTGACTGACCTGGGTCAAGCCTAGATGGTTCCAGGCCGGATTGCCTGCAATACTTATCACAACTGCATACCTGTCTTGACCCTTAAGCATATCCAGATAAGGTGTAAGCATCATACTGCGGTCAATAACATTTTTTATTATAGATGTAGGACTAAAAATATATGTAGGAGCTGCCACTATCAGGCCTTTTGCCTTTAAGAAAACATCCAGGAGTTCTGGCATATCATCTCCGACAATGGAGCATTCTCCCTTATATACACAGGCTAAACAGCCCCGGCAGTTTTTTATATTAAGGTCATGCAGGTAGACCAGCTCTGTAGCAACCCCACATGATTTGACAGCGTCTAGACAAAGCTGGACAAGGACATGGCTGTTGCCAAGTTTTCTTGGAGATGCAACAACCCCTATAACTTTATCCATTAGATTCAACCTCACTTATATATCCTTTTAGTTTGTCAACAATCTTTGATGACAGCTTTTCTCTAGGACAGTAAAAAGCATCCAAGGTTTCCCCTGCAACTTTTATGGTATAACCCTTGAAGTCAGGTAGGGCTGCACAGCCTGCAGTGCAGGCACATAACACAAGGAGCAGCTTTGCTTCTGGACTATCATGGCAGGTAAACTGTACATCTCCTGACACCCCGGACATTTTGATGACCTCTTCAAAAAGCACATCTGCATCAATACTGGGATTGCAGCTGCCGCAAAATTTGACCTGGACTATGTGCATTGTTTTAGGTGTGTCCCCTTTCCTTATTTGGTGTGTCCCCTGACCTACGTTGGGGACATTCCTCCAAGCCAAGAGTTTACGCATACGTTGGGGACATTCCTCTGAAAGAGGTGTGTCCCCTGACCTTATTACCGCCCGGTGAAAGTGGGCTTTCTCTTTGCTAAAAAAGCGCTCATACCTTCTTTCTGGTCTTCAGTAGCAAAACAATTGGCAATTAAAGAAGCCTCATAATCGCAAGCCTCATCCATATAACCGCTGCTGTAGTTAATAGCAGCCTTGGCCTGCTGAACTGCAAAGGGGGCTTTGGAGGCAATTTTTGCGGCTATATCCATCACTGTCTGCATCAATTCATCATTGGGCACCACCTGATCTACTATACCCAGTTTGTATGCTTCTTCGGCACCAATAATATCCCCGGTAAGAATGAGCTTCATAGCTTTAGATTTACCTATCAGCCTTGGGAGTCTTTGGGTCCCGCCAAAACCGGGAATGATACCAAGATTTACTTCAGGCTGCCCAAACTTAGCTCTATCACCTGATATCCTAATATCGCAGGCTAGGGCCAGTTCACATCCACCACCCAGGGCATAACCGTTGATAGCTGCCAAAACCGGTTTGCTTAACCTTTCAAGGCGTATAAATACCCTCTGACCAAGTTTTACAAATTCATAGGCTTCCAAGGAAGTCATTTTACTCATTGCTTCAACATCGGCCCCTGCTACAAATGCCTTGCCTCCCGCTCCTGTAATAACCAAAACAAGCATCTCGTTATCCTGTTCTATTAGGTCTATTACCTTGTCTAGCTCTTTAAGAACCTGGGTATTAATGGCGTTTAACTGTTTAGGTCTGTTAATGGTAATTACCGCTACTGGACCCTTTTTCTCGAAAAGGATAAACTCCATCCAAGCATCCCTCCCTTATTTTTTGAACACCTCATTATAAATGATAGTGGTCAGATCTCAGTCGTCAGAATTTATATACGTTGGGGACATTCCTCCAAGCCAAGAGTTTACGCTCCAAGGGAGGTGTGTCCCCTTTCCTTAATGTGTCCCCTTTCCTACGTTGGGGACATTCCTCCAAGCCAAGAGTTTACGCTCCAAGGGAGGTGTGTCCCCTGACCTTAATACACAAAAAACCCTCTCCCTGTCTTCCTGCCAAGATGCCCCGCCTTGACCATCTTACGCAGCAGTGGGCACGGCCTGTATTTGGGGTCGCCGAAACCTTCATACAAGGTTTCCATGACAGCCAGACATACATCTAAACCTACCAAGTCAGCTAGGGCTAGAGGTCCAATGGGATGATTTGCTCCTAACTTCATGGCCTGGTCAATATCTTCAGCGCTGGCAATACCTTCTGACAGGATAAAAATGGCCTCATTGATAAGGGGCACAAGCATCCGGTTGACCACAAAGCCAGGCGCTTCATTTACAGATACACAGGTTTTGCCTAAACTCTCCACGAACTCTTTAGCTGCAGAGAATGTCCGCTCAGAGGTCTGCATGCCCTTAATCAGTTCCACCAGATTCATTACAGGGACAGGATTGAAGAAATGCATGCCGATGAACTCTTCCGGCCTTCCAGAGTGTGCAGCAAGTTCTGTAATACTCAATGCAGAAGTGTTGGAAGCCAATATGGTCTCACTGGGCAGAAGTTCGGCTATCTCTTTAAACAACCTCTTTTTTGTCTCCATGTCTTCCACTATGGCTTCAATAACCAGAAATGCGCCAGCTGCTTCTTTAATATCTGCTGTGCCATGAATTCTGCCCATTACCTGAACTTTTACATCTTCTGCCATACTGCCCTTCATGACCAATCTGCCAAGCCCCTTGTCAATTTTAGCTATACCGGCCTGGATAAACTGCTCGTTCATATCTGAAAGAAAAACCTGATACCCTGCCTGGGCAACGACCTGGGCAATACCTGACCCCATGGCGCCTGCGCCTATCACCAATACACTTTTCACCATAAATCACCTCCAAAAAATTGCTTATGGAAACCCTGCACTCTTAACCTTGAACCTCTTATTTTTTAATACCTGCTAGTTTTTCTGCCAATTGCTGCTTGTGTGCAAGGTTAGCCTGCCTGAGCAGCATGATCCTCTGGGCCTGGGGAGAACCGGCCCCATGCATGGATTCCAGCAGCGCTGTTCCTCCTGTTAGTTGTTCTATTAACCTTAAAATACGCATCCTGTTTTCAGTGGGTACATCGCCAGCGCCCTTAAGATATTTCTCCAGATAGGGCCCCACCTCAGGATTTTTGTAGTCCTTTTCAGAGGGCATGGTAGCCACAATGCCTCCTGCAATATCGTGGGAAAGACGGCAGATTTCATAGGTAAACCTAGTTACATTTTGCTTGACAGTATTAGCCAGCATAGAGTTTACATAGTAGGCGCCTGATGGTGTAGGAGCACCTTCTGCCGAACAGGCTATAGACCCGCAGTAAAGAGTCTCTGTCAAATGGACCATTTCCACAACTTTATCCCTGACATGGGAAGCTCCTGCTGTCCCATTGTAATTTGCAGCAGCAGTGGCAGCGCCTATGATAACATCGCTGACCCCTGCCTTGCATCCTCCGTAGTTTTGGCGGTGGTAGGAAGCAAATCTTTCCACCAACATACCGGCAAACTTGTATTCCCCGCACATAAAAACACGCTCCCAGGGAACAAAAACATCATCTAAGATAGTAAGAGCTTCTCCGCCCACTATGCCATACTTAACATTGCCCAGATCAATGTCGGCATTCTCTAAACGCCTGGTGTCATTGGTCTGCCTGCCGAAAATGTGTATAATTCCTTCAGCATCCACAGGTACAGCACAAGCAAGGGCGTAGTCAGCATCTTCCTGACGCATGGCGGTTGTGGGCATAATAATCATCTCATGGGAATTAATAATCCCTGTCATGTGAGCCTTGGCGCCGCGAATTACTATGCCGTCATCTCTTTTTTCCACCACATGAACATACTTGTCAGGGTCAGGCTGCTGGCTTGGGCTTAAGCTCCTGTCCCCTTTTACATCCGTCATGGCTCCTGCTGCCATGATATCCTGCTCCTGCAAGAATTTAAGATAATTTAAAAATCTTTGATGATAATCTGTACCTAGTTCATGATCCATCTCATAAGTCACTGAATAAATGGCATTAATGGCATCAAAGCCAACACAGCGCTGAAAACATGAACCTGTCTGCTGGGCTATCATACGCAGCATTTTTATCTTTTTTACCAGGTCCTCAGTACTTTGATGGATATGGGTAAACCGGTTGATTTTCTTTCCTGTCAAATGGGAAGTAACTGTCATTAAATCTTCGTACCTTGGGTCATGAGCCAGCTCATAGGTCAAAGCTACGCTGTTAATATGGGGTTGAAACAGGGGATAATCTACGATGCTTTCAATCTTCTCCCCAAAGGCATAAACCCTGGTCTTCATCTTCCGCAAAGATTCAATATATTCCTGTCCTGTTTTCACCTTTTTTTCTCCCTCCTTAAACATCCCTGGTCCACAGGGAAGCCATGGCGGGTCCACCTCCCACGCACAGGGAAGCGCCGCCTATTGTCAAATTTAACCGTTCCATTTCATAGTATAAAGTAACAATAATGCGTAAGCCTGTACTGCCAACAGGATGGCCAAGGGCAATCCCTGAGCCGTTGTGATTCACCTTATCAAGGTCAAGCTTGAGACCAAAGTCTTCTTCAAGCATCCTGCCTACTCCAAGCCATTGCGCAGCAAAAGCCTCATTTATTTCCCAGTATTCTACATCGTTAAAGGCCATACCTGCTTGTTTTAAACATTTCGGTACGGCCAGGGCAGGACCCAGGCCCATTATCTTAGGGTCGATGCCCTCCGAACAAATATTGATCAGTTTCATGAGGGGTTTAATACCTAGTTCTTGAGCCTTTTTCTTGGACATGATGACCACAGCTGAAGCCCCGTCATTTATTCCTGAAGCATTGCCGGCTGTAACGACTCCATCCTTTTTAAACACTGCGGGCAGTTTGCTTAGGGCTTCCAGGCTGGCATCCCTGATTGGGTGTTCATCAGTATCAAAGAGCTGCACACCTTTTCTGCTCTTAAGTTCTACCGGCACAATCTCCCTCTGGAACCTGCCTTCAGTTATTGCCTGTACAGCCCTCCTGTGGCTTTCTAAAGCAAGCTTATCACATTCCAGACGCGTAATCCCATATTTTTCGGCAACATTTTCTGCAGTAAGAGCCATATGGCCAGGCACTAATTCATCATGAAGACCATCGTGTATCATGTGGTCTTCAATGGTACCTGCATTCATCTTATACCCCATTCTTGCCTTGGGAAGCAGGTAAGGTGCATTAGTCATGCTTTCCACGCCTACCACCAGGGCTGTCTGGGTTTTGCCAAGGATAATGTTATGACAGGCAACCTCTAAGGCTCTCATGCCCGAGCTGCAGTTCTGGTTGACACTAACAGCGCTGCTCCTGTGGGGCAGCCCTATTCTCATACCTACCTGCCTAGCCGGCAAAGACCCCTGCATGGCCGTATAAAGCTGGCCCATGACAATCTCATCAATAATCTCGGGAGATATAGCAGCCCTCTCAATGGCTGCCTTACCGGCTGTTATTGCAAGGTCTCTGGCTGAAACATCCTTCAAAGCCCCCATAAATTTGCCAATGGGAGTCCTGCAGGCGCTAACTATGACAACATCATTAAGTCTCATGTTGCTAACCCCCTTTCAACTTTTTCAAAATAAAGTTTAATCGATTCAAAAATTATCAACTTATTTATCATAAAATGTCAATCCATAAAAGCCCCGCCGTTAACATCCAGGATCTCCCCTGTGATGTGGCTGGCTCCTGAACCGGCCAAAAAGATAATGGCCTCCGCTACTTCCTCAGAGGCGCCGAATCTGCCAAGGGGAGTAGCAGAACAAAGCCTGGCTTTGGCCTCTTCAGGCCAGTCCCTGGTCATATCATTATCTATGGGACCAGGAGCTACTGCATTAACCCTTATCCCGAATTTTGCCGCATAGCGCGCCGCGGACAGGGTTAGGCAGCTAACCCCTGCTTTGCTGGCTGAATAATGAGCTCCCGCCGCTAAACCACCCACCTTCCCAGCGATAGAACTAACATTTACAATAGAGCCTTTTATTCCAGCAGCAGCCATGCTTTCAACAGCCCTTTGACAGCACAGGAAGGTGCCTAACAGGTTTACCCGCATCATTTCGTTCCACTCTTCGGGTGTAATCTCATTAAAGGGTGTGGTTTTACAAATCCCGGCGCAGTTCACCAGGACATCTATCCTGCCGTACTTGTTAAGGACCTCTTGGAAACACTCATTAACCCTTTGGGGGTTACCTACATCCATGTTCAGCGTGAAGGTTTCTGTGCCATAACCGGCAATTTCCCGGCCTGTATCAGCCAGTTTAAAGTCATTAATATCGCTAATAATTACTGCAGCCGCTTCCTTTTTTGCAAAAAGCACAGCAGCCGCCCTACCTATTCCTGAAGCCCCGCCTGTAATAAAAACTATTTTATCTTTCATATTTTTGTCATCCCCAGATAATGTGGTTTAAAGTCTATATATGCTATATCAGGCGCCTTGCCCCCCTGCATGCATCCAAGAGCATAGTCTACAATGCTTTCAATAGTACTTACCCTGACATCCCTGCCGCCCATGCCTGCTATACAGCTTAAAACGGGCGGCCCATTTTTATTGTACAATGCTGCCTTGACATCTGTAGCAAGAGGCCCGCCTTGACCAACTGAGAGACTTTTATCTACAACTGCAACAATTTTGGCTTCCTTCACTGCTTCATAAATTGCTTCAGTAGGAAAAGGACGATAAGCCCTCACCTTGACAAGTCCAACTTTGATATGCTTTTTCCTTAAATGGTCTACCGCATCCTTCATGGTGCCAATAACCGAACCCATGGCCAGCAGGATAACCTCCGCATCATCACAACGGTATTTTTCAATGAGCCCTCCAAAATATTGGCCGAATGTTTCCTTGTATTCCAGTGCAACGTCTTCAATTTTGGCCTTGGCCTTTTCCATGGCAAAATGCAGCATTAACCTGAATTCCTGTACTTCATCATCTGCATATGACCCGTATGTCATGGGTTTTTTAGGGTCTAACCGGTATTTGGGCACAAAGGGCGGCAAAAATTTATCTATCAATTCCTGACCTTCAAGTTTTATAGGTTCATAAGAATGCGTTAAAATCCAACCGTCCATGCATACCATGACCGGCAGGAGTATATCATGGTCTTCAGCAATTTTAAATGCCTGGATGTGCGAAGCATAGGCTTCCTGGCTGTTTTCCACGTGGATTTGAATGACCCCGGTATCCCTCAAGGCCATGGTGTCTTGGTGGTCAGGCTGAATTGTAATGGGCTGGGAAACAGTCCTGTTCACCCCTGTTATTACCACCGGAAGACGAGTTCCTGCCAGGGCATATAGGACTTCCATCATCAACAGCAGTCCCTGGGATGAGGATGCTGTATAAGAACGCACACCAGTAGCGCTGGCGCCATAAATAACAGAAGCTGCGGAAAACTCCGAATCCACCCTGACATATTTTGCCTCCAACTCTCCCTTTGCTTTGAATTTGGCTAATTCCTCAACAATATGGGTCTGAGGGCTGATTGGAAAGGCTGAAACAACTTTTGGCCTACAGGCTTTTACTGCCTGGGCGACAGCTATAGAACCTTCCATCACAGAAATCATGCTCATGTTACTTCCTCTCTTCCTTCATTTCTATGGCCCCCTTAGGACATTCCCGTGCACAAATACCGCATCCCTTACAATAGTCGTAGTCTATCACGGCCCTTTTTTCTTGCAGATAGATGGAACTATCGGGGCAAAACAGTTCACAAAGACCGCATCCATTACATGTGTCAGCAACTTCAGGACGCATGGTCCTCCAGTTTCCGGTTTTATTCAAGCGAGATTTGCCGCCTTCACAGACAGCGCCTTCTGTTAACATTTAAATCCCCCGCTTTCCTTAAGTTTCAGCTGAATTGTCATATGCCAAAACGCCTGGCATTATCGTCACATATCTGCTGCAGTTCCTTAATAACCGCATCCCTTTCTTCTTCCTTAAACAGGTGTTTAAAACGGTTCTGCTTTTTAAGATAATCAGTGATCGGCTTCTTGTTGGCAATCTTTTTTACCACCATGGGCTTACCCTTCTCCTTTTCAAAAATGGGGACAAGACAAGTCTCCACCGCCAGTCTGCCCAATTCGATGGTCTCACTAGGGTCAAACCCCCACCCAATGCAGCATGGTGTATGAACCTGAATATACTTGGGTCCATAAATTTCGTTGGCCTTTTTTACCTTTCTCATGAGGTCTTGAGGATAAGCAATGGAAGTCGTTGCCACATACTCAGCATCATGAGCCATGGCAATTGCCGGCATATCTTTTTTATATTCAAGTTTTCCATAGGAATGACTGCCAGATGGTGTGGTAGTGGTAACCGCTGCATGGGGCGTTGAACCGCTCCTTTGTACCCCTGTATTCATGTAAGCTTCATTATCATAGCAAATGTAAGTGATGTTATCCTTGCGTTCAAACATTCCTGACAGGGCTCCAAAACCTATGTCAAAAGTGCCGCCATCACCACTGATTACAACTAGATTTGCTTGTTCGCCTAGAGCCTCAAGGGCTGCCTGCACACCTGTGGCTATGGCAGCTGAATTTTCAAACAAAGAATGCATCCAGGGAACATCCCAGGCCGACTGCCCGTAGGGGGACGTGAAGGTTTCCACGCATCCGGTAGCCGAAACTACAATGGTCTCTTTACCCAAGGGGCGTAATATCAACCTGAGAGCAATGGCAGCTCCGCATCCAGGACAGGCTCTATGCCCTGGCGCGAGAAGATTTAATCTTGCTTCTGTGGCCATAATCTTTAACCTCCATATACACCCCGGCCATTGATCAACAACATATGTAAATACCGGCCGGATGCTTAAATAATAAAATCATATGCTTTACGTGCAGCCATGATGTTTTTAGCTGCAAGCTCTTCGCTAAACTTTTCTGAAATTGCTTTAACGATTGAATCAATGGTAAATTCACCGGTAATTGCTGCAAATGCTCCCATAATGGCCGTGTTCATTATGGGCAGCCCCAGGGTTTCCATGGCTATCCTTGTGGCAGGGAAAGTTCTAACTTGGATTTTAGGAGCAAAACCTAACTCTGCTGCAGGCTTTTCACTATTAACTAGAATTAAGCCATTGGGTTTAATTCCCTGGGATACATCAATAAGCTCCATCAAGGTAGCATCCTTGACAATCACATAATCAGGCTCATAAATTTTACTGCGTATGCGTATGGGGTTGTCACTAATTCTCACAAAGGACTGCACAGGAGCGCCACGTCTTTCTCCCCCTCCTCCTAAATACGGAAAGGCCTGGCTGAACTTGCCGCTTTGAAAAGCAGCAACGGCAAATAACTCGGCAGTAACAACAGAACCCTGGCCACCCCTGCCATGAATTCTTATCTCCTTCACGTAAAATCACCTCCTCCCGGAATTTTCAAACAACTGCTGGTATTCTTTAGAGATCTCTTCTGCAGCCTCAATAGTCCAAGCAATCAGGACTTTCTCACCACCTTTATTAACCCGGACTTTGGGCATGGACATACTAAGAGCTGCCACAACCCGCCCTCCAAAGGCCTTAATGGGAACTCCTATGCACAGCAGACCAAGTTGGAATTCCTCATCATCTATGGTATAACCTTTTTCCTTAATGAAAGCTAGATCCTTGATAACATCCTCTAGTTTATCCTTGGTAGAAGGAGTCATCTTTTGCAGGCCTTCTGGAAAGAGGCACTTCAGCTTTTCTTCAGCAAAATCACTCAAGAGACACCTGCCAATGGCCGTACAGTATAGAGGATAATGCTCACCTACAACAAAATTAGGTCTTAACAAATGCTTGGAATCTACTTTATCCAGATAAACCAGGTTATTATCATCACGAATGGCCAGATTAACTGTCTCCCCACACCGTTCGTTTAACAAGACCATGTGCTTCTTGCTTCTTTCTATCCAAAGGTTCATATTCTTACTTTTGGAACAAACATTAAGCAGTTTCAAGGATAAACGATATTTCTTGGACAGGGGATTTTGAAACAGATACCCTTTAAACTCCAGGGTATTGATTATTCTTTGAACAGTGCTTTCCGGCAAACTGGTCTTTTCACTTAATTCAGTGATCCCATATTCATCTAAATCTGAAATAAAGCATTCCAGAATTGAAAGCCCCTTGGCGAGTGATTGTATGAGGCATTTGCCTTCAGTAAAATCCATTAAACCTTCTCCTTATAGTAATATTTTGATATAACCATTGTTGTGCACTTTTGTTATCTGCTGCTAATCATTACTTGATTGCTAGCGTTATTTTTCCAATTATTGCTCACTTTATGCATCTAAAAAGGCATAATTATGGAATACTCAATTCCATTTTCTATTCAATTCTACATGGCATCATGATTCTCCTTCTTGTTACAAAAAAAATTGTACCCCTGCTGTGTTATAATTGTTTTTATGACTGATGATTCACTTATTCTGAATTCTGGCTCCTGAATTCTGTATTCTGCTACTAATAGTAATGCAACAATTACCTGGCCGTGTTTGGTATTGTGCACGGTTTTGCCGACTGGGGACAGTTTTTTATTCCATTACAAAGATTATATATGGCCCCTAATATAATCAGCGTGCAAGAAGCTTAAACTAAAAGAATGCAGATGGTCAGTTTAGATTTAGCAGCGCTGCTGGCCCTGGCAACTTTTGCTCTATATTACAGCAAAGAATATGTAGATAGAGCGGCAGGGTTCTGGGCGCTCCTCTTTACGGTGATCCAAACTGCAGTAGGCATAATGCTGATAGCCTGTTGGAAAACCCGTTTATCAAGCAAGGTGGGATTAGTCTTTCTCGGCCTGCTAATTATTTTAGGGTTTACCCGCTATACACCATTTGTCCCTAATAATATATCCCCAAATAAAAAGCCGGGTTACCAGGTATGGCGTGGTAATCCGGCACTTTTTTGTTTTAATTCTGCAGTTTATGCAGTAGTTGTTCCCCAACTTCCAAAATGTGTCTCTCGATTTCAAAAGCAGCCCTTTCTGCATCTTTCTCTCGAAGGGCTTTTACAATGGGTATGTGACTATCGGCGACTTCGTCCAGGGATGAGTAAAAGGGGTTTGTGGCTGCAATATACGCTCTCACAGGAGTATTGAGCATACCCATAACATGCAGGAGCCTGTTATGGTTTGCTTTTCTATAAATATATTCATGAAATTTGAGGTCATACTCTACAAGTCTTGTTGAATTGGCTTCTTTTACCGCTTCTCTCATTTTTTCTATGAACTCATAAAGTCTTTCAAAGTCTTCCTCATTCATATTGCGAACAGCAAGGTTTACTGCAAACCTTTCCAGAACAATCCTCAAACTAAATATCTCCTTGGCATCCTTGAGAGATAACCCACTTACACAGGCCCCCTTATTTGGTGACACTATAACCAGACCTTCTTGCTCCAAGAGTCTGATAGCTTCCCTCACAGGCGCTCTGCTGATACCCATCTGCCCGGATATATCCATCTCAACGATGTGCTCCCCCTGTTTTAGCTTGCCCTTTATAATAGCGGTCCTTAGTTGCTCATATACATCTTCCTTGGCATTTCTTTTAGGAGAACGTGTAAAAATATGATCCGCCACGACCATCCCTGCCTTAATTTATCATTTATATAAGATAAATATTAAAAGAAAAATTCTTAAATATTTTGACAACCCTTATTATTATACTATTAGAATTGCTCCATAACCAGGAGAATTTAAGGGAAATTTAGCACAATTTAGCATAAAAAAGCAAGACCGATGAGCTTCGATCTTGCATGGAATATAAAATCTTAGCCTCTTAATATTGGCAGACAGTCGCCTCCCCTTGGCAATACTCCGACTGTCCCATCAGGTACCATCTCTAAAGCAAAATCAACTGCTTGTTGGAGAGTATCAAACCTCCGGTAGCCTAAAACTTCCACATCATCTTGACTAATCCCCTCTGATATAACTAGCACATTAGCCTTTTGAATAATTCTGGCATTGCAGATCGCTAAATCCGCAGCTACAAGGTCAGCTTCCTCATCCTCAGGAGAAATTTCTCTAACTAATTTACAGGCCTCTTGATAGGGATATTTCATCCATTCTCTTAATTTGGGGTGATTATGCTCAAGACCTTCAGAGCATGGAGCTGCAAAGACAATGTAGCCTTTCTCCTTAACTGCAAAATATGCTGATATCAATCCTTTTTCCGCCTGCCAGTAATCAATATCGCAGGGAAAGGAACTTACTACCACAATGTCTGCTTTTTCCGGGATCCGGACTCCATAGGCTTGTTTTGTAAGTTCAACTCCCTCTCTATGCGCTTTGACAAAATCTCCGCTAAAAACACCGACAATTTCATTTTCATGATTCATGACAACATTAATGATGAAGCTTAAACCCACTTTTCTTGCTACCTCTTCCATACCCAATCTGCAGGGATTTTCAACAAAACCTAAAGGTATCTCCTCCAAAAGGGCTGCAGCTTTATGAGTAGCTGCTGTAGTGGCATAACCACAAATACCCGGTTGAATGATTTTAGCGCCTGCAGAAAAACCGGCATCAGAATGGGGGACAATGTTTCCCAGACCTATTATGAAGTCTGCTTCTAATATCTTACGATTTAGGATCACAGGAATAATGCTTTCCCCAACCATAATGCTGCCAAGGTCAACAAGATTGTCTTTATTGAGAAAGTCATGTTGGGAAATCTTAATTGTTTGGAAGATTTCTTCTCCAACCTTTTCAATTACCTCAGCATCGGACATGACGCGATGTGTGCCTGGGGCTATAAGAATCTCAATATTCGCAGTTTGAACCCCTGCCTTTTTTAGATAGCTTAGCAAAACAGGCAAAATCTTTTTAACGGGTGTAATTCTGGTATTGTCATCAATCAACACCAGTATCTTTTGCCGCCCCGCAACCATCCGACTTAAAGGCTCAGTACCAATTGGATAGTCCAGGGTTTTAAGCAAAGCTTCCTCAAAATCCTGCAGCTTAGGCAGCTTACTCATTTCGCCTGTAAAAAGCAATTGTTTTTTGGGAACCTTAAAAGAAAGCTGCTCCTTTCCATAAGGAATGGCAATATTCTCATAATCCATTTTCATGACTCCTTTACCTTATACCCTTTACATACTTAAATAGTTAAAAAACCTAAAGTTTGGCAAGCAGTTCATTGTCTGCATCAACTTTTACAAGGTCGCCATCTTTAATATTCTCATAAAACCCCGGTTCGACCCTGTCTACCAGGGGAACCTCCAAAACTATGGCGCTTGATACCAAAACCGGATCTGGATACTCTATAATCATGGCCTTGGGGGCGTTATTATGTTTGGCCAGCTTGTACAACCCATCAGCCTGAACAACTGAACTGCCTTTTCCTGAAGGCATGATTAAAACCTTGTCTGCGATACTTTTTCCTTTAAGTGAATGATTTTTTTCAACTACTATGCCGGTCTCCGGCTCTACCAGGTAAAAGCAAATGGCATCTTCTGAAATGATTACTTCACCTTCTGCCTTGCCTTCAGAGATCATGCGGCATTTGTAGGTGTTTAGCTCCTTCATCTGGACACCTCCCCTTTAATGGCGGCCTCGATACACTCTTCCAGGGGCCTGATAATAAATTTTATATTCCTGATTTCATTGTAATAAGCGCATTTAGGGGAATCAGTTATACCGGTTTTACCATAATAGGGCTGCCAGCATGGAGGTACATCTATGCAGGTATCTGCTATAATGTGCCCCCCGGCCCTCTGAATAATTTGCAAATACCCCATACGGCCGGCTAGTTCCTTGGTCAAAGAACTCGTTAAAACCCACAGGTCCACTGCCAGCTTTTTACCGTCAAGAATTTTTGCGATGGTTGCAACCTGGGATAATGTCAAGTGCGGGCATCCAAACATGGCAAAGTCTATCTTACCCGGTTCTCCACAGATACTTTCACGAACCATGTCCAGGTCCTTGTTGGTAATGGTTATCCTTTCTTTGACCTTATTGCCTCCAAAGGCCTCCTCAAGAGTAGGAGCTTCAGGAGTAATACCCACAATATGATACATGGAAACTGCCCCTGATGTGTTCAATTGTGCGCCAAAATTCATAAAACCTTCCGGGGTAGGCCTCTCTTTAATACCTTCAAAAACCGGTATCTCCAGACCTTTATACTTAAGGGGATAACACCAGCCTAAAAGCTGGTAATCAAAATCATCCTTCACATCAGCTTTGACTTCAACAAGTATTTCACCTTTACGATTTTCATCCAGCAGCAGGCCGTATTCCGGCACCCTTCCTGTTACAGCAGCACATAGAGCGCTTTGGGAAGATTCCCTGTTCGACCTGGCTCCAATTACCGAATTGACATAGGGCGTAGCGCTGGATTCTGAAAAAGCCACTACTTCTCCAAAACTAGGCACATTCTGCTGTAAATAGGGAGTACAGTTAAAAGTTAAAGTAGCCCCTATCTTTTTATAAGCTTCATTGGTAGCTGATACGATATCTATACCTGCTTGCGGCACATCAAACAAATGTTCATTCAAGTAATGAATATCAATACTTGGATTAACAGTTGGCGATATCACACATCTGGCTCCTTTATTAAGGAGAGTTTCCACAAACCACAAGTCGGCATCCTGCGCACTTAAGGCTACATGAGCTCTGGTGATGGGCGCCATCTTTGTGGCATCAAAGGCTCTGCCAACTCCCACCTGGATTTTCATGGCCAAAGCCACTCCCTCGCCATATTTACCGTCTAACATGTCCCTTTCAAGGGCAGTTAATTGCATTACTAATCTCCCCCCTTGTCTTTATTCTTCTCCTGCCAACCCTATCAAGTTAGTCTCTATAATCTGCTCTATGGAAAAGTCATGCACCTGTAAATAGTGTTTCACAACCTCTTCCAGAGCCGGCAGCGGTACAGGACCTATTAATTCTGAGCCTGCCACAGCGACACCGTAACGAGCTGCTTCGCTGCGAATGGTTTCCATAACTCTGGGGATGGGTGTTTTAGCATAATTAGTTAAATTCATGGATACCTGAACCATTCCCTTGTCAACCAGGCTTAATCCAATGGCCCGTACAAAACGGTACCCGCCATTAATGTGCCTTACTCCCCTGGCAATGCGATCTGCAACTGTGAGGTCATCGGTCCTTAGGTTTACATTGAAAGCCACCAGGGGAAATCTAGCGCCTGTGACAACCGCCCCGCTTTTAGGCACAAATACAGCCGGCCCCTCATCAGGCTGCCACTTCGGATCTTTTAACTTGTCTGCTAATCCTTCATACTGTCCCTTGCGGATGGAAACCAGGCTGAGTCTTTCCGGACATGTGGCTGCGTCCTCATAATAATAAACGGGTATTCCTTTTGCCCCTACATATTGTCCAAATTCCCTGGCTATGGCAACTGCTCCTGCACTGTCAATTCCCCTAACCGGTATAAAAGGAACAACATCTAAAGCGCCCATCCTGGGATGGTCCCCTTTATGCAAGGTCATATCAATCAATTCATAGGTCTTATCTGCCAGTTTTTTTGTGGCCTCTAATACTGCCTCCGCTTCACCTAAATAGGTAAATACTGAACGATTGTGATCTTTGTCCGATGACAAGTCTATTAGCTTAACACCCCTGGTACTCCTGACTGTACCGGCAATTTCTTCGACAATACTTAACGTCCTTCCCTCACTTACGTTGGGTACACACATTAAAACTTTCATTCCATCACCCCTTTATCCCTTTATTCAGATGCCCTGACCAGGTCGCGCAGTTTCTTTATATCCTCTTGCAGTTGATTTTTCACATCCTCATTTTTGATTGAATCCAGGTTTATTTCAATGTTCAATAAACAGCCAATCATGGCCGCCCTTGCCAGACTGCGGGCTGTTTCCAAATCAGAGCTGGCATTGGGGTTTGATCTGCCTGCAAGCCTTGTACATAACTCCCAAACCTTATGGCAATTCCACGCATTATACTTGGGCACCAGGGCTGCTTGTATAAAGGCTTGCTCGATTGCTGCCGCACGTTCTTTCTTTTCATCTTGTGTACCTTTAGGCATTGCATAAGCTGCTTTTACCATGGCAAAGGCCTGGACATCATTTTCAGAACCCTCAACCAATGAAGCAGACAATTCCCCTGCTCGAGAGGCTATCTCAGAGTATTCTTCATGAGTTAACCCAAAATCCTTCTTTAGTGACAGCTTAGCTACCATTGCTGCCAGGGCCGCAGCCATACCACCTGTTAGGGCGGCAGCAGAACCGCCGCCTACAGTAAAGTCATCAGAATCAAGAATAGCTTTAAGAATTTCTGTACATGACATTTTTATTTCCCCCCTTACTAAAGACACTAACTAATTAAGTTGATAGGAACCAGGGCCTTATCGCTATTCTGAGGATAAAATGCAGCCTGCGCCATTATTGTCTACAACAACTTTTCCCCTCTTAATTACTTTATCTACTATATTTCCCCCAAGTTTATAAATAACCTCTTCGTAAACTGCAGCGTTCCAAATCTGGATATCAGCCAGTTTACCAACCTCCAATGACCCCCTGTCCTTGTCCAACCGTAAAGCAGAGGCGCCTCCCAGGGTTGCTGCACGCAAAGCCTCAGCTGGACTCATGGCATACAGCCTGCACGCCAGTGCCATGACAAATTGCATGGATTCAGTCCAACATCCGGGACAGAGGTTGGTGGCCAGGGCTATGGTCATGCCTTCTTCAAGCATGGCTCTCGGATTAAAAGGCTGGGGGTGCTTAACCGCAAAATCTAGGGCAGGCAGTAAAACACCCGGAACTCCTGCATCGGCTAATTTGCGCATAACAGACCTGGGAGTATAGTTTAGATGGTCGGCTGAGACCATTTCCATTTCAGCTGCAAGGTCTGATCCTCCTATATAGGAATAAGCATCAGTATGAATTTTTGGCTGCAAACCGGCTTTCATGCCCGCTTCCAAAATCATTTTTGATTCCTCTGCAGTATAGTGTCCATCGTCACACCAGATATCACAAAACTGTGCCAGCCCTTGTTCAGCTACCCAGGGTATCATCTCCCACAAAAGCATTTGTATATATTTTTCCCGGGCAATATCCGCAGGCCATCCATGTGCGCCCAGGAAAGTAGAAACTATATCCACAGGCAGTTTTTGAGCAAGCTGCTCATTGATTTTTAACATTTTAATCTCTGCAGTAGTTGATAGGCCATAACCGCTCTTGCTTTCTACAGTAGTTGTTCCGGCCCGCAGCATCCCCTTTAATCTAGCTGCAGAGGCTGTATAGACGGCTTCTTCAGTGGCCTCCCTGGTCATATCAACAGTAGCCATGATGCCTGTTTTAATACCCATCTGCCTCAATACTTCAGGGTCATTTTCAGTCATACGGGCAGCATATTCCTTGACACGAGAGCCGCCAAAAACCAGGTGGGTATGACAATCTACAAATCCAGGCGCAACAACTTTACCCCCTGCGTCCATAATGGAGGCCTCGGAGACATCCACACAAGCCATAACTTCTTCTTTGGTGCCAACTGCAGCAATCAGCTCACCTTTAACCGCCACCCATCCCTTTTCAATTAGCCCAACTAAATCCGGGGATCTTGCTGCACATGTAATAAGCTGGGATGCATTGGTAATCAGTAAATCTGCCTTGACTTTAGTTTTATCCTTTTCCACAAGTCTACCTCCCGCCACAGATAAGAAGTCAGAAATGGGAAGTCAGAGGTCTAAACAGACCACTAACTTCCTCTATTTTATAAAGTAATGAAAGTATCGGATTAATCCTCTAGATCCCTTGGCCCGAAGGTTGCTTTAGGTGTCCACCATAAGGGTATTTTAATGCTTTCAGATGTTAATTTTCCTTTTCCATTGGCAACATCCTTGGCAGTCTCATATCCTGCCTGGGCATGCCTTACTATTCCAATGCCTGAATCAGTTGTCATACATACAGCCAGACGCAGGTCGGCTTCCTCAGACCCATCAGCTATCATGGTCACTCCTGTATGAACAGCCTCACCCATTGAATAATTGGCCTGGATAGCAACTAAATCAGCCATACCTGCGGTATTTAACAGAGCATTGAGATAAGGCCAATCAGAAATTAAATCTCCTCCATCAAGCATGTTTTCAGATTCAAAAGTTGGATTAACAATTGACCCAGAATCCAGGTTATCTCTCGAAAAACCTACAGGCCCTGCCAATTCACCTTTTCTAATCATCTCATTTACAGCCAGTGCAAAAGCCTTGCGCTGGCCAAAACCAAGATAACAAATTCTTGCGGGCAGCGCCTCTATGGGAATATGCACCCTTGCCAGTTTAATCCATCTGGTCACCAGCAAATCATCCTTGAACATCTCCAGGGCCAAATCATCCATTTTAGCAAGGTCGCTGGGCTCACCGGATAGGCAGGTCCAGCGGAAAGGCCCCCTGCCTTCGCAGAATAAGGGACGAATGTACTCTGCAACAAAACCTGGAATCTTCATGGCCTCTTCCCTGGGCATCCCAGCATCACGACATTCTTTACGAATGCTGGTTCCGTACTCGAAAACCGGTACCCCTTTGTCATAATACTTGTTCATTACAGTTAACTGCCTGATCATTGTTTCGCGAGCTTTCTGCAGGTACAGGCTGCGGTCTTTAATACGCAGTTCTTCTGCTTCTTCAGGAGTATATCCTGAGGGGATGTAAGAAATGGGGTCATGGGCAGGAGTCATTTCAGTCATGATATCCGGCATGAACCCTTTTTCGTAGGCTGCTTCAAATACATCAGCAGCATTGCCCAACAATCCGATGCCCAATGCTTTGTTCTGTGAAGCTGCCTCCTTTGCCATGGCAATAGCTTCATCCAAGTTATAGACCATCACATCAATAAATTTCTTCTCAATACGTCTCCTGATAATCTTCTCATCAACGTCAACAACAATTGCCACGCCTCCATGCATGGTCATGGCCCTGCTCTGATTGCCTCCCATTCCTCCTGCCCCTGCTGTAAAAAGAATCTTGCCGACCAGGCTGTCATTATACTTCTGCCTGGCTACAGCAGAAAGGGTTTCAAAGGTTCCCTGGATTACTCCTTGAGTTCCAATGTATTCCCAGGGAGCTGCAGTATACTGGGCAAACATTGTCAGGTTTTTGTCCTGCAGGTCATAGAATGTGGGCCAATCGGCCTTCATAATGTTAGTGTTAGCCATGAGAACGGTTGGAGCAAGCTTGTGGGTTTTAAAGATAGCTACCGGCATTCCAGATTGGACCACCAAAGTTTCATCATCTTCCAGGTTTGTTAACGATTCCACAATTGCATGATACGATTCCCAGTTGCGGGCACACTTGCCTATACCTCCATAGATTACAAGCTCTTCCGGCTTTTCTGCATTCTCCATGTTGTTTTCAAGCATACGCAGAATCGATTCCTGCTTCCACCCCTTGCAGCGAAGGGTTGGACCTCTCTGGGCTTTCACTGAGTAAAGAATTTCAGGTTTAGACATTGAATTTCCCCCTTTTTACAAAATACTCTCATTAATAAAAATTGCAGTAAATAAACAATGCAATTTAGATGCCAACTGCCTAGAGCTATATGGCAGCCTAATAAACAATGTTTCAACTTTGAGTCTACATTTAATCAAAAGCAAAAAACGCATATATTTTATGCTATTTAATGCATAAAATATATGCGATCAATATTAAGGTTCTATTTTTCTTGCATTAGTTTTATACCCATAATTTAACAACTCAGGAATAAAGATTAAGTGCATAATTTTTATGCGGCAAGCTAATTTTTCTTCCTTTTATACCTAGCCTTTTTCATGCGCGACTGCAAGCTTTGACGGATTATGCCCACAAGGCTGACTGCCCCTTGATAACTTCCCCTAATCTTTTTTCCATGTCAAGAAGTTCTATAGCAAAATATAAGACTTCGTATTCATTTTTATAGGATTTAAACCAATGGCTTGTCCTTCTGTTGTTGATCATCTTACGATATTATCACACTCCCCGAAACCTTCAAGTAGATTATCCATTAACTTAGCCACAATTTTTTTATCAAAGGCTCTAAAGGTATCACACTCAATATATTTATCTATGTCCCACTTATCCGGATAACTCTTTATATCTGCCAGAACATGATATGCCTAATTATAGTCACCTACCCTTTCAGAGGGCATTAAACCTTCTCCCAAAAACCACCTTGAACTGATTTTTATCTACTTCATTAAAAAAATCAACGGGAATATCGTCTTCCTTACAACTTTTTATAATTCTTCTTACACCCATACCAGTTCCCCGGTATGGAATGCCTTTTATATCTTTAATATGAGAGAGGAGAATAGGATTCCTGGCAATATGAATACCAGATTTAATTGCCTCTACACTTAACGTATTAGGCAAACAGCCGGGACTAATTATTTCAACCCTATTGTCAAAAACAAATAATCTAATATTGCTTTGCACAAAGTAATTCCTATGAACTATAGCATTAATTAAAGCTTCTTCTAAAGCAACTTCTGGAATTTCTAAAATACCCAAGCTGTTAACGTGCTGTCCTTTCTGCACTTTTCTCAGCTGTCTTTTAATAAACGCTAACCCTTCTTTGTATAATATAGATACATTCCCCTGTATATCTTCGCTATCCCTGTACTCCATACCTCCTGCATCGTTGCCATACCATGACACTGCAATTATCTGGTATTGAGAAAACAAAGGGTAGTTTCTTGCACCTAAAAGAAGCAAACCGGCTAAAGTACATTTTTTATTCTGTAAAACTTTCATGTTTTGCAGTAGTTGCTCTAAATCCGTAGATAACTCATCTATCTTCTCTCCAGTTTTCTTTTCAACAAATTCATAAACCAGGTTTTTATCCAGGTCTTTAATGCTTGTGTCATCTATTGGCTGCTCATCAGCAAATATATTAAAAGACTCTTGCAGCAGTCTTCTCATCTCTTCTCTGCTAGCTCTTCTTTTATCAGCGCCAACCTTTACCCAAATATCTTTACCATTAGCAACATAAAATTTGTTCGGCCCTATAGGTACATATATTAATACTATTATTGTGTTTTTATACTTAAAGTTCTCGGTAGTTACTGATATTTGCGGATCAATCTTTTGAGAGCAAACATTAGATATCAACTGGTTTAACCTGCCAACTTCTTCGTTAGTTAGTCCGGTAATATTGCCATCATCTCTAACTCCAACAATGATTTTCCCGCCTTGAGTATTGGCAAAGGCACAAATTTCAGCTGCCAAAGCATTTGGGCTATCAATTTTTTCTTTGAATTGTGTTTTGCTATTTTCACCTAGCTGAATTAAATCCTCTAATTTCTTGATATCCATTCCTTTTTACCTCCTTTCAATCTTTGATTTCCTCTTGATTCATTCAACCAAGTTCGTGAATATCTTCAACAAACTCCGTTTAATTAAATAATAAAGCTGGACCAGACATATCAAACAACATTTGTTTTTTTAGCAATCTACAACTAAAATGCCTCGTCGAAGTTAAATCAGTATAAGTTATTCTAAGGCATCTTGATACTACAATAATTAGGTTCCTGGATTATTTTAGGACAAATAACTAAAGCCCTGAACCTCTACTTTAATCTCAATTCCTTTTTTAAAGCTTCCTGAAGGATAAAAGAGAAGTTAATATCTTCCTCCATGGCCATCCTATTTAACCACTGTGGAATAGTTAAGGTTTTTTTAACAGATTTGTTTTCTACAGCCTTTCTTACTGTAGGCATCCATATCTCTATTAATACGGCTTTTTGTTTTTCATTAGTTCTTATTTCTTTTAAAGGCGTAGGATCTGGAATAAAATCATTTTCTTCTTCCATTGCATAAAGAAATCCTCCCAAAGCATCTTTTGCCATATACAATGCTTCTTCATCATTATCTCCACAAGTAATGCATCCAGGTAAATCTGGAAAGGTTATATTTATTCCGTCTTCGTCATACTCAAAAATTGCTGGATATATATATTTATCTTTCATGGTTTCACCGTCTTCTTAATTATAGTAAGATTTGATTATCTCCCTGGAGGAATAAGATTTCATCTATCTCTCCCCTTATTCTAACACGTGTTAAAGCACGTCTAAAATTTTATGTTTTGCCGTTTGCTCTAACTGATTTTCTCCTTTAAACAAGCTAATGCCAATTCAAAAGCGCTTGAATTAGAGTCAAATTCTTCGTGAGCTATAGCCATATGATTCAATTCCGATTCGATAATATCCCGGATTAGATCTACTACTTGATTATCCCGCAGTTGATTTACAACAAGACTGTTTGTTTTGGCTTCAAGTATTTTATTAATTCTGGTTTTAATTGCTTTTCCTATTATTTTACTTGATGCTGCATACTTCAATGTGGATGCAGCTAAATCATCAGTTGCAGCAGCGTCTTTTTGCATCTTATATTTATTTTCCAGATAATCGGCAAGAAATTCTACCGCTTTTTCTATTTGTCTTTTGTAAAGCCTGCTCTCCTGCTTGTTCATTAAAAATGCAAGTATTGCTAAAGCTGTAGTTTTAACCCCCAATGGCATCCCATCTTTACTTTCTGAAAATGAACCATCTGCATTTTGCTTGGTAGCCAACAGACGCAGCAGCTGTTGCTGCCTGGTTAGTGTCATACGTGAATCTTCCCATGGTAAATCCGTAGCAGACATATATGCACAAGGCACAAATGCATTAGAAATATGCGCATTAGACATATATGATAAGGATATTTCAGTGACAGCAGGCTCCCTGCTAAAAGGTGCAAAAGCTGGTTGAGAAATGGCCACAGTTTCATTGAAGGTGGACCAGCCTCCGGGAAATGCTACCGGCACTACAACTGTTTCCGGCAGCCCTGAGGCTTTATCGCTCCTTTCTTCAATTCCTACAAAGGATGTATAAGAGCAGTTAATTTCGTATTGCTTCGCCAGCTTTATGATTTCTTTAATCACAGCTTCCTCTCTCCTGGGGTTGATATTTACAAGGCTTTCTTCCATGTAGGCTATTTTCTTTTTAGCCCAGATTTTTTCCAGAAAGCTGAATTCACCTGCAGGTGATACCTGGGCTAGATCCACTGTCATAGATATTTCTTCTCCCTTTACAATCCCTCTTAAGAATATCTCTCCTTTAAGCTCTCCTGTGAAGTCCAATATTATTGGCAGTGGTTCAAGGTCATATATTGAATTAATAGTTGAAGGAAAACTCTCATTTACCTTAAGGGTTCCAAAATCCATTTTCACATCACTAATATAGGGTGAAGATATCCTGGCAAACTGGCGTATTATTTTATCATCTACTCTCTCCCCCGGATAAATATATTCCGGAGTACCATGACCTGCTTCTGCCAGTTTGTTAATAAAATAGGTATTAACAGATGTATCAATTCCAAAAGGAAATATTTTTGCATTGTTAATGCTGCTTTTGGTGTAATTAATTATCTGCTCTTCATTTCCTACCTGACCGTCTGTAAACAGCAAGATCACGGGTTTCAGCCCATTTCTTTTTTCAAGTGCAAATTTTACAGCTCCAAAAATCTCTGTACCACCCATGGCCCCAAGATTAGCTATCCAATTAGATGCCTTTTCCAAATTATTTTGGTTAAAGGGCAAGCTTTGTGATGAGAACGCATGGCATGTGGATTCAAAGGCTAATATATTGAAGGTATCTTGGCAGCTTAAGTTTCTTATGCAAAGCTGCAGCGCTGTTTTGGCCTGTTCAAGCTTTTCTCCTGTCATAGAGCCTGATATATCTATTAAGAAGATATAGTCTTTAGGTTCCTGCACTTCAACGTGTGGAAGTTCAGGCATAATATTTAAGTATAAAAATCCCTGTCCTTTACTATTGGTGTATGTAATGGCTTCAGAAACAGCTTCTTCTCTGCAGATTCCTAGTATAACTATATCTCTATCTAATTCCGATTGACCTTCTAAGAAGGTTATTCGAGTGGTACTATCCGGCAGTTCTTCTGTACTGATTTTATGCGAGGGAGATGTAAAAGCCTCTACTGCTAAAAGGGGATTAACAAGCAAATCCAGTTCAACTCTATAGTCTGCATTACCTATTGGCGGGGTAATAAAATCTGCATCAGGAACTTGATCGGTGGGAGGTGCAGTTCCCATTCCCTTTTGCTTCCCCTTGGACTGCCCTGGTATATATCTGGGAGCCACCAGGGTTGGTATCGTGATTCTTAACTCGCTGTCAATATATTTTATTTCATCCATGTACTCAATGATAATTTGTATTTCTTCATCCGGCAAGACCTGCCCAAGCGATATTTGATAGATGTTGGGCCGGTATTGTTCCAACAAAAAGCCGGTATCGCCCTTTATTACTGCCTGGTCATATATTTTGAATGCTTCTTCCCTTTCTACAATCTTAGATCTTACTATTCTGCCGCCTATTTTTGCGGTAAAACTTGTTATAGCAGCGGTGTCCTGTAATGGAAAGGTATAGACAATTTCAATATTACGATTGCTTGTATTTTTGTAAATCTGCATGACCTTATAACTTGCAAAAAGCCCGCATACCTTACCGCTTACCTTAACGCTTTTTAATGGAATGTTCAGATTATTAGTGACTGATCCCAGCATTTCTTTCACTTTGAAACCCTCCCTTTCATTTGTCAGACCTGGTTTTTACAAGCTTGATTATGTCCTTTACTAACTCCTCGACTTTGAGATTATTTTGCGGGTAATGCAGTTCAATACCCATAGGCAGTTCAACCTTGATGTACTCCTTATGCCCTGCATAGTCAAGCTCCTGCTCTTTGATGAGCATATCTAACTCCATGGGTAAAGCTAAATTAAACTCAGCAATAGACTCGTTTCCTGCTTCTGCTTTTTTCTTTTCTATGGACGATAGCTTTTCTTTTACTTCTTTATCATCAAGCTGTGATACTATGGCCTTGATCTTTACTAAAGGCAGGAAGCTGGCTTGGAGCTCTTTTATTAAGAGAATTCTCTGGAGATGACTATCTGAATAATGGCTGTTCACACCAGATCCTTCTGCTGGTGGAATTAACCCTTTGTTTATGTAATAGTGTACAGTCCTTTTACTGACATTAGCTTTTTTAGCTAGTTCACCTATTTTATAAGTTTCATTCATTAGAACGACCTCCTCACCAACATAATACCACCATAACGTAGCGGTGTCAAGTTAGTGATAACATAAAAACTTATCAACTTCTAGGCTCTGGGAAAATAAAAACCAAGTACTTGAATAAATTCAAGTCTTGGCATCAATTTTTTGTGGCGCCGGAGAACATACCCGTATAGTTTGCACTACCAATGGACATGTATTAGTACTAAACAAAACCATTCACAAAAGGTGACTTATGAAAAAAATTAAAAATCGAATTCTTTTAGGGGTAGTATCTGGTTTGCTAGGTGCAATTCCATCAAATATTTTAAACGCAGTTGAATATAATTTAGGACTTACTGATCGAAAATATGAGCAAATGGCTGCCAGTATTTTTACGACTCAAAAAGATTCTTCAATAGGTCAATTGGTAGGTGCACTAGCAAACGAATCACTAAACGCTACTGGTTAGTTTGCTCATAACATAACCTCTAACTGCTGAACTCCAATAAATTTGTTTTGTATCACTTCTTCACTTTCAACTTCAACACAAAGTTCTATTGCTTCCTTAATTCTTGGAAGTAATTCCTCAACCGATTTAGCTTGTGTATAGCAACCCTTTAAGGCTGGCACAGAAGCAACATATACATCATCTTCATCTTTCTCTATAAGAATAGTAAAGTTATATTTTTTCATTAGTATCACCTCAGTATCATTATACAACGAAGCTGTCATCTATATCAATAAACCTCTAAGCTATGCACCCAAAAATCTAATTAAGCTGAAGATATGGATATCCTGAAGCGTATATTTTTTAAATAACAAGCTTTTTTGGCTGAAAATGGAGTTTGCTAAAATACTAGTTATGAAATAAAATCATCGATAATGATTATCAATTTCATTGGTCTTTAATTATCTTGCGGGGGGAGTGTACATAAGAACAAAAGAATAATAACGAATTATGGCAGCAATGAAATTTTTTTGAGGGTTAACTGAGAATATTTATCATCATAAGTAGGAGGCACCACAATGATTAAATCCAAAAAAGTAATTGCATTAATGTTAGTTGTAGTATTGTTTTTAAGTCTTTTTGTAACTGGCTGC
Organism: Bacillota bacterium; assembly: GCA_040756735.1. GTDB lineage: Bacteria > Bacillota > DSM-16504 > Desulfitibacterales > Desulfitibacteraceae > JBFLYC01. The sequence continues at coordinate 19,752 of JBFLYC010000007.1, read as the reverse complement.
GGAACCAAGGCGGCACCGCCAAGCGGCTCGGAAAGTGGAAATGTAAAAGCTGACCCAGGAGAACTAATTGTATATTCAAACCGTAACGAAAAATTTGTTCAGGAGCTGCTTGATAAATTTACTAAGGACACAGGAATAAAAGTTATACCATTACATGGAGCTAACCCCCTGCAAATTGCTGAGGAGGCAAAAAATGTTCAGGCTGACATATTTATTTCAAATGATCTGGGAGCTTTAGGATACTTACATGGTCAAGGATTATTACAAGGAGCTAATATAAAGGGTATAGAAACAATTCCTGCCGATTTCCGAGCTGATGACAACGCATATTTTGCAATTTCTGTTAGAGCCCGGGGTTTTATTTACAACAAAGATCTCATTACTGAGGAAGAAATGCCTAAAAGCATTGAAGATTTATTTGATCCCAAATGGGCACAGGTTAAAAATGGATATGCCATTACCCGCGGCGGCAACGGTGGTATGATTGGACATGTATCAGCTCTTCGTTATGAGTGGGGTGATGAAAAGACCTCTGAATGGATAGCTGCAATTAGAAAAAATGCTGCAGGCATTTATCAGGGTCATGGTGAAATTCGCAGGGCTGTAGGCGCTGGTGAACATACATTCGGCCTGGTAAACAACTATTACTTTCATCAACAGTTATTAGAACCTGTAAACAACAATGTAGGTTTCATTTATATTGACCAGGGTGAAAACCAAATGGGCGTTGTTGCTAATGCAGCCGGTGTAGGTCTTGTAAAGGGTGGGCCAAATGAAACAAATGCAGTTGCTTTCCTTGAATGGTTATTATTACCGGAAAATCAGGCGGCATTTGTAGGGGAATCTTTGGAGCTTTTAATTAACTCACAATTTGGCGCTGTTTATCCACCTAAAGTTCAGCCACATATTGTGGACTTCAAAGAATTAAAAGTTCAAAATATGCCTGTTAAAGAACTTGGTAACTTCTTTGAAGATACAAGAGCCCTGATTGAGAAATCGGGATTAGACCTTGATTTAAAATAAATTGAATCCTAATCTGACAGCATTGGGGAGAGGCGCAATGAGTAATAATACGACAGAACGTTTAAACATGAATGAAAATGCCAGGGTTGGGGAAAGAACTTCCCCAACCATTCTCCATTTTCTTAGAAGAAAGTGGATGGACCTCTGGCAGGGTAATCCTCCGGGGTCAATACTGCTTTTGTTTAGCCTTCTGGTAGCATTAATTATGTCAATTCCAATTATTTATGTCATTTGGCGTTCACTATTTGCAGGACTACACCGATGGATGCGTCTTCTTGATGAAAGAATTCCTCAGTTATTATGGAATACTCTTTCGCTTACAGCTGCCGTTACGGTATGTACTGTAATAGTTGGAGTTTCACTGGCATGGATCGTTATACGTACAGATATCCCGGGCAGAAAAATTTGGCTATGGATATTGGCTCTGCCCCTGCTCATACCTCCTTATGTAGGAGCTGTAACATATATTATAGTATTTGGTCGCAGTGGATGGGCCCGGGATTTTTGGCGGGATTCTCCTTGGTTAGTCAATATATTTGGAGATTATCCGATTAATATTTTTTCATTTTGGGGTGTTTTTTTTGTATTGAGCATGTTCACGTATCCTTATGTATATTTAATTGCAAGCGCTGCTCTTCGTAAAATGAACCGCAATTTTGAAGAAGCGGCTCGTTCCCTGGGTATGAGCACCTCACAAATATTTTGGAAGGTATATTTACCCTTTTTACGCCCTGCAATTGGCGCAGGAGCTATTCTGGTTTCACTCTATGTGTTGTCCGATTTTGGCGCTGTTGCCATGCTTCGGTATGTAACATTTACTTCTGCTATCTACTTCCAAAGAGCAGGTTTTGATACCGCCTCTGCTGCGGTACTAAGTCTGGTTCTTATAGTGTTGACTGTTGGTATACTATGGATTGAGTCTCATACTCGAAAGAAAAACAAATATTATCAAACTGCAAACACTTACAGAGAACCTTCAATCCTACCTTTGGGCAAATGGAAACCATTAGCGTTTCTTTATGTTAGTGCAATATTTTTTATATCTGTATTTCTGCCAATCAGCGTACTTGTTTATTGGTCAAGCATTGGAATTGGTATGGGAGCCCTTGATGAGAGGTTCTTTGGTTTTGCATTAAATAGTTTAAAAGTTTCTGGTCTTGCAGCTGTACTGTGTATGTTATCTGCTATGCCCATTATTTATCTAAAAACCCGTTATCCATCCATTGTTTCAAGTATAGTTGATAGGCTGTCTTACACAGGATACGCCCTTCCCGGAGTAATTGTTGCCTTGGGATTTATTTTTATCTTTAACAATCATATACCTATGCTTTATCGTTCCTTCTACATGATTGCCTTGGCCTTTGTTGTCCGTTTTCTGCCCCAGGCAATGCAAGCAGGCGAGGCATCATTAAGCCTTGTTTCACCAAGAATTGATGAGGCGGCCCGCAATCTTGGCTATCCTCCTTGGAAGGTTATGCTTATGGTTATCCTTCCAAATATGCTGCCTGGGGTACTGGCTGGAGGAGCCCTGGTTTTTGTCAGTTCCATTAAAGAGCTCCCGGTTTCTCTCATGCTGCGTCCACCAGGTTTTGATACATTAGCAGTTCGAATTTACTTTGAAGCTCATGACGCACTTTATTACCTGGCAGCACCTGCCGCTTTGTTAATTATTATTGTATCTATTATTCCCTTGCGATATATGTTAAGCAAATACTAGGGGTGAAAAATATGTATGATATTGAGTTAAAATCAGTAACAAAGACCTATCCCGGGACCAGGGAGCCGGCTGTAAAAAACATCTGCTTAGCTGTGGAAAAAGGAGCTATCATTACATTACTTGGGCCTAGCGGATGCGGCAAATCAACGACCCTTCGTCTGATAGCCGGCTTTGAAAGGGCAGATGGCGGCAGCATAACCCTTGCCGGCAAGGTAGTGAGTGATAGCAATACATGGATACCACCGGAAAAACGTGGAGTAGGAATGGTTTTCCAAGACTATGCCTTGTTTCCTCATCTTAATGTCTTTAATAATGTAGGATTTGGCTATAAGGCAATAGATCGCAACAAAAGAATAATGGAGGTTATTGAATTAGTTAACTTAAAGGGCTATGAAAAGCGTTATCCTCATGAATTATCAGGGGGACAGCAGCAAAGGGTAGCTTTAGCCAGGGCACTAACACGCAGGCCGGTTGTGATACTATTAGATGAACCCTTTAGTAATTTGGATGCAGACCTGCGAGTACACATGCGTTATGAAGTAAAGCGAATTATTAAGGAAGCAGGGGCAACTGCTATATTTGTTTCCCATGATCAGAAGGACGCATTGGCAATTTCCGATAAAATAGTCGTTATGCATAAAGGAGTAGTTCAGCAAAAAGGCACACCTCGAGAAATTTACCAGTATCCTGAAAATAGATTTGTAGCAACATTTGTAGGCCAATCCAATATTTTAGAAGGGAAAATAGGCACGGACGAAGCGTCCGTAGTAACGGATCTTGGCATAATACCCTGCAGCCATACTCATGGCCTTCAGACCGGGGAGAAAGTTTATATTTCAATCAGGCCGGATGCTTTGGAAATGGATCCGGAAGGTCAGATAAACGGCTGTATAAAGGAGTCGACATATACTGGGGAATCCATTGATGCCGTGGTGGAAGTGGTTTTAGATAATGGAATCAGGCAGAATTTGCTGACCCATATTCACCCGGAAAAAGAAGTTAAAGCAGGTGATTTAGTGAGATTTAAAGTCCTCCCCCACTTTGTTGCTGTAATCAGGCAGGATTAACCCAAGATTTTATGCTAAAGTACTGCTTCATTACTTCTTCCTTTTGATACCTAGCTTTTTCATCCGAGACTGCAGGCTCTGCCTGATTATGCCCATTTCCTGGGCGCTTTTTGTCAGGTTCCACCTGTTTTTCTCCAATACCTGCAGGATCATTTTCCTTTCCGCATCATGCAACATAGCCGGCAATGATTTTCTATAGGCTTCCTGCACTTCTATGCTATTGTTCGGTACAATCATTTCCCTTAGATAATGAGGAATGTTTTCGAGATTTAAGTAAACCTGTTTATCATTTGCTCTTATCATAAGGTTTTGGATGAGATGCTCCAACTCCCTTACATTACCCGGCCAATTATACTTTAGCATAGAATCTTCAAGATTTTTGGAACACCCTTTAATTTGTTTATTCAACTGTTTATTGTACTTGCGTATAAAATACTTGGTCAAACAGACAATGTCCTCAACCCTTTCTCGCAACGGCGGGATATGCATGCAGATGCCTGCAATGCGGTAAAACAAATCCTGCCTTAAGGCGCCTGTGCTGACTAACTGCCTGGGATCTTCATTGGCAGCACAAATTACCCTGCAGTGAATAGGATTAACTTTCAGTCCACCTACCCGCCTCACATTCCTTTCCTGCAAAACCCTTAATAGCTTGGGTTGGAGGGTTAATGGCATGGAATTTATCTCATCCAAAAACAAGGTTCCTCCCCTGGCCTCCTCGAAAAGTCCTTTTTGGTCCACAGCCCCTGTATAAGCCCCCTTGGTTGTACCAAAGAGTATGCTTTCCAACAATGTTTCAGGTATGGCAGCGCAGTTGATGGCTATAAAAGGCTCATTTTGGTTTTTGCTGAAATTATGAATGCTCTGGGCAAAAACTTCCTTGCCGGTGCCCGTCTCGCCTGAAATAAGAACTGTGGTATCTAAAGTAGAAATCATTTCTGCTTCCTTGATGAGATTTTGCATTACAGCGCTCTCACATACTATATCGGCAAATGTATATTTGGTGCCATTGCCTGAAACAGGTCTGCCATTGACTTCACCTTGACTAATTAATTGGCGCTTCAATTCTATGGTCTCGGCAAGCAAACTCTGCAGTTTGGTTTCATTTTTGCTTATGGAAAAAACGGCAATTATTTCGCCGTCTTTTTCAATTGGGTAAGTGCTGTAAGAAAGATATTTGGGGATGCCGTCTTTATAAGCATGAGCACGATACCTGTTAATTATGGGAATACCTTTCTTATATACTCCTCTGTGCTCGGATAACTCCTCATTGTAGTTGTAAGCATCCCAAAGATACTTGCCAACCATATCCTGAGACGCCATGTCTTCTAGCTTTTCCTGGGATTTGTTGTATAGCGCTATGCGCCCCTCGTAATCACTTACAATAATACCATCGTTAATGGCTTCAAGTATTTTTTCTAGACAGAATAATCGTGTTTCAGCGCTTTTTAAGTCAGTTATTTCTTCTATGGATACAATAGTATACTCTCTCTTACTGCAAGGATAACTAGCCGCTGCTAATCTAAATTTTTGACCGGACAAGGATGTGATTATCTGAGGTTGGTTTAGAATCTTACTTAATGAAATAGAAAAAACATCAGCGTATTTTTTGTTAATTATTTCTGTATTCCCACAGATTTTTTCGGCAAGACGGTCAGCCCAAATAACCTCTTCATGATCATTAAGGATGACAAGACCAGAAGTGAATTTTTGGAGTATTTTTTCTATTAATTCCTCATCCAATAATTCCAGATGCATTGTTCTATACAATCCCCTCAATTATCTCTGCAATATGCATAACTTTTACAGGGTGGTTAATCATCCTGGCTCCCCTTTCGAGCTGCATGACACACGCCGGGCAGCTGGTAGCTACAAGGGAAGCTCCTGTCTTTTTGATATTTTGCATCTTTCTTCTTAAAACTTTCTCGGACAGCTCTGGATATGTGATAAAATAAGACCCCGCTGCGCCGCAGCAGTAATCTGCTTCAGGGAGTTCCACATAATTAAGACCTTTGATGTCTGCCAGGAGTTTTTTAGGTTCACTCCCAGCCTTTAAACCCCGGGCGAGGTGGCAGGGAACATGATAAGTCACTACCTGCTCTTTAGGCCGCTGCCATGAGCCAGTTGAAAGCTTCAGAGTTAACTGGGCATAGTCATGGACCTTGCAGGCCACATCAAGGGCTTTCTGATAGTATGCATCGTCTTCTTTAAAAAGCTTTGGATAATCCTTAAGAGCGCTGCTGCAGCTTGCACAATCTGATACAATATAATCACTTTCTTCAGCCAGCAAAAGCTCTATGTTTTTCTTGGCCATCTCTTGTGCAACTCCGCTATGCCCATAAGACACAGCCGGCAGACTGCAGCATAAGGTTTCAGGTATCTGTACAAAACATCCAAGTTTTCTTAAAGTATTAACTGCAGCAAAACCCTGACTGGGCTTAAGAAGGTTAGTTCCGCAGCCCAGGAAAAAACTCACCTTATAATTCGCCTCTTGAGGATTTGGCGCCAAACCTCCCTGGAGATCCCTGAAGGTATTGGCTATTTTCGGCAAAAAATCTTCGGATTTTGCCAGGGGCCCTAATAAACCTATTAAGCCTGTCTTTCTAAAGGCTTTTCTTAATCCTGTTTTTTCATATATCTGCAGGAGCCTGCCCGTCAGCGAAAGGCGCTTTGGGTGTTTCAACAAGTGGTTAAAAACAAGTTTCTGTACAAGGGGTATATGATTTGCTGCCATGGTTTCCCTTGCAGCCAGCAGAATACTGTCCCCTGTAACTCCACCAGGGCAGTTTTCTACACAGTTTTTGCACAACAGGCATTCGTAAAGGGTATCTTTGAATTCATGATCAAAGGCTATTTGCCCTTCTACAGTTTCTCTAATGAGCGCTAATCTGCCTCTAGCTACAGAACCTTCAATCCTGGTTTCTTGGAAGACAGGGCACACACTCTGGCAAAACCCGCATTTATTACACTTTGATATTTCTTCATACAATTCTTGCAGTTTATTCATATGATGATACCCCCTGCAGTCCTACCTGGATTTAAGACATTATTGGGATCAAGCATCTTTTTGATGCTGACAGTAAGCCCGGTTAAAAGATCTGTGTTTTGATCTGGCGGACTTTCTCCACCAGCCCTTCCGGTATATCCGGCGCCTGTTCCCAATATATGTACCCCCCAGGGATTGCCCTGGCTGAACTCATCCGCTATCTTCCTAAATTTATCAATTACTTCAGCACATCCCTGACCATGATATACTGCATAAATAATACCGTTTGCAGCATGAGCATAAATGGTAACATCCCCAGGTTTATTGTGTTCAAGTATTTGCTCAATAAAGTCTGATATGCTGGCAAAAAGCAGACAGCTTTTTATCAGAGTATTGTCCGGACTAAATAAACCCCTGGGAAAAGCCTTAAGAATAAAATCCCTGCCACTGCCCAGCAGTTTATCATCTTGTTCAGTAATCAGTTTCATCTTATTCTCGGATAAAGTGTTTAACAGGTTTATTTGTTTGTCCACAGATTCCTTGGGCCCGCTCAAACACAGGTTAACATAATAGGAGAAATCTTTAACCAGGACATCAAAGGTTGAAAGTTCCAGCTTTGAATTCTGAATATCCAGCAAATATTTTTTGAATGCACCAAAATCCTCTGTACCATATACCCGGTAAACAGCTTTTTCTGAGAAGGGAAAAAGTTTAAGAGTTACTTTCGTTAAAATACCCATGGTCCCCCAGGACCCGACAAGTAATTTGCACAGGTCATAGCCTGCCACATTTTTAAGGTTTTTCCCACCGTACTTGATAAGTTCTCCCTGGGGGCTAATCATCTCAAAACCCAATACCATGTCTTTAAGGGTTTTATATTGAAGCCTCAAACCTCCTGTGCTGTTTGCAGCAACAAGTCCACCCAAAGTGGGGTTTCCCGCTTCTAACGGGTCAATAGGCAGGAGCAGGTTTTGCTCATGTAAGCTTTGCTGCAGCTTCTGCAAGGATACTCCTGCTTCAACTGTAGCAGTGAGGTTGCCAACATCAATTTCTATAATCCTGTCCAAGTCTCCGGTGAGGGTTACCACATCATATTTATCCGGAGGGGCTCCAATTGCCTGCTTGGTTCCGTTACCCCAGGGCACCAAGGCAATACTGTATTCATTAGCAAGTTTAACTACAGCAGCCATTTCTGCAGGGTCTTGCGGTTTCACACAACACCAGGGGGTTTTACCGCCTATGGTATATTTATCAAAAATCCCTTTATCAAAACAAACCCTGCTGTCATCAATTAGAATTTTTAATTGTTCAAGGAATCTGCTTCTATCAGTATCAGTATCAGTATCGGCAGATTCCTTTAAAGTCTGCCCAACTCTGTCAAGGGCTGCAGCAGTTTCTTTACAAACATCCTCTGGGATAACCTTCCCGGGATTGAGAATATCTTGCGGGTCAAAAGCAAGCTTCAACCTGCGCATAAAAGACATATCCTCGCAGGAAAAAATTAAGGGCATGCCCTTTAACTTTTCCATGCCGATACCGTGTTCACCGCTAACCGTACCCCCCAGCTTGGCTGCTTCCTTCATAATCTCAAAATTAGCTTCAATGACCCTTTGACTTTCCTGCGGGTCACGGCTGTCATAAAGTACAACAGGGTGGAAATTGCCGTCACCGGCATGAAAAACATTGCCGATAATTAATGAATACTTTTCACCAATCTTGGCAATGGTTTTCAGCATTTCCGGAAGTTTAGTTCTTGGTATGGTTATATCTTCTTCAGCAAAAGAAGGCTTTAGCCTTGCTATACTTCCCACAGCTCCCCTGCGTCCAGACCATAAAAGCTCTCTTTCCCTTTCAGTTTGAGCAACTTTAGTCTCGCGCACGTTGTTTTCTTTGCAGATGGCAACTATTTTTAGGGCTTGAGAATCAAGACTCTCTGCATGACCATCCACCTCAATTAAAAGAACAGCTTCTGCATCCAGGGGGTACCCTATTTTAACGGTCTGCTCCACGGCTTTAAGTATTGGATGATCAATGAGCTCCAAGGTAGCAGGTATTATTCCCTGGGCAATAATCTGCGAAACGGTTCTTGCCGCATCTTCAAGGGTATCAAAAATAGCCATCATGGTTTTTATTGCCTGGGGTTTAGGCATAATTCTAAGCCAGGCCTTGGTGATTATACCAAAGGTCCCCTCTGAAGCATGCATGATGCCTGTGAAGTCATAACCAGGAAGCCCCTCCAAGGGACCATTTAAGATTAACACCCTGCCGTCACTGAGCGCCACTTCTAATCCCAGAACATGATTAACTGTCACTCCATACTTTACACAGCGTGGTCCGCCGGCATTTTCGGCAATGTTGCCTCCCATGGTAGATACCTGCTGGCTTGCCGGATCAGGAGCAAACATGAAGCCGTGGGGTTCAATGGCCTGCTGCACCTCAAGGTTTGTCACCCCTGCTTCAACAAGCACATGGCGGTTTTGGAGGTCTACCTCTAGAATACGATGCATTTTCGCTAATTCCAAAACCACCCCTTCTTTTGAAATTACCGTTCCACCGTTTAGATTGGTACCGGCGCCCCTGGCAATAACGGGCACTTTATATTTATGCAATACCTTGAGAACCTGGGATACTTCTTCAGTACTTTTTGGAAAAATGACCGCCATGGGCGGTGGACCTGATGTGGTAGCTGCATATCTATAGGTAAGCATGTCTTTTTTTTTGCTTAAAACATCATGAGCGCCCACAATTGTTTTTATTTCTTGCAATGCCTTGCTGATTACCTCAGATGCCATTATTGCACCTCATTTCCCCTTGCTACGTGTTGGATAATAGCGCCTGGGCCCTTTCAAGTATTACCAGCCTGGGCGCATTCATGCTTTTCAATGCTTTCTCAAGAGCGTTCTGGAGACTATTAAAAGGCTCCAGCAAAAAAGTTCTTAACGTCTGCTCATCAACCCCCGGACAACAGCAAAATACCTTGATATTTCGCTTAAAAACCTTTGCTAAAAGGATGGCATGGTCAACAGGCGCACTGTAATTAGCGCTGGCCCTAACCAGTACTTCGTCCAGGGATGCTGCTCCTTCATAGGGTTCCAGATATAACCGGTTTCCTATTCCTTCCGGGCATGCAGCTGAAAGAATAATAATGCCATTATCCTCTATAATCTCCGCCGCTGCAAAAACAGCCTTTAACGCCTGGTAAAGATTTATCTCTAAAATATTGCCGGGGTGACATATTATCAAGTTCGGTATCTGCTTAACATCAACGGCAGCCAATTCCCTGGATACCTGGGCAGCCCTGGCATGAGAACCGATTAAGCTTCCTGCAAAAGCCCCCATGACTTCATCCTGCTCATTCAAAATTACCTGCAGGGAAAAATCCACACCCACTTTCATGGCTGTTTCCTCCATATCTTCATGGATGGGATTGCCCTTTAGCCTGCCTGGCACAGAAGCAGGGTGTTCCAAATTGGCAGGCCGGTGGTTCCAGTTTATGGTTTCTTCCCCGGCTACACCGGGTAGAATACTTTTTCTTCCCCCTGTAAAACCGGCAAATTCGTGGGGTTCAACTTTTCCAATTGTAATTTTGAACTGACTTGCACATACTTCCTTGTTGATCCAGACAGGAGTCTGGTCTTGAGTATACCCTAGAAAAACCATGGCACTTTCATCATATGCATTATGAGAAATTGCCTCTACTCCTCCTGCCTGTTCTTTAATCAACTGGAGTTCTTCACTTGTTGCCACCCTGTGTAATCCTACAGCCACAATAATCTTAATCTGCTCCCTGGTTAGGCCGGCACGCATGAGTTCCTCAATGACAGGGGGCAGCACAATGCCGTTGGGTATGCCTCTGGTACTGTCGCTTATAATTATGACTGCTGATGCCATCCCCCTGGCAAGAACATTTAGAGGCAGGGTATCAATGGGCTTTAACACTGCGGATCTAACCAGCTCTGCCTGATCCAAACCGGTGAGGCTTTTCGGTTTAAAGGTACCATGATAAACTTCCCCAGGTATGCTGATCCTTTCTTTGATCTTGCCGCCTACTGTTATCTCCATCATGCTCGTCATGTTTTAACCACCTTTTGCTTAACCCTTGATCACCCTGGCATCTAAGGCCAAGACACCCTTTTCATAAACAACCAGGGGGTTAATATCAATTTCTTCTATCTGCGGGTTTTCTTCCACCATCCTGGCAACCTTGAGGAGTACTTCCACAAGGGCATTAATATCCTTAGGCTCTTCTCCCCGTATACCCTTTAGCAGTTGGTAACCTTTGGTTTCAGCTATCATTTCTTCAGCATCTTTTTGGGTAAGGGGTAAAACCCTAAAGGATATATCCTTAAAGACCTCAACATAAATGCCGCCTAACCCAAACATAAGAGCAGGTCCAAACTGGGGGTCCTTGGTCATACCGATTATGCACTCTAACCCCTTGGGAGCTTGTGTTGCTACAAGAACCCCTGCAACCTCTGCCTCGGGTACTTTTTGAACAACACTGTCAAGGATTTCTTCATAGGCCTTTTTAACAGCGCCCACATCACCAAGTCCAACTTTAACCCCGCCCACATCTGATTTATGCAGGATATCCGGAGAAACTACTTTTAGAACAACCGGAAAACCAATGGCTTCTGCCACTGATGCAGCTTCTTCTTTAGTTTTAGCCAGGCCAAAACCGGGCGTTGGAATATTATAAGCTGCAAAAAGCTGCATGGCTTCTGGTTCCAACAGGTTTTTCCTTTGAACCACTGCCTCCTTTAGAATTTCATGCATTTAAAAATGCCTCCTTGCCCAGCCTGAATGCCTTCAGGTTGGCTTCTAAGGTTTTTTGGGGAACTCTTTCAGTAATAGCTTCGATAATACTTTCTTCACCAAAGGGCAGCAATCCGCTGGCAAAGGCAGCCCCTAACATAACCACACTGATGGTCTTGGGATGGCCTGCTTCTAAAGCTAATTTATCAGCATTTAAAGTTATTAATCTGGCTCCCAGCTTTGCAAAGATCTCACTGATTTCATCCATGGACGGATATTTTGCTGCTCCTGTTTTTACATCTACCGGGTAAAGTGGCTCGCTGTTTAAAATTGCAAGGCCGCCTTTTTTCAGGTATTTTACGCCTACCCTTAAACCCTCGAGGGGTTCAATGGCTAATACCAGGTCTGCCTGGCCAGTGCCAATAAGCGGTCCATAGACTTTACCTATGCGCACATGAGATGATACAGCTCCTCCACGCATTGCCGCTCCAAAGGTTTCACCCACGCGTACGTTTGTTTCTTGTTGTTTTTGGCTGCCGGCCTTAATTGCAGCTTCGGCTATTATGTGTGAGGCCAGGATGCTTCCTTGTCCTCCGACTCCTGCTACTATGATGTTGGTATTCATTTAATCTCTACCTCCAATCTTGATGGCCTTTTGGGGACAAACCTGGGCGCATAAGCCGCAGTCCACACAGTTTAGTTCATCTATGCCGGCTTTTTTGTTCTCAAGGTCAAAGGCTACTGCTGAGCACCCTAACTGGATGCAGATACGACAGCCATTGCAGGTGTCTACATCTACATAGGTTTGAGTTTTAGTCTTTTTAATCCTCCTTTGTACCTGGAGCTGGCATTCTCCTGTGAGAATCACAATAGAAGGACCTTCATGGTTCAAGGCATTTTCTATGGCAGCTGCAGCTTTTTCCCTGTCGTAAGCGCTTACGGTTTCCACAAATTCGACACCCATGGCCCTGGAAACACCTGCTATATCAAAGGGTTTATTTTCTTCTCCCAGTGAATTCACTCCTGTCACCGGGTTTGGCTGGTGGCCTGTCATACAGGTCCAGCTGTTGTCCAGTACTAAAAAGGTAATATCTGCTTTGGAATATACTGAGTTAACAACTGCCGGCAGGGTTGCATGGATGAATGTTGAGTCTCCTGCTACCGCTACTACTTTGCCTTCCTTGTAGCCTGCCTGGGCCTGGCCGTGGGCCATGCCAATACCGCTTCCCATGACATAGATGGTGTCCAGAATCTCGTATGGTGAGCGAACAGGATATTTTTTGCCATCTTCGCTGTTTCCTTCTACATTTGAGGAAAACAGGCCGTAACCTCCTTGTTCATAACAGCCAATGTCACCATTAATGATATGATTGCCGGGAAACTTCTTTAAAGCTTCTCTTAGGGCTGAGTAAGTTCCTAAATGAGAGCATCCGGCACAAAGGGTTGATGACCTTGGTGTTACCCTGGCTTTAAGCTCTGTGCGAAGGTCTTCTAATTCTTCTTTTGGCTGTTCAATATTAAGAGCCTTGGCTATGGCTTTTGTAACCAGGTCTGTGTTGATTTCTCCGTAGGGGTCTAGTATCTGATTATAGCTTTTACCGCAGATTTTTACCCCTGGCGCCGTTTCTTTGGCCAGGCTTCTAACCATGGTTTCTACCACAGGGTCTCCTTCTTCTATAATCAGGACTGTATCTACACCCTGCAGCAGTTCTGTTACTTTTTCATCAGGCAGTGGATAGATAAAGCCCAGTTTCAAGAAACTTACTTTGTCTTCAAGGCCGAGTCTTGCCATGGCTTCTTTGGTATAGGAGGCAGCAAGACCTGAAGCTATGATGCCTACTTTCGCCCCTGCTGTTTTGTTTAGGATGTTAAATTCACTTTTATTGGCTGCTTCTTTGGCCTTGGGCAAAACGTTATGGAGCCACTTGTGCTTGAACAGCGCTCCTGGCGCTCCATAGACATTCCAGCGATAAGGTACTTTGTAGTGTTTGTTGAAGGCTATTTTATTCCTGGTTTTGTTTACCGGGCCTAGTTCCACATCGCCGCTGGCATGGGAAATCCTGCTTACTGAGCGCAAGAATACTGGTAATTCCAGGTCCTCTGAAATATCAAAGGCAGCCTTGGCCATCTCTTTAGCTTCCTGCTGGTCCATGGGCTCCAGGCAGGGAATTTCCGCATACATGGCTGCAAAGCGTGTATCCTGTTCTGTTGATGAATAGTGGGCGTCAGGGTCGTCTGCCACGACAATGAGCATGCCGCCCTTTACGCCGCCATAGGGCAGTGTCATAAAGGTATCCATGGCCACGTTAAGTCCTGCGTTTTTCATGGCTGCCATGGACCTTGCCCCTACAAGAGAAGCTCCTGCAGCTACTTCGAAGGAAATTTTTTCATTGGTGCTCCACTCGACATAATAGTCACTTTCTGGTGCGGCACTTATCAATGCTTCACAGATTTCTGAGGATGGTGTTCCTGGATATGCCGCCATCAGCTGCATTCCCGCCTCAATGGCTCCTCTGGCTATGGCCTCATTACCCATCAGTAGAACTCTTTTGCCTGTTTGTTGTAGGATTGCTGAACCCAAATGTATCACTCCTTTAGTCATTTTTAGTCCATTTAATCTATATTAGCCTGACTTGCCCTTAAACAAGGCGCTTATAGCCCTTACTGCTCTTTCCGGTGTGGGAAAAACAGGTATACCATGTGCGTGCATTTTTGCTGCTTCTTCTTTTTCTGTATCGCCGCCACCCAGGTAGCTTACTACTATTTCTTTGTCAGTTTTTTCTTTTAGTTCTTGGATCACTTCAAAGGCTCCCGGAATGGGATCGCCAAAGATCACCAGAATAAAGTCTATTTCTTCGTCTTTTGCTGCTATTTGAAGGGCTGTCTTGTAACGTTCTGCTGTAGCGTCTCCTGTCAAATCCAGTGGGTTTGCGACTACGCAGTGATCGGGCAGCACTTCTGTTAATTTTTGTTTAAGTGTACTGTTTAAGTCCACAACGTCTATTCCTAGTTCTTCTGCCTCGTCTGTGGCGATAATGCCGCTGCCGCCGCTGCTTGTGATAACCAGCATCTTGTTGCCTTTAGGCCTTTTTAGAAAACCCAGGGCTTTGGTATAGTCATAGAGTTCTGTGATATCTTTTGCCCTGACTATACCCAGCTGTTTGCACACTGCATCAAAGATTTGGTCTTTACCAGCAATGGATTTGGTGTGAGATTCGGCTGCTTTTGCGCCTTTTTTGGTCCTGCCGGGTTTTAGAACCACTATGGGCGTTTTATTTATAGTGTTTTTGACTGCTTCTTTAAAGGCTGTCCCATCTTTTGTTCCTTCCATATATATGGATATAACACTGGTATTAGGATCCTGACCAAAGTATTCAATGAGCTCTGTTTCACTAATATCACTCTTATTACCTAGGGCTACAAAACCTGAAAATCCTATGCCTTCTGCTTCTGTCCACATTTCCATGGTTGCTCCTACTGTTCCGCTTTGGGAAATGATGGCTATGGGGCCTGGACATGTTACAAGGGGCCAGGAGGCGCACAGCCTGTTTGGGGTATAGTTGAAGCCCTGGCAGTTTGGGCCTATTACCCGGATCTTGTACTTGCGAGCTATTTCTAAAACTTCGGCTTCTAGTTCGTTATTACCGATTTCACGAAAACCTCCGCTGATAATTACTGCCCCTTTGGCTTCTTTTTGGCCTGCTTCTTCCATCACCCTGGGAACTGCCGGTCCCGGCACAACCACCACTACCAGATCTACCGTCCCGGGAACAAGGCTTAAGGATGGATAGCTAGGTATGTCAAGGATGGTTTTTTCTTTAGGATTAATGGGATAAATCTTGCCCTGGTAGCCGCCGTCTATGATGTTTTTAAGGATGATGTGCCCGGTCTTGCTGGTATTTGCTGATGCCCCTACCACGGCTATGGATCTGGCGTTAAATACTTGCTCTAGCTGACTCAAATGGTTCACCTCCATAAGATTTTCTATTCATATCTTCAAATTAATAAAAATATAAGTACTGAAAAAAGGAGAATGACATTCCCTGAACTTGCAGAAAACTAAAATTGTCGACAATCCAAATAATTAGACACCCCTGCATGAAATTCCTGCAAGGATGAAAAATTTTTTTTATTTGCCTATTTTCTTCCCTTGGCCATCAATGCTGCCTGGGGCAACCTTCTTAAAATAATGGCACAAACAGGAGCTAATAAAGCCCCAACACCCAATACTAAAAATGGAATCCCCCAATTTGTTGCTTCTGTTGGGTTAGCCCCCTTATTCAGGGCATCAAGTATAACCCCAAAGACCCAGGGGGCTAATACTGTCATGGAATAACCTGCCGCTGATTGAATACCCAAGCTGGTAGCTCTGATTTGCGGGGCTACCATATCAGTTAAACCGGCCTTGTATATTCCAGAATCAGCTATAACCCAGAAGCCTATCCAGAGGCCCACAATAACCACAAGGGTTAGCGACTTTCCATATAAGTAGCCGAAGAAAAACTGGGCAGCAAGGCTGCATGTTGCAGCCAGAATAATTGTCTTTGTACGCCCCCAGTGATCGGCGATATAACCCAGTATCCATACTGAGGGAACCCCCAATAGAATAATGAAAGCAGCAAGCCGGCCTCCTAAAGCTGTCGCTTCCCAATGGGCATAGCCGGCAGCAAGAGCATTAGCCACCATAAAGGGGCCTATCCAACCCCAAAAAGCATAGAGCTCCCACATGTGTCCCATATACGAAACGGTAATGATTACAGGTCCTTTATAACCGCCTTCAGGAGCCTGTTTGACAGTATTCTCACATTCATAGGGCTTTAATTCCTGGCCCTGTAAGGCAGCCTCTTGTATATCAACAATCAGGCCGGGGCTGACATTTGCAGTGTTAAGCTCTCTTGGCTTTTCAGCTACAAAAAACCAGAGCAAGATAGCTGCAATAAACACAGGCAGGGAAGTCCAGAGCATACCCATACGCCACCCATAAGCGGCAGCTAAGGGAGCAGCAATGAAGTAGCCGCCTCCATAAGCCAGGGTAAGTGCAGCAGTATAAGCCCCAATAGCCTTACCCCTTTCTGTGGGACCAAACCAGTTTGACAGCAAGGCAATGCCGGGAGCATAAATAGCCCCTGCGGACAAACCTGTCAGCAAACGCATGGCCAAAATGGAGTAAAACCCGTTAACTATAAAAATAAAGGCTGTGGAAAAGATACCCGTAAAAAACGTTGCCCAGAAAACCACTTTTTTTGTTCCCCAGATGTCAGCTAACCTGCCGGTGGTTAATACAACCAAAACATAACCTATCTGAAAGGCAGCAAGGATTGTTCCGGTATTGCTGCCTGTCAGACCAAATTCTTCTGATAAATAAGGCAAAACAGCTGAAAAATTGTACCAGGGCAGGTATCCCAGAACCATGGCAATGACCATAAAAAACAGTATCCGATTCTTTTGCTGCATATGTTTTGCACATCCTAAATAAATGGGGCATTTAGAATGCCCCCCAAAGTTAAACTCTAGATTAAGCCGATATATTCCATCACGGCATATAGTTCTCTTCTTCTTATTTCGTCAGGAGGTTCCATTACAACTTTGCAGGTATCGTGCTTGATTATACCCATCCACTTTAAAGCAATTTTGTAGCACTGCACAAACTCTAGTACATTGGCAAAGGCAATGGAATTAAGGGTCGCCAGCTTATCATGGAAAATTTTCCTGGCTTCATCTAAACGGCCCTCTTGTATAAAGTTATACATGTCAGTTTGTTCTTTTGGAAGAATATTGCTGGCTGCAGAGGTCATACCTTTAGCGCCGTATAGCAGCATCAAGTAATTCATCTGATCATGACCTGCAAAGGGCATAACCTTGCCTCCTGTTGCTTCTGCATACATCTCAATCTTTTTAGGGTATGGCAAAAATAGCTTTGAGTATTTCAGGTTAGGCATGGCATCGGCCATTTTCTTTAAAAGAGGCAGGGAAATTTCAATTCCTGCCCCACCGTCATAAACCATGACTGGGAGGCTGGTCGCGTCGGCAACAGCTTTGATATGATTATACACACCGGTTTCTCTATGGGGATGATAATAGGGCGGACACGTAAAAATATAATCCACACCTACAGATTCTGCATGCTTGGTCAGCAGCACCGCCACATCCGCCGCGGAATCATTTACACCTACGCCAACAGGCACCCTGCCTGCCGTCTGGTCTACTACGATTTCAACAAGGCGTTTTCTTTCGGCTTCTGTCAATGCAAAAACCTCTCCTGTACTTCCTAGAGCTAAGATACCGTGGACTCCCTTATCAATAACATAGTCAACCAGATTTCGTGTTGATTCTTCATCAATTTCTCTGTTTTCTGTCAATGGAGTAACAATCAAACAATGGTTGCCAAAAATCTCTTTATTAGTTGCCATCTCTTCTCCTCCTTATTTGTGGACATTCCTTTGTCCCCTTTCATTATAATATTCTATTCTAATAACTAACTATCCACTTACCTTGAGGCCACGTAAATTTACTATTAGTGACAGAATACAGAATTGAGCCATGGGGACGGTTCGAGCGTCACCGTAGCGCAGCGAAGGTCCGAAGGGAAGACGATGGAACCGTCCCCGTGGCGTAACGTGACTTCTGTATTCCATTTAGCATTATCTATTACTAAAGATTACTAAAACTAGGATATAGGAGCCAGCTTGCCACCGCCATCAAACTTCATGGGATATGGTTCTGACAATATCTCAATGTCATCCCTGTCCTTGATGTAAGGAAGCAGGGTGGTAGACATTTCAATTTCGCTCATTTCCAAGGTATTATTGATTCTTACTATTTTTATATCCTCAATTTCCACCCTGTTGCAGGTTTTCACAGCCACTGCTATTGCTTCCTTGTCGTTATTGAAGAACATGGGGATTTTACCTCCACTAAGCTCAGTAGCCGTTATACAGTTGGCATAGGTTGAGTTGAAATCCAGATTATTTACAACAGAGAGGGTAGTCACATCTGCAAGACCGAGGCCTGTTGCGTTACCATGAGTCTTTTCTGTTAAACCTAATACCACTATTTTCTTGATAGGTGGTGCATCAAAGCCAGGTTCATTGGAAACATTTCGCCCGGTAATGTTGGGGTCCATCCCGCTCCCTGAAATATCCTTGCCAATCTCATTGACTATTAAAACATCAATTTCCGGCGCTAAAAGCCTTGGCATATAAGACTTTGCCAGGGCCAAAAGCTCAATCTCTTTTTCATACATGTCTTCCGCCCTGACCGCGTATATATGGGCAGTCTGGTCATAAGCGTTTTCAATAATTGCCAAGCCAAAAATCACTTTTGAGTTCTCCAATATTGCCCTGCCCATTGCCGGTATCATGCGGCCAAACTGGCTAAAACCTTGAGTATGAATTTTAGCAGCGCCTTTATGTTTACCAAGACCAATGGCCAGCATTTTTAAGAGACCGCTTTCATGGGTTCCCTTAAAGTCAGTATGGGGCTTGACCCGACACACCGGAACAATGGCATCACATTCAAAAGCAATCTTATCAATGTAAACTGGATAGCCATCTTCCAGGGCAGCTATCTGTACAACCTCCATGGAGGAATTAATAGGAACGCCCATAGTGTCTTCAGTAATATTGTAAGTTGCAAGGACTTCTAACTGTCCTTCGGCGGTGGCTCCACCATGGCTGCCCATGGCAGGCACAATAATAGGGGCAGCCCCCAAACCTTTTAAGCTGTCAATAAGCGCTTTCACAATTACACTTAGATTGGCAATGCCACGGCTGCCAACGGCTAGAGCTATCCTGGCCCCTGGGCGTACCAGTTCTTTAATACTTTGTTGATTGACTTGTGAGCTGACCTCCCCTGGGATGTCCTCCAAAATTGGTGCAGGAAAAACCTGGCGCACTTTAACCATTTGGGGTAGAGGAATATCAAAACCTCCGTCCACGTTAACTTTGACCTCTTTAAACATTTTCTCTCACCTCCTTGGAATTGGAAGTCACCATTTAATTGTTTATTTATCTAGCGATTCAGCAAGAAGTTCAACTGTATGCTTGACTTTTATGTTATCAAGATTATTTCTAGCCAAGCCGTCATTAAGATGCATCATACAAGCTGGGCAGCCTGTTGCCAGCACATCCGCTCCGGTCTCCTTGATATTCTCTATTTTTTCATCATTTATAGATGTAGATAAGTCATAATGTATCAGACAGAAA
>JBFLYC010000069.1:0-4561 GCA_040756735.1 Bacillota bacterium | reverse complement strand
ATCAGATTCACATGCTGTACAGAGATATAAAGCCCAACGATATTGTCATTGCGGCAGAGGGACAAAGAGCGCTGGGTATTGGTAAAGTCATTGGAGAATATGAGTATAAAGAAGGTCTTTCATTTCCTCACTGCATTAGTGTCAAGTGGTTGAAAACGCTTGATGAGAAATTTCCAAATCCTGGAGAAGGTTTGAGGACAACAGTCTATCAGTTTAAAAACATCGATAATTTACTGGCCATTGATAGGCACATGGAACATCTAGGAGAAGATGTGGTAATAATAAAACCAACGCTGAAAACGCCGGGTAATTTAACAGGTATAAGTGCACAGATTGAGAGTTCATTGAACAGAAAAAAACAGATTATTTTATATGGCCCTCCCGGTACAGGAAAAACTTACTGGGCTGAAAAAGCTTGTCTCGAATTAGCCAGCAGAAAGAATTTTAGGAAGTCATACGAAGATACTGACGAAACTGAAAAAGCTATCCTTGTTGGAGATAGCAGTTCTAAAGGATATGTAAGGTTTTGCTGCTTCCATCCATCGTACAGTTATGAAGATTTCATAGAAGGAATTAAACCAAGCATTATCAACGATCAAACGGTCTTTAGCCTGAAAGCCGGGATCTTTAAAAAAATATGTGATGATGCCGGAGTTAACAGCGATAAAAATTACTATCTTATTATTGATGAGATTAACCGGGGGGATATATCCAGAATCTTTGGCGAATTAATCACCCTTATGGAAGCAGGCAAGAGAGGTAAAAAAATGATACTTCCCTTGTCAGGAGATTTGTTTAGTGTTCCAGAAAACGTTTACATAGTAGGCACAATGAATACGGCAGATCGTTCGATTGCCCTGCTTGACGTGGCACTTCGCAGGCGTTTCGGTTTTATTGAATTAATGCCTGATTATAACCTATTATCAGAAATTACTATCGAAGATTTACCTTTGGGCTTATGGCTCAAAGAGCTAAACAGCCGCATTGTCGAATATGTTGGACGAGACGCCAGGAATCTTCAGATAGGCCATTCATATTTTATGGAAAAAGGTCTTCCCATTAAGGACTTTGATAAGTTTAGAAAAATAATTCAGGAAGATGTCATTCCTTTGATTGAAGAATACTGCTACGGAGATTACGTGACGATAGCCAAAATTGTCGGCAGTAGTTTTGTGAACACAGCCAAACAGGAAATAAATCACGATATCTTTAAAGCTGCTAATAAGTCAGGCTTTATATCAGCGCTGCTAGAGCCAAAACCTGAAATTGCCACTTCTGCATCAGTTAGATCTGAGGAAGAAGATGAGGATACCGGCTTAGAAGAAGATATTTCATCAGGAGAAGTG
This sequence comes from Bacillota bacterium, assembly GCA_040756735.1. Classification (GTDB taxonomy): domain Bacteria; phylum Bacillota; class DSM-16504; order Desulfitibacterales; family Desulfitibacteraceae; genus JBFLYC01. The sequence goes on along the minus strand of JBFLYC010000069.1, from coordinate 3,215 downwards.
TAGTCATGGGCGGTATCACGATAGACATTAAAGAATGGGATGAGCTGCTGCCAGAACAAAACAGCCCCTTATATCAGTATTTTTTACAAGACGAAGCCTCTAGACATACCGTAAAAATATTAAACGACAAAAACATTTTGAACATCGTAGAATTAAAAGATGGTATCAAGATAACTTCCAATTCATATGTGGGAAAGATAAAAATTGGTGAACTGCAAATAAATATCCGACCGAAGATTGAAGGGATGCCGCTTTACCAGCTGCTTAAATATGCCTATGGGCTAAGAGATCTGACTCTTTTTGCAGAAGCCATGCACAATATTGATGCGTTCCCTTTTCATGACCTCCTCATTTACCAGCTTTATGCTGAAGTTGAAGATCTTATCTACAGAGGATTAAACAAGAAGTACATGAGAGAGGAAAAGGAGCTGGAAACTCCAAAAGGCAGAGTAAATATCAGGAAGCTGGCTACAAGAAGTCAAGTCCAAGATGCCACGCTCCCCTGTATCTATTTTGAAAGAACAGAAGATAACATCTTCAATAGAGTTCTACTCTCCGGTCTTTATTTGGCCATACAGCTAACGGAAGATTTACACATGAAAATCCAACTGCTTCGCTTGTGTAAAATCATGGAGGATGGCATTAAACCAGTAGAGCTAAACCGGACTGTACTGAAAAAAGCAGTTAATAGTATAGATCGCTTAAGTGATCGATATGCTTCTGCCTTAGAGTTAATCAACATACTATTTGAATCTCAGGGGATTCAACTGGAAGACGGAAGCTCCTACATGAAATTGAATGGATTTGTTTTTGATATGAACATGTTCTTCCAGGCGCTACTTTCAAAGCTAATGAAAGAATATTTAACTGATTACTGTGTTCGAGATGAATTTACTCTGTATGAATTATTTTCATATACACCTGGATTCAATCCACGTAGGAGAAATGCGCCAAAGCCACGACCTGATTTTGCTGTGATAAAAGGCAATAAGGTAATAACTTTGCTGGATGCAAAGTATAGAGATCTTTGGGAAACAAGCCTCCCGAGTGAAATGCTATACCAGTTATCAATTTATGCAGTAAGTGGTATCGGAAATAATAGATCAAAAATACTTTACCCATCGATGACCAGCACATCTAAATTGCAGAAGATAGATATTAGACACCCCGCAATTGGCAATAAATATGCTGAGGTTATCCTCCAGCCAGTCCTTTTGACACAAGTGGCCCAGATGCTTAAGCTGCCAGTAAAAGAGAGATATAAATTGCAGGAGTATGTAAAAGAAATAGTTTTAAATTTCTGAGATGAGGGGGTGACGAAATTGACCATTAGTAAAACAAGAGGAATCCTGTATCAGATTGCCAAGCTGTTGGGGGATGTTTCTGCCATTACCAGCGGCAGTCCGAAGAAGATGGCGAAGCGGGTAGGTAGAAGGGCGGTTGGCAAGGCCACGGGAAGGGCCATGAGGAAGTTGTTTAAGTAATAAGACGGGCATTTTTTATGAACTGAGGAGATGTTAAATGAAAGAGATCAAGAGCCCATGGTATAAGAGAATCTCACCCTGAATGATAATGTATATACTGCTGTCAGCAGTGTTCGGAGTATATGCTCTGGTTAAGTATTTAATCACTTAAATGAAGGAGCAGTAAAAATTAATTTAGCAATCATTTTTGCTTTTAGTGAGGTCAGAAGCCGAATTAAGGGGGTCGACCATAATGAAATCATACATTATTAGGATTGAATTACAAGACTCAAATCCGCTTATCTGGCGAAGGGTTATTATGCCAGCAGGCGCCACATTTAACCGTCTTCATGATGTGATTCAGACGATTACAAACTTTCAAAGCGGCTACCCTGCCGGGGATTATCATCTCTATGAGTTTGACCTACAAGAGGAAAATATCAGGGTAACCAACGATGAGGAAGCCTACCAGGAGCATCTCCATTTCAAAAAGAACAGAAAAGCCTATGAGGAAAGACTGAAGACAATGCCTCCGGAGCATGCCGAGTTTGAAAAAGCCTATCAGGATAGACTCCAAGTGACAGTGCGTAAACCCACAGGGCTGAAGATTGACGATTACCTCGAAAAGCATAAAGAGATTCTTTACCGTTACGACTTCGGGGACGGTTGGCAGTTTATCATCAGGCTGGAAGAGATCGTGGATGATTATTACTTCGGTTACCCCACGCTCCTTGATGGAGCGGAGACAGCACCCCCGGAAGATGTGGGCGGAATCCCAGGGTTTTATGATTTTTTGGAAGCTTACCGGGACGAAAAGCATCCGGAACACGAAGAAATGAAGGCGTGGGCGGACGCACAGGGCTTTAGAGAATATGATCCGGCATGGATCAATGAACGGCTGAAGGCTATCGCCTATAAGAAAACAGAGTGGGACAAAATTAATCACGACAGATATAAAATCATTGAGGACAAGTATCGCAAGAACTAAAAGCATATCAGTATGGAGGAGAAGGGCATGAAGTATTCGGAATTAGAGTTAAAAAGAATGATTAAAGCCGGAAATTTAAGTATTGAAGATCAGATCAAATTTAACATTCTCAATTTCATCCGCACAATTCACCTCAATAAACAGGACTTTATTCAAGAATCCTACGGCACGGAATTTTACGGTGAGTTACCTATGACATTTAGAAAGAAGGCCGGACAGGTTGTGGGCCTGATTACTGTAAAGACCGAAGGAGATGAACGGACCTATGTATTTAATGATCGTGGATATGAGTTGCTTGATGATTTGTTGGAATTAAAAGAGTCGTCGGACAGTTAATGATAATATTTAAAATATTACAAATTTTATTTCCATAGAATCTCATTAGTCAACGAACAACTCAGGTATATTGTACTGGATATCCGCGGTTTCCTTACGAACACTTGCACTGCTACACTCGACAAGTGAACGTCGGAGTTTGTGCTCTCCGTTTGGCAATACCACGACATATTTATTCCGATGGGTTCTGATATAGGTAGCTGTTTCGCGTGAGAAACCGTTTCTCTGGAGCATGATTGAGAGCGGGTTAGTAGTGCTATAGAGTATTCACGTGCCGGTTCCCCAGAACAAGCCCCGAGACCTTTACCGTTCGATTTCGGCGGCCATGGGGGTCAATACTTCCTGGTTTGGGGCTGATGCCCTCAAGGTGGTGGATTTGCTGACTTATTCCTACATCGAATCTAACCGGCCTAACCTAATTATTATCG
>JBFLYC010000068.1:0-4661 GCA_040756735.1 Bacillota bacterium | reverse complement strand
CCATTATACAGAGCGTTTTTACAAGCGGATCATGAGTGCACAATTAGTGCGGAAGCTATGCCCAATTCAAACGGTCTGGGTGCACAATCACAACGGTCAAAATGCACAATCTGGCTCGGCGTATTCAGATAACTTTAAATTAGTTCAGAAGACACGTAGATAATAGTGAAATTAATTAACAAATTCGTATATTGCCTACGTAGCTGGTATTTTACTTAATCAGTGGGTGTATATGTCACTGGAAAGAAATGAACGGTGAGTTAGGTGTTTCTAGAGATATGATACGGGTAACCACCCAAAATAATATAAAAAGCTGGGGACAAAGGGTAGTTTGACACTATAATTCAAGGTGTATTACAATAGTAATTCTGCTGATAGAAATGGGGTTGAGCCTAGTACGGTAGTTCCGCACGCCATGGTCTGTACAGTGGTGATTAACCGCTCTCTACGTGACTATTAACAGAGGGACAGGTACGTCCGATTAGAAATTCGAAAAAGTTTAGTGTTTTTAGATTTTATCTTGTATTGAACTAATGTCTATAATGGGAAGTTAGGTAGAAAAGCTAAGAAGTTTTGGGTATGTTTGAAAGGAGGAAGATAGATGGACTCAATAGACTGGTCAAAAGATCATATTCTCTATATTGCTAATGAAGTTCCTGAAGGTTCAGATACTCCAGACGAAAAAAAACTTCGATCTGTGATAGAACCATGGCTGACTGCTGTCTTTCAAAGTGAGCATCTCTCACTACTGTTGGGTACAGGCATTACTACAGGAATATGTTGTGATTCAGGCGTCACTCCGCAGGCTATGCAGCGAATAAAATTCATAACTGAAGGCGAAAAAATAGAATCCTACGCCAATGAAGAAGCAAAAAAACTGTCTCGTGGTTCAGCAAATTTTGAAGATGATTTAAGGACTGCCATCGAATTAGTAAAAGGGTTAAAAATATTGAATGATACAAATGCTACAACACTCGAAAACGAAATAAATGAGAAGATGAAATTACTCATACTGAATTTGATAAAAAATGAATGTAATGTGCTTTCTTCAGAAAATGGCTCGGACGCTTTAGCGCTTCTAAAGAGATTTCTCATCAGTTTTAGCAGTCGAACCGCTACCCGTGACAGGCTGCATATCTTTACAACCAATTATGACCGATTTATTGAATATGCTTTAGATAATGCGGGTATTTATACCTTAGACCGTTTTATTGGAAAATTAAACCCAACCTTGAGAATGCATAAAATGGAGTTGGATTACCATTATAATCCACCCGGAATACGCGGTGAACCACGGTATGTTGAGGGGGTTGTTCGTTACACGAAGCTGCATGGCTCGCTTGACTGGCGTTTCAATAATGGAGATATTCATAAAGAGCCTATACCTTTTGGTTGTAAAATAAATGAAGACACAATTCAAAATCCTTACGAAACAAATGTGATTTATCCCAACTCAGCAAAAGGGATTGATACAGTATATTTCCCTTATTCTGAATTATTTAGAGACTTTTCTACAGCAACATGTCGACCCAATTCTGTTCTTGTTACCTATGGTTATGGTTTTGGAGATTCGCATATAAACAATATAATTCTAGATATGATGACCATACCATCGACTCATCTGGTTATTATTTCTTATGACTTGGCGGATGGACGAATTAGTAGCTTCGTGAAGAAATGTAATCATTCTCAACTAACGCTTTTATTAGGAAATCATTATGGGAATATTCGAATCCTGACTGAAAACTATCTTCCAAAATCAGCAATCGACCGAATTTCAGATAGACGGCATAGAATTGAAGAGAAAAGGAAAATCACTCCAAAAGAAAGCGAGAGTGAAGATGAATAAAGAATTTGAACATATCAGAAACCAAACTATTGGTACGGTTGAGTTTGTTTCTCCACGTGAAATAAAAGTACTGCTCGAAATCAATGCTCCGCAAAACACTGCTATTAATACCGGAGTACCACAACTTTTCCCAAAAGTAAACGGATTTGTTCTCATTCCCAATGAATCAGGCGCTCTTATAGGAATTATTTCATGGATTGGCGTTGAATATTCTCCGTATCCAAAAAGAAAGGGGTACAAAGACTTTGACCTAATTGACTTACCCTTTCCACTTCGTAAGCTTTCTATAAGTCCTTTGGGTATTCTTAAAGAAGAGGATGGGCAATTTGAAATCGAGCGTGGAGTTTATAGTTACCCGTCAGTAGGGGATATTGTTGTAGTTCCTAATCAAGAACAGTTACGGGCAATCGTCCAAAACAAAGACAATAATGCAAAAGTTAAAATCGGTATTTCTCCGATGACTGCAAATGCGCCTGTTTTTATAAACCCTGATAGAATTTTTGGCAGGCATATAGCGGTTTTGGGAAATACCGGAAGCGGAAAATCTTGCTCAGTAGCTGGATTAATACGCTGGACTCTTGAAGAAGCAAGGAATGAACTGCCGAAAGAGAAAAAACTTAATTCTCGTTTTATCGTACTCGATCCAAATGGTGAATATTGTGGGACATTTGAGGGGTTGGCTAATGTCCGTCGTTTTCAGGTGATATTCAATGATAATCCCGATTCAGACACTACTATCTCCCAATTAAAGGTTCCAAGTTGGATGTGGAACAGTTACGAATGGAGTTCAATTGCACAAGCTAGTGGTAAAACACAAAGACCACTATTAAGAAAAACCCTGCGGGAGATTCGTTATGGTGGAAGATTGGATGAAAATGATAGTCTGATTACTCCTAGACGGTTTATTATTAGTATTTTGGTAACTCTTAGAAACTTTGAAAGACAGGGAATAAATGCCATAGCCAATTGGCCGGGTAAAAACAATCTAGGAGAAACTTTTCAATCATCAAAAGATTCCCTTGCTTCTTTTTTAGATAAAATCGATGGTGAGCCAAAAGATAAAATTAAAGCAATAATGGCCTCTATTGATAGTGTTTTAACAAAAAGGCCAAAGAGCGGTAATAATTATCCAGCCTTTAATTTAACAGATATACAAGAAGTTGTCTCTGCAATTGAAGCATCACAGAGTGTTTTCGGGGAGTTGATAAGTTATCAAGGGCCAGATGAAGATAGCCCTGTTTTCTTTACAAATGAAGATTTTCTTAGTCATATTGAACGTCTATCTCAGGAAAACAATGCGCAACAATTTATGGACTTTTTCATGATGCGAGTCAGAAGCATTTTGACTGATTCTCGCATTGCTTCGGTGATTGAAACAAAAACAAAAGAAGAAATAACACTCGAAGCGTGGTTAAATCAATATATTGGTAGCAATGAAGATGATGGATCTATTAGTATTATTGACCTCTCGTTGCTGCCATCTGAAATACTTTTTGTGATTGTATCCGTTTTATCAAGAATCATTTTTGAAGCTCACCAGCGTTACAGAAGAAAAACCGGAAAAATACTACCGACTACACTTGTAGTTGAAGAAGCTCACAATTTTATCAAACGCTATGATGGGGATACCGATGAGATTACTGCTAATCGGCTTTGTAGTCAATCATTCGAAAAAATAGCCAAAGAAGGGCGGAAGTTTGGTCTAGGATTACTGATTTCTTCTCAAAGACCTTCAGAATTATCTCAGACTGTTTTGTCACAATGTAATACTTTTCTATTACACCGTTTAGTTAATGATAAAGATCAGGAGATGGTAAAAAAGCTAGTCCCTGATAATCTAGGTAGCATTTTGAACGAACTCCCAATACTTCCAACCAAAAAAGCAATTTTGCTTGGATGGGCAGCCCCGATACCAGTAATCGTTGAAATGAATACTTTAGAGGAAAAGGATCGTCCAAAATCAAAAGACCCTGAGTTCTGGGATGTGTGGACTAAAAAAGAAGAAAGGGATATTGACTGGAAAAGCATTAGTGATGAATGGCAGAAAGAGGATAATATTTAATAAGACCCCGCCTCTGCCATCCTAGCTATGGCGGCAAGGAGGGGCGCGGGGATTTTTTAAAGAAAGAAGAAAAAAGAGGCACAACCATTTTCCGGACGGGTTGTAACTGCCCGTCCGGAACAAGTGGGTTTTCGAATCGGTATATACATTTAGTTCTAATCTTGTCTTCACCTTAAGACCGCTGTTGAGGTTCTAACGGCTGTGTCACACTTAGTCTACTCGCTAGAGGCTAAAATTTTCATGTACAACGCAAGCTACTGATTCCACCTGTACGTTCAGGGGAGTTGTGAGTTCAAGTTCGTTCTTCAACTTCCCATTATCCATACTAGGAAGTTGAAGAGACTTTTAATTTACACGATATTTACACGATAGGAGAATGGTTGTTAACATAATTCAACAAACGAAAAATATGTTTTAAGAACGGCAGTCTGAGACCCTTTCACTAGAGCATGGAGAGAATAATCCAGTTGACATAATGTTATTATCGGTTAATTTATTAACTAACATATATAATGAATAGCCCTGACCGCGCGAGGATCTCGCTGATTCCAGCAAAAACAAGGGCTGCATGCAGAATGCTATTATTATTAACTAATTAGTGGTACCACCAACAATATATACAACAACACTAGCGTTGCATAAATAAATTTCCAAAATGTCAATATCTAAAATTCTAGAAAAAAACCAATAAATCATTGTTTTTCCAGCAATATCCTGTAAAAATGATTAAAATCTCCTTATAATTGAGGT
>JBFLYC010000067.1:0-5795 GCA_040756735.1 Bacillota bacterium | reverse complement strand
CTGCAAGAATTGTATGATATGCTGGTTAAATGATTTTTAGTGTATACAGGACATGATTCCGGAAACGCCCATTTTTACTGGGTTTAAGCCTATTTTTTACAAAGGCCGTAGTAAACTAACGCTAGAAAAAATAGGAGTTAATGGAACAGCAAAGTACTTCTCGTGGGTATCCCCTTTCTCCCGCTCTGCCGATGATAACCAATCAGCAAGCTGAATTATCTTTTCCCAATCATTACGGGGCTCATGATGATATAATACTAATTCTATCAATTCTTTAGGTAATCTTTGAAAAAAAGGACTTTTCTGAATTAAAACTTCTAAAAGTTGTGCTGAATATTTAGGATGCCCGACTCTGATGAGCTTAAATTTGTCATTAACTGGGTAACTTTTACTTCTTTCTATAAACTTGCCAATATCATGTAGTAATCCTGCTAAATAAAGAATTTCTTTATGCAATAATCTTCCTCCTTTCTTTAATGGAGTTCATTTATATAGCCTACATTGCATTTGAACCATTATTAATTTTTATACATATATTAGTAAATATTAGACAATGTTAGTTATTTTTCTATATATTTCTTTATATTCCTTTTAAAAATGTAAAATTTTTAAAATTTTAGTGCCTGTTTACTAAAAACCTATTTATAGCCATATCCTATTACTAGATATACAGGCCTGCAGTGCTTCATTACAGACACCATTCTCTCTGCTTCAATTCCTCATAGGTAGGCTAGCAACGTATTGCTTCCTCAGCCATTGGCTTCGACTTCCAGCTGGTTTCAACGAACTAATATTATTATTCCCATTTGGAAGAAAACCCCTAATCTCAAATCTATCGTGATAGATGTGCACAGTAATATGAAGCCTGTCAAAAAGTTGCCGGAGCGCAATCTTACCATTGCCGTGAGTCATTAAATTGGTAACTTCATTATCCGCTTCGGTTCCTGTTACGGCTTTCGTAAAATCTATACGGATTTTCTTATCCGCTGGATTCCAGGAAAACCCCCCGCCAGTTAAAGAAAAGGGCAAAAGGGGCCGGAGCAAACAAAGCAAGGCCAGAAACATGCTAAATCGCCTGCACCAATACCGGCGGGAGACACTGGCTTTCATGTACGATCCCGAAGTTCCCTTTGACAATAATTTAGCGGAACGGGATCTGCGTATGCTCAAAGTGAAACAGAAGATCTCAGGCGTTTTCCGCAGCGATCTGGGCGCTAAAATGTTCTGCCGTATTCGTAGCTATATCTCCACTGCCCGGAAAAATTCTATCCCGGTGCTTGAGGCTATTAAAGATGCGCTGGAAGGAAGGCCGTTTGTGCCAAGCCTTTAGTTTGTTGTTTGTTTTCAAAGAGCTGAGCAGTTACAAATTCCATATAAATCTTGTTACACATCTTGGTTAACAAATTTTAGGTCAAAATTAATTGTAAAATAATGGAACCAAAAGGCTTTAACCATCGTCTATACCTATAGAAATACAAAACAACCTCTCGTGGAGGTGATTAAAAATAAATAAAAAACATTGCTCCTGTTTATAAAAAATGAATTCTGACGACAAAGTCAAACTCATTGAAAGGTGAGGACGCAAAACCTAGTGTCTAAGGTGTTAATGCACTATGATAACCTAGTTGCCATTATATTCAGGAAATTTAAACCCTGCCATCTAGTAAAAAAAATGGGAGGTCTTTTTGTCTATAGAGGGAGGGTGATGCTATTTGGAAAGAAAGCCGAAACTCCGAGAACTAATTTCTCTGGCAAGAAGTGGGAATGAGGAAGCTATGACCGAAGTTGTCAGCCGCTTCATTCCCATCGTCAAGAGATACAGCCGTAAACTAGGTTACGAGGAGGCCTGCTCTGATTTAGTGGTTTGGATAATAAAAGCCACTCACCGATACCGACCTAATACCACATGGGGTCGAGACGAGCTAAACCGATACTTCTCCCATAAAAGCTCTGACCGAGGCTAACTCTAAGAAAATTTTTATCGGTAGGGGGTTATTAAAATGACCCCCTATTTTCTCTTTATAAAGTAGAGGGCAAAATAAACAAGCTGGAAGGAGGTGGATAATAATGGTTCCCGACACTTAACACTTATGACAGTGATATTGAAGAAGCCCGGATTGTGGCTTGGTTCATTACCGGTCTGCGCCACGAGGCTATCAGGCTAGCGAAAAAGCAAAAGCGGCTACAAGAGCACGAACTACTAATCCTCAACAACCCACTCAGCCTAGAAGCCGAAGATGAGGAAACGGAGAGGCTGGATACCGTAGCCGCCACAGATGACATTTTTTCCGAAGTTGAAGAAATGATATTCATCCAGGAAGTCCTCTCGTTGCTTACACCACAGCAACAAAAAGTAATTACAGTAACGGTTCTGGAGGAGCGCACAGAGCAGGAGGTAGCAATAGAGCTCGGGATGTCACAACCGGCAGTACACCAGATGAAAGAACGAGCGTTGAAAAAATTAAGAAAAATAGTGAAAAATGGAGGGATATTATAATGTCCTTAAACTATAATCGTCTGGCTAGAACTAGAACAATTTCTAATACCCAAGGTTTTTATGGTATAAAGTCCGGAACAATTTATTTGCCATATGATTGGCATGTAGACAGTTGGGATTATATTTGCTTCTATTTGGGTTTTGACCGTTTAAGTGATGGAGGATCTATGATTGAAGCGGGTATATCAAGGAGGGGTAACGATAATCCAAGAGGCTGGTATGCTTTTGTCAACGCTATAGATGATTCCCAAGATTGGCGAAGCTCAACCCCCTATCTTGCTCAGGGTACAACTTCTTTTACAATGAAACTCATTTCTGAAGGGTATGACCCTAATCAAGGAAAATATGCTATAGCTTTCTATATTAACGATAATTTTGTGAGGAGAGCCTATCTTAACTTAGGTGACCAGAAAGTAAGGTGTAAATATGTTAACGATACTTACGAAGATAGTGATAGTGGTGGAGCTGGAGAAGTATAATATAACTGGATGAGATGGACTGGAATGAGTCTGAAAACCGGAACTGGTGAAAATTGGAGTTTGTGGACAACTAGTTACAATAATATTACAGAAAGTGGAACTTTCACACAGCCTTCAGGTAACGACCCAAAGTATACGATTGAGTGGATAAATCAGTGGTATGAGAAGAGGATAAAACACAATTACTAAATCTTTAAATATTTTAGGGCCGGAGTTAATCCGGCCCTAAAATTAATTTTATATGGTTAATAATATTAATTGAGAGGAAACCAATATCCAGGTCCTTGCCTGTATTCTTGGAATTTACTTCCATCTAAAATAGGTTTATCTCCGCTAACTGCAGTATATCCCCAGCCATCTCCTTGCCATTTCTCCATGAATGCCTTCAAAGCCAAATCGATAGGATCGTCTTCAAAAGTAATGCCTTTTTTATTTACTTTCCCAAGATAAGCCAGCCAAACAAGCGAAGGCTCGCTTCCCGAAAGGTCTATAAACGCTACCAGATCTATAATCGGGGACTCAGTTTGCTCGTAAGGAGACTGGTCTAGACTACTAGGTTTGTTTACGAAGCGGGCTAAGAAGCGAGTAGCTTCCCCCTCAGGGAACCATATGTTATGCAGGTCCGTGTTATCATGCTTTAGTATATTGCCATTTACCATCCAGTGTTCCTTCGCCAATAGTAGATAGCGCCACAAGCCGTTGTTTTTTATAACCACTTCCCTCGCTGATTCCAGGTTTTGATTTTTTGTCTCTCCTACCATTTGGGCCAATTGATTTAGATTGTAGGTTAAGATACCTTGGCTAAAAATAAGCACAGTCTTTATTTCAGCAAACCAATAAACCCTTTCCCCAAACGCTTCTGAAACAAACCTGACTGGTACCAAGGTTCTCCCATCGATTACCTTCGCCGGAACGTCAAGTTCCACGGATACACCATTCTTATAGGCAGTACTTTTACCAATAGTTAATTTGACAGTATCATTACCCCTAATTGCAGTTACTGTACTAGTAGTACCATCCCACTCTACAGTAGCACCTAATGCCTCAAAGACAGTTCGGAGGGGTACTAGCACCCGACCGTTCTCAAGAACCGGAGGAACATCAAACTGAAGATGCTCTCCATTAAGAGTTATATCAATTGGATTAGCTGCCATAACGCTAGTTGATAAACTGCCTATAAGAAATATCGCAAACACTAAAGACAATAAGCACTTCTTCATAGGTAAAACCTCCCTTAAAAATTACTCTCCAAAAAGCATAGACGCAAAGAACCACTATTTGGTTCCCTTGTCAATATAAATTGGTATTTTCAATGTGTTTCCCGCTTTGATAAAGTTAGGGTCGGTAATGTTGTTAAGTTCCAATACCTGTTTGGCATACCATTCATAATTCATTCTGAAATGCTCGTTCATAAAGTATGGGTTGATAATATCAACCAGGGTGTCTCCCTGTTGAATAGCTATCTCCCGTACCTCTTTTAACTCCCATACCTCATTAGGTCTTTCGGCAATGTTAATACCATCAATTGTAACTATATTGTCACGGTCAATATACTGTTCGGCTGGTATTATTTTATACCCGCCCTCAACTACATACCAAATACCGGTGGTCTCATTAACATACCGTCCTGTCTGTTCATCATAGGCATATCCTTCGAGTGGTTCAACTTTATCCTCAGATACGATTTTCCCAGCCGCGTCAACTGTAACTTTACTGCCGTCCGGCAATATTTTCTCCCGTGTTTCAACTTCCCCACAGCCAGCAAGGCTGATCATTGCCAGTCCTAATACAAGCAGTAGACTTATGCGTTTCAACTGTATCACCTCCGACAAACACTTTTCCAATTTATATTTTACCACAGAGAAAAAGTGTGGCTTAATAAAAAGTTGCTTATGCCCTACAGAGTATAAATATGTTGACTAAGAAAGTTCCGTAGGGCATAGAGTCGTATATTTGGTTATAATTTGAGAAAAAGCAAGAGTAAAGCGAGAGTGCCGCTGTTTTCCTATGCGGCACTCTCATTTCCTTCCTTTCTCGAAGTCTCTTCCTTTTTTCTTTCTACTTTGTAACGCGCAATTTCCTCTTCCACTTTAGCAATTTTTTCCCGGTAAAACTCAATCCGCAGTTTCTGTTCCGCCAGCTTTAATTCCAGTTTGTCAATTGTTAACTGGTCAGTTCCTGACTGGATAGCTTCTGTATACTCGGTAGCGTATTTATCCTGCATTTGCACTGCATAGGAAAGGTTGGCTCGATATGTCGCTCTCCGCTTTTGAAGCTCCTGCAGTTTAGGGTCTTGCTCCTTACCTTCTGTGGAAACAGTAAACTCAACTTTCATTTCTTCCTTTTCCTCCTCGTATAATTAGTTTAAACCTTAAATTAATCGTTTTTTCCAGTTACATCTTAAGTGAATATTTAAATCAAAGAATTTCCAGTTACTTATCATGTTTAGAGTCTCTTTATTTGAAATTGGAAAAGTCACCCTAAATGAGACTGACAGGGTAACTACCCTAAATAGTGAATAAAGTCTGTCAGTCCGTCGTTCTTTGCCAACAAAAAGATTATTAGTGAAACGCAGGTCAAAAAAAAGAGCCGGTACCCTTACGGCACCGACTTTCATCAATACAACTATCAATCTCATCCACGAGGTCTGATTTTAGCGCGATATGTCAGAATATCACCTCTAGCCTCCCGTAACTTTTCTTCAAAGACCTTTTTAAACCAGGCAGTTCTGTTTTTGGTAGGCGGATACCGGCAAAACTTATCGTATACCTTACAAATAGCTTCAATCATCTCAGATTGGCCATAACCCAAACTCTCTG
>JBFLYC010000066.1:0-5970 GCA_040756735.1 Bacillota bacterium | reverse complement strand
CAATTACCCGGCTAAATTATGCTTTTATTTTACAATAAAACAGCTCTAATCAGCGGGTTTTGTTTGCTTCTTAAGTAGTCGGTGGAATTTACTCCTGCAAACTAGAAATTACTTTTGCATTTGAGCAGGATTTGCCTTGGACCAATTGAAAAATATCAAGGGCTTCCTGATTGACTTAGATGGGGTGCTCTATATTGATGATGAACCAATACCAGGGGCAGTGGAAGCTATAGCATATTTAAAAGATCAAGGCTTCATTTTGCGATTCATTACAAATACAACCACACAATCCATTGACTCCATTTATAACAAAATGACTTCCATGGGATTTCAAGTCCTAAAAAGCGAGATAGTTACTACTCCCACCGTAGCCCGTGATTATCTGCGAAAAGAGAATATTTCCTCATGCTATTTATTGACCAACGATGAAATAAAACCGGTATATCAAGAATTTGCTATTACAGAGCATAATCCTCAAGCTATTGTTATTGGTGATGTCGGGGATATTTGGGATTACGCATTGATGCAAAAACTTTTCCTAATGGTCATGGAGGGCGCTCAAATTGTTGCTCTACATAAAGGAAAATACTGGAGAACTAAAGATGGTCTTAAACTGGATATAGGTGCTTTCATTACTGGACTAGAATATGTTTCAGGTAAAGAGGCAGTTCTCATAGGGAAACCTTCCGGAACATTTTTTAGATTAGCTTTATTTTCCATGGGATTAGAACCTGGTGAGGCGGCAATCATAGGAGATGACATTGACAATGACATAGGCGGTGGGAAAGGAATTGGGTTAAAGGGAATTATAGTGAGAACAGGCAAGTATCTTGCAGAAAAGGTGGAAGCAGCAAAAATCAAGCCTGATTTGACCATTGATTCCATTGGAGCTATAAGAGACCTGCGAGGTAATTAAGATGTATAATTACGGTTTTATACATGTAGCTGCAGCTTCACCTAAACTTCGGGTGGCCAATCCAGCTTATAACGTTTCCCAAATAATAGAAGTGTTAAAACAGGTGGAGGAACGTCAGGTGGTTTTGGCAGTTTTTCCAGAACTTTGCGTAACCGGATATACGTGCGGCGACCTCTTCAAGCACAGGCATTTGGAAGAAGAAGCCTTGGACGCTTTTTTAATGCTGCTGCAGGAGACCAAGTTGTTAGCTGTACTAGCTCTGGTGGGCATGCCTGTACATATCAAGGACAGGCTTTTCAATTGTGCCCTGCTTGTACATCAGGGTAAAGTTCTGGGTGTTGTCCCCAAAATGTACCTGCCCAACTACAAAGAGTTTTATGAGAAACGCTGGTTTGCTCCTGGGGGAGAGATCAGCAAGGAAGTAAATGAAATTACCCTATATGGAGAGACTGTGCCCTTTGGCAATGTACTTTTTTATAACAGGCAGCTAAACTTTACATTGGGTGTGGAGATCTGTGAGGACCTCTGGGTACCCATTCCTCCCAGCTCATATATGGCTTTAAATGGCGCTAATATAGTAGCCAACCTTTCAGCCAGCAATGAACTGGTAGCTAAAGCCGAATACCGCAGGCAGCTCATATCCCAGCAAAGCGCACGCTGTTCCTGTGCCTATGTATATGCAGGGTCAGGGGTGCATGAATCCACTACAGATGTGGTATTTGGGGGACACTGCCTCATTGCTGAAAATGGGGTTATCCTGGCTGAAACGAAACGTTTTTCCCGAGAAAATGATATTGTCTATTCCCATGTGGACCTGGATATCCTACGCTATGAAAGACAAGCAAATACCAGCTTTTCAGATAGTATTGATTATGATGCTTTCAGGGGTAAATACAAGGTGGTGGAATTTACATTAGATTGTGCCGGAGATTCTACCGGAGCTTCTACCTGGAAAAATCCGCAGCAAATGAGAGGGAGCGGCTTTAACCGCAAGGTTGATGCCCATCCCTTCGTTCCGGGCAATCCGAAAGCAGTTGAAGAACGCTGCCGGGAAATATTTAATATCCAGGTTGCAGGATTGGCCAAACGCCTGGAACACGCCGGATTAAAACATGCAGTTATCGGGATTTCAGGGGGATTGGATTCTACCCTGGCCCTGCTGGTAGCTAAACAAACTTTTGATTTGCTAAAAATTCCTCCTGAGCAGATCCTAGCTGTAACTATGCCTGGTTTTGGTACCAGCAGCTTAACCCATGCAAATGCCGTGGAACTGATGGAAGCCCTAGAGGTATGCATTCTGGAAATCGATATTAAAAAAGCCTGCCTCCAGCATTTTGCAGATATTGGCCATGACCCAAATACTCATGACCTGACCTTTGAAAATGTCCAGGCACGGGAGAGGACACAAATCCTTATGGATCTGGCCAACAAGCATCAAGGGCTGGTTGTCGGCACAGGGGATCTGTCTGAGTTAGGTCTGGGTTGGGTTACCTATAGTGGTGATCATATGTCCATGTATGCCGTAAATTCTAGTGTTCCCAAGACCCTTGTCAAATTTCTGGTGCAGTGGGCAGCTGATTACGTGATGAATAATAGAGTTCGAGATATATTGTACAGGATAATTAATACGCCAATCAGCCCGGAATTGCTGCCTACCGACGGGCAGGGAGAGATCAGCCAGCGTACCGAGGATATCATCGGGCCCTATGAACTCCATGATTTTTTCCTATTCTATACCCTGCGCTACGGTATGCCCCCTGCAAAAATTCTCTTTTTGGCCCAAAGGGCTTACGGGGATAAATACAGTGGAGAAGAGTTAACCAGGCGGTTAAAGCTGTTTTACAAGCGCTTCTTTGCTAACCAGTTTAAACGTTCTTGTTTGCCGGATGGGCCGAAGGTTGGTTCTGTAAGCCTTTCACCCAGGGGTGACTGGCGCATGCCCTCTGATGCCGACGTGACAGCCTGGCTGAAGGAGTTATCCAACATTCATTTCTAACTTTAATTTATTAACTTCTTTTTCAGTTAACCCGGTATATTTAACTATTACTTGTATATCTAAATTATCCTTAAGCATCTGCCTGGCAACTTTTAACCGGCCTTCCAATTCGCCTTTTTCATGATAAGAAGTAGTGATTTCCAACAACCTTTCCACCTCCCTGTTGGTTAATTCAGTTTTTATCTTCTCAGTGTAAACAGCCTCTTCGTCTTCTGTAAGTTTTACATAGGTTTCAAAAAAAGCTGTAAGCAGTGTGTTTTTCGCCATATCCAAACTCATGTTAGCCAGCATCCTAGAAAATTCTACTTTTAAAGCAATCTTTTCTTTTTCTGTATAATCCATCTAATAATTTTACACCAAGGGGTGTTTTCGTGCAATTACATTTCGGGCTGCACGGCTGCAGCTCATGTTAACTGTATCTAAAAAATTATAATCCAAACATATGTATTGACTATGTATTTTAATCAGAAAGGTGTTGCAAACCAAACTTATGTTCTGTATAATTATTGCAGAACTGTTGTTTGGGAGGCATTATCATGGTTAAAACCGAAGAGCTAAATCTACTAGAAATTCAATTGTTGGAACCGTAATGCACAGGAGTAAACTTGATTTAACAGTCGATTTTGGGATATTCATCTTGTAGCAAACGATAAAGGGGCCGTTCAACCTTGGAATTTTCTGCTGGAGGGTAAATAAAAATTTGACAAATAGAACTAATTAGTTATATTATAATAGTAAGAGGGGAACAATAAATATGTATGAGATTGAAATTTACGAAGATAAAAATGGGAATTCGCCGATTACTGATTTCTTGGAGGAACTTAACGCTAAGGCAAGAGCTAGTAAACAACATCGGATAAGGTTAAAAAAAATATCTGAATATTTACAGCTTTTAAAGGCATATGGAACTAGGGCAGGGTTGCCGACAACGAAACATATTGACGGTGAAATATGGGAGCTTCGTCCAACAAATGATCGTATATTATTTGCATTTTGGAAACAGGATAAATTTATATTACTTCATCATTTTGTGAAAAAGACTCAAAAAACTCCTAAAAGGGAGATAGAGCAAGCAAAGCATAATTGGAATGATTTTATAGAGAGGAGTAAATGATATGGCTGTAAAAACAAGAAAATGGGACGATATTTATAAAAACCTTGATGCATTAACACCGGAAGATAGAGATGAGATAAACCTCAAAGTTAAAATCATAGGGGAAATTTTGGAAGCTCGTAAAGAGAAAGGACTTACCCAAGCAGAACTTGAGGCTATAAGTGGTGTAAAGCAAACTTTTATTGCAAGATTGGAAAATAATCGTATGGATCCACAACTCACTACAATTTTAAAATTGTTACATCCATTGGGCATGACTTTGGCAGTTGTTCCTATTCAGAGTCAGGATTAGCATAGAACTATTCATGAATAAATGGAAGACATAGAAATGTTTCATGTAACAGTGTCTGATGAACTCAGACGCTGTTTTTTTTAACAATATAACAGGAACAAATTATCTTAGTCTGCGTCTAACTTATTAAATAAACACAAAAGCAATTTTTCCCGATGATAGTTTGACAATGGGAAAAAATATTAAAGCAAAGAATGTGTAAATCATGTATAATTGATATTGGTGTAGCATCAGTTGTATTCCAGGAGTGATTGAAGGTATGGAAGAAGAAATCAATTTACGAGAGCTAATCGAAGTCTTAATACGAGGCAAAGTACTTATTTCAGCAATTACAATTGCAGCGGTGTTAATAAGTGGTGTTTTCAGCTTTATTATAATATCACCTACATATCAGGCAAAAGCGACACTATTGATCAACCAGCCAAATATCAGGGCTCTGGAAGCTGACAGCATGTTTTCAGTACTCTTGGAGTCTATTTCTCAATATCCCATGATGACAATAGAGGGTCTTCGCAGACAGGTAAAAAATCCTGATGTGCTAAAAGCTGTCCTTGATAGTGTACAAGCTGGTAGAGAAGAAATGACATTAGCAAGTCTTGCAGACAAAATAGAAGTGCAGGCTGTGAAAGATACACGACTCCTGGAGATCTCTGTCAATGATAAAGACCCTACTTTTGCAGCAGAAATTGCCAATATACTGTCCCAGGAATTTATTAAATTTATTAATGAGCAAAACAAGCACAGGATGAATCAATCGGTATCCTTCTTGGAAAAGCAGATACAAATAGAAGGTCAAAAGCTGGATGAAGCTGTAGCTGAGATGAAGAAATTTCTGGCCCAATCTCCAGGTGTTGATGAATTAAGCCAGGATATTGGCGCTAAATTAATACAGTTAACCGAATTCAAAACAACAATGGTAAATCAGCAGCTTGAGCTTGAGAAGCTGCAAGCCGGCTTGTCCAGTGCAAAAAAAGAGCTGGAGAAAACTCCCAAGACCTTAACCGTTAAAAAGTCGGTAATTGATGATCCTTTATTATCAGGATTAATAAAAGATACAGATGACATGGATACCCATTCTTTAAGCAAAATAGAGTTGGAAACAGAAGAGATTAATCCAGTATATATTTTTCTATTAGAAACAATCAGCTCGAATAATATAGCCATTTCGGAGATTGAAACCGAGTTGGCAGGTTTAAAGCGTGAAATAGAATCATTAGCAGCGCAGTTGGAGAAACTTAATGTGCAATATGCTGAAAAGAGAACTCTACATGAGCAGCTTGAACAGAAGGTCAATACCCTGCGCGCTACATACCAGGCCTTTGCCGGCAAATATGAGGAGGCTAGAATTGCCGCATCTGCTGAAATGGGAGACAATACAGTAGCCATTATGGCTTCAGCGCAGGTACCAGAAAAACCTATTGCACCTAATAAAATGCTTAATCTGGCAATAGCAGGGGTATTAGGTATAATGGCGGGGGTCTTTGCAGTATTTGTCCGTGAATTCTGGATAAGCAGTAATCCAAACAAAACCTGTTAAATAGTCCACTTATTTAATCTGCGATTTAATTTTTTCTAATTCTTCAATGGTAAGGCCGGTAATATCAGAAATTATTTCAATTGATAACCCTTTTCTAAAAGCGGCAATAGCTGTT
>JBFLYC010000065.1:0-6537 GCA_040756735.1 Bacillota bacterium | reverse complement strand
TCCTACCTTTGCAGGTCCGTTAGCTGGAGTCCAGTTAGGGCTCAAAGCATATCACATTTTTGAAGATGAAATTAAAAATGAAGTTGACCCAGGAGTTTATGACGAACATATTAGTATGATGGAAATGGTTTTAGATGTTGATGAGATTGTTAAAGAGGTTAAAACAATAAGGGAACAATATAGCCAGTAGCTATATGTACCCATCTAGGGGGGACATAAATGACAAAGATTCGTGTTGTTCATTACCTTAACCAATTCTTTGGGCAAATTGGCGGTGAAGAAAAAGCAGATATCGGCCCCGAGGCAAGAGAAGGTTTTGTTGGACCAGGTATGGCTTTTAATTCAGCCTTAGGTAATGAAGCAAAAATAGTTGGCACTGTAATCTGCGGCGATTCATACTTCAATGAAAACATTGAGACAGTTAGCCAAGAAGTACTAGATTTAATAGCCGCATTTAAACCCGATGTGGTTGTTGCCGGTCCTGCTTTTAACGCAGGACGTTATGGAATGGCCTGCGGGGCGGTTGGAAAGATAGTGTCTGAGAAACTTGGTGTTCCAGTGGTTTCAGGTATGTATAAGGAAAACCCGGGTGTTGAATTATATGGTCGCTATAGTTATATTGTTGAAACGGCTGATTCAGCAGTAGGCATGAGGCAAGCTGTTCCATCCATGGCCAAACTCATACTGAAACTGGGCAAAGGTATGGAGTTAGGAACGCCTGCAGAAGAGGGCTATATGCCAAGAGGAGTTCGCAAGAACTATTTCGCGGGTGAAAGAGGTTCAAAGCGTGCTGTTGAAATGTTGATCAAGAAAATCAAGGGAGAGGAATTTGAAACAGAATATCCCATGCCTGTATTTGACAGGGTTGAGCCTAACCCGGCCGTAAAGGACTTATCAAAGGCAAAAATTGCCCTGGTGACATCTGGTGGCATTGTTCCTAAAGGCAATCCAAATAGAATTGAATCATCCAGCGCTTCAAAGTATGGGAAGTATTCCATTAAAGGCATTGACAATTTGACGCCCCAAACCTTTGAAACAGCACACGGCGGTTATGACCCCGTATATGCTAACCAGGATGCAGACCGTGTACTGCCCGTTGATGTGCTTCGAGAAATGGAGCAAGAAGGTGTAATAGGCAAACTGCATGACTATTATTATTCAACAGTTGGCAATGGCACCTCTGTTGCCAATGCAAAAGCCTTTGCAGCAGAGATTGCTAAAGAACTTACTACTGATGGAGTACAGGCTGTAATTCTAACCTCCACTTGAGGTACTTGTACTCGTTGCGGTGCAACGATGGTAAAAGAAATCGAACGTGCCGGCATTCCTGTTGTTCATGTGTGTACAGTAGTTCCAATTTCTGTGACAGTTGGCGCTAACAGAATAGTTCCTGCAGTAGCTATTCCACATCCACTGGGCAATCCGGCCCTTTCGGAAAAAGAGGAAAAAGAACTTCGCAGAAAGTTGGTTAAGAAATCTCTCGATGCCCTTACTACTGAAGTTGAAGGTCAAAAGGTGTTTTAAATTAGAATATGTATTATGCTTGGGTAATGGGCTAATCACCCATTACCCAAGACATCAAATTGGAGGTGACTAAAATGGACTTTCCAGTAATAAAAAGCGTGAGTTATGCACTAATACATGTACCTAATATGGTAATACACCAGGGCACTACCCAGACCTCAGAGCGTCGCAAGAATCCGGAATCAGACTATTTGAAGAAGCTTCCCGAATACCTGAGGAGTTACAAGGACGCTGTACAATATGCCCCCAATCAAGCATTTATAGGAAACATAGTTCCTGATGAGCTAAAAGACATACCAAAACCCTGGTATCAAAATCCCATTGCAGATGCCGGGCGTGACGGAAAATACGGCGATATAATGCCTGAAGACGAATTTTTAGGATTAATGAAAATAGTTGACGCTTTCGACCTGGTATATCTTGAAGAAAACTTTCAAAAAATCGTAAAAGAAAAAGTGTTAGCCAATAAAGTTATAAGCAGCCTCAAAGGCATAGAAAAACTCGACAGAAATCCAGCAACCCAGGAAGAAATTGAGAAGATGGTAAAAGACCATATAGCAGAACCCATGTACCATGACTACAAGTTAGTAGGCTGCGTAAAAAAAGCTCACGATTATGACCCGGCGCTGACAGAGCATATTATGTTTGAGAATTTAGTTTGCAAAGCCTCAGCAGTTTACGCCTTAATGCTGTTATTTAGCAAAAACGGATTAAAACCTGAAGAAATAGATTATATTGTAGAAGCATCAGAGGAAGCCTGCGGTGATATGAACCAGAGAGGTGGAGGGAACTTTGCCAAGGCCATTGGCGAAGCCTGCAATTGTATAAACGCAACGGGTTCGGATACCAGAGGGTTTTGTGCAGCGCCTGCACATGCCCTGGTGGAAGCAGCGGCCCTTGTAAAATCAGGAGTATATAAACATGTGGTTGTCCTTGCAGGGGGAGCAGCCGCCAAACTGGGCATGAATGGAAGAGACCATGTAGCTAAAGGTTTACCCATATTAGAGGATATGCTTGGCGCCTTTGCCATCCACATTTGTGAAAATGATGGGGTAAACCCCGTTATTCGCACAGACCTCATCGGGCGCCACAAGATAGGTTCAGGAGCATCACCCCAGGCAGTTAATCAGGCTTTAGTCTTTGATTCCATAGAAAAAGCAGGCTGGAAGCTGGCTGACATTGACAAGTTTTCCGTGGAGATGCAAAACCCGGAAATTACAGAACCGGCAGGGGCAGGAGATGTTCCCAAGGCCAACTACAAGATGATAGCCGCCCTAGGAGTTAAAAAAGGCGAGTTTGACAGGGCTGAAATCGATGCTCAGGTTGAAAGATTTGGAATGCCAGGATTTGCCCCGACCCAGGGCCATATACCCTCGGGGGTACCCTTTATAGGAGCTGCAAGGGACCTCATTCTTAATGGGCAGTTTAAAAGAGTAATGATCGTAGGCAAAGGCAGTCTCTTTTTAGGCAGGTTAACCAACCTCTTTGATGGGATTTCCTTTATCATAGAAAAGAATACAGGAGAGAAAACTACAGGATTAAACAAGGATGAAGTAAGAAAGCTAATAGCAGAAGCAATGAGAGACATAGCTAATGGATTTAAAGCAGGGTAAGACAACATGGGGAGGTGAACGAAGATGGAAGACAAGGCGATACGAAGCACAATCAGTGAAATCTTCGAAGAAGTGGCCAATGCCTTAGAAACAGGTAACTTCGGCAAAAAAGTACGAGTTGGTATTACTATTTTAGGCAGTGAACTCGGAAAAGAAGAGATATTATCAGGAGCAGAGACCGCACAACAAAACAATCAGGACCTTCAAGTAGTGGTTATTGGCAGTGGAGTAAAAACCCATCTAGAAATGGTTGAAGTCGCAGACGAAAAACAAGGTCATGAAGCTATGGATAAAATGCTTGCAGAAGGCAGCCTGGATGCCGCGGTTACAATGCACTATAATTTCCCCATAGGCGTATCTACCGTAGGAAGAGTAATAACCCCCGGTAAAGGCAAAGAAATGTATTTAGCTACCACAACAGGGACCTCGGCAACAGAAAGGGTAACAAGCATGCTGAAAAACACCTTGTATGGTATAGCAGCAGCTAAAGTATGTGGTAAAGCTAACCCCACAGTGGGTATTCTTAATATTGACGGGGCAAGGCAGGTGGAAAGGGTTTTAAAAAAATTACAGGAAAAAGGATTTCCAATTACCTTTACCCAGTCGGCTCGCAGCGATGGTGGGGTGGTTATGAGGGGCAATGATCTGCTCCTTGGAGTACCAGATGTAATGGTTGCCGACAGTTTAACCGGAAATGTACTAATGAAGATGTTTTCTGCATATACAAGCGGAGGCAACTATGAGGCTTTAGGTTATGGATATGGACCAGGTATAGGAGAAAAATATGACAGGATTATTTGTATATTATCCAGGGCCTCGGGTGCGCCGGTAGCAGCTAATGCCATAAGATACGCGGCTCAATTAGCAAAGGGCAGACTATTAGAAATAGTAAAAGAAGTATTTGCAGAAGCAAAAAAAGCCGGATGGGATGAACTAATCACTACTTTAGGATGTCCCATGGAGACAGCGAAAAAGGCAGTCCAAAATGAAGAGGCGGCCATCCCCCCTGCTAAAGTTGTCACAGAAGAAATACCAGGTATTGAAATTCTAGAACTTGACAATGCTACCCAGGTGTTATGGAAAAATGGAATTTATGCTGCTACAGGTATGGGGTGTACCGGTCCCATTATTCAAGTTGCCAAGGAGGATAAGGAAAAGGCAATAGAATTATTAAAAGAAGGTAAGTATATATAAGAGGAACCTGAAAAGGTTCCTTTTTTTAGCGCTTAGCAGGGTATATTAAGCTTGACTGTATGAATAGAGGGTTATTTGTGAATAATGAAAGTGGTTTTCTAAAGGAAGGAGGTGCCGCTGATATGGCAATGGTTGCGATGAAAAAGCCTTATGTACTTATTCTACGGGATGATGAGGAACGTTGAAAGCCCCCGCGTCTCGGATGACTGCTTCGGTAAAATGATTTGTTTCCACAGCCGTTATACGTTGGGTGATGAGCATGATTACGAAACCACACTGATCATTATGTTAATGGCTAAGTCAATCATCCCTGACCCACTTTTATCTGATACTATCCCCTTAACAGTAACTACTGCCCTCAACATCTTTTCTCTTGCCTTAGCAATTAAGGTTTTCATAATTCGATTTCACCTTTCACACTTATTATTGATTGTTTAATGACTGCTAGCAATGAGGGGGAGAAAACCTTTTTAAAAGGTTTTCTCCCCCTCAAGCTCCCCTTTTTTCCAAACAAAAAGGCGGGGTTTCTATCGTGTTAATTTGTATCGTGTACATCTTCTACAGGAAAAAATAAACTGTCTGGTATGCGGATTGTGTCGGCGGATTTGGATTACCTGCTCTATGCGCCGGTAAAGGAATTTATCACCATGGCGGCGCTGCTGATGGGCAATATCCCCCTGATCCTATGTCCTAGACAAAAGTTGGTTCCACACGTTGGCATATACAACGCCGGGCAAGTTGATCCTGGCCGTGTGCGTTCTGGTCCTCTTTATCTCGACGGTCGTGGTGGTCAGGCTGACGAAACCCATTGAGTATCGGAGATAAGTCTTTACAATCTCTGTATGCAGTAGTATCATTAGCATACAATAATACTACAATATTACTGCTTTTATAGGAGAGTGAGTAATGATGAATATACGGCCTTCCGCAGCAATACGCAAGAACTACAATGAAATCTCCGAACTCTGCAAACGTACAGGCGAGCCGGTTTATCTAACTAAAAACGGCAGCGGCGACCTTGTGGTGATGGATGTAGAGGCGTTTGCCCGGCGCGAAAGTATGCTGAAGCTCAAAGAAAAGCTGATGCAATCAGAAATCGACATCCAAAAAGGGCGTACCTATTCTGTAGAGGAAACAGCCTCAGCCATACGCAAGGCTGTCGCGGAGGTTTCCAATGCCGGAAAAGAATAAGCCTTATACGGTAAAAATCACGGAAACCGTATGGGAAATGCTCGTTTCTCATACGCGTTATCTTGCGAATGTGAGCGTGCGGGCCGCTAACAGGCTGATCGATACCTTTGTTGAAATAACCGATAGCCTTGCCACGATGCCGGAGCGCAACCCATGGCTGGAACATGACGCCATTCCTTTTCAAAAATACCGCAAGCTGCTGTTTGGCAAGCACTATATGGCCCTTTATCAGATACAGGAAAACACGGTCTATGTAACAGCCGTTGTGGATTGCCGGCAGGATTACAGTTGGCTGCTGTAACTTTCGGAATAGGCGGCCTGTTCATAATACAAAAAATCCATGAATACAAGAAAGCCCGTTGTCATTTGACAGTGGGCTTGCCTATTTTACAGGAGGCGAACTATTCACGAAGCCATTGAGTTTGAACTCACTCAAGAAGCAGGGACAGGCACCCGGAACCTTAAAAAACTACCAGACGTACTTAAATGTGTTTGAGCAATATTTATTAAAACAGGGTATTTCTTATGTTAATGAGTCTGTTTGCCTGGAATACGTGTACTTAAAAACAGGTGTCAAGCTTAAGAGTTTTAAAGGAAAGACACTTGATTCAGTTGTAAACCGGAGAATGAAGCCCCTGCACCTTCTGCTAATGTATCTGGAAGACGGGAAATTCCACTATCATCACAGAAAACTAAAAGAATCGTTCCAGTGTGTTTAGAGTCTCTTTATTTGAAACTGGAAAAGTCACCCTAAATGAGACTGACAGGGTAACTGTGAATAAAGTCTGTCAGTCCGTCGTTTTGTCGTTCTTTGCCAACAAAAAGATTATTAGTGAAACGCAGGTCAAAAAAAGAGCCGGTACTCTTACGGCACCGACTTTCGTTGGTCAGATGAGGGCCTAAATTTTTACACACATGAGCAAACAGTTCCTCCGTAATAACATCTACCCCATCCAAACACCCCTGGTGTAAAACTTCCCAACCCAGCCGGTTGATCATCCTGGGATTACCCTGA
>JBFLYC010000064.1:0-7793 GCA_040756735.1 Bacillota bacterium | reverse complement strand
GTTTAGTTTTTGGGCGTCCTGCATCATTGACCCAATTTAAATTCTCACAAATAGTATTAGCTAGCTCTGTTCTGGACAAACCGGAATACGTTCTTCTTGTCCATTTTATTAATTCAATATCTTCTATACTGAATTCTCTTCCAGCAAAAACCCTAGTGGTATCATTCATAACTTGTTAAACCTTCCTTTCCAAGTCTATCATACCACATGGGCATATGGGGTGTCCAGGTCTATTTTGCGAAAAATTTTTTTTAAATTCTTTCTTATCTACTGGTATAGCTAAGGGTTATAGTCATGCGTCAGCTCTGTTTATTTTTTCAAAGAGTTCGGTATTCAGTCGTTACTTAAGAAATTCCGCTCAGCTATGATCCATAGGGCGCTGAACACAGAGTGACTTCAGCGGATGGCGCAATCCCCCTGCCAATTGCGGCTGGCGCAGGAAGAAAACTGGAAGACAAGCAGGGTGGTGGCATAACAAATATACACAGGCAGATTGATAATGCTGTCCGACACTACCCGTCTACCCATTAAAGGATTACGTCATGCTGAGAGAGACATAAGCCATCCAATAACAAGAAGTTATTGGCAGATGCATCGGTGAGTTGACGGGAAATACATGCACAGACCTCAATTTTAGACCTCGCAAGATTTTTAACTATTTTCATGCGTCAGCTCTGTATTAACCATCCCTCAATTGACAAGACAAGCAATAAATCAGTATAATATAGGCAGTTAAACCCTTGGCGAGTAGGAGAGATAACCCCCAATCTGGCAGAGGAGTTGAAAATATGGATAATGAAATATGTAAAGATTTTCAGGAAACGGTTGCCCAGTTTACATTAAGACATAAAAGTATCCTTGACATTCTCTCGAAGATCAATGAATCAGGAGCTAAGGTTAATCGAGCCACTGTTAAAGCGGTTACCCAGTGCGGATGCGTATCCATTGAGGCAAGCAAACACACATGGCCCGAAGAGGCAGACCTTTCAGACTTAAGCGCTATCTTAGACAGTGACCTTTACGGTCATGTATGTCCAGACTGCCAGGATATCATAGAAAGTGAAATGGGCAAACTCTTATTTTATATCACCGCATTATGCAATTCAATTAACTTAGATTTGCACGATGTTTTGAACAAAGAACTGAAAAAAGTCTTGACCCTTGGGAAATTCACTTTAAGGTAAAATAGAAGTGAGAAGCAAAAAATAGGTATAGTTATCCGAAGGTCAGACATAGTTCTACAAGTTGAGGAGACAATGAATTGCTTCCTCAACTTTTTTTATGCCCACTAACTCTATTTTTACTTCCTTTACATTGCTTAAACTATCCAAACTGCGCCTGGGCAGTATGCATCTTTTAAAACCAAGCTTCTCTCCTTCTGTTATTCTTTTTTGACAATCAGCTACACCCCTTACCTCTCCGGTTAATCCTACCTCTCCAATGATCAGGGTATGGGGGTCGATGGCTTTGTTTTTAAATGCTGAGGCAAGGGCAAGACAGATGCCAAGGTCCAAGGACGGCTCTGAAGACTTGATGCCTCCTGCAATATTTAAATAAATGTCTTCACCGCTAAGGTGCAGCCCCACCTTTTTGTCAAGTACCGCAATCATCAAAAGCGCTCTGTTAAGGTCAACACCGGTACATAGCCTGCGCGGGTTGCCGAAGGGCGTAGAACTGACCAGGGCCTGAATTTCGAGTAAAAGGGGCCTGGTTCCCTCCAGGGAGCATACTACCGATGTACCGCTAACACCTAGTGGCCTTTCCGACAAAAAAAGCTGTGATGGATTGAACACTTCCTCCAAGCCGTTGCCGGTCATGGCAAAAACGCCTATCTCGTTTGTTGAGCCAAACCGGTTTTTCACCGACCGTAAAATTCTGTACTGCTGATGTTTATAGCTCTCAAAATATAAGACGGTATCCACAAGGTGCTCTAAAACCCTCGGTCCTGCTATACTGCCATCCTTGGTGACATGACCTGCCAGAAATACCGGAATATTTAACTGCTTGGCAAGAGCCATTAAAGAAACAGCACATTCCCTAACCTGTCCTACACTTCCGGGAGCGCTTGGAAAATCTGCTGTATACATGGTCTGGATGGAATCAATGAATACGAGCAGAGGATTAATTTCTTTAATATGTGATGACACTGTTTCCAGGTTAGTTTCTGTAAGTACAAAAAGGTCAGGGGCATCTATTTTTAAGCGAGCCGCCCTTAACTTAATCTGAGCAAGGGATTCCTCCCCTGATATATATAGTACCCTGCCGTATTTTTGGGCCACATTATGCCCAATTTGCAGCAAAAGTGTTGATTTTCCGATTCCAGGGTCCCCACCGACCAAAACCAATGAACCAGGAACAATACCTCCCCCTAAGACCCTGTCCACTTCTGAAACGCAGGTCAACATCCTGGTTTCCTGATTTACAACAATCTCGCATAAACCTACCGGTTTACTGCTTACCGATAATCCACCGCTGTTTTTAATGCCGGCCTCCTTGACAACCTCTTCAACAAAGCTGCCCCAGCTGTCACAATCGGGACATTTACCTATCCATCTGGGTGATACATATCCGCATTGCTGGCAGACAAAGTTTACTTTTTTTGAGCCCAAAACCTTCACCCCCTGACATCATCCCTAACATATACTCTTTGCTGTTACAGCTTATATATTAGCGACCGGCACAACAAAACCCTGCTTTTAACAGGGTTTTTAACAGGGTTTTTAACACTCTAATGAGCTTTTTCCAATTGCAGCTGGTCATCGATACTTTTAAGGATAATTTTATCACCAGGTTTGTATTTGCCAGCTAACAAACCTTCAGACAATTCATCCTCCACCAGTCGCAGGATGGCTCGTCTTAGAGGTCTGGCTCCAAACCTATCATCAAAGCCTTCTTTAGCCAGCTTTTCCTTTCCTTCCTGGGTGGCTTCCACATGCAAATCATGCTCTTTTAACCGCCCATTAAGCTCATCCAACATTAAATCCACGATCTGCACAATATGCTCCATGTTCAACTGGTGAAATACGATAGTTTCATCTAATCTGTTTAAAAATTCCGGTCTAAAGGTTCTCTTAAGTTCTTCCATTACCTTATCTTTCATCCTATCATACCCGTCATTACCTTCATCGGTGACAAATCCCATGGTTGTTTCCCGCTTAATGAGATTAGCGCCCACATTAGATGTCATGATTAGGATTGTATTTCTAAAATCAACCACTCTTCCCTTGTTATCCGTCAAACGGCCATCTTCTATTACTTGGAGCAAAATATTAAATACATCGGGATGGGCTTTTTCAATTTCATCAAAAAGTATCACACTGTAGGGCTTGCGCCTTACGGCCTCTGTTAATTGACCGGCTTCATCATAGCCGACATACCCGGGAGGAGCGCCTATCATCCTGGATACGGTATGCTTCTCCATATACTCAGACATATCAAGACGTATGAGCGCATCTTTGTCGCCAAAGAGGGCATCGGCCAGGGCCCTGGCAAGTTCTGTTTTACCAACCCCTGTAGGACCTAAAAAGATGAAAGAGCCAATTGGTCTTTTAGGGTCTTTCAGGCCTGCCCTTGCCCGTCTAATGGCCCGGGCAATGGCCTTGACAGCTTCATCCTGCCCAATTACCCTTTCATGCAAGACCTCCTCTAAGTGCAGCAGCCTCTCAGTTTCAGCTTGTTCCAATTTGACAACGGGAATTCCTGTCCAGCTGGACACT
Source organism: Bacillota bacterium (assembly GCA_040756735.1). Taxonomy (GTDB): domain Bacteria; phylum Bacillota; class DSM-16504; order Desulfitibacterales; family Desulfitibacteraceae; genus JBFLYC01. The sequence continues at coordinate 4,077 of JBFLYC010000064.1, read as the reverse complement.
ATTTCAGCAATGGTTTCTGCCGTAACACTATTCTGACTGGTCTCCTTCTTGGAATTCCAAGTGTTTAGAAGATTATCCAATCGGTCCTTGGCTTCCTTTTCTTTATCTCTAAGCCTGGCAGCCTTTTCAAAGTCCTGGCTGTTCACTGCCTCTTGCTTTTCCTGCTGAATAAGCTCAAGTTCTTTTTCTATATCTTTTATTTCCGGAGGCGCCGTATAAGAAGCCAGCCTGACCTTGGAAGCTGCTTCGTCAATAAGGTCAATTGCTTTATCAGGCAAAAATCTTTCAGTAATATACCTGTCTGATAATTTTACAGCTGCTTCCAGGGCCTTATCAGTTATCTGGGTTTTATGGTGGGCTTCGTACTTGTCACGCAGTCCCATAAGGATTTGCAGGGCTTCCTCCTGGGTAGGTTCATTGACCATTATAGGTTGAAACCTTCTCTCTAAAGCTGCATCCTTTTCAATATGCTTTTGATATTCATTGAGAGTGGTAGCGCCTATACACTGCAGTTCACCTCGTGCCAGGGCAGGTTTTAGAATATTGGCTGCATCGATTGCGCCTTCAGCAGCTCCTGCGCCTATGAGAGTATGCAGTTCATCTATAAAGAGAATAGTATTGCCTGCCTCACGAATTTCCTGCATGACTTTTTTGAGCCTCTCTTCAAACTCTCCCCTGTACTTTGACCCGGCAACCAGAGCAGACAAGTCCAAGGTGATAACCCTTTTATCCCGTAGAAGTTCCGGGATATTTCCTGAAACAATTTTTTGGGCAAGGCCTTCTGCTATTGCAGTTTTGCCAACACCAGGCTCACCAATTAAAACCGGGTTATTTTTTGTTCTCCTGCTTAAAACTTGAATTACCCTGGTAATCTCATTTTCCCTGCCCACAATGGGATCCAATTTGTCTTCATTGGCCATGAGAGTTAAATCTCTACCATACTGGTCTAAGGTTGGGGTATTACTTCCCCTGCCACCTGGCGCTCCTTGACCCTGTCCAGGTATATTAGTAAAGAACCCTCCTTCGGGGCCAGGAAAATTTGGCGGCCATCCCATATTACCTCCACCTAAATTCAGCATTTTCATTACCTGCATCTTTAGTTTTTCATCGTTAACATTGAGTTTCCTTAGAACCTTGTAGGCCAGTCCTTCGCCTTCTCTGAGGAGCCCTAATAAAATGTGTTCTGTGCCAATGTATTTGACACCTAGATGCCTCGCTTCCTCGCTGGCAAGCTCAATAACCTTTTTAGCCCTGGGATCCAAAAGGATTTCCTTGGTCGGGGTCAGGGGTTCTTCCTTTCCCACAACCTCAATTATTTCTTCCCTGGCTTTTTCCAGATCAACGCCTAATGAAATCAAAGCTTTAGCTCCTATGCCCTTCCCTTCGGCAATGAGCCCCAGCAGCAAATGCTCCGTATTGACAACCTTTTCCCCCAAAGAAGCGGCTTCTTGATGGGCAAGGCGCAGTACCATCTGAGCTTTCTCGGTAAATCTGTTTAACATGTCCTACTACCTCCTAATGGAACTTAAAATAACCTGACGAATATTTTCTGCTCTTTTGATATCTCTTTCAGCTGGTGAAATCTCCCCTCCTAGTGAATGCTGGAGGTAAGCCGGCTGAATAATTACCATAACCTGTTTGAAAATCTTTGCATCAAATCCCTCGAGAATTTGCAGGTCAATACCCAGTTTCAGATCAGATAAAAGGGTTATTGCTTCTTCAGAGTCTATTACCCTGGCATTAGTCAAAATCCCATAAGCCCTGTAAACCTTGTCAGCCAGTGCATGGAATGTCTCCCTCATCATTAGTTTTCTGGCTGTCCTTTCCTGGTCAATAATCTTTAGCACCACAGTATATAAATTGTTGATAATTTCTTCTTCAGTTCTACCAATGGTGATTTGATTAGATATCTGAAACAGGTTGCCGAGAGCTTCAGTACCCTCGCCATATATACCTCTAACTACCAGACCTACCTGGGATAGGGCCGTGAGTATCCGGCTGGCCTGCTTGGTTAAAACCAGCCCTGGCAGATGCAGCATCACAGAAGCCCTTAGTCCTGTTCCTACATTGGTTGGGCATGCAGTCAAGTACCCGTATTTTTCATTAAAAGCTATATCTAGTTTGCTCTCCATGGCATCATCTATTTCATCAGCTCTTTTCCATGCATCCACGACAGTTAAAGCTGGAAAAATTACTTGAATTCTCAAGTGATCTTCCTCTGCCACCATAATGCTTAAAGAACGGTCCTGATTAAGAACTACGGCGCCCTTTGCAACTTCTGCCAGTTCAGGGCTTATCAAGTGTTTTTCTACCAATATCTGACGCTCAATTCTGTTCATGTCCTTCATCAAATGCAATTCCGGTTGAGGCTCCATGTGCTCAATAGATGACTGAACCTGAGCAAAAAGGTTTGTAAAATCGTCTTCTTTCATAAAAGTAGGATAAGGCAAACCTACAAGATTTCTGGCCAAACGTACCCTGCTGGACACGACAACATCTGAATGGGGCCCATCACCCTGCATCCATTTATCATCCAATGAAAGTAAAAGCTTTTTGTCCATTAAGATCCCCCTTTTCCTTCTAAACTTTTCTCCAAATCCCTGATTTTATCCCTGACCTCCGCCGCCTTTTCAAATTCTTCGGCAGCAACCAGAGCGTGCAGCTTATTTTTCAGGGTACGTATTTGCTGAGATATTCTAATGTGGGACCCTGCTCTTTTTGGAAATTTGCCTGAATGAACACTGCTCCCGTGTACACGCTTTAACAATAAGTCAAGTTTGCCTGAAAAAGCATCATAACAGTCAGCGCAGCCCAGTCTGCCTGTTTGTTGAAACTGGCCGTAGTCGGCTTCACAGGCTTTGCATTTTAAATATTCTAGTCCCCTGCCCAATTGCTGGTCTAAAGCTTCTCCTCCTTCCAACAAACCTGTTAGAAACTTGTGGATAGAAAAGCTGGGAGCAAGATTAAAACCAAGATTTTGCTGGTACTCTTTTGCACATTCCTCGCATAGATTGAGCTGGCTCTTTTCGTTATTCAAGATTTTGGTGATATAAACTGATGCTGGGCGCATCTTACATTGGTCACAGAACATAAAGTCAACCCCCTTGTTATTTATTTTGAAATTCTTCTCGCATAAGGCTTAGAAGCATTGACTTCAGTATTTTAGCTCTTATCGCATCCATGTCGACAGTTTCCACATTTAGCGTTTCCTTATGCATAATAGCTCTCATTAACAGCATTTCCCGACCTGTTATAATACCCTCTTCATATAATCTTTTTACTATTCCTTCTCCAGTCATCTCAGAAATAACTTCATTCAGAGACTGATTAATAAATCTAATAAAGTCCTTCTCCTTAACAACAGGCAATTTTGTAATTTTAAGATACCCGCCCCCGCCTTGCCTTGATTCAACCAAGTATCCCTGCATGATAGTAAAACGGGTATTCAATACATAATTAATCTGGGAAGGAACGCAGACAAATTTTTCAGCAAGCCTATTTCTTTGAATTTCTATATAACCTGCTCTACTTTTTTCTAATAGTTCCTCAAGGTATTGCTGTATTTTATCCGCAATGCTAGGCATCGTCACCCCTCGCCTTGAATCATTTATTGACCTTTTTTGACCTTCTGACCTTAATTGACCTTCTTGTTATATTATTACCTTTTTAATCATGATTATGCAAGGAAGAAAAATCTTTTTCTTCCTTGCATTTGGGGTTTTCTTGGCCTTTACCCTGCATTTTGCTTGGTTTTTCTCATATTATGTGCTTAACCCTAGCTGTTTTAAAATTTTTCTAAGCGACAGGTTAACCCTGCTCCCAATCTTCCCTCTATGATAAAAATATTTTCCTAAAATATATGTTGCAAGCAGAGCCATTATAATCCTTACGCCCAGCTTACTATAAAAAAGTTAAAACCCCCAAACATTGTCGGGGGTTTTTAAAATAGCTTTCGGCAGTGACCTACTCTCCCAGGAGAACCTAGTACCATCGGCGCTGGAGGACTTTACTTCCGTGTTCGGGATGGGAACGGGTGTTGCCCCTCCGCTATTACCACCGAAAAATCTGGTATATTAA
>JBFLYC010000063.1:0-8322 GCA_040756735.1 Bacillota bacterium | reverse complement strand
AATGAGAAATCATTCTATGCGTTTGTATTAGAGTTGAAACCGGGGACGACATTGAAAGATATGATATTCATACATAATCATAAATTTTCAGATGAGGAAATATACGCTATTGGTATCAAATTGATTCAAATTATTATGTATTTGCATGAGAATGGTATTGTTCATAGGGATATACGGATTCCCAATGTCCTCATCGATCAAGAAGATGTATACCTCATTGATTTCGGATTAGCTCGCTTTGAGGATGGCAACGCTTATAGGTATGATATGGATTACTCATATTTGGGAGACTTGCTTCTCTACCTGATCTATTCCTCTTTTCAAAAGAAAGATAAGAACAGACAACCGTGGTATGAGGAATTGCCATTAAAAAAGGATCAAAAGCAATTTTTAATGAGATTATTGGGCCTTGATGTTATATATTCAAGTCTGACCGAGATTGAGGCGGATTTTATCAATGCTTTTGATATTACAAGGGGTTATTATAGCCAGAAGCAAACTCAAGCTTGATTTAATGATAAAAGGATGGATAAGGTTGAAAATTTTAATTGTTGAAGATGAAATAAATATAGCGGAATTTATTAAACTGGAACTCGAACACGAAGGGTATGAAACAGACATTGCATATGATGGTAGGGAAGCACTGAATAAAGTAAAAAAATGCCTATTTGATATTATTTTACTTGATGTTATGATTCCATATATTAATGGAGTCGATATCTGCAAAAAAGTGAGAGAGTTTTCAAATATACCAATTATTATGCTTACTGCAAAGAGTGACCTTACTGATAAAGTGTTAGGATTAGACAGTGGTGCAAATGACTATATTACAAAACCTTTCCGAATTGAAGAACTTTTTGCTCGAATTCGTGTGGTGACAAGAAATCAAACTCAAAACTTAAATAAATTATCCGTTGGAAAGCTTACTATATGTACAAATAGCTATCAAGTATTTCTAGAGGAGAAAGAAATAAGCTTGACTAAAAAAGAGTATGATTTGCTTTATCAGCTAATTCTAAACAAAAACATCGTAATGAGTCGTGAAAAGCTTTTACAAAATGTATGGGATGAGAATTATTACGGTGATAGCAATGTTGTTGATGTCACAATTAAACACTTAAGGACTAAAATATTCGATGATAAGGGCATAATTATCAATACCATCCGTGGTATAGGCTATGTCATAAAGGATGTGAAAGATTGAATTTAGTGAAGAATTTCTCAATAACTAAACGTATGACATTTGTTTTTGCATTTATTTTCTCAATAACATTATTTTGCTTAAGTGCATGTGTTTTGTATAGTGTTGAGTTATATCAATTCTTTTCTGCGCATAATGATATTGAAACTACAAAAAAATACATACTCACTGATAATATTAAACTATCAGATATAGAAAATGGTGAAGCGCTTTATTCTAGAAAGGATATTTTAGTTGAAATTAGGAACAAAGATGGCATATTGTTTAAGACCACTGCATTTGTTGACGGTATAGAACACTCAGTGATTCCATATGATCGGATTGCAGTAAAAGAACTTGAGGATGAAGATTTTTTAATTGAAAAGACCAAATGTATCATTCAGGATATCACATATGACGCCGTAATAATTAAAGATTTACATGATGAAAAAGTCTTTCTAAAAATTTTATTCAGTATTTTAGCTTTGGTAGATCTCGTTGGGATAATGATTGCGTTGATATCAGGGTACATTTTTGCCAAGAAGGCTTTGAAACCTATTGATATTATTATAAAAACCTCAAGAAATATTTCTTATAAAGGATTGTCAGAAAGAATCCCTTTGCCAGAAAGTCGAGATGAACTTTATGAACTTTCATTAGTGCTGAATAATATGGCAGATAAACTTGAATGCATATTTAATAAACAAGCTCAATTTGTATCAGATGCTTCTCATGAGCTAAAGACACCATTAGCTGCAATTATAGGACATGCAAGTCTAATTTCAAGATGGGGAAAAGATGATCGAGAGGTATTAGAAAAGTCAATATTAGCTATAACAACAGAAGCTGAATATATGGAAAATTTAATTACGAAGCTGTTATATTTAGCAAAATTGGACAATGAAAAAGCAGTGATGATTGAGCCGTTTAATTTGTCGGAATTAATAGCTACAATTTACAAGGATGTTTCTATGTGTAATGAAAATTTCGAAATTATATGTACATGTGAACCTAATGTACAAATCAATACTGACAAGGCGATGACAAAGCAGCTGATTCTCATATTACTGGATAATGCATTGAAATTCACAGATTCAAATGGCACGATAGCGATTAACTGCATTAGTAACGATGATAAAGTTGTTTTAGATATTATTGATTCAGGTTGTGGAATGTGTGAGAATGAGCTTGCATTTATATTTGATCGTTTTTACACAAATGACAAAGCAAGAAATAGGACTTCTAGTGGCAATGGTCTTGGATTATCAATTGCTAAAGAAATTTGTGAACTGTTAAGTTTAGAAATCAGCGTTTCCTCAATACTTAATGAAGGTAGTAAATTTCAATTAATTTTCCCCAAATTTTAATCTGTTTTTCATTTAAAAAAATTACACTTAGATCATTAAATTGATGGAGGGTGATTTTATGAAAACAGAATTTGATCAAAAGAACATTGTTAAATTTATAGTTCTTGTATGTACGGGTGTACTATTAATGACAATTGCTTGGAATTATGGACCATGGATTATTGAGAATGCAAAGCAACCAGAAAAGATTAGAGATTATCTACTTTCTTTTGGAAACTTTGGTTTTCTAATCTATGTTTTGATCCAAGCATTGCATGTACTTGTGGTAGTAATACCAGGGGATTTGTTTAATATTTGTGGAGGGTACATTTACGGAACACCAATTGGATTTGTTCTATCAATTGTAGGCATTATGTTAGGCTCAATAACAGCATTTTACTTATCAAGATTTTTGGGATACGATTTTATCGCTAAATTTGTAGAAAAGGAGAAAATTGATAAAATCAGTAAAATGATAAATTCAACGCAGGGGATGATAGGAACATTCATAATTTGCTTAATTCCTTTTATTCCAAAAGATCTAATGATGTATATAGCTGGATTAACACCAATAAAACCGTCTAGATTATTTATTATTTATGGAATTTCCAGAATTCCGGGTACTATTATATGGGTAAGTGTTGGTGCAAATATGTATTCGAAAGACACATTTGGAATTGCAATAACATTAGTTGGATTAATTGTTTTTGCGTCATTGACATACATCCTTCGGAAAATATATAAACGTAAAAGCGAAGAGTTTTTCTGGAGTATTATTTGATTGTGATGTAGTTCGTGCAGCTTGACTTTTGAGTCATTGGTTATTTGATTATAGATTATAAATAAGAATAAATGGAGATATTTGATGACAATTGAGATAATTAAAGCCATCCTATTAGGTATTGTTGAAGGAATAACAGAGTGGTTACCAATTAGCAGTACGGGTCACATGATATTGGTTGAAGAATTTATACAGTTAAATATGTCTGAAGCGTTCAAAGAGATGTTTTTCGTTGTAATTCAACTGGGTGCTATACTGGCTGTTGCACTTCTCTATTTTAATAAACTAAATCCATTTAGTTCAACAAAAACTGAACAAGAGAAAATCAATACATTTAATATATGGTATAAAGTTTTGATTGGCATTATCCCTGCAGGCGTTATAGGTGTAGTGTTTGGAGATTGGCTAAATGATAACTTGTACAATTATCAAACGGTAACTATTACATTAATTTTGTACGGTGTATTATTTATAGTAATTGAAAATCGAAATAGGAACAAAGTTAGCAAAATAGAGGATTTTGATACTTTAAGTTTTAAGACAGCATTCTTAATTGGGTGTTTTCAAGTCCTTTCTCTTGTCCCAGGAACATCTAGATCAGGTGCGACAATTCTTGGGGGGATAATTTTAGGTACATCTAGAAGCATTGCTGCAGAATTTTCGTTTTTTCTATCAATTCCAGTTATGTTTGGTGCAAGTTTATTGAAGATTGTTAAGTTTGGTTTTAACTTTTCAACCACTGAGTTCATAGTCTTAGTGACTGGTATGCTAACAGCATTTTTAGTGTCAATTATTGCAATTCAAATCTTACTAAAATATATAAAAAATCATGATTTTAAAGTCTTTGGATGGTATAGAATTGTGTTAGGAGCAATCGTACTATTATATTTTGGTTTCAAGTAAATTTGTGTTGAATTTGAGGGGAAGTGTGAAAATGCACTTGTATCGAGATAAAATATTTCCAATGATGATGAAGAAAAATATTGGGAAGAAATCAATTTTAGAACTTCGGAAAAAGATATTATCTGATGCTAAAGGAGAGATATTGGAAATTGGTATTGGTGAGGGAACAAATCTTACATTATACCCCGAGCATGTAGATCAGATAACTGCAGTAGACAACTACATTAGAAAAATTGACAGCTCGAATATCAATGTAAATTTAATATTTGCAAGTGCAGATTTTCTACCGTTTGATGATAACTCGTTTGATACTGTTGTATCAACATTTGTACTTTGTAGCGTAGAAAATTTAAGAAAGGTTCTTGCAGAGATTTACCGTGTATTGAAACCTGGTGGGCAATTTGTTTTTTTAGAACATGGAAAAGCTAAAGATAAATTGACGAGTATGATTCAAAATATGTTCAACCCGTTCTACAACATATTTGCTTATGGCTGTAATATTAATAGACAGTATAAATATGAAATGGTTCAGTGTGGTTTTCAACTGTTAAAATTTGAATGCGAGAAGGCTGATATATATCCACGAGTGTTGACTGGTTATGTATATACAGGTAAAGTAAATAAACCGGAGAAAATGGAGAAATTTGATGAATAGATTTATACTTTCAATATCTATGCATAAAAGCAAAAAATGTTTTTGTGAGAAATATGGTCACGATTGGTTTGATAATTTCAGAAAATTATCCTTCAGGTATTTTGATGATATTGTTCCAAATATCCCGAACATAGGGGAAAGTGTTTTTTCAATGAATTATAAGTTTGCACCTATTTATATTGCATGGTATAAAGCGTTGGAACAGCTCAAACTTGAGCCAAGTGAAATAGACAAAGAAATTTGGTTGCTAAATGAAAATTTTATGAAAATATTTCCCCAATTTCTATTAAAAATGAGTGGGAAAATATATGTAGATAGCTTTCGAAGTAAAGCAGCTAGACATATTGAACGGCAGAAACAAGGGAAGTTGCATCTATATGATTGGAAAATTAGTTTTAGAAACATAAATGATAACTGTTTTGAAATAGATATCATTGAATGCGCATTTAAAAAGCTGTCCAAAGACTTTAACGTTCCACAGTTGTTACCTGGGATTTGCCGAATGGATTATTTAATGGCAAATCTTATGGGTAATGGATTTACAAGAAGTAAAACGCTTGGTGATGGGGATGACTGTTGTAACTGCAGCTACTCAAAGATTGGTTATTGTGAATGGTCACCAGAAAAGGGGTTCGTAGAAAGAAAGTAAAGTGTATGAAAAATGTCTGATTGCAACTTCACTAAGCTCATTTATATAATTCGTTAAAAACTAGAGTATGACCTTTTATCTTAGGCATCTCTGAGAATTTCAATACAATTAATAATTGTGCCGAATAAATCTTTTAAGTTAGGTACAATTGTTTAAAGGTTTTATTGTGCACAATTTTTACTGACTGTAAAAGTTGTAGCAACACGATGGTATGCCGAACAAATTTGATGCTCTTTTGATCCTAAAAGAGTGGCGTCAGGTTTTCAAAAAATCGGATCTTAGTAATCCGTTTTCGAGAAAAACAACCCTCCGCCAAGGCACCAGTGGGTCTTCACGACATCAGTTTTGTCTACTCAAGGCATACAGAGACGGTTTGTCTGCTTGAAAGGCCATAAAGTCTTGCAAATAAAGGGTTAGGACAGTATCTTACCAATCGTGAGTGGTGAGACCCTTGAGGATATAAAAAAGATGACATAAGGAATAAGACTCAGAAATTTCAATGCTTTATGATGAATTATCGAGGGTTAATTGAAGAGTTAATAAAACCGTGGCTGCTTGTCACGGTTTTATGTTCGTCCGGCATGTTTACTGAGCCGATGGGTTGAAAGAAACCCTGTCACCTAACCAGCGGGAAGACAACCCGTAAGCAAGGGCGTCACTGGCCAACGGTGGGGTCTGAAGGAAGCTGAAGGGGGAATCTGGAACATAGCGCAAGCGAACCGAGGTTGGCTCGTCAGGTGGGTAACCTTGCATAAAGTGGGAAAGCCCGAAAGCTGGATAACCTGAGGAGTTAAGACGGATGCGTTCAGATTCAGGCAGGTAAACTTAACCGGAGAAGCCCGGCATCATCCCTTAGAGAGGGTAGGCCCAAACAAGTGGAAACACAAGTGCGGGACGAAGTGATGTGGGGTGGCAGATGACTCCGTAGTAGTGACAAACTCTCGGCCAATGAAAGCTGGTAACAGACCGGAGGGCAAAACGGGAGGACACTGCACCTAGTTGCAGTGGGGTACAGCAAGCCAAAAGCGGCTGTACTTGCGAAGGGAGAAAGATAAATCAAAGAATGCAACCAAAGTAGACAAAGGATGGGAAGAGAAGACAACTTTGGCTGGAAAGCCAAAGGGAACGGCTGAACCGGGGGTGACGAACCTGCTGGGCAGTACGTCCGCTCAGCCGGAGTAGAGTGACTGGAGAGGTAAGATTGCCAGAGAGCTAGAGACGCCTGAAAAGCACATGAAGGAACCGGCGCGAAATCCTGGACTACAGAGGAAGCATAGCGAAATGGGGTGAAGTGATTGAAGAAATGGTATAGCCTAATAGACAAAGTATACCGGATGGACAACCTGGAAAAAGCATACAAAGCCGTTAAAGCCAACAATGGCGCCCCCGGAGTAGACGGGGAGACCGTGGAAGCCTTCGGCCAAAACCTGCAAGAAAGGTTAAGCCAACTTCAACACGAACTCAAAACCGGCATTTACGAACCCCAACCGGTGCTGCGGGTAGAAATACCCAAAGCGGACGGCAGTAAACGCCCGCTGGGTATACCCACAGTAAGGGACCGGATAGTCCAACAAGCCCTCCTAAACATCCTACAACCAATCTTTGAACCCGACTTTCACCCGTCAAGCTATGGATACAGACCTGGGCGCTCCTGTCACCAGGCAGTAGCCAAGGCAGAGATGTTCATAAACAAATATGGACTGAATCATGTTGTAGACATGGACCTATCCAAATGCTTTGACCGGCTGGACCATGAACTAATCCTGGAAGGAGTCAACCGTAAAATCAGTGACGGAAGCATCCTGAAACTGATAAAGAAATTTCTGACTGTTGGAGTAATGAAAGACGGAGCATGGGAAGAAACAGACTTGGGGAGCCCGCAAGGCGGAGTTATCTCTCCCCTATTGACAAATATCTACCTGGACAGATTCGACCAGGAGATGAAGAAACGTGGCATAAGAATCGTCCGCTACGCGGACGATATACTGCTCTTTGCCCGGACCTACCAAGAAGCAAAGAAATATCAGCAGATAGCTACAGAGTTCCTGGAAAAGGAATTAAAACTAGTAGTCAACAGGGAAAAGACCCACCTAACTGACAACAAAAAGGGTGTAACCTACCTTGGCTTCGTAATCTACTCCAAGCACGTGACAATTAGCCCCAAGAAACTGAAAAGTTTCAAGGAAAAGATACGGGAGATGACTCCCAGAAATCACGGAATGAACGTAGAGGAAATGGTCAAACTCCTAAATCCCGTATTGCGGGGATGGGCAAACTACTTCCGGATAGCCAACTGTAAGGGAATATTCAAAGAACTGATGGGATGGATAAGGCGCCGGCTGCGAATGAAGAAAATGAAGGAATGGAAAACCTGGAAGGGACTGCACAAGATGCTAAGAAGACGCGGTTACAAGGGTAAATTTGAGAAAATTTCCATGACCACATGGAAAAACTCAGCCAGTCCTTTAATAAGCATGGCGTTGCCCAATAGCTGGTTTGATGAACTAGGGTTAATAAACCTGGAAAAATACAATGTCGGCATTTTGCATCACTATAGGTAATAGTGACTGAGATTTATCAGGAGCCGTATACGAGGCCCGTACGTACGGTTCTGTGAGAAGGATAAAAGCCGAAGCAAATTACTTCGGCTTTACCTTACTCGGTTATTTGTAAGGGTTTATTTGTGAGGTTTAGTTTTCATATTGCGAATAGAACGTGTGTTTGGTATGATATATTTATGGAAGGAGATGGTAGTATGGAAAGAAAGATAAACGTTCAAGGAAATGAAATCAACATATTAAATTCCAA
>JBFLYC010000062.1:0-8749 GCA_040756735.1 Bacillota bacterium | reverse complement strand
TTTCGATCCAGTACGAAACTTGATTTAAATATCAACTTGAAATAATAGGACATTTTTAAAACACTGGAATCCTTGCTTTTATTAAGGTCCCAGTACTTTTTTGCTCGTTATCTCCTAAACTCAGGAAGTAAAAATTTCTAGAATTGCGGGAGGGATAAATTTAAAGTGAAAAGTGAAATAGCTGTCATTGCTCCTGATAAAGAACTGCTGTCATTGGTTAAAGAAGTTGAGAAAGAGATCGATGAACCTATAACTGTTGTGAATGGCTATTTAGATCAAGGGATAGATGTAGCTAAGGAACTAATTGAACAAGGGGTAAAAGTATTAGTTTCTCGTGGTGGGACTACTAATAAACTACGCCAGGCCAAGATTCCTTTGCCTATAATTGATATTCCAATTACAGAATATGACATTATTAAACTATTAGATCAGGCACGGACAATTTCAAAGAGAATTGCAGTAATAGGATTTGACTCTTTAATTAAGGGTGCAGAAGATATTGCACCTATTTTAAATGTTACTGTGGAAAAGTTTTTAGTCAGCTCAGGGGATGAAGTTCGAGAAAAAGTTCAATTAGCTAAGCGAAAAGGGGTAGATGTAATAGTAGGAGCTAAGCTGGCTACTGATTATGCTAAGAGCCTTGGCCTTCATGGTATTTTGTTAAAATCCCAAAAGCCTGCAGTCTTAGCTGCGCTAAATGAAGCAGCCAAAGTTTTACAGGTATTGAGAAGAGAGCGCGAGTGGGGCGAGCAATTAAAAACTATTTTAGACTCTATTCATGAGGGTATTATCTTTGTAGATAAATATGGCAAGGTTATTCATCTTAATAATATGGCGGGTAGAGTAATAGATATTAAAAATAAAGATGCTGTAGGAAGGTCCATACATTACTTTATTAACGATAAAACTATAATTGGGGCTATACAAAAGGGAGAAAAATGGATAGGAGAAGTGCGAGATTTTGACAATATAAAATATGTATGTGGATTAAACCCTATAGCAGTAGATGATAAGTTGATAGGATCCATAATAAGTTTTCAAGAGCTATCTCACTTGCAGACTATAGAATATAAGGTTAGAAGGAAACTTAACCCTAAAGGCCATGTGGCCAAATACTGTTTTAATGATATAATTCGAGAAAGTTATAGGATTGAACAGTTAATAATGACAGCAAAACAATATGCAGAAGTCGACTCAACAGTATTGATAATTGGCGAAAGTGGCACAGGTAAAGAGATGTTTGCCCAGAGCCTCCATAATGCAAGTACTCGCAGAGGAGAACCTTTTGTGGCTATTAATTGTGCGGCTTTACCGGAAAATTTATTGGAAAGCGAACTCTTTGGCTATGTAGAAGGTGCCTTTACCGGTGCGAAAAAGGGCGGGAAAATAGGATTATTTGAGTTAGCCCATGGAGGTACATTATTCTTGGACGAAATTGGGGAAATATCTGCTGCCGTTCAAGCTAGGCTATTAAGGGTTTTAGAGGAAAGGCAAGTTATGAGACTCGGGGACGATAAAATTATTCCTGTTGATGTTCGAATTTTTTGCGCTACTAATAAGGATTTGCAGCTACTAATTAAAAAAGGTAAATTTCGTGAAGACTTATTTTATAGAATAAATATCCTTAAACTTGAAATACCACCTTTGAGAGAACGCAAAGAGGATATTCCTATTTTAGTACAATTTTTTTCTAAATACTTTAGCGGTTATTTTCAGAAAAAACAACCTGTCTTTACCCCTGAGGCAATGAGTCTTCTTATTGATTATAAGTGGCCAGGGAATATAAGGGAATTAAAAAATGTCATTGAAAGACTAATTATTACTACTAAAGATAATGAGGTTTCATACGTGAAGGTAATAGATGTTTTGGATAAACCTATGGATTCGGGTGACCCTTTCCAAGAGTTAAATATAATCAATTGGAGCAAAAGTGTCAAAAGCCCGCCGCTATTAGAGCAAGAAGAATTAAAATTAATCATGAAAGTAATGAAAGAAACAAGTGGAAATAAAGCCGAAACAGCAAGAAGACTAGGCATTAGTAAATCTACACTTTGGCGAAAATTGAAAAAGATTTCAAAATGAAACCAATTCATGAAGTAATGGCTTCAAAATAAAACCCTATTTGAAACCATAGCTTGTAAATTATTATAAGAATTCAGCTTTTTACACATTCAGAGGTAAAATTCGCTAATAATTTTAAAACATTCTGCCTTAATAAGTTTGTATAACATATGTTGCCAATAAAGTTGGCATAGATTTTGCTTTAAATTAATTGCAAGTTAATTTAAAGCAATTTTTATAAAATGAAGGGAGGAATGGTTACTCTTTAGTAAAAGTAGAAGCTTTAATGGAAATGGAGGCAGAATAATGAAAGTTATAGACTTAAAAACCACATTACTATTCTATCCTTTTAAAGAAAATGTTCATGATGCAGCAAGAAAAATATCTGGTAGAGATGTTATTTTAATCGAGATTATGACAGATGATGGAATAACCGGCTTGAGTTTCCTTACTGGACTAGGTGTTGCTCACGGTAGTGAGGCACCTGTAATAAACATGATAATTGAAAAAGCTCTAAAACCGATGATTGTCGGTCAAGATCCATTTAGTATTGAGAGACTGTGGCAAAATATGTACCAGGGAACTACTCGTTATGGACGTAAAGGCGCTGCAGTTAGAGCCATTAGTGGAGTAGACATGGCATTGTGGGACATTATAGGCAAAAAAACAAATACACCATTGTACAAGCTTCTAGGGGGTTATTCAGATAAAATTAAGGTATACGCAAGTGGTGGTTTTTATACAGACCGCAACGAGATAGGGGAATTGGTTGATGATATGCAGCGCTACTTGGATCAAGGCTTTAAGGCAGTAAAAATGAAGGTAGGCCGAGATCTATGTGGAGATCTTAAGCGTGTAGAAGCTGTACGTAAAGTAATCGGAGATGATATTGATTTATTAATAGATGCCAATGAGGCTTGGGATGTGGGTACTTCTTTGAAATTTTTAAGTGCTGTTGAGCCTTATAATATTTACTGGTTGGAAGAGCCTTTAGCTCCAGATGATATTGATGGCCTAGTTCTTCTTTCGCAAAAAAGCTCTGTACCCATTGCGGCAGGTGAAAATGAATACACTAGATACGGATTTAAAGACTTAATAACGCGAAATGCTGTAAGCATAGTTCAACCTGATGTTACTCGTGTGGGGGGGATTTCCGAATGGATGAAAGTAGCAGCTATGGCAAGGGCGTGGAACATGCCTTGTGTAACCCATGCGGTTCAGGAAATACACATTTCATTAGTAACGGCTATTTCTAATGCACCAATGATGGAGTACTTTACAAGAGACCATTATTTGCAAACGTTCTTATCTGATTTGTTTGTTGAACCAATATCACTTCATCAGGTGATAGATGGCTATGTAAGGGCTCCTGAAAAGCCAGGGTTAGGCCTTGAAGTAGATTGGGAGCTTGCAGATGAGTATAGAGTTTAGCCCTTTAGACTGGGCAATTTAAAAAAATAAATGATTTTGGGAGGGAAAAGGCTATGAAATCAAGGAGAAGAATATTATTGCTTATGATTGCTGTTTTAGTTATTGGAATCGTTGCAGTTGGTTGTAGCGGAAGCAGTGAAAAAGGAGGAGATGGAGAAAAACGACCACAAGAATTTATCAAAATTGCAACAGGCAATACTGGTGGTACTTACTATCCTGTTGGGGTTGCAATGGGACAATTGTTTAGTCAAAAAATATCTTACGTGACTTCTTCAGCTATGTCTACCGGCGGGTCTGTTGATAATATTGGACTTTTAAGATCCAATGAAGCTCAAGTTGCTACAATGATGGCAACTGTAGTAAACTGGGCATTTTTTGGTGAAGAACAATTTGCTGACAATAAATATGATGAACTAAGGGCAATTACAAGTCTTTGGCCCAACTTAAACCATATTGTAGTGTTAAAAGATATTAAATCCTTCGAAGATCTTAAAGGCAAACGATTTGTTGTAGGGGCTGCCCGTAGTGGTACAGAGACTGATTCTTATGCAATTTTATCAAGCTTGGGATTATACTATCGTGATGAAGATGGAGGAAAGAAAAATATCGAGCCAGTCTGGGTAAATTATGCTGAAGCGGTAGAAGCAATGAAAAACCGACAAGTAGCTGGTGGCATGTTTAATACTTTTCCTCCTGGCTCTGCAGTTGCTGATTTAATGGCTAATGGAGACGCACATATTCTTTCCTTGACAGATGAACAAATTGCCCAATTGTCAGCACAACATCCTCTTTATATAAAATATACCATTCCAGCAGGCACATATCCTAACCAACCTCAAGACGTTCAAGTAAGTGGATATCCCAATATACTAATTACAACAACTAATGTACCTGAAGATACAGTTTACGAAATGACAAAGACTATTTTTGAAAATCTTGACTTTTTAGAAACAGCTCATCAAGCCGCTAAGTCTATTCGGTTAGAAGATGCTACTAAAGGAGTACAAATTCCTTTTCATGATGGAGCTAAAAGATATCTAGAGGAGCAAGGAGCTTGGAATAAGTAAAGCTAGAAATATTTTAGGTAGTGGGCTTTAGAGACCACTACCTAAAAATAACCAAACTAACTGGCAACTTAGTATAAGGGGGATTTCCCGTGCTCAAATATATAAAAGATATAGTAAAAAACATGATTAGCGAAATATGCGAGATGCAATTTCCCATGGCCAAGTTTCAAGGAAAATGGGCCATAGTAGTATCATTAATAACCATAGTTATGGCTGGTTTTCATTTGTATTATAATAGCTACGGGATTATGATGGCTATTCAGTTAAGATCTGCTCACTTAGCATTTGTATTAGTACTAATTTTCTTGTTATTTCCCATTAAAAAAGGTACACCAAAGCAAAAGCCTACAATATTGGACTTGGTTTTATCATTAGCTGGTGCAGGAGTAGCAATGTATATGTATTATATTTATAACGATTTTGCGGTTACGGGAAGATTACCTGACACTATAGACTTATTGATTGCTTTTCTGGGAATTGTAGTTTTATTTGAAGCTTGTAGGCGAACAGTAGGTTGGCCGCTAGTAATTTTGTCTGTATTTTTTTTAGTCTATGCTAAATATGGTAATTTAGCCCCTGGTAATTTTAAAATTGTCCCATTTTCTACAGAAAGAATAATTTATCAAATGTACTACACTGAGACAGGCATCTTTGGTACAGTTTTAGGTGTCTCGGCTACTTATATATTTGTGTTTATCTTATTTGGAGCATTTTTAGGGGAAAATAAGTCTTCTGAGTTCTTTAATGATATCTCATTAGCAATAGCTGGTCATCGATCTGGAGGACCTGGCAAAGTAGCAATCCTTGCCAGTGGTGTAATGGGAACAATTAGCGGCAGTGCAGTAGCTAACGTTGCTACTACTGGTACTATAACTATTCCATTAATGAAAAGAGTAGGATATAAACCCTATTTTGGGGCTGCTGTTGAAGCTGTAGCATCTAGTGGGGGATCTTTGATGCCTCCTATTATGGCGTCAGCAGCTTTTATAATGTCAGAAATTTTAGGTGTTCCTTATCTAAAGATAATTACTGCTGCTCTAATTCCGGCACTACTCTATTATCTGGCTCTTTGGGTAATGTTAGACCTTGAAGCGCGAAAGATGGGTTTAAAAGGACTGCCTAAGGAGCAGTTACCTAAAGTAAAAAATATTATTATTTCTAGAGGTCATCTGGCTATTCCTTTGACTATTGTGATTTATCTATTATTTAGTGGCAAAAC
Organism: Bacillota bacterium; assembly: GCA_040756735.1. Lineage (GTDB taxonomy): Bacteria > Bacillota > DSM-16504 > Desulfitibacterales > Desulfitibacteraceae > JBFLYC01. The sequence continues at coordinate 2,971 of JBFLYC010000062.1, read as the reverse complement.
CCCATTATTTGCTGGTTTCTGGGGTATTTGTTCTACAATAGTAATTAGTTCATTAAGAGCTCAAACCAGAATGTCTTTAGCTAAAATATTATCTGCTTTGCGCAGTGGAGCAATTTCTTCCCTTTCACCTGCAATTGCCTGCGCTACAGTAGGTATAGTAGTAGGAATTTCATCAATGACTGGGTTAGGAACTATGATGGCTACAAACATAATTGACATCTCAGGCGGCAACTTGATGATTGCCTTGATTATGACTATGATAGCTTCTATTGTTTTAGGTATGGGATTACCTACGGCAGCTTGTTATATTACAGCTGCCACGGTAGCGGCACCAGCTTTGATAAGAATGGATGTATTACCAATCGCTGCTCATTTATTTGTACTTTATTATGCAGTTTTATCTAATTTGACTCCACCAGTTGCCTTAGCTTCATTTACAGCAGCTGGAATTGCTGATGCGCCTCCAAATAAAGTAGCAATGACAGGGTTGAAGTTGGGGCTGGCCGGGTTCATAGTGCCTATGATGTTTGTATATTCACCAATTCTGTTGTTGCAAGTCGATCCGCTGCCTGTTTGGGATTTAGTTCAAGTGATTATTACTGCGGTAATTGGAATAATTTGTCTAGGGGCTGGAATGGAGAAATACTTCATGCTTAATCTTAATAGAATCGAACAAGCTTTGTTTTTAATAGTGGCTTTAGTAATGATAAAACCTGGGTTAACAACAGATATTATTGGGGCGGTAATTCTGGCTATAACGTTAACCAGTCAAATTATTCGTAGAAAGAAAACAACTCAAAAAGAGATAGCGGTTTAAAAAATAAGGGGCGTTGTAAATATGAATCTAATAATTTTAGGAGTAATAGCTTTTATCCCTATTCTCTTTACAATAGTGATGATGACAGTATTTTCCTGGCCTGCAAAAAAGGTAATGCCATTAGCTTGGATTATTGCTTGTTTTATAGGAGCAATAGTTTGGGGGATGTCTATAATACAGTTAGCTGCGGCTACAATTTATGGTTTCTTATCTGCTTTCAATATTTTAATTATTATTTTTGGGGCTATTCTGATTTTAAATACTCTGAAGCAAAGTGGAGCAATGGCAGTTATTAATCGGGGGTTTTGTGGGATTACAACTGACAGAAGGATTCAAGCTATAATAATAGGTTGGATATTTGGCTCATTTATTGAAGGAGCATCAGGCTTTGGTACACCTGCTGCATTAGCCGGACCTCTTTTAGTTGGTTTGGGATTTCCTCCTCTGGCAGCAGTTATGATTGCATTAATTTTTGATAGTACTTCAGTTAGTTTTGGAGCAGTAGGAACTCCAATAGTTGGTGGTATAGGGTCAGTAATGAATACACCACAAATTCTAGAAAAGCTCCCAGAAGGGATGTCTTTTACGCAATTTATTAGTCAAGTAGGACTGTGGAGTGCGATTCCCCATGTTTTAGTTGGAGTATTTTTACCATTATTAGCTATTTCAATTTTGACTTTATTTTTTGGTGAAGAGAATTCAATTAAGCCTGGCTTAGAAGCAGCACCTTTCGCTGTTTTCAGTGGAATTGCCTTCGTAATACCATATATATTAACTGCTGCTTACTTGGGGCCTGAATTTCCTTCACTGGTCGGAGCTATGATTGCCTTACCTATAGTCTTAATTGCAGCTAAAAAGGGTTTTTTGATTCCGAAGAATAAATGGGATTTTCCGATAAGAGAAAAATGGGATAAAAGCTGGCTGGGAACAGTGAAGCAGGATAAAGAAGAACAAAGTGAAATGGCATTATGGTTAGCCTGGATACCATATATGTTAATAGCTATATTATTAGTAATAACTAGAATTCCCCAGCTAGGATTGAAAGCATTGTTAACTAGTTATGCGTTAGGTTGGGAGAATATTTTGGGATCAGGTATAAACTATTCCATTCAATATTTGTATTTACCAGGGATTATACCTTTTACTTTAGTAGCAATTGTTACTATGCTTGTTCACAAGATGACTATTAAAAAGGTTAGAGAAGCTTGGGTTAATACTGTTTATCAGTTGGTTCCTGCTACTATAGCATTGATTTTTGCAGTAGCGATGGTACAGATAATGGTTCAATCAAATATCAATACCAATAACATGGAAGGCATGATGCTAACCATGTCCAAGGCTGTTGCCGGTATTGCAGGGAGTTCTTGGCCGGTATTTTCACCCTTTGTAGGAATATTAGGGGCTTTTATGTCAGGGTCAAATACAGTTTCAAATATTCTATTTTCCCAATTTCAGTTTGGTGTGGCGGAGCAGTTAGAGATTTCTAAAACTATTATCTTAGGTGTTCAAAATGTGGGTGGAGCAGTGGGAAATATGTTGGCCGTTCATAATGTGGTGGCTGCTTGTGCTACAGTAGGTTTGATGGGAGTAGAAGGTATTATTATCAGAAGGAACTTTATACCAGCTGCTATTTATGCAATAGCTGTTGGAATTTTTGGATTGATAGCTGTCAATATTTTTAAAGATGTATTCTAGTAAGTTATTCAATAATCAGAGTGTTAGTCTGCCCTTTTTAAATCATGCTAAACAAAGTAATCTAAATTATATAAGCTGACTCATTACCACTATTATGAATGTATTGCAGGAAACCGACCGCAATTTCGACTTTGATGTGACTTGGTGCGGATATGCGGATTGCTACCAGCGGTTGGGCTTAATTGAATTCAGTGTATGTTTGTCCTGTTGCCGTGATAAACCCTGGACCGTTGCCTTTAATCCAAAAATCGTTCTGACCCGTTCCCAGACCATTATGGAGGGGGCTCCCTATTGTGATTTTCGGTTTTCGTATAAATAATTTTCAAAGATTGATTATCGCTAAACTAGCCCTTTGTCAATTAAGTATTCTTCAAAGACTTTTAAATTTGTCTCAAAGTTTGTCCGTCCATACCCCATTCTAAAATATTGTCCATCATATGAAAAAACATCTGCAGGCAG
>JBFLYC010000061.1:0-9774 GCA_040756735.1 Bacillota bacterium | reverse complement strand
GATAAATTCTCTAATTGATTTGTACTAATAAGTTGTGATACCATCATTTCAGAGGGTCACCATCCTTTTGGAGTGTTTTGGTTCGTACTTTAACAATTCCAGATAAGGAGTGGTGTTCCCTTTTTTTGTGCTAAATTTTTTGCATAGAAAAACGGCTTTAAGGTATTGATAATATTTAGTTTTTAATGTTTACTTTCCGTTTCCATGATAAATTGTGTGTTTATATAGATTTCTGAAATTTTATATAAATTTAGTGCAAAACTTTTAAATTTTTACGCTAGTATCCAACAAAAAAAATGCCGGCCTGCGAAAATGTTAGTTCGCTGCCGGCTATCTTTGAAGAGCTACCCAGTCATTGACTTGGTAGAAAAAGTAATTCCCCAGCCTAAAGCTGAGGATATTATTCATGCTTGTTGAATCCCATCAACCGTAGGTTCATACTACCACAGCCGGCGGGTATCCTGGCTCAGGTTCATAGTCAGTTTGCGCCTTCCCAGTATGGATACACCAGTGGCATACTGCAAGCTAACTCCCCAACACAGTGGCGGGACCGCACCGGATTTCAACCGGTTTCCCCTTTTTAATAACCAGCTGCACAAAGATTGTATTAATTTTCACTTACTTTATTTATTCTACACATTAAAGCATATTCCTGCATGGGAACACATAATTATTAAATAAATTTTATGGTTTAATTTTTACTTAATATGGCAATCATCTTAAATGGATAGTGCATGTCAAGACTTTATGAAGTTGCAGGGTCCTTTCTTTCTAATCGATGGCTTAGGTTACTTCTGACCTTGAGCTTCTGACTTCTGACCACTGACTTCCGACTTCTGTTAAGGCAGGTGGCTTATGATGCAGTTAACAAAATCTAGACTGGAACAGTTTGTAAAACATTATGAAGTTATGCAAAAATGTGCTCGAACAAAGGAAAAAACGAACATTAACAACTCTTTGCTAAAAAAACAAATGAGACAGACTAAACAACTCCTTAAGAGACTTAACGATTAACAGCATAAACAGCTGCAGCTGTATATCCTTTTAAGCTCCATCAGTTTGACAATGTGCAGTTTTTCTTCTTTAATAAGTTTTTCCACAGTTTCTTGGGCTCTAGGTGAAACCAATTCCTTCAGTTCATGGAAAAAGAGAAGGGAATCTTGCTCAAATCCTATGGCTAAAGATATAGCATCCATGGGTCCTTTTATTTTTCCAAGGAGTTGGTTTTCCTGCAGTTCGCCTTTAAAGACATGGTTTTCTGCCAGACCTTTGACATATTCCTCATATTCACCTGGGTAACTCTCACTTACAGGGGTATCTGTTAAATCTCCCATAATTTTTTGGAAATCTTTAATATGCTGCCTCTCTTCCTCGGCTAAACTGCTAAAAACCTGCTTCAATTTTTCGTCTTCCATATTTTTAGCCAATGCGCTATAAAACTTTTCCCCGTTTTTTTCAATCTGAACAGCGAAATCAATTATTTCTCCAGCCTTAAAAACTTTCCACATTTTTATACCTCCTCTCCTTCTATTAAACCACATTCTGGGGTATAGCAGTTATCATCGATCCAAGTACACTTTAGTTGACAGCCTGGACACTGGTTAGGTGGCTCAGCAGTTTCTAACCTATACCCGCAATTAAGGCATTTCCAGCGCTGCATGTCTTCACCTCCCTTCTTCATGATTTTTTCTTGAACCTACTGGATATCTTCTCACTAAAACGCCTTTTCAAACTATTATCTATTTCTTCTGTATTTATTAGATCCCTTAAAGCCTTGCTGATCCTCCTTAGATACTGGCTGATCTGCTCCATCTCATAGCCAATGTTGGATATTTCCATAAGCGACAGCGCCTTATACTTGTTTTCTTCAAGAAGATGCCAGGAATTAATCTGTTCCCTTAAGGTTTTAACCAATATGCTGCTCTGTTCCGCACAATTCTCAAGGTACAAGCAAAGATTTACGTTTTTGGTGGTAAGATAGCAGATTAAGTTCTCCTGCATGCTGACTGTGGTGGTTAAAAGCTTCTGCAGGGTTTCCAGAATATCTTTATATTCCTGCTTGCTATCCTCGGAATCCCGCTTGGCACGGTTTAATTCCGTATAATATATGCCTAAAACCCTTTCAAAAATCAAATTGAAGCCCGTCACTACTGTCTCGTACTTTTTCACTTGATGGCTTTTCATAAGGCGCTTGTAACCAATTTCATCTTTAAACTCAAACATTCTTCTACGTATATCCTCTAATCCGCTCCTAACCTCATTAATAGGCTCCTCTAACTTCTCCCGACTGTACCCGCTGTTGGTGATAAAACCGTTGACAACAGCAACATATAAATTCTTTATCTTTTGGTTAATGTCGACCAAGCCTTCAACAAGGTATTTTTCCGCATTGGGAGGGGAAAATACTAAGTTCACACCAAGTCCAACGCCTATACCAATCAATGTTTCTATCAATCTAAAAAGTGCAAAATACTTTGGGTCTCCTGTAACATCGATCATGACGGCTGCCACGGTGATTGCTGTAATAACTATGCCATCCTGCAGCTTGAACTTAACTGATAAGGTAATGGCTAATATAACAGCCAACCCTATGGTAATGGGATGGCCTCCAAAATGGCTGACTATGGCAAAACCAATTACACCTCCTATAATTGTAGCTATAACCCTGTTTCCACCCTGCACCAGCGATTTTGTTATGGAAGGTTGTATGGTCAATATAGCCACAACTACAGCCAGTAGGGGTGAAGCCAGTCCTAATGTCCTTACTATAAATATACATGAAGCAACTGCTATGCCGGTTTTCCAAATCCTAGGACCAATTACCATCTATTTTCATCATCCTCTGTTTATCCTTTTCCAAAAGAACAAGCCGGAAATGTGCAGGGTTTACACCCTGTACACAACCCACCATGCCCTAATAAAGCCAGGTCAGTCTTACTTAAGATTTCTCCTGCTAATACTCTGGGGAGCACCAGGTCAAAAACCGTTGTTTTTGCATACATCACACATCCTGGCAAACCCATTAGAGGTATTTTACCTTCAAGATAGGCCAGCAGGAACATTGCTCCTGGAAGTACAGGCGCCCCGTAAGATACAATATGCGCCCCGGTTTGACGTATGGCCAGCGGGGTAACGTCATCTGGGTCTACAGACATACCGCCTGTTACTATAACCATTTCAGCTCCCTTTTGCAGAAAACCCTGAATGGCATCTATGATCATGTCTACCTGGTCATCTACGATCTGCTGGCCAAGGACAGCGCAATCATACTGTGCTACCTTGTTTTTAACCACTGGGCCGAATTTGTCCTTGATTCGTCCATGATACAGTTCACTGCCTGTGGAAATAATACCAACCTTTTTAGGGCTGATTTGATAAATTTTCATTATGGGATTTCCACTGCAAACAGCTTCAACAAAGCGAATTTTTTCTTCCTCAATCACCAGAGGTATTACCCTTGTACCTGCAACCAGCTGGTCGTCAGTTACAACCTGGTTCTGGTGAATAGTCGCGCACATGATCTGCTCAATGGAATTTATGATCTTTAGTCTTTCCACATCAATTTTTAAGAGTCCCTTTTTATCTGCCAAGAGGTTGATTTTCCCTTCCGAGGGTTCCGAAAGCTTGATTCCATCACCTGCAGCTGCAGAAGCAATGCGTAAGGCAGCTTCATCTTCATGTATCATTCCAGGTTTTTGCTCCCAAACATAAACATGTTCCTTGCCTATTTTTAAAAGTTCCGGTATATCTTCTGCGGTGATGATATGTCCTTTCTTAAAGGCACAACCTTTAAACTTCCCGGGTATAATCTTGGTAATGTCATGCACTAAGACCTTGCCAATTGCGTCTTGAACTCTGATTTTTTTCAATTTAATTAACCTCCTAGCTTTTGCAGAATCAATAAGTCAAAAGCAGCAAGGACTGGTGGCTTGTGAATTTCCGCCAATTATTTATATATGATAAATCTTAATGAAACATTCCACAAGACTTATTTTCTATTTAGGGGTAAAGTAAACCAAAAAGTGCTTCCCCTACCGAGAGCGCTTTTTACCCCTACCTGACCATGATGGGCTTCCACCAGGTGCTTGACAATTGCCAACCCCAGACCTGTACCGCCAAGGTGACGTGACCTTGCCTTGTCTACCCTGTAAAACCTCTCAAAGACTCTTGATAAATCTTCATAGGGGATACCCACCCCACTATCCCAAAAATTCACCTGTAGTTCAGTATCTCTAAGAACTACTCTTACCCCTATTTTCCCTCCAGGCTCCGTATACTTAATAGCATTATCAAAAAGATTCATGATAATTCTGGTTAAAGCATCCCTGTTAGCCGTGACCTTGGGCAGGTCACGGGGAATATCCAGGACCACCTGCAGGTTTTTCTCCTTAATTCTTGGATTCAAACTTTCAGAGATATCAAGAATCACATCCTTAAGGGCAATGGGGGTTTTTTCAAAAACAAATCTCCTGGCTTCAGCTTTTGCCAGATCCAGCAGCTCATCGGTTATACGAATCAGCCTGTCCGCTTCTGCATCGATGATTCTGATAAACTTTTCTCTAGTCTCTGGTTCTTCCATGGCCCCATTAAGAAGGGTTTCCGCAAAACCCTTAATGGAAGTCAAAGGCGTTCTAAGCTCATGGGATGCATTGGCCACAAACTGGGTCTTCATCTGACCCAGAACTTTTATTTCAGTAATATCAAAAAGTACGACTATTAAAGCGGTCATCTTACCTTTGGTAATCACGGGTATAAGGTCTGTCTCCAAAACCTTCTCTGTTGGGTACATCACAGTAAGTTCAATTCTTTGCCTTTGTTTTTTCTTTAATACATCTTCTATTATTGAATTAAGACCATAATGCCTGAAAAGCTGGAATGCAGGTCTTTGCTCAAGTTCCGCCGCTTCTATATTGAGCAGTTTCTTTGCTGAAGGGTTAACCATCTCTAATCTACCCTGGGGATTTAGGACTAGTATTCCGCTAGGCATATTGTTTATGACTGTCTGCAGCTTTCCTTTACTTGTTTCTAATTCACCAATCTTTTCCTGGAGGGTGTCAGTCATGAAGTTCAATGAATTTGCCAGGTCGCCCATTTCATCGTCAGTGCTGGAAAATGCTTTTTTGCTCCAATTGCCTTTAGCAATCTCCCTGGCTGTACTGCTTAATTCCTGCATAGGGCGGGTTATAGAAGCTGCAAGTTTGATGCTGATAATAATCGCAACTGCTGTAATTATTAAGATGCTGATGCCTATGGTGTCCCTTACCCTATTTAGAGTTTTTTGTACATTATTCAAGGGCAAAGCTACCCTCACAGCCCCTATTATTTGTTCCTCTTTAACCACAGGAATGGCAAGGTAAAACATATCGGAGTTAACAGTGGTGCTGTAGCGTATGGAGGTGCCAACTTCACCCTGTTCAAAGGCAGCCCTCAATTCAGGCCTAAACCTGTGGTTTTCCATTTGCTCTGCAGACTGCTGGGAATCGGCAAGGACCTCACCGGATTTTGCCACAACAGTTATACGGGTTTCCACGTCCCTGGCTAAATCCTCCACAAACTCATCTAATCCATGACTGTCAAAGAAGATTTCTTCGCCCAGAATCTGCCTTACCAGCTTGGCTTCTGTCAACATACTTTGCTTGATTGTCTCAAGGTAATACTTTTCCAAGGGGAATGTTAACACAAGCCCCAACAAGAGGAAAGACAATGATATTAGGATGATATAGGTCACTATCAACCTGCCCTTGATACCTTTCATTAACCTTGCCATTTTCTACTCCTGGAATTTATAGCCGACCCCCCTGATGGTCTTGATCAATTTAGGATTAGCGGGATCTGCTTCAATTTTCTTTCGCAAGTGGCGTATATGCACATCTATGGTTTTGGTATCTCCAAAATAGTCATAATCCCATAGGCTCTGCAGCAGGTTTTCTCGTGTATATACTCGTCCTGGGTTAGCGGCAAATAGCTTTAAAAGATCAAACTCCTTGGCTGTGAGGTCAATTTCCCGACCCTGCAGGAATACCTGGTGCTTTACCGTATCAATTCTCAGGTCACCCTTGATGATAGATTTTTCTTCTATTTGTGTATCTTTCTCATTGGACCTTCGCAAAATTGCTTTTATCCTGGCAGTAAGTTCCCGGGGACTAAAGGGTTTTGTCAAGTAATCATCTGCGCCCATCTCTAATCCCAATACTTTATCTATCTCTTCTTTCTTTGCTGTAAGCATTATTACAGGGGACTTGGTTTCCCTTCTTAAAGCAGCAAGAACTTCAAAGCCGTCCATTTCAGGAAGCATTACATCAAGAATTATCAAGTCCGGCTGCTCATCCCGTATTTTTTCCATGGCTTCTGTGCCGGTCAAGGCTGTTATAGCCTTAAAGCCAGCCGCCTCAAGATTATACACTACTAAATCAAGGATATTTTGTTCGTCATCCACCACCAGAATCTTGCCCTTCACTTGATAAACCTCCTTGTAAGAATTAAGAATATAGAATTCAGGAGTCAGTCCAACCCTACCTCGCCTGTTCTATTATACAAATATATCCTCTCATCCTCCAACACCTCAGGTCTTACCCTGTCTGCCATGTCTTCCGGTATAGTGATCCTCTCTGGATTCCCGTCACTGACATACCTCAAATGGGGATTCTCCTCAAAATAATTCAACCATTTGGTGATGTTTTCTTCATCTCCTCTGATGCGCGGAATCCTCAAGGGATTATAGCCCTTAGCAATGGGAGCAAGGGCTGGATTTGCCCCAACAAGCAAGACTCCCCTGTTTTCGTATTTTATGCCTTTGTATTCCCCTGATAGGGACACACCTTTAGGAGGGGATACCCCAAAAGGCAAAGCCAAAGAATCCATTTCATAATCAGGTAGAACCTCTTTGATGTCCAGGACAAGCCCTCCGACTTCTTCTTGAATTTTCGCAGATGTATGCTTGCTCATGTTGATATGAGTCCTGGTATGGTTGCCTACATCCATTCCCAGTTCATTAACAAGGAATGCAACAGCTTCCCGCCAGTGCCGGGAGTTAAAAGGGTACGAGTTGATATAAAAAATGCCTTCCAAGCCAAAATCAGGATATTCCTGATAAAAATCATACATAATGCCTACAGCAGTTTGCGGTTTTAGGCTCCAACTGCCGCTGTCTTGTTTTTCAATATCAAATTGACTGGCATAAGCATCATCAAAGGTCAGTATTACAGGAGAATATCCTGCGGGCAGATCTATGGTATTATTTAAATAATCCTTCATGCTGACAAGACGGTACCCTACCTCATACAACCTTTCCAAGTCCCTACGAAAGTTTTCCCAGGTTCTTACCCACGTACTTTCTTTATCTGAGAACCCATGATACATCAAAACCATAACTTGTCCAGCTTCGTTAGGAGGAAGGGGGCCTTCGGGTATTTCTTCCTCAGCGGGTACAGGTGCCTGGCTATTTGAAGTTTCATCTTCTTCTAGCTTCTCTTTATTCTGAATATCCTCGCCATCTTTGCTGCCGACATCTTGACCGGATCTTTGCTCTGGTCCATTTGTTGCCTCTCCCTTTTCAACTCCATTCCCACAACTAGATAAAAAAACCATCAACAATATTACTAAAACTATTGTTAAAACTTTTCTTGCATACATGGTTGCTATACCCCCATAACATTTTGTTCTCCCCTCACTAAATTTCACTTTTTTTCTGCATTTCCTGCTTTCTTGCCACTGCCAAATGAAACCTGTCGAAAAAAACAAATATTTCCTTTTGAATTTATTCTATCATAAAATTTTTACGAAAAGGTTGCTTGTTTTGACACTATATGTTTTGAGGCGCATGCTTTGAGACGCCATTGACTTAATTTGCACCGTTGTATTACAATAAACAAAATTAAAACATCCAGCTTTAAAGTCAGGGGTTAATTGCATGGTATATAACAAAACGTCGGAAGTTAAAGAAAAACTCATACACAGGGAAAGGTCCATTATTAAAGCTGCCAAGGAAGTCTTCGCAGAGAAGGGATTTCAAAAAACTTCCATAAAAGATATTGCAAGGTTTGCAGGCATCGCTACCGGTACTTTTTATTTATACTTTAAAAATAAAGAGTCATTTTTTGAAGTGCTTGTGGAAGAAGTGTATCAGGAACTCCTCATGGCAATTAAAACTGAGCGTAAAAAAGTATCAGGGACTTTAAACAAGCTCCAGATTTCCATGGAAGTATGTGTAAATCTGTGCATCAAAGAACGCTCCCTGGCAAAAATAATGCTTATCCAGGCGCCCAATGCCAGCCCTATTATTAATACTCAGTTGTCGGCCCTGCAGGATGGTCTGGTACAGCTTGCCCTTGAGGATTTAAATGAAGCAGTGTCTGCAGGAACAATACCACCTCAAAATACCCATATTGCTGCCTTGTCATTAGTTGGGGGCTTCCATAATCTTCTCTTGAATTGGCTGAAAAGCAGCCAGCCCTTTGATTTACATGCTGCAACTCAAGACCTTTTCCAGCACAATTTATACGGTCTGCTAAGGGTAAAATAGATTAACTGCCGCATAATAGGGATCCGCTAAATAGTTCTTTGATGCTATCAAAACTCATCCCGCTGCTCAGCAATACCATAAGTTTCATCCGGGCTTTGAGAGCAGGCAAATCCCCAGCCAAGATCACTCCCAATTTCTCCAGATGATGCCCTGAGCCATGGTAATCATACACACCTTTTACAGCGCCTTCAAGACAGCGAGTTGTTAAAACCACAGGGATACCCCTGCTCACTGCTTCAGCAACCGGCTTTACGGCGTCAGGAGGAATCTGCCCCCTGCCAAACCCTTCTAAAACCAATCCATCAGCCCCGGCATCTAAAGCCATTTTTACCAGACCTCCATCCATTCCCAGGGCAAATTTAATTAAATATACCTTTTTTTCGAAAACACCCAGGGACAGCTTGCTGGTTTTTTTGGGATGTCTCCTATAAATAACCTGGTCTTCATCCAGGTAGCCCAGGGGTCCCCATCCAGGAGACACAAAAGCATCGGGATTACTTGTATGTACTTTAATTACTTCCGAAGCTGCAAATATTTTGCCGTTAAATACTACCAGAACACCCTTGACGCTGCTTTCTTCGCACAGGGCTACCTGCATGGCATCGGTGAGGTTGCTAAGAGCATCAGAAGCCATTGCACCAGGGGGTTTTTGTGAACCGGTCAGCACCACTGGTTTGCCTTTATCCACAACTAGGTCTAAAAAATATGCCGTTTCCTCCAGGGTATCAGTACCATGGGTAATAACCATACCTGCTGCAGCCTTATCTTCCAGCAGCCCAGCTACCGTTTCAGCAAGTTCCTTCAAGTGCGTAAAGGTCAAGTGCCCGCTGGGCAGTTGAAAAAGTTCATGGAGTTCAAAGGCCAGGTTCTTTTCACCTGGAATGAGCTTGGCCAGGTCATCGCCGGTAACTACCCCTGACTGAATATAACCTGTCTCCAGATTTTTAATGCTGGCAATAGTACCGCCTGTAGTCAATAATATTACCTTTTTAGTACTTTCATTCACTGTCTTAAGCTGCCCCCTTTCTCTCATTTATAAATGTTGAAAATGGAGAACTACCCCCCGATTCCCCACCCCAATCCCTTTGCCCCCCGAAGAAGGTGACAATAGAACCGTCCCCTTGTCACCCACCCTTGTCACCCACCCACCCCAATCCCTTTGCCCCCCGAAGAAGGTGACAATAGAACCGTCCCCTTGTCACCCGTCACCGCCTTTGCCCCCCGAAGAAGGTGACAATAGAACCGTCCCCTTG
>JBFLYC010000060.1:0-9781 GCA_040756735.1 Bacillota bacterium | reverse complement strand
TTGGGTTTGACCTTGATGTGTTTACTAGGGTAGGTGGCCCTTAATTACCATAGGCTCTTCCCGAAAAAATTGACTGGGATAAATGTTAGTTCTTGTTGTGTAAGGGTGCGAAAGATCAGTTATATACCAGTCCATTATGGCTATCCTCCATTTTTTTCAAAAATAATAAACCCTGGGTAAAATATTTTTAATTATTTTCCCCCAGGGTTGAATATTTATTAATTGAATGTTTATTAATGGTTTTTAACCGCACTTACTAAATCCGCATTCACATTTTAGACAACCTTCAGCGAATCTAAGTTTTTCTTTGCAGTCAGGGCAGATTCCCAGAGAAATAAGTTGAGCTTCACTAAGCTCATCAAATTTCGAAATGTGAGCTTCACAAGAAGCGCTTAATTCAGAAATAGCGTCTTTAATAACTCCTTTAATATCTTTATTATCATTGACAAATTGAAGCTCCTGGGTCAGTATTTTGCCAATAATATCAGGGCAAGACTTGCCGACCAGACTGTTATTACTAGCCTTTCTCTTTAAAAATGTCGGACAGCTAACAGAAGTAAGTTGATCAATAATAGCATCAGGAGCAATATTTGCTCGTAAAGCCAGTGAAATGAGACGACTAACTCCCTCAGTAAAACCGCTGCAACCACCTGATGAACCCGTTGTTATGAATGTTTCAATCAACCCTTCTTGATCATAGTTGACGGTAATGTACATCCTTCCACAACCTGTGTTCACCTGTTCTGTAACACCAATGGTTCTCTTTGGTCTTGGTCTTGGATATAGTTTTTCAATTCGGACGGGAGAATCTACCTTTTTACCACTGCCTTTGGTTAAAACCTCTTCCTCTCTGCTGCCTGTTCTATATACAGTAACTCCCTTGCATCCTAATTGATATGCTAGCATATAAGCTTTAAATACGTCACTCTTTGTGGCCTCATAAGGGAAATTCACTGTTTTAGAAACAGCATTGTCACAGTATCTTTGAAAAGCAGCTTGCATTTTAATATGCCAATCCGGTTCAATTTCAAGAGCGGTTATAAATACTTTTCTGATATTTTCAGGCAGTTCAGCAACTTCGGAAACGCTACCAACAGATGCTACTGTTTCAATGATCTTTTTTGCCTTTTCTTTAGCATAATTGTTGTTGACATACTCTTCAAAAATGGGGTTAACTTCCATTAACTTCGCTCCGTCTAGGACATTTTTCGTGTAAGCAATTGAAAATGCAGGTTCAATGCCTGATGATGTACCTGCTATCATGCTGATGGTTCCAGTAGGTGCTATTGTTGTGCAGGTGGCGTTTCTCATTTTTTGCCCTGCATAGATGCTTTTGTCGATATTTGGAAAATTACCTCTTTCCAAAGCTAGTTTTACAGAAGCTTCATGGGCTTTGTTCTGAATAAAACTCATTAATTTTTCTGCGAGTACAATAGCTTCTTCGGAATTATAAGGTATACGTAGTCTATATAATAAATTTGCCCATCCCATAATGCCTAGGCCCACTTTGCGATTACCCTCAACTATGGTTTGGATTTTTTCTAATGGGAATTTGTTTACCTCAATTACATTATCTAAGAACCTCATTGACCAGGATATGATATCTTCAAGCTTGTCCCAGTTTATTGATCCGTTTTCAAATGTATTTTCCACATTAATAGAGCCTAAGTTACATGCTTCATAGCCTAACAGTGGCTGTTCGCCGCAAGGGTTGGTTGCCTCAATTTCTCCTAAAAGTGGAGTTGGATTTCCCTGGTTTAGTTTATCTAAAAATACTATTCCAGGCTCTCCATTTGCCCATGCCCTTTCAACTATTAACTCAAAGATCTCCCTAGCTTTATATCTATCATAAATTTGATTGTTAAAACAAAGCTCATAATAATCGTCATATTCTAAAGCTTTCATAAAACTGTCGGTAATACCAACTGAAATGTTAAAGTTAGTAAGATCATTATTATCTTGTTTACATGTTATGAATTCAAGGATATCTGGATGATCCACCCTTAATATCCCCATATTCGCTCCTCTACGCGTACCTCCTTGTTTAATAGCTTCAGTAGCAGCGTTAAATACTTTCATAAAAGAGACAGGTCCTGAAGCAACACCACCAGTGGTTTGTACAGGGCTGTTTTTAGGGCGAATTCTTGAGAATGAAAATCCAGTTCCACCTCCACTTTTATGGATTAAAGCTGCATCTTTTACAGCGGTGAAAATCCCCTCCATACTGTCATCTATTGGTAGTACAAAGCAGGCTGATAATTGCCCTAGATCTCGTCCAGCATTCATTAGAGTTGGACTGTTAGGTTGAAAATCCATGTTAGCCATTAAATGATAAAACTTGTCTTCTATGGCTTTAAGGTCTTTTTTTGAAATCTTGGGGTTAAAAGATAATTCGGCTCCTGCTACAAAACTCGCTACTCTCTTAAACATATCTTCAGGGGTTTCAATAGGAATTCCATCCTTTTTTTTTAAATAACGTTTTTCTAAAATTTTTCTTGCGTTTTCTGTAATCTTCACTTGTAATTCCTCCTACTCTTTTGCGGATATCCCCATTTCAGTAATATTTGCTAGTTTATTTAATACATCCTCCAGTTCTTTTAATGCATTTCCATATTCAGCCCAGTCACCTCTTCGCTGATACTCTACCGCCTCTTTAAATAGTCTATTAGCCAAGCTTATAAGCTGTTGCTGATCAAATACTCCAGTGTCTTCACCTTGTTCAATTGGAGGACTTTCTGGTTCTTTCACGTCAGCAGGCTTCTTGCTTCCAAATAGGACAGCCAGAGATGCCTCAAGGGTTTCTTCCATGACTATTCTTTCACCGAATGCAACTATAACTCGCCTGAGCTCGGGAAATTTACTTTGCTCGGCTTGCAAAAATATAGGTTCAACATAAAGTAAAGAATTTTCTATGGGAATTACTAGAAGGTTACCCCTTAACACTTGAGATCCCCTCTGGTCCCATAGGCTAAATTGCTGAGATATTTCAGAGTTTTGGTCAATCCTAGATTCAATCTGCATTGGGCCAAAGATGTGCGCTTCTTTCGGAAACTGGTATAGGACCAGTTTACCATAGTTGTCACCGTCACTTCGTCCTGCAAGCCAGGCCACCATGTTTAAACGATTTAAAGGTGTAAATGGCAGCATTAATATATATTCAGGTTCCTTTTCTCCAGGTAATTGCATGATCATATAATAAGGTTCCATGATTTGGCTTTCACCTTGAAATATTTCTTGGGGAATACTCCAGGCATCTTCCCTATTATAGAAAACCTGTGGGTTTTGCATATGGTAAAGGGTCAGCATTCTAGCTTGAATGTTAAAATAATAAGACGGATATCTAATGTGTCTACGTAAACCATCAGGCATTTGTTCAAGTGGTTCAAAAAGATCAGGGAAAATGTTACTATAAGTCTGGATTATTGGATCAGTGTTGTCAGAGATATAAAATTTTGTAGTTCCGTGATATGCATCAGTAACAATTTTTATAGAGTTCCGTATATAATTAAAATTATTACCAAAGGGCTGAGAGTATGGGAACATGGATGAAACAGTATAAGCATCTCTTATCCAATAAAGTCTACCTTCAAATAAAACAATATATGGATCCTTATCTAAATGTAAAAATGGGGTAATTTTTTGTGCTATGGTAGTAATGTCTCTATTATACAATATCTTGCTGTCTGCCGTGAGTTCTCCAGTTAGAAGCAGCCTGTAATCAGCATGGAATAGAGCAAAGAAAACTCTTTTTAAAATGGAATTTAATGGCACACCCCCATTCCCCTGATATGTTGTTTCTACATTGTCATTACCAGACGGATAGTGAAATTCTTTAGTATTAGAATTAACAATTACATAGTTTGTCGTTAGCTCTCCAAAATATATTCCAGGTTCTTTAATTTCTAGATCAGGGCTAGATGTTTTAGGTGGTATATCTTTAACTAACAAGGACGGAAGACCTTCTGGTGTTGTTTCATTAACAGCAGACATTACAATGCCATATCCATGGGTGTATCTTAACCGTTGGTTAACCCATGTTTGTGCCTGAGCCTGTAGTTGTCTTTGGTCTAATTCTCTTGCAGATAGCATTACCTGTCTGTACTCACCATCAATCCAATAACGGTCAATATCCACATCCTTGAAATCGTAATAAAGACGTAAAGTTTGGAGTTGACTGAAAGTTTGCCTTAATGGACGGTAGTCCCACAACCTAATATTATTAATGGTGTTGCTATTATTTTCAAGGTCTTCAAGAGTTAAGTTTCTATCTACAGGGAATTGTTTTATTGTAATATCATGCAAATTGTATGCTTTTCTTGTAAACGCAATGGCATTTTCAATAAATGGCGTTTCTCTAACAAATTGATTGGGTTCTACCCTAAACTTCTGGATGGCTGACGGATATACAGAACCAAGCAAAATAGATGCAATTATCAAGAGGGCAACTGAACCGATAATTATTCTATAAATCCTTAAAAATATGCTTATAATTATTAGCACAGCCAAGGCTAAAGCTATTATGGCTAAAATATTGTAAGCTGGTAATTGAGCGGTAACATCGGTATAACCAGCCCCATATATTATACCTCTTTCGGAGTAAAGAAGTTCATAAGCACTAAGTTTATAGCTCCATGCTTTTAACAAGAAAAAAATCGATATAAGAATAGAAAAGTGGATTTGTGGCTGCTTGAAGGAAGAGAGTTTTACTCTAAACTGGTTTTTGGGAGTAAATAAAAAATATGTTAAGCCAACTAATAATGCGCTGCCTACTACAGCAGAAACTAGGACAGCATAAACAAGCCTATAGAAAGGAATTGAAAAAATAAAAAATTTTATATCTTTACTAAATACAGGGTCAACAAAGTTAAAACTTGATGAGTTTAAAAAACTTTGGACTGTTAACCAGTGACCTGATGTAATACCACTTAGAACAAGGGCAAAAAAGAAGCTTACCGCAAGATATGCCAACATCAAAGTTTTTGGGGTTAAGATTTTTTGAAGAAAAAATTCTCTAATAGGAATAACATCTTGATTATCATATTCAATAAATACTTTTTCAAGCCTAATAACTCTTCGAGTGATTAATAAGTTTACTAAAAAAAATAAAAATAAAAAAATAAATGTTGCTATTCTAAGTCCTATTTCAGAAAAAATCATTGTATATAAAACAGTCTCATAACCCATTGATTTAAACCAAAGGACATCGGCATAAAGATTGATGGAGAATTTAAAAAGAAATACTATTCCTATTAGTACAGCTAGTATAAACAGCAACCCATGCCTCAAAATCCATTTCATGCCATGAACAACCTCCCGATTATATTTTAGCTTACGATACTTAAAGTATATTCTCTTTTTAGGTGGATACTTCCTTCAAATTTAAAACATTTTCATGTAAAAACGACCGGTTATTTACCGGTCGTTATAATTTACTTATTATTATAGTTTACTGCCACGCATGGTCCTTCTGTTATATCAGGGGAAAGTTTATATTCAATCTCAGTAATACCTTTTGTCTTAATGTGAATGTAACGCTTGCAATGTCTGCACTTGATAACAATGATATTTCCTTCGATTTGACAAATGATTTTATTGCATTGACAGCGGAAATATTCCATAGAGAAACTTCTCCCCTCCCTCGTGGTCTATAATGGCTGTGAAAAATCAATACAGTTAATTTGCACACCTTATTGTTATTATAATTATAAATTATAACTATTATATTTTCAATTTGGTTTTTTAAGGGTTGAACAAAATTTTGAGGGTAGTAAATATTAAATTATTATTTAGGTTCTAATGCATAATCCACCAGCTTTTGTATGAGCTGTTCAAAGGAAAGACCAGCATTTTGGGCAGCATCTGGAAAAAGACTAGTCTCTGTCATGCCAGGAATTGTATTGATTTCAAGCACATAGGGTTTTATGTCTTCCTCTACCATGAAATCAACCCTAGCAAATCCACGGCAGCCTAATAATTTATAACTTTGTGCAGCAAGCTTGTTTACAGTAGCTAAAACTTTGGGGTCTAACCTTGCAGGGATAATATGATCGCTTAAACCTTTAGTATATTTTGCTTGATAATCATATACCCCGGTATGGGAGACTATTTCTATGCTGGGGAGTATAATGGGATCATCATTTCCCATAATGGAAATTGTTACTTCCCTTCCTTTTATAAATCTCTCAATAAGTATTTCTTTTTCGATGGAAAATGCTTGTGGAAGCATATCATAAATATCTTCTTTAGTTTTAGCGAAATATATCCCAATAGTTGACCCTTGGCTTGGAGCCTTAATAACCATTGGATAATCCAGGGTATTAATCAAATTGTATATACTATCTTCTTTGTTTTTTAAATAGATATTTTCCTTTAAGACAACAAATTCGGGAGTTGGCACTCCAGCTTCTTTTAGAAGGCGCTTGGTATAGATCTTGTTCATTGTTATGGAACTTGTAAGAACACCACAGCCCGTATATGGATAACCTAGTATTTCCAAAAGTCCTTGCATTGTTCCATCTTCGCCAAAAGGCCCATGTAAAGCAATAAAGACTAAATGAGGATCAAATTCCTTTAATTTATTAATAAATGGTTCTCCAGTATCAATCTTTGCAACCTCATAGCCAAGGTTAATTAAGGCCCCTGCTACAGCATACCCTGTTTTTAGAGAAATCTCCCTTTCTGCTGATTTACCTCCCAACAAAACAGCAATTTTTTTCACTAATAAATCCTCCTTAGCACCAATCTTGTTCATCATCATATGCTAATAGGTCTACAAATGTGTTTATATCTATAGACTTTTTGTGTACCTGGCCCTTTCCCCTCCAATTAACTTAGGTCTTGTGCGTGCCACAGTTAAATGAGCTTTCCCGATGGAATTGATGTTAAGACGTACAGGTACAGCAACTGGTTTCAAATGCATACCAATAAAAGTATCCCCAATATCAATTCCGGCATGAGCAGAAATATTTTCAACAACCACAGGATTATAAAATAAGGCTACCGCTGCAGCAGCCAAGGCTCCTCCTGCCTTTTCATGTGGAACTACTGTAACGAGCTCTAGATTATATTCATCTGCACATTCTTCTTCAACAACTAAAGCTCTATTTAAGTGTTCACAGCATTGGATAGCTATAAATAAATTGTTTGCTTTAATTATGGGTAGTGTTTCCAGAAGAATTGTACTGGCTAATTCCAAGTTAGATGAAGTACCGATTTTTTCACCAACAATTTCGCTGGTACTGCATCCTATTACAATGATATTTTTAGGTTTAAGTTTTGCGACATTGAGCAGACCGTTTATGGCTTCTCTAATTTGCGAAGCAATTTGAGTCAGTTCCATAAGGTTCCCACCTTTAAAAATAAATCCAAACTTAATTAGAAATTAGGTTAAAAATAAGTCCTAGACTAAGAAAATCGCCTAAGACTTATTTTAAAGAGAATTAGCTTACTCTTCAGTGTTTTTTCTAGATGCTATTACTTTTTCAGCTAAGTGATCTGGTAATTGTTCATAGCTGCTGAATTCCATTGTGAATGTTCCTCTACCTTGAGTAATAGACTTTAAATCAATTGCATATCGGTACATTTCAGATAAAGGAGCTAATGCTTTGATTATTTGATTTTTACCTTTAGCCTCCATACCCAAAATACGGCCTCGTTTACTATTTAGGTCTCCCATTATATCGCCCATGAATTGTTCTGGAACTGTTACTTCAATTTTCATGATTGGTTCAAGTAAAATAGGGTTAGCTTTTTCCATTGCTTTTTTGAAGGCCAAGCTTCCAGCAATTTTAAAAGCAATTTCTGAGGAGTCAACTGGGTGATAGGAACCATCTACCAAAGTAACTTTTACATTTGTTACAGGGTATTTTGCCAAAACTCCCTGCTCCATTGCCTCTTTGACGCCTTTTTCAACAGCAGGGATATAGTTTCTTGGAACGGCTCCTCCGAAAATTGTTTCTTCAAATAAAAACTCGCCATCAGGATATGGAGCAATGTCGATAAATACATGACCATATTGACCTGCTCCACCGGTTTGTTTTTTGTGTTTACCTTCGATTTTATTGACTGTTGAACGGATAGTCTCCCTATAGGGAACTGATGGTGTGGCTTTATCCACTCCAACCCCATATTTTTTTTGGAGTTTATCAATAGCTATATCCAAATGTTGGTCTCCCATACCACTTAATATGGTTTCTTTGGTTTCTATATTTTTGTGCATAGTCAGTGTTTTGTCTTCTTCCAACATTCTAGATATAGCATTACCTAGCTTATCTTCGTCACCTTTGCTTTTAGGGCTTATAGCATAAGACAATGTTGGTTTTGGGAAATTGATGCCTTCAAGGGGTTCCTTAACACCTTTTACAGACAATGTATCAGCAGTCTCAGTCTTTGCCAGTTTTGTTAAAGCGCCAATATCTCCTGGCATGATTTTTTCTACTGGCTCTTGATTTTTACCCCTCATGACAAATACATTGTTAACTTTTTCTTCTGTATCTTTGTTAATGTTATAGTAACTATTTCCTGGAACAAAAACACCGCTGTATATTTTAAATAGACTAACTTTCCCAACATAAGGGTCGGCAATTGTTTTAAATATTATAGCTTTTAAGGGTTCTTTTTGTAATTCAGCTTCTGTTTTTTCAAGTGCTTCTTCTGCTGTAGGTAAACAGTCAGCAATAAAATCTAACAACTTATCAATAGCTATATTGTTTAAGGCAGAACCGCAAAGTACAGGTACAAAACGAGATGATTTTATCCCCATCTTAAGTCCGGATAAAAACTCTTCTGAGGTGAGTTCTTCTCCTTCCAAGTACTTCATTAAAAGTTCGTCATCACTTTCTGCAGCAGCTTCTACTAATTCTTCACGGTATGTTTCAACTTGTTCTTGGAGATCCTCCGGGATTCCCATTTCCACAGGTTTTCCACCTTCATACTTATATGCTTTCATATTTACTAAATCCACAATGCCAGCAAAAGAATCAGAACTGCCAATAGGTATTTGGAAAGGCACAATCCTTTTGTCGAAACTATCTTTTAACTCATTTAACACCCTGTAGAAATCTGCATTTTCTCTATCCATTTTGTTTATAAAACATACTCTTGGCATATTAAGTTCATTTGCGTATTCCCATACAGCTTCTGTTCTAACCTCAACACCTGCAACAGCACACACTACCACTAACATACTGT
The DNA here is from genome assembly GCA_040756735.1 of Bacillota bacterium. GTDB lineage: Bacteria > Bacillota > DSM-16504 > Desulfitibacterales > Desulfitibacteraceae > JBFLYC01. Next base: position 592 of record JBFLYC010000060.1, on the reverse strand, counting down.
CAATTACCCTCAAAGCGCTGTTAACATCACCAGCAAAATCTATATAACCTGGAGTATCAATCAGATTAATTTTATTGTCTTTCCACTCACAGGGAGCTAGTGCTAATGAAATAGTAACCTTTCTTTCAATTTCTTCTGGCAAATAGTCAGTGGTTGTATTACCGTCATCTACTCTTCCGAGCCTTTTGGTAGCTCCGGAGTTAAAAAGCATTGCTTCAGCCAGGGATGTTTTGCCTGCTCCTCCATGAGCCATAATTCCAACATTATTGATATTACTTGTAGAATAAACTTTCATTTGCCTCCTCCTTTATCTTAACTTGGACTCTATGGTTTGAAAATTAGGTCAAAAAGTATATTTCTTATTTTAAAAACAAAAACCCTCTTTATTTTAGAAAAAAATTATGAAATTAGCAATACTGGGTTACTTTTATTAAGTATACCCAAAATAAATTATTTCTGACAATAAAACTGATCTTTCGCACCCTTAAAATGTTTCAAGATTAATTTTTCAAAAGCAGCATTTTTTTGTAAATTACACCTGGACTCAAGCCAAATCTTTTGATATGATTAACCCATGGAAAAGATTATACAA
>JBFLYC010000006.1:0-147828 GCA_040756735.1 Bacillota bacterium | reverse complement strand
TAACCTTTTTATCATGCTTACTCTCCTTGGTGAGGAAGCGAGATAATAAAAGTAGTCTTGTCATTTGATATGACCTGGATTTTGCCGTTATATTTATTGATTAGTTTATTAACCAGAAATAAACCATATCCCCTTCCTTCTGAATCTTTAGTGGTAAAGCCTGGTTGAAATATTTTTTCCTGGACTGATGGCGGCAGTTTAGGCCCATTATTTATAACATAAATTACATAGTTCTTGTTTTCAGATTTTATCTCAAGTCCTACATTTTTACTTCCAACATTTTCTGTAACAGCTTCAAAAGCATTATCTATCAGATTCCCAATTATGCTGCATAAATCCCAAGAAAAAAGGTGAATATTTGCAACATCACATTTGATACTAAAATCAAATTTAATATTTTTTATTTCCGCTACTTTGCGTTTACTGTTTAATAAAGCAGTTAAAGCTGGATGTCCCGTATCTATAATGCTTTCTGTATACCAGTAGTTTACTGCAATACCGTCTATGTATTTTTGGGCTTCTTCTATTTCATTCAAATACACCATTGCTTGTAAGGTTTGAATATGCTTTGTATGTTCATGTTTTTGTATTTGCATGGTTTCTAGAACATTTTCAAGTTGCTTCAAATGCTCTTTCAATAAATTTGCTTCGATTTGTCTTTTTGTTGTAGTTTCCAGCTTTTTTGTTGAAATAAATAAAAAAATCAATAAAAATAGCATGAGTAAATTTATGAAAGGAAGTAGAGATTTTAAAGCATTAAAGTCATCTAGAATAAAAATATAGTGGTTTACTAAAATAAAAAGCAAGGCTTGTATGAAAATGGTAATAATTATAGTGATATTTACCGGCAAGTGGGACCATCCTCCTCAACATTTAAATTGTAAGTCATACAAGACATAATTATGTTTTTTTATGAGAAAATTTAGAATAGCCATGATTAAAGCCACTGGTATGAACAGAACAAAGTTTAACCATGGAACGTCTGCAATATCACTAACATCTAAGCCAACTGTTTGTATCATTATTGAAATGATTATACTCTGGACAATCCCTGCGATTAAAATTCCTGCTGCAATACAAATAAACAAATATGAAATCTTTATTTTTGTAATTGACCATGAGGCAATAGTTAAAAAAATTATGGAAAGCAACGTGTGGACTCCAAATATCAATGCTAATTGCCTTAAGAAATACAAAAATATGGCGTTTAGAATTGCAAGAGCAAGTATAGTTTTATTGTCCATTTTCACATTAAAAAGATTACAGCCTATAGATACTGATAAAAAAGACTCAGGTATGCTTACAAATAGGACAATATACCATGGTATTGAATGTACCATAATACTACCTCCAGAAGCTATTTAGATTATTTTTCTCTACATATTTTTCCATTTGCCTTGTGTAAATTATGGGCAAAAGTGGTCTTATTTCCGAGCGTTTTAGGGCTTATACTGTAAAATAAGCTTGTTTCCTGGTACTACTTTCACACCGGGATGAGTTTTAACACATATATCAACTCCAATTTTAAGTTTTTCTAATTTAAATATTTTTTCATAATATATAACTCGAAAGGTAAATAATGTCTCAAACTATTAGTACCAAAAACAACAGTTTTGTTACACTTGAAGATGAAAAAACTTTACTGGTAAACCAAAAGGAATTCAATATCAGCTAAAAACCCCATCCAGTCTTACCTGAACGGGGTTTATAAAAATCCATTTAAGTACAGCAAGATATGTTTAAGTATTCTTGCAATGGGCATAGTATAGATTTACGAGGTTTAACGGACTTTTTAAAGTTAGAGTTTAACCAGCAGGTTTCTGCTGGGCATATATCATATATTATTATAAAAGCTTAATTTTTCCCTATAAGAATTAGACAATGGAATATGGATAATAGTTATAACTATTATCCATATTCCATTAAGATTTCTGACTCTGTTTGCCAGATTTGGTCTGGTGGACTATAGGTTAGGTGGATTTTGTACCCAATGATATCCATAAGTTATATACTATCCTCTTGCTTTCTGTCATGTCTAATTCCTCGTTTTTAATGTCTAAAAGTTCGCTTTTCATTAAATTCTCATCTTCTGTAATTTCTAGCCTTTTACTCTGGAACTACTCCTGATTGACCTGTACATTACATTTTATTTAGTTTCTTCTGCTGTGATTAAAGTAATCTCTTCTATATCAATTGCATACATTATGAATTCTCCTATTATAGTTTTGCCATCAGAAGCATATAGCGGTATCACTCGACGATCCTGACCAGCATTTGCTTTCTGTCTGGCAAGAGCCTCTCCAGGATTTTTGGGTACTTCCCCATATGAATCGGTAGCATAAATATAACCTATTGTGCCATCAACGCCTTTTGCAAGAATTAAATCAGGCTCAGTTTCAAAAGAAACTGCAAAAAGAGAGGAACCATAAGTCTGCCCATACTCATTAACTCTGTAAACTTTGGAAGGATCAAAGTTTTCTTCAGTTATTATCTCATTAGTTTTGGCACAAATAAGCTGGCCTTTTTCGTTTATTTTGTAGTTTTTTTGAAAAAACACATCATGTTCCATAGCGTAGCCAATGCTAAAATAACCTAACATAGTGCCAAGAAGGATAGCAACAGTTAACAACACAGTATTTTTCCCTTTATTCACTGTATATTTCACCTCCTAATTAATGTTTAAACTTGGACTTCTATATGTTGAATGTTGAGTATATCCATCTCCGTTGTATGCCCTAGTTAATCCATGACTATAATAAGCACCTTCTTCAGTATATGTAGGTGCCGGAGCCTCTATACCAACTGCAGGACTGTTATTATATACCCAATCTAAGGGCTCAGATACAACAACTCCGTTATCATCATATAATCGTGGGTATACTCCCATGTAGCCAGCAGGTAGGTTGATGTTATCTTCGTGCATTATAAGTGTTCTTGCTTGCAAACCATTATTCCAAGTAGGGCGTAAAGAAGATTGATTATGGTAGTCTATACTATAGACAGTAAAATATCTTTTAGGCCCTTCTGTGCCTGAAGCAAAAGTTACCATAAAACTTGTTGAAACAATAAAAGCTGCAATAAAATATACCAAAAAGAAATCAATTCTTTTCATTTTTGATGCTCCTTTCATTTAATTTAATGTCAAAATATCTACTTTAATAGTTTAATAGATATTTAAGCCCTCATAAACATCCCCCCAGCCTTTAATCTCTCCTTTACTTTAGGCTGGGGAAGGTTTAAAATAATCTTAAACCTAACCTTTGCCTTTGGTAAAGGAGGGTACAGCCCCAGCTAAATGGAACTTTTTCAGGGCATCTTATTTACCTGGGATTTTTTGTGTTTCTCAGTTAGGTTATCAAGATTATATTATTTTTTCCAAATTTTTTCTACAGGAAATGTCTATTTAACCGCTTTACGTGTCTATTTAGACAATTTTTGGTATGTTTTACAATTAAACCTTAAAACTAAACCAGATTTTATTTTTAATACCTCATACTTTATTGCAGCTCATAAATGCTTCTTTTCATAATCAAAAAACTCAATTAAATTTTTAGGTAAAAGTGGTCTTATTTCCTAGCGTTTTAGGGCTTAGACTGTAAAATAAGCTTGTTTCCCGGTACTACTTTGACACCGGGATGATTTACTTTCTCTTGTATAGCACTTACTATATCATCATTCATATCTAGAACTTTAATTAATAGTACATTTTCCACAGGATCAACAACCGTAGAGGCTATTTTAATACCTTCGCTCACTAACTATCCCATAATTCTGTATCAAGTTTACGCTGAAGATTTCTTAATTCTTCATATGTAAATTCTGCCTTATAAAACTTGATAACCGCACCCTTCCCCGCTTTGAGTATTAAGGGTTTGTACTTGTCCATATCTGCGCCAGCTAACCTATATGCAACACCCCATTATCATCTTGGTAAACACCAGCAAAAGGTATACTTTTGTTAGCTTCCAGCAATTCAACAATATTTTTATAAGCTAATATATTATTTTGAGTTCTTTCCATATAGTGGGTATTGTCAATACTTTTATTGTATTTTGCTACAAACCCAATTGCTAAAAAGCAGGTTGATAGTATAGTTAATAATATTAAAAACCTGTTCTTGTTAGGTTTTAACACTTATATCAACTCCAAATTTTATAATTTTTCATTTAAATGTTTTTTCATAATATATAACTCGAAAGGTAAATAATGTCTCAAACTATTAGTACCAAAAACAACAGTTTTGTTACACTTGAAGATGAAAAAACTTTACTGCTAAACCAAAAAGGAATTTCAATAGCTGCAAAAAACCCCATCCAGGCTTACCGAACGGGGTTTATAAAAATTAAACTTTGTCGAAGTTATTCAAAATATAGTATCAATATTTATTTTTCTCCCATCAGATTTAATAGTTATGGCTCCATGGAGGTCATTTCTATAAACAGGTATGCCCTGCTTGGCAAAATAGTCTATAACCTCTGGACCGGGGTGCCCAAAGGTATTGTTTGCTCCAACCTGGATAATTACCACCTCCGGTTTAATCTGTTCCAAAAAGGAAATATTAAAGGAACCTGCGCTGCCATGATGCGGGAATTTCAATACGGTATAATGTCCAATAATACTGTTAAGTGTTTCAATTGCCTCCACCTCTATGTCTCCGGTAAAAAGGAATTTTATATCTTTATGCAGCAGGTCCGTTACCAGAGAATGATTGTTAGGGCCTAACCGGTAAGGATAATCTCTGGGAGGATGCAAAATATTTAATGATACTGCCGGACTAATACTTACACCCTGACCTTTGATTCCATACTCCAGTTTTATTCCTCTCTCTTCTAATGTTTTCATGAAACCAGCATACTCCGCTTCAAACTGGGGCGGAATCAGGGCAAGGGAAACGGGAAACCTAATTGCCACTGGAAACAATCCAGCAAGATGGTCGGTATGCGGATGAGTATTTATCATTAAATCAACTTTTCTGATACCTTTATGTTTCAAGAAAGGTACTACTACCAGATCCCCGAGATTGTATTCCCCGGTTACTCCTCCCCCATCTATAAGTATGGTTTTACCCTCTGGGGTTTTAATAAAAATGCAATCCCCCTGTCCGACATCCAAAAAGACTACTTCAAGGGAAGAAGGAGCAAACAGATTAAAACCCAGCAAAAGTATTACTAAAATACCCAAAAATATTGCAGTTTGTCTGCCCCATCTAAGAATACCTAACCTAAATCCAGGATGATTTCTGTAATAGTAAGCCAAGGCTGCTGTTAGAAAAAGGGCATAGTATGCCATTACTGAAAAAACTGCCGGCGTCGCAACTAAAAACCCTTCACCTGCAAAGGGAACCATATGCAGTAGATTCATGACTTTATCAGCATAAAATATCAGACCTCCAAGGAAAATAGAAATCAAGCTAGACATAAAGGGAAAAATGAAGTCAACTGCTAGAGCAACAAATCCCAGGATAACCACTGCCCCTGCCAGGAATCCGGCTGGCACTGCCAGGAGAATCCCCAGGGGGGCTGCCTGGTTAAAATAAAAAGCTGTAAGGGGCAGTGTCCCTGCCCATGCTGCTAGAGGAACGGCTATTGCGGTCATCCTTAAATATTTGATGTTTTTTATCAGGGGAGCAATAAAGATAATAAAAGCTGTAGCGGCAAAGCTAAACTGAAAACTTGCGTCAAAAAGCTGCAAAGGATTTAACAGTAACAGTACAAGGGCAGCTACACACAAAGCGTTAGCTGTGAGGGTATCATTCCAGTTTTCTCTGCCCAACCAATATAGGCCAAGCATGATGCTGGCCCTTAAGACGGGAGAAGAGAATCCTACCACTGCAGAATATAGAAAAAGACTACAAAGTATAAAAGTGGTTGCTGCTCTTCTGGGCAGCCTAAGCACATTTGTAGCTGCTACAAGCAAAATCATGAGAAATCCCACATGCAGCCCGCTCACAGCAAAAATGTGCATAATACCTAATCCCTGGTATATTTGCCTGTCTTCAGGAGCCAAGCCGCTCTTGTCACCCAAGACAATGGCACGAAATACCCCTTTCCCCTTGGCATCCAGGGGTTCTGATAACCTTAACAGCCTGTGGCGCAAAGCATGAGCGGCAAATAATATTGGATTGCCAACCCCTTCATCAAGTTTTAAGACTTGCTCCTGGCTCACATTTAGAGTTGTATAAATCCCCTTTCTTTGTAAATATGCCGCATAATCAAAACCCCCTGGATTTCTTTTTGTAGGTGGCGATTTCAAAACACCTTGCGCCTTGATGATAGTCCCATAACCATAAACCTCTTTAGCATTGTAAACAGTTAACTGGACTCTCTCCCTGTTTGAAATACTGTTTGAAATAGTTACATTAGTGCTACCATGATTAATTATTGGATTAGTTATGGTATAAACAACCCTGTTGTCATACTGTACAACCCCAGACACCATGCCATCCAGGACAACCTTTTCATTTACATAGGCTTCCAGTTCTGATTGGTAATTGATTGTTGCTGCGCCCACAAACCAACCCAGCAGGAAAAATGTCAGCAGGACAGCCATAAAAGCTGCCTTTTGCTCTCTGACTCTTAGGATTATAAATAAAGCCAAAAGTAAAAAGCCTACCATCAAAAATAATGAGATAGGCATTTTTGTGATTACCCCAAGTGCAATTCCCAGGGCAAATAGGGATAAAACAGGCAAAACAATACCAAGTTTCATAGCTGAGAACCTCGCAGCCCTTATCAAACCGTCGTTATTTTACATACTTTTCCATTATCCGCGATAAAAGGGCGATTGCCTCTGCATTAGTGAGCGTATTATAGGGGCGAAAACTCCCATCTTGATAACCCTGAATCAAACCTTCATAATACGCAATGGCAAGCTTACTGTTATCAAAGACTTCATTAACATCATTAAACCGCTTTTGAACAGCTAACAACTCTTCTCCCGTGGCGTCCCTGCCCTTGACAAACTCAGCGGCATGGAGCAGCTTAACCATTCCTGCCACAGCTTTGTCCCGTCTTATAAACCCATTCTCACTCAATCCATAAGTATAGCTCTCTAAAAAGCTTTGATCATAAGTTGAGGCAGTTAAGCCGCAGATGTACATTAACAGGTTATTCCAATCAGCTGTATTGATGGGTTCATTTAATATATCGGCTGCTTCGGTAATTTTGTTAAATGCAGCAGAGATTTCTTTTTGACCTTTTACTGCATTAGCAAAATTTGTGACTGCGGTGTTTGCCCAATGGCTGGTAGGATGCTCTTTGTACAGCTTGATATTATATTTTTTTATTACTCTATAAAGCATGGATACTGCTTCGGCATTTGTCAAATAATCTTTGGGTCTAAATAAATCTATTGTCTGTGCATCCAAAATCCCTTCACAATATGCCTTCTGCACCAGAACAACCTGCCTGTCACTTATCATTTCTAAATCTGTTAAAGCCAAAGAGGGTTTTAGTTCTTCGTATGTACTGCTCCCGCTAAGATAATCTATGGTCAAAAGCTTAACCAAACCGCCGACAGCATCTTCCCGGGTAATCTTATCGCCTGTTCCCAAACCATAAACATAAAAATCCAGCATTCTACCAGAACCGTCCTTATCAGGCCTTAGCGCCAAATTAACAAGGGCTGCCCAGTGCTGCAGGCTAATAGGTTCATCCAACTGTTCCTCGCCAAAAACTGCTGATTGTAATTTCTCCAACTCTTCCTTGATTATTTCATTATCACATGAAATAATCAGCTCTTTAAAGCCCACCAATTCCTCGTCAACCCAATGACGTCCATCACCTGCAGAAGCAGCAACCGACAGCATGACAATGCAAATAACCATAAGTATTATTGGTACTGTTTTTTTCCTCATATACCTCTCCCCTTAGTGAACTCTAATGTCATACATTATTAGACGTATATCATTGGGCAAAATGTTCCTTACCCACAATAATCTTTTCTTTACAAAAACTATTCCGGGCGGTTTTTGATGATGGCGCCTTTATTAGCTGATTCAGCTAACCTGCTGTAAAGATATAAGTATCCTTCAGAAACTCTAGGCTTTGGCTGCTGCCAACTAGCCTTTCTTTGCTCTAATTCCTCCTGGGAAATCAAAAGATTGAGCTTTCTATTAGGAATATCAATTTCAATCATATCCCCGTCCTTTACTATGGCTATTGGCCCGCCTTCCTGTGCTTCAGGAGAGATATGTCCTACAAAACAGCCATTATTAGTGCCGGAAAACCTGCCGTCAGTGACTAAAGCTACCTTGTCGGCTAAACCTAAGCCATAGAGCAGTTTCATGGCTTTAAACATTTCAGGCATTCCCGGCCCACCTTTAGGTCCCTCATACCTGATAACAACTACCTGGCCAGGTTGGATCTGGTTGTTCAAAATAGCTTGATTTGCCATTTCTTCAGAATCGAATACCCTGGCAGGCCCCTTGAATGCTAACATGTTAGGATTAATTGCGGCAGGCTTTGTTACGGCTGAATTAGGAGCAAGGTTTCCATACAGGACCGCCAGACCTCCACTGGTACTAAAAGGCTGGCGGAAAGTTTTTATTACCTCATTATTGGGAGACTTGAAATCCTTGATATTCTCTCCCATGGTCTTTCCAGTCACAGTAAGCACTTCATCATTTATCAAAGATAATATTTCCTGCATTACAACAGGAACACCCCCGGACTCATAAAAATCTATTACATTAGCAGCAGCAGCTGGATTCATTTTTGCTATCAAAGGCGTAGTTCTACTTAAATCATCAAAAATATCCATGTTAAAATCAACCCCTGCTTCATAGGCAATGGCCGGGATGTGCAGCGCCGCATTTGTTGAACCGCCAATGGCTGAATTTAACCTAACAGCATTTTCAATGGATTTTTTATTTATTATTTGCCTTGCTGTCAAACCTGTTTTTATTAAATTAACTATAGCCCTGCCTGATTCCTGGGCAGCTTGCAGCCTTTGTCTATAAACAGCAGGAATCAATGCAGTACCTGTTAAAGACATACCCAAAGCCTCCGCAATACAGCACATTGTATTAGCAGTTCCTAAAAAGGAGCAGGAACCGCAAGTGGGAGTACAATGGTCTTCCATCTTTATCAGCTCAACCTCAGTGATCTCACCCTTTTTCAACCTGCCGACGCCTTCTATTATGGATGTGCTGTCAGCTTTTCTCCCATGGATGACTGGACCTCCCAGCATGGGGCCTCCATTAACCAATATCGCCGGCAAATCCAGCCTGGCTGCGGCCATCAACATGCCGGGAACAATTTTGTCGCAGGAACCTAACAGTACTATTCCGTCATATTGGTGAGCTTGTACCATCAATTCAATACTGTCTGCAATGATGTCCCTTGTAGGAAGAATATATCTCATGCCTTCATGACCTTCAGCAATGCCATCGCAAGCTCCTATTACACCAAACTCTACAGGAGTACCCCCTGCATCTCTAATTCCCTCTTTAACTGCCTCTGAAACCTGTCTAAGATTAAAATGCCCGGGTACTGTTGTACTCCACGCATTGGCAATACCTATTATAGGTTTATCTAAATCCCTATCTGAATAACCCATGGATTTGTAATATGTCCGGTTAATGCTCCATTCAGGTCTGGCAAGAATTCTTTGACTGCGCAGTTTCATAATTACCTCTCCCTTGATTCCTGGTTGATTTGTAAACATCTATGCCATTTTTGATGTAGTTACCTTTTTTGTTGCAGTTGCTTTAAATCATTAATTAAATTTGATATTGGTCTTACATAATCCTTCATACCAGGATGAACCGAGATTTCTTTAAATCTCCTACTTTCATCAGGCAAATAAAAAATAACTCTATGCGAACCCATTTCTGTAACCTTATCATCTGAGAGGTCCTCATCATAAGTAACAATATGAAATAAATTTCTAATCTTATGTTGATTCAGAATATGTATGTTATTGGTGTATGCCTGTTTCCACCGTTCTCTTAAGGTTCTTTTACAGATTTTCTCCAAGGACTGTTCACCACATTAATTAAGGAAGACATTATAAGGAGGAGAGGTCCAAATTAAACTTATCGTTTCTGGTTCAATATAATTGGAGATGTTTCTGGCATCTTCTTGAATTGCAATTTGTTCTGACTTGGTAAAAAGGTTAAAGTTTTGACCGAGCCTTTGCTTGCATAATTCAATATATTGAGATTGCAGATCAAAACCTATTGAATTCCTATCTAAATCTTGAGCAGCTATTAAGGTAGTTCCACTTCCTACAAAAGGGTCTAAGACTAGCTCACCTTTATGAGTAAATAGCTCTATGATCTTTTTGGCCAACGAAATAGGGAAAGTTGCTGGATGAACACTTTTATCCCTTATATCTCTGGCCTCATAGTTAAAATGCCACACGCCTATCTGGCTTTTGAGCCATTCTTTAGCCGTTAGGCAGTTTATATGCTTTTCAGGGCATTGGCACGTTCTTCTGTAAGATATCTTTATGGGTTGGCACTCTTGAGGTATTACATCTTGCTTAATACTATTGTCAATACTGTTCATTCACTCACACCTTTCCATATATTCCGAAACCCTGTGCCTTAAATAAGAGATGTATATACTTTCTATAGAAAGCATAGAATTCCTTGTCTTTTTTAAAGGAAAATCACAGAATGTGTCTAATATGAATTGTTGGGTTTGTTTTGAAAAGCTGCATGGTTAGGAGAATGACATAAAAGATGGACATCACTTTTGCTTTTACCCTGGCAGGCAAATTAGGAATTATGTCTGCAATGATGATAATAGGTTTTTTCGCTAAGTTAAGCAAAGGAAGTTTGGATGATATAGCCAGACTGGTCATTAATTTTGGACTTCCTGGAATGATTTTTTCCAGCATTTTAACCGAATTTAACAAACAAATGCTAGGATCCATGACTACTGTATTGGCCTTTGGAATTATAGCTATTACTATAGGCTATCTCATAAGTTATACTTTGATAACATTAATTAAAGTAAAAACACAGAATAAAGGGGAATTCATGCTTTCCGCTGTTTACGGCAATACAGGCTTCATAGGGATCCCTATTTGTTATGCAGTTTTTGGCGGAGAAGGCGCTCTGCTTGCTGTCATGTTTGACTTCGCGATAACCCTGGTTTTGTTTTCACTTGGGCTGTTTATTTTTCTGGGAATTAACAAGAGCGGTGGTTTTTTAGAGAGCATTAAAAAACTGTTTAATCCGCCAATTATATCTCTATTTACCGGCCTCCTTGCTGCCTCTTTAGATGTTAAAATTACAGGTATTGTTATGGATGGAATTACAATGGTAGGGAATATGACTCCGCCTCTAGCCATGATTTTTATTGGTGGAATGCTGTCGCAAATAACAGGAAAAATACAATGGAGAAACAGGGAGATACTTGGCATAGTATGCGCTAAACTCTTGTTATTGCCCATTGTCATGGTATTAGCAGTGCAAGTTATGGGGATTGTAGGGTTAGCAGCAAGTATAATAGTAATACAATCGGCTACACCAACTATGGTAGCCGCCTCCTTGTTCAGCCAAAGGTATAAAGGCTCTGCAGAATTGTCTACTTCTGCAATATGCGTCACTACCCTGTTATCTCTTTTAACCATTCCTTTAATTATGCTGCTTCTCTAATTAATCCAGATTTTGTTTTAATACACTGAAATCAGATCCTGTATTGCCTCAAACTTTTTTATACCAATGCCGGAGACATCCTGTATTTCTTCAATGGTTTTAAATGAACCCTTCTGCTCTCTGTAAGAAATTATCCTTTGTGCAAGAGCAGGTCCAATCCCGGGTAATGTCTCAAGTTCTTGCTGGGAGGCCATATTGATATTAACCTTTCCTTGACTAGCTCCTGTATTGCCAGCATTGCTCTGGGTAGTGTTCAAGCTGGTATTATCTTTTATAATCGAGGGAACTACTATCCTTTGGCCGTCTTTTAAAACTTCGGCCAAATTCAAAGAATGCAAGTCCGCATCTGGTAAAGGGACTGCCTTGTTAACAGCTTCATTTATCCTGGTGCCCTGGCTAAACTCATAAACTCCCGGTTTTGTCACCTGACCGGCAACGTGGACAGTAATAGTCTTTTCCCCAGGTGCAGTATTTACCTCACTTGCCTGGGAACCTGCTCCCCCTCCTGACGTCAATTGGACTCCACTTTTATCCTGGGATTTTGCATAATAAACCCCTGAACCAAAAATTACAATTACTGCTGCCAGTAGTAGAACGAGATACGGCTTTTGAGTAATCTTCAATGACTTCACCCCAAACTGATAAGGCAATTTACCACAGGTTTACTACATTTAATGTTAAAATTCCTTCCAAAGTAAAATAAAAATAGCCAATTTTACAAAAAATTGGCCATTAGTTTTGTTATATGGGGTCACTCCTCTAACATTGGGAACTTTATTTTACCACCATGTTAACCAGTTTTCCTTGCACATATATAAACTTTATTATCTCCTTGCCAGCTACGTGCTTGCTAATCCTTTCATCAGCCAGTACAGCATCTTTTACCCCATCCTCTGACATTTCCATTGGGACAGTGATATGGCCCCTTACCTTTCCGTTTATTTGAACCGCAATGGTGATTTCATCTTTAACCAGGGCTGCTGGGTCATACTGCGGCCAAGGCTGTAAGTGTACACTATTCTTATTGCCCAGTACCTGCCACAATTCCTCGGCAAGGTGAGCAGCAAAGGGCGCCAGAACAAGTGTTAATTTATTTAAAGCTTCCCTGACAAGTGGTAAGTTTTGTTTTGTAAAATCAATATTATCTCTATAGTAGTGAAGTGAATTGACAAGTTCCATAATAGCGCTGATAGCTGTATTAAAATTAAATCTCTCGCTAATGTCCTCAGTTATTCTTTTTAATGCATAATTTAAAGCATAGTTCAAATCTTTATCTTCTTTGTTTTCAACCTTTGGATAACCGTTCACTTCTGATAAATGATTATGATAGGAATAGACCAGACGCCAAACCCTGTTAAGGAAACGATAACATCCCTCAACCCCCTGGTCACTCCACTCTAGGTCTCTTTCCGGTGGAGCAGCAAACAAGATAAACAGGCGGGCTGTGTCAGCCCCGTATTTGGAAATTATTTCTTCTGGGCTTACCACATTTCCTTTAGATTTGGACATCTTGCCCCCATCTTTTAAAACCATACCTTGTGTAAGCAGGTTTTGAAAAGGCTCTTCAACAGATATAAGTTTTAGGTCATACATTACCTTTGTAAAGAAACGGGCATACATAAGGTGAAGTATAGCGTGTTCAACTCCGCCAATATACTGGTCCACATTCATCCAATAATCCACCTTGTCCTTCTCAAAAGCATCGGTTTCAGAATGGGGACTGCAGTATCTCAGGAAATACCAGGAAGAACAAACAAATGTATCCATGGTATCTGTATCTCTTTTGGCTTTACCGCCGCAAGTGGGACAAGTTGTTTGATAATAGGATGATTCCTTTAAAGGAGATGTTCCTGATGGTTTAAACTCAACCTGTTCTGGCAAAAAAACAGGCAGCTGCTCGTCAGGTACCGGAACAGTACCGCAAGCATCGCAATAGACTATAGGAATGGGCGCACCCCAGTATCTTTGTCTGGAAATAAGCCAGTCCCGTAAACGATAGTTAACCTGCCTCTTACCTATCTTCTTCTCCTCAAGGTAATCACTGACCCTGGAAATTCCTTCTTGTACACTTAGGCCATCAAAAGGGCCTGAATTAACCATATAACCAGGACCATCATAAGCCATATCCAGGGATTCATCAGAAAGGTTTTCCCCTTCCGGATTAATGACAACCCTAATGGGTAAATCATACTTTTTGGCAAACTCAAAGTCCCTCTGGTCATGAGCAGGAACAGCCATAATGGCTCCAGTGCCGTAGTCCATGAGCACGTAATTGGCAATCCAAATAGGTATCCTCTCGTGATTTACAGGATTAATAGCATATGCCCCTGTAAATAACCCTTCCTTTTCAGCTTCCTCTGAGATTCTAAACTCAGCCTTTATTTTTGAAATCCTAGCTACAAATTCTTTTACCTTTGCTTCCATCTCGGTTCCACTGGTCAATTTCTCAACAAGAGGGTGTTCAGGAGCCAAAACCATATAAGTAGCTCCCCACAAGGTGTCAGGTCTTGTAGTATATATCTTCATTTCATGACCCTTTTCAGTATGAAAAACCACTTCGGCCCCTTCACTTCTGCCAATCCAGTTCCTCTGCATTATCTTAACCTTTTCAGGCCAACCCGGCAGTTTATCCAAATCTTCAAGGAGCCTGTCGGCATAACTGGTAATCTTAAAAAACCACTGCTCTAAATTTTTCTTGACAACCTCAGTTCCGCATCTCTCGCAATTGTCGTCTATGACCTGTTCATTGGCCAAAACTGTGCTGCAGGATGGGCACCAGTTGACCATGGCATACTTTTTGTACGCGAGTCCGTTGTGATAAAGCTGTAAAAATAACCACTGGGTCCATTTGTAGTAACTTGGATGACACGAAGCAAACTCCCGGTCCCAATCATAGCTAATCCCCATCATTTTTAGCTGCTGTTTCATGTTCTTGATATTATCCCAAGTCCACCTTGCAGGCGGAATTCCATGCTTAATAGCAGCGTTCTCTGCTGGAAGTCCAAAAGCATCCCATGCCATTGGGTGCAGAATATTATATCCCTGCATTCTTTTAAAGCGTGCAACAACATCTCCGATGGAATAGTTACGAACATGCCCCATGTGTAGGTTGCCTGAAGGATAAGGAAACATCTCCAGAACATAATACTTCTCCTTGGAATAATCCTCATTAACCTTATATAATTCAGACTGCTCCCATTTTTTCTGCCACTTGGGTTCTATCTCGCTAAAATTATACCTTTCCTTCATAATATCATCCCTTTCCACACCTGACTAAATAAAAAAGAAAAACCCCTACATCAAGGGAGACCTTAGTTATAGTAAGAAATACTGGTAAAATTATAGTTTACTACGTAATAAAAGTCAACTTCACAACTATATAAACCATAAACCGGAGTAATATAGGAGTCATATATATCTAACCTTCACAGTGAATAACCATGGTATCCCCCCATAGGGATTCCAGATCGTAGAATTTCCTTAAATCCTCTTGAAAGATATGAATAATTATAACGCCATAATCCAACAGGATCCATCTTGCTTCTCTTATACCTTCCCTGGACAATAAGGTCTTACCCTTTTCTTTCATAACTTTTTCTATATTTTCTGCAATTGCTTTAGCCTGTGTTCTGTTTAAACTCGTTGCAATTACAAAATAATCAGTAATGATGGTTACATCGTCCATCTTTAGAATAACCACATCTTTAGCCTTTTTTTCTAATGCAGCTTGTGCAGCTTCCCTGGCCAACTCTAGTATTTCAGACAACCACTATCACTCCCTAAAAACTCTTATCTTTTCTTTAATAAGTGTATTCTCAAAAACTGGTTTCTTGCCTCTATAGTTCTTGGATGTATCAGTTTTTTAGTTTGCACTAGATAATTAATAGTTATGTCAAGGGCATAAAGCATTGCTTCATCCAAATCAACACTAGCTAACTCTCTAATTTTATCAATACCTGGAAATTGACGCTCTGGCTCAATCAGGTCTGCCAGGTATACTACCTTGGCAACATCTGTCATCTCAGGACTGGCAAGGGTGTGATCAATAATAGCTTCCAACACCTCTTTATCTACAATACCAAATTTCTCACTGCTAATCCAGGCGCTTACATAAGAATGGAGAACCACTGGAATTTCTAAATCAATCCTGTCCCGATACAATTGCTGTTCCTTAACTAGCTCTAAAATCTTTTCCTTCTCCAAATCCCTGGCTATGTCATGAAGCAAACCTGCTAAATAAGTCTTTACATTGTCCACCCCATGATTTGAAGAAAGTTGTCTTGCAGTATCTGCTACTCTATAGGAATGGGCCCTGCGCTGTGCAGACAAGTATATTTCTAAAAACTTGTATGCTTCATCCATTGATATCAATTTTAGACTTCTCCTCCACGTACAAGTTGTTCACGTAAATATACTGCTCCACAGCTTCTGGCAGTAAGTACTTAATGGGTTTACCCATTTCAACTCTTTTTCTAATACCTGTTGAAGAAATTGAAAGAGCTGGCACTTCAAATTTTAAAAATCTCTCTTTGGCATTTTGGGATATCAATTCAAGTTTTTTGTCCAGTACTGAGAGGTCAAAGCCAGGACGTGTTGCCGCTACAAAGATACACATGTTTATAAGTCTGTCAATATTTTTCCAAGTAAGGATTTCTAAAACAGCATCCGCACCAGTAATAAAATAGATTTCAGAGCCAGAACCAAATCTCGCCTTAAAATTCATCACGGTATCAAATGCATAAGAATAACCTTCCCTGTCAATTTCTATCCGGCTCACTTCAAAAGCAGGATTAGTTGCTGTTGCAAGAAGTGTCATTGCATACCTATGGGCAGACGGTGATATACTTTGTCCGATTTTGTGAGGAGGGTAACCTGATGGCACGAAAACTACCCTATCCAGAGAAAACTCTGCTCTGGCAAACTCAGCAGTCACCAAATGACCATAATGCACAGGGTCAAATGTCCCTCCCATGAGGCCGATTCTTAATTTGTTATTAGAGTTAATCATCATAAGCACCTTTTATTACTATCTATTTATCAATTGCATATCAAACTATCCCTAATAATGGTATAGGGGAACTGCCTAAAGGTTACAGAAAAACTTAAGGAAGAGTAATAATATTTTTCTTTGTTGACTTTTTATAAAGTAAAAAATTCCTTCCGATTTTCTGTACAAGCTCTGCTTCTGTTTTTTCCGCAATGTCAAGAGCAATTTCTGCAACCTCATACTCGCTGTTTGGCAGAAGCCTGACCTTAATTAGTTCACGTGCTTCCAATCCTTCGACAACTTGTTTTAGAAGGTTTTCATTGATCCCACCCTTGCCAATGTGAACAATGGGTTCCATTTCAGTGCCCAAAGCCCTTAAATACCTCTTTTGCTTACCCGATAACGACATTTCTTTCTCTGCCCCCCTTATTCAACAAAATCGAATTCCATCTCACCTATTTTTACTGTGCTGCCATCTTTAATCCCTTTTTCACGCAAAGCATCTTCAATCCCCATAACTTTTAATATGCGTTGAAGACGGTTAACCCCTTCTTCATTATCAAAGTCAGTCATGGCAACATGCTTTTCAACTTCTTTGCCTTGAACCAAATAAATACCGTCTTCTATGGTAATAGAAAACCTTTCAAGAGGCTCCTCAACCATTCTAAAATCCTCAAACCCATACAGTGGCTCTGGGTCTATTTCCTTCACCAATTGAGAAATCCTCCATAATAAGTCACTAATACCAGAACCTGTTATAGCTGAAATAGGATAAATTTCATAGTCATGTCCAACAGCATTTCTTAATAGGCTGAGATTTTGGTCAGAACCGGGGAGATCCATTTTATTGGCGGCAATTATTTGCTTTTTACTACTAAGTCTAGGATTATACAAGCTTAATTCATTATTAATTACTTCAAAGTCCTTTAACACAACCCTATCTCCCATGGGAGACATATCAAGGACATGGACAAATATCCTGGTTCTTTCTATGTGACGTAAAAATTCATGTCCCAAACCGGCTCCTTCATGGGCACCTTCTATAAGACCTGGAATGTCGGCAACTACAAAACTGCTGCCTTCTTCAAGAGAAACAACTCCTAGATTTGGGGTAAGAGTGGTAAATGGGTAGTCGGCAATCTTAGGTTTAGCAGCAGAAATCACTGAGATTAAAGTTGATTTGCCTGCATTGGGCATCCCGATCAGTCCCACGTCAGCAATGAGTTTGAGTTCCAACAGCAGTGTCACTTTTTCTCCTGGTTCACCCTTTTCAGCTAAAGATGGCACCCTATTCTTGGAACTTGTAAATCTAGCATTACCACGTCCACCTCTTCCACCTTTGGCAACGATAACTTTTTGTCCATCAATGGTTATATCTGCAATTATTTTACCTGTATCATGATTTTTGACAATTGTACCAAGGGGTACTCGCAGGACTAGGTCTTCTCCGTTTTTACCATGCATGTTTTTCCCCTGCCCGTGTTCTCCCCGTTGAGCCTTGTAATGCGGACGGTACTTAAAATCCACAAGGGTTTTCAAGCCTTCATCTCCCATTAATACTATACAGCCTCCATTTCCTCCATCTCCCCCGCTTGGTCCACCCTCGGGCACATATTTTTCTCTCCTGAAAGCAACTGCACCGTTACCACCATCACCGGCTTTTACAAAGATTCTTGCTTTATCATAAAACATATCAACACCTGCAATTTTAATTGCTTTTTTATTGTTTTGTTTAGTTTATCATTAGTTTCTCAAAGGGTGTTATTTCTTATAATTAATTTTTCACCCTTCATCAAAACTTCGAAGTTTAACGGGCCAACTAAGGTTTCTATTTCCATAAAGTCTGCTGGATCGATATATTCAGCCAGATTAGGCGCTATAAATATAAAACTGCCGGATTCATCAATAGTAAACTCCAGCCACCTATTATCTGATGGAAGCTTTAATTGTGCCATGGTACAGGTCTGCCAGGCCTTTTTCAACATCGCTGCCAATGGGACTTCTTCACAAGTTAAGATTTTTAAGTCACTTTTACTCTCTAGTGTAACCGGTATCCCCAGCCTAAAAACCTCATGGGAGGATGAGAGAATTTGCAGAACCACTCTAGGATAAACAATAGTCATTATTGTACCAATTCTTCTAAAGTTTATATTGGCATCCAAAATATATTTTAATGCTTCATCCTTTTTGTTTAACTGCAGGTAACCCATTACTACCTGTAAAACATTCACAATATCGTGTTTTTGGAGCCGCAAAAGGGCTACTGCTTGTCTAACAATGTCCTCTTCTTTATCCATCATTTTTACTCCAATATGTATTTAAATTTTCCTCACCAGCATGTATCAAAATTTTGGCCTGCTTAATTTTTATCAGATTTTTGCCTAAAGGTCAATGATAAATGAAAGGGGCATGTCCCCAAATTATAAAGGCCCTTGCTGCCAAGGGCCTTTGATGCTTATACTGCATACACACTAACTTGTTTTTTATCTCTGCCCTTTCTTTCATATCTTACCACTCCAGATTCAAGGGCATACAGTGTATCATCTTTACCTATACCAACATTTGTTCCTGGGTGTATCTTGGTGCCTCTTTGTCGAACCAAGATATTGCCTGCAAGAACTTGTTGCCCATCATGTCTTTTTACACCTAATCTTTTAGCTTCACTATCACGACCGTTTCTTGAACTGCCAACACCTTTCTTCTGAGCAAACAATTGAAGATTCATTTTAAGCATTTTCTACACCTCCCTAACAATTTTAACATATGCAGAATAATTATCTTCAATGGATTTCATTCCCAAATAAATTGTTTTCAAAATTATCTGAGACCTGTCTAATTCATTATTGTCTAAATCAGCGCTTAACATGCAGCTTAAATAGCCATTATTTTGAGAATAGGCAAACTTATTTTCAGCAAAAAATTCATAAAATGCAAGCACTGCGGTTTGGGCCAAAACAGACACAGCTGAACATACTATATCCTGACCTTTTTGTGCAAACCCTGCATGCCCTTTAATCTCAAAACCTTTAATCAAATCTTTTTCAAAAAATACCCTTATTTCTACCATCTTATATTACATCTCTTACATTACATCTCAATTTTTTCTACCTTTAACAATGTATATGGCTGACGGTGGCCCTGCTTTTTTCTGTAATTCTTTTTTGCTTTATATTTATAGACAATAATTTTCTTGCCTTTCCCATGTTTGAGAACTGTACATGAGACCTTGGCATTTTCAACTTCAGGTGTGCCAAACTTTGTGTTTTCCTCTCCATAAACAGCTAGAACCCTTGCCTCATCAAAGGCAGCGCCCTCTTCTTTATTGAGCATTTCTACCTTAATTAAATCGCCTTCTTTTACCCTGTACTGTTTACCGCCAGTTTCAATAATTGCATACATAATTTACATCCTCCTCGCAAAGACTCGCTAACAAAAGGTGTTATTTTTATAACTTAAACCCTTGTTACGCGGTTTTAAACGTAAGCCCTACAAACAAGGAGTATACCACACAATTTTATTATTGTCAAATTGTGACTTCCCCTCTTGCATAAGTTCTATACGCCTTTGTAATTCTGACAGGAACTTCTCTGCCCACTAAAGCCCCGCCCCCTACAATACTGACAACATAACCATTTAAGCGCGCTATTCCATCATACTCCCTGCCAGTTTGAGATTCTTCAATTTTTAAGCTGATAACATCCCCTTCTTTTACAGGCAAATATGCCTCTATTTCTTTATCAGAAATGGTGCGAATCTCCACATGTTCCAGATGCAGGTTATCTTCCCCTTTTATCACTATGGTTTTTCCGGTACTTTCTTCCAAACGTTTAAGGGAACTCCCGCCTGGACCAATTAATTGAGCAGCTACCAGAGAATGTGCTATGATCAACAAGGCAGATTGCAGGGTCTTCTCAGCCAGATGATGAATTTTTTTCTTGGTGCTTAGCGCTATGGTTTCAATGGACAATAATTTCCCCTTGCCCTGACAATATGGACACTCAGTAAGCATCAGACTGTCCAAACCTAATCTAGCCTTTTTCCTTGTCATTTCGACAAGCCCTAGATTGGTAATACCCATAATTGATGATTTTGTCTTATCTTTTTTTAGCTCCTTTTCCAGACTGTCAAGAACAAGCTGTCTATCCCTGGGGTTTTCCATATCAATAAAGTCAATGATAATGATTCCACCAATATTTCTTAGGCGGAGCTGCCTGACAATTTCTACCACAGCCTGAAGATTAGTATCAAGTACTGTAGATTGCAAGTTGTCTTTTCCTATATATTTCCCGGTATTTACATCAATAGAGGTAAGAGCCTCCATTTGATCAATAACAATATAAGCGCCAGATTTGAGCCAGACTTTTTTATTAAAAGCTTCATCAAGTTGGTGCATCACTGAATAATAATCCAAGATATCCCCAGGTTCATATAATACCCTATGCCTGTTGTTTGGTACAAGCATGGATATGGATTCTTCAATTTTTTCTTTTACTTCCATGGAATTAACTATAATTTTTTTTACGTCTTCACTTAATAAATCCCTTACTATTCTTTGAGTAAGTCCAAGGTCATTATAGACAAGTTTTGGAGCAGCAGAACTGTGAATCTTAGAGGATACCCTGGTCCATATCTCTTTTAGAGTATTTAAATCCCGAGCAAGTTCCTTTTCTTGTGCCCCTGAAGCCACTGTTCTCAAGATTATTCCCATTTTTTGGGGTTTTAGGTTTAGAGCTATGTTCTTTAGCCTATCACGTTCAGACTCATCCTCAATTTTCCTGGACACTCCCACATAATCTACATAAGGCATCAAAACGGTATAACGTCCAGGCAGCGTTATATTAGTTGTCACCCTGGCTCCCTTTGTACCGGCAGGTTCTTTGGTAATTTGTACTAATACGGTCTGACCGGTTTTAAGAACATCACATATATTAACCTGGGGCATTTGACCATATTCTTCCATAAGAGTTTTATTAATCATTATATCTTCAACAAATAAAAACGCATTTTTCTCTAAACCAATGTCCACAAAGGCAGCCTGCATCCCAGGCAGCACATTTTCAACCTTTCCCAAGTAGATATTACCCACTAACCTTTTATTTAGTTCTCGTTCAAGATAAACCTCAACCAGATTTTCATCCTCAACAACTGCCACAAGGACTTGTTCCTCCTGAACATCTACAAGAATTTCCTTTGACAATTTCCTCACCTTCCAGTAACTGTATGGGCGTTACCATTTTACCGTCTCTTAGAGCATACAGTTCTTTTCGAATATAGCAAGGTTTTTCTAAACTCTTTAGTCCGGCAAAGGATGTAAAAGCCTCCCAGACTTCCTCGGGCCTAACATTGCCCTTACTACCCGTGATCACAAGAAAATCTAACTCCAAGCAGTCATCTATGAACTGGAGCTCAAGGTCAAAAATACCATCCCTAATGTCTGCTTCTTTTAAGTCATTTTTTGTCCTCCTTGATACTTTAATGTTCTCTTGCTCTAGAAACCCTTCCACCAGTCCTGCTATCTCAGCGCTAGTCAAAATCTTGTCGGACTTGGCAGATGCAAAGTACCTTGCCCTTTCGATTACAGCTGTCAAGGACTTGGTTTTATGGTCCCCAGGAATTGTCCTGGCATCTAAAAAAGTAAGCCCAGCTATTGAAACATTATTAATATTTTTCAAAAATTGCCCTGTCTCCAATCTTTGAGACAGTTCCACATCCAAATACTCCGCCTCGCTTGCAACTCCTACAGGCAGAGCTGAAGCGTAGCTTATTTTTGGATGGGGATTAAATCCCTGGGAAAAAGCCAGAGACACCCCAGCCCTGCGCAGAGCCCTTTCCACAGCAGTCATCAATTCCAAGTGAGATAGAAAGCGGGCGCTGCCTGTTTTTGTATATTTAACCCTTAACTTCATGTCCTTTACCTCGCATTTCCAATTCCACATCAAATCTTGGGCAAACCCCGCAGCCCGAACAAGGTTCATATCGACAATCATGAGTTCTACCCTCTGTCAAGGCCTTTTCATATTCCGACCATAAGTACTTTTTTGTAACCCCTACATCTATCATATCCCATGGAAAAATCTCTTCTTTAGCTCTCCTTCTATAAGCATAGAACTCCGGATCAATTTGCAGCTCATGAAAGGCTTCCAGCCATCTTTGATATTTAAAGTGCTCGTCCCAACCATCAAATTTACATCCCTTCTGCCAGGCAAGTTTTAATACTGTGCCTAACCTCCTGTCACCCCGGGAAAAAACAGCTTCCAAAAAACTTAATTGTGCGTGATGATAATTATATATAATTCTCTTATCTTTTAAAAGAGTTTTTAAATACTGCTGCTTATCCTGAAGCAGTTCCAGACTGTCTTGAGATTCCCATTGAAAAGGTGTATGGGGTTTTGGAACAAAGGAAGAAACGCTTACCGTTATTTTTATAGGTCTTTTTGACCCCTGGCTCTTTTTTACCTCCTTGCCTATATTCAAAACCTTGTAAGCCAGATTGGCAATCCCCGCAACATCCTCCATTGTTTCAGTAGGCAGACCAATCATAAAATACAGTTTGATGGCATCCCATCCAGCCTCAAAAGCCCCCCTGACAGACCTTTCTATATCTTCCTCTGTGACTCCTTTATTTATCACATTCCTCAGTCTTTGAGTCCCAGCTTCGGGTGCAAAGGTCAGACCTGTTTTGCGGACTTTTTGAATTTCTTTGGCTAAATCTACAGAAAAAGCATCTACCCTTAAAGATGGAAGAGAGATACCTATCTGCTGCGCTTCATATTTGCCCAAAAGCTGCCTGGTCAAATGTTCTATACAAGAGTAGTCAACAGAACTTAGTGAAGTTAAAGACAGTTCCTCATACCCTGTATTTTTTAATGAGTCTTCAGCCTGCCTCTGCAATGTTTCAGGAGAACGTTCCCTGACCGGCCTGTATACCATACCTGCCTGACAAAACCTACAGGCTCTCGTACATCCTCTTGCTACTTCCAGCATAACCCTGTCGTGTACCGCTTCTACATAAGGAATAATAGGCTTTGTTGGAAAATAGGCATTGTCAAAATCCTTGATGATCCTGCGTTTGATTACAGGAGGTGCATTTTCTTTGTTGATTATTTGTTCTATGTGCCCGGCTTCAGTATATTTAATTTGATGGAAATCAGGCACATAGACTCCCTGCACATGAGCTAATTCCTTTAGAAGGTCTTTCTTGACACTTTTGTGTTCAGAGTCTGTCTTCTTTAAAAAGGATTCCTTGATTATATCCAATACTTCAATCAAAAGTTCTTCGGAATCCCCCAGTAGAAAAGCGTCGATAAAATCTGCCAGGGGTTCTGGATTAAAGGCACAGGGACCGCCTGCTATCACAAGTGGATAACTTTCATCCCTGTCCTTTCTTTCAACGGGTATTTTCCCAAGGTCCAACATATTTAAAATATTGGAATAACTCATCTCGTACTGGAGGGTAAAACCAATCACGTCAAAATCTTTTATTGGTCTAGTTGACTCTAAGCTAAACAAGGCCAAATCTCGCTGTCGTAGTTCTTGTTCCATATCCATCCAGGGAGCGAAGCACCTTTCCATTAATAGGTCTTCCTGCTCATTAACAACACCATAGAGAATCCTTAAACCCAAGTGAGACATGGCAACTTCATATACGTCAGGAAAACAAAAAACCATTTTTAAAGCTACATGCTGCCAATTCTTATGAATAGAATTATATTCATCTCCCAGGTAACGAGCAGGTTTTTCCACCTTTGGGAGTATTTCTTTTTCCAACAACTCTCTCATCCAACAACCTCCGTTTTATCTCTAGTATGATAAATTATGCAAAAAAATAACCCCGATCGCTGTGCATGCTAATCAGGGATAATTTCGTCATCATCATGAATATTTCCTTTTTTTCTCTAAATATCAGCCATGGTAACTGCTCCACCCCGGTTAAAATAAGTTTCAATCAATTTTTCTTCGGAAACCTGGCTG
Source organism: Bacillota bacterium (assembly GCA_040756735.1). Classification (GTDB taxonomy): domain Bacteria; phylum Bacillota; class DSM-16504; order Desulfitibacterales; family Desulfitibacteraceae; genus JBFLYC01. The sequence goes on along the minus strand of JBFLYC010000006.1, from coordinate 123,262 downwards.
AGTAATTGCCCTTTATTGTTAAACACATAAAAAAGGTGATAATTGTTAGGAACTATATGCGGCAAAACATCGTTAATGGAAACGTCATCCCTAGTATATACGGCTTTTAAGTTTAAAATATTTTCTTTTAAGATTATGTCTTTCTTTCTTAGCAAATACCTGATGAAATGAAAGGAAGCTGTTCTGTCTTCTTCTCCCGCAGAGAAAAAAAGGAAGGCAGCCATGCTAACAGCATTCAAATCCCATAACCTCAAATATAAACCACAGACTGAAATTAACACGAGCAACACTGCAACTATCTTTCCGTAGTAAGCAGCTTTTTTTGTAGCATTGTATAGGCCGATGCGCTTGGCATACCAAGCTCTAAGTATCCGACCGCCGTCTAAGGGCAGCACAGGCAGCAGGTTAAAGGTCCCCATAACAAGGTTTAACCGCATAAAAAAGGGCAACCAATAATCTGACTGCCAATAATAACCAATGGCCATGGCCAAACCAGCAAGAAAGAAGTTGGTTAAAGGACCAGCCAGGGCAATCCTGATCTCTTCATGAGAATCAACTTGCAAAAAATCAAGCTTTGCCACTCCCCCGAAAGGAAACAGGACGACTTCTTGTATTGCAACCTTGTAATGCTGGGCCGTTAGGGTATGGGACAATTCATGAATGAGAACAACTGCAAACATGATTAGGGCTTGGGGCAAAACATTAACAAAGGCAAGGAAGATAAGCATGAGGATAAAAAGTCTATCACCCTTAACGTCTACTCCTCTAAATGTAAACAGCTTCACTTATGCCAGCTCCTTAAGCGGGACCGTTGCTGTAGTTCAAATAGTCAAGAGGGTCCACAGGCGCTCCATCTTTTCTTACCTCGAAATGCAGCTGTCCCTCACCTGATACGCTTTTACCTATCTTCGCTATGATTTGTCCTTGGCTAATTATATCACCAGGGTTAACAAGAATTTCACTGCAATTAGCATAAACGGTACTAATACCATTTTGATGCTTGACTTCAACTAAACGCCCCAACATTTGTTCATATTCAACTCTTATTACCTGTCCGTCAGCTGCAGCTCTAATAGGAGATCCAACTTCTGCTTCTATATCAATACCAGAGTGAAAGGATTTTTGCTCGCTCCCTGACACCGGCAGCCAACCATATTCCCTGACAAGAGTCCCTGATACGGGAATAGTCATATAAAACAAATGGTTTGATTTGGGTGACATAACCTGATAGGCGCCCTTGTCAATACTGTCAAGCCACAAACCAGTTGCCACCATGGCTTCAATAGCCGGACCCCAATCTGCTTCCCCGGAAGAAAGATAGTACGCAATTTGTTTATGAAAAGCCTGGGAAATGTAACCATCAAAGCTTAGAATTGCCAGACACAATATTAGAATAATAAAGGCTGCAATAGTCTGCTTGACAATCCTTTTTGATAGTATATTCGGCTTTACTTCCTTCTTAAAGTTCCAATTTTCCATAAAGACATACACCCTCCTAGGACAGGCAAGTTCAATAGTAAATATATTCAGGAGGTACAAGAATATGCTTACAGGAATTGAAAAAATTGCTAACAATTAAATTAAGTTAGCAATTTTTTACAGATAGTATATTAATAAAATTCAGGCTCCACTTCACCCAAGCAGGTAGATAGTAACAACAGCCTGGGGTAACCTTTTCAGCAGCGGGATCATCACCAATACCCAATACCAATCTTTCAGGAACAAAAACGGTACCTGCAGCTATTCTTTCGATTAGGGGAAATTCGCCTTATCAGATACTCTCATCTATAATCCCATTTCTAACTTAATTTTGCTTTCAATTTTATCATAATCAATTTTGCTCATACAGTCAAAAAGTGCAATCTTAAAACTGCCCGGACCACCTACGCCTTCTTGCTCTGCAGCCATCTCACCTGCAATGCCAAAAACAACCAGGCCTGCTGCAGAAGCCTTAAGTTTATCTTCATGGACTGCAGCAAAACACCCAATTACAGAAGCAGCCATGCAGCCTGTTCCTACAACCTGTCCCATTAAGGCATGTCCATTAGCAACCCGGATTAATCGTGAACCATCAGTAACAATATCTTTTGCTCCTGAAACAACCACCACACAGTTATTCATTCTAGCAAGGGTTGAAGCAGCACCTTGGATATTATCATAATCACCAATTGACTCAACTCCTTTAATAATGCCGCCCTGCCCTGATAATATGCTGATTTCAGCCTGATTACCTTTGATTATATCCACTTTGGTCTCATTAAGTATTTCTTTAGCACTTTCTGTACGCAGTACAGTTGCCCCTACACCAACAGGATCTAATACAACAGGTATCCCTTTTTCATTTGCGGTTTTGGCAGCTTTAATCATAGCCTTTACCTGTTCTTTATCTAAGGTGCCTATATTTAGGACCAAGGCACCGGCCATACCAACCATTTCATGTGCCTCATCAAGGGAATAGGCCATTACAGGCAAAGCCCCCGTACAAAGGGTAATATTTGCGCAGTCGTTTACAGTAACATTATTGGTTATGTGATGAATTAAAGGCTTCTTTTCCCTTATAACCCTTAATAAATCTACCACCATTTTAACTGTTCACTCCCATCTTGGCTTTTTTAATAATTTCTTTTAAAGATTTAACGCTTCCATATATATCATCTGCTTGCGAAATTGCTGAAATAAGAGATATGCAGTGAGCGCCATTGGCAATAACTTGATGGGCATTAAGATGATTGATACCACCTACAGCAACTACTGGTATTCCAATACTTTTACTTATGGTTTTAAGATTTTGCAATCCTACTTGAGGGGCCGCATCACTTTTTGACATGGTATTGAATATTGGGCCAACTCCTACATAACTTGCGCCATCCTTTTCAGCCTGCAATGCCTGTTCAAGATTTTCAGCAGATATGCCAATGATTTTATCTTTTTTTAGTATTGAACGAGCATACATGAAGGGAATGTCCTTCTGCCCTAGGTGAACCCCGTCAGCATCACATAAAACAGCAATATCCACCCTGTCATTGACAATAAACTGGACACCATGCTTCAGGGTTATTTCCCTAACTTGCATGCCTAATTGCAGTAACTCCTTCCCTTCCATGTGCTTTTCTCTAAGCTGGACAACATCAACCCCTGCTTCAACGGCTGCCTTTACGACATCTATAGTATTTCTGCCTCTCGATAGATCTTGAGAAGTAATAAAATAAATATCCCAATGCTGCACCTGACTGCCTCCTTTTGTTAATCTGCCATTTTACATGGCCACTTATCTAAAAAATAAAAATGATCCACAGGTCCTCTTCCCTTACCAATATCGAGTGAGTTCTCTAAACCAGCAGTAACATACTCCTTCGCCCTTGCTGCTGCCTCAAAAGGCAAAAAACCTTGTGCCAGTAGAGCAGCCATAACAGCAGAATATGTACACCCTGTTCCATGATTATTCTTGGTTGCTACTCTTTTGCCCCGTAAATAAAGAAATTCTCTGCCATTATAAATAATGTCCAGGGCATCTTCCTTACGGTGTCCCCCTTTAATAACTACATTATGAGGACCCATAGCAAATATTTTTTGGGCTGCAGCTTCCATATCAGCTTCACTTTCCAGTGTTAGACCAGTTAAAATTTCCGCTTCTTTCATGTTAGGTGTAACAACCATAGCCAGGGGTATTAATTCACTGATAATGGCGCCCACCGCTTCCCTCTCCAGCAAAGCATCCCCGCTGGTGGCAACCATTACAGGATCAACCACCAATTTTTCTATATGATACTCTTTAATCTTCCTTGCAACCAAGGAAATAATTTCTCCAGTTGCCAACATGCCAGTCTTAATAGCATCAGCGCCTATGTCTTCCAATACTGCATCTACTTGGGCTTCAATGATTGAAATGGGCAGATTAAATACCTGACGTACGCCAATTGTATTCTGGGCGGTAATGGATGTGATAGCTGATGTTCCATAAACACCCATAGCAGCAATAGCTTTAAGGTCAGCTTGAATTCCCGCACCTGCTCCAGAATCTGAACCAGCAATGGTTAATACCTTTTTCATTCGCTCGCCTCCTCATTTTAATTTAAACCATAGTCCTACTTTTTAAGTCCTAGCAAGTAAACTTAAGCTCTGGCAAAATAAAAAGAAAACACCTCCCAAAATGTGGTGTTATTCTTTATAAACACCACTTTCCTCCGCTGGTACTACCCAGGTCAGGTTCAAAGGGTCAAAAAAACAAAATTTTTCTCTCAGCCATAATAGGCTCCCCTAGTGGTTACCTGTTATTATTAAGTTATTAAACAAAAACTATCTTATATGATTATCAAGATTATATTCTCTATTTAATTTCAATTACCTGTCTCAAAATACAATTTTTTTGCGCCGCATGTTCACGTTTATGATAATACCCAAGGCCATAAGATTAGCAAGCATTGAGCTTCCCCCATAGCTAAAGAGAGGAAGAGGTAAGCCTGTAATAGGCATGATGCCTATAGCCATACCCACATTTACTAGGATATGGAAAACAAGCATGGAAGTTATGCCTGCAACTAATAATACACCAAACATGTCCTTGGCTTCAGCCATTATATTAATACTCCTGTAAATCAACATGAAATAAAGTAGTAAGAGAATAGCAGCGCCAATAAAACCAAGCTCCTCACCTACTACGGAAAAAATAAAATCCGTATGGTGCTCAGGCAAGAAATTTAATTGGACCTGGGAGCCTTGAAATAAACCTTTTCCCGTAAGTCCGCCAGAACCTATGGCAACCTGGGACTGAATCAATTGATAGCCAGCCCCCCTTCCTCCCAGGCCATCCTCATAGGGATTCAAAAAAACTATTAAGCGCATTAACTGGTATGATTTTAAGGGTAAATATAATCCCCATTTCAAGTGAGCCACAATTAAACCAATGCCTCCTGCCAGAGCTGAAACAACTAGACCAAGTAAAAGTTTTGCATTTGCCCCTGCAAGAAACATCATTCCTACGAAAATAGCCCCAAATACCAGGGATGTCCCTAAATCAGGTTGAATCATGACCAGCATCATAGGAACACCAACAAAAATAAAACAAGGAATAAACTGTCTAAAATTATCCAGTTTTCCCTGCCGCCTAGCTAAAAAATCTGCAAAAGTAACAATTAACAAAATCTTGGCAAACTCCGATGCTTGAAAAACAAAGGGACCTATGGAAATCCATCTTTGGGCTCCCTTGGCCTCATGGCCCAAAGGGCTTAGCACCATTAACAGAATAAGAATATTTAATGCATAAATATACTTGGAGTATCTTTGTACCTGTCCATAATCTATGGTCAAGATAAAAAGCATGGCTGCTATGCCAATAACGATCCATGTGAGCTGTTTTTTAACGAAAAAAAATGGATCGCTTGTCATGGTAGCAGAGGCGCTAGGCATCACCGCTAAACTTAGACCAAGAATTAAAAACAGGCTTACGACGAAAAACCAATCTATATTCTTTAACATCTTTTTTTCCGGCAATCTCATTAGTCACTCCCCCATTGAGACAATTATAACATAAAGTATGGGGAGTTCTAATAGTTTTAACTTAAGTGTAAAAAAAGGATCAAATAATCCTAAATACTTTCAATGGAATATTTCTCATAATATTTTAACGCTGTAAGAGCATTTTTTAATATATTCTAAATTCTAAAATTCCATATTTCCCCTGCATCCGTGTGGGCTTGGCAAAACGGCTTTATCTTCATTAAGGGCTGGAGTACTTGAGCAAAAATAACTCCCACGTTTAAATGTGGGAGGGCTATGAATTCAATTGACTATAAATACTGCTTAACCTTTAGTATGGGAATATTAGCAACCAGGGCCACTGAATCATCAGTGTTTGTCAAGCTTACATCAAGATTTCTCTCATCAATATCCAGATACTTGGAAATGCAGGTAATTAAATCTCCCTTAAGCGAATTTAACACATGAGGCGGTATGCTTGTCCTATCATGTAAAAGCACTAACCGCAATCTTTCCTTGGCAACTACTTTGCTGGCGGTTGGTGAATTAACCCCAAAAATCTTTTGTAATATTTGTAACACCGTTTACCCCCCCTTTAATTCTCAATTAAAACCCAATTAGTTTGCGCAGCTTGCTCATGATACCAGTATGCGATTCCAAATGCATAAGGGGTACAGCTTCACCGGTAATCCTCAAGGATATGTTTCTATAAGCCTGACCAGCTTTGGAAGTTTTATCCATTACTGCTGGTTCACCTTTATTTGTTGAAACTACTATCATTTCATCCTCTGGAACAACTCCCAGTAAATCAATGGCCAAAATCTCTATCATATCTTCGATGTCCATCATATCTCCTCTTTTGACCATGTCAGGACGTATCCGATTGATTATAAGTTTTGGGTTTTTAATTTCATTGGCCTCTAATAAGCCAATAATCCTATCAGCATCTCTTACTGCAGATACTTCAGGTGTGGTAACAACTATTGCTTTATCTGCTCCAGCAATAGCATTCTTAAAGCCGCCTTCAATGCCGGCTGGGCAGTCAATCAATACATAATCAAATTCGTTTTTTAATGTTTGGCAAAGTTCTTTCATCTGCTCTTGAGTAACTGCTGATTTATCCCTTGTTTGAGATGCAGGAAGTAAATATAATTCCTCCTGGCGTTTGTCCTTAATTAACGCCTTCTTATGATTACAATTTCCACTAATTACATCAACTATATCATAAACAATTCTGTTTTCCAAACCCATAACCACATCAAGATTCCGCAATCCTATGTCTGTATCTACCATTACAACCTTATATCCCAAGGCAGCCAAGCCAGTTCCAATATTTGCTGTGGTAGTAGTTTTTCCAACTCCTCCTTTGCCAGATGTAATTACTAATACTTCTCCCATACAATTTCCTCCTCCAAGATTAATTATTATTGACAAAAGGCCAGATAGTGTTCCTCTAATGACTGTAACTTTTCAATAACTACGACTCCATTTTTGATGCGGGCAACTTCGGGCTGCCTGGGCGCCCATTTCTCCCCATCAGGCGCTCTGGTAATATGGTTGGCTATCCTAAGCTGGGTAGGCTCCAGCCGAAATGCAGCCACTACAGCCTTTTCATTACCAACAGCTCCTGCGTGAGCAATACCCCTTAAACACCCTAATACCAGAATATTACCACCAGCAACAATTTCAGCGCCAGGGTTAACATCGCCTAAAACTACAATATGACCAGGATATTGAATAGATTGTCCTGAACGGATGGTTCTTTGCACCAAAATGGCCTTGCTGTCTGGGACCTTGACACTAACCTTTTTCTCTGACATTTATTTCACCTCAAGGTAATACTCTCCGACATGAACAAAATTGTGTAATCTCTCTAACTTATGTTAATTTTCTACGGATAAAGACCAATTCCTGCATTTGATATAAAAAAAACCAAGGCAAAAATTCCTTGATATTATTCCATAATATGACATTATTAGTACTTCTTCTATTTATAAATTATTAGAATACAGAATTTAGTAGACAGAATCCAGAATATATTCTGACTCCTGCATTCTGATTTCTGTCTTCTTTTTAAATAGTATTATTCAACTTCATCCCAATTAATGTTTTCCTCATCAAGTTCTGTTTTATTAAGTCCAAAATACTCCTCAAAAACAGCCTTGGCAACTCTGCCTGCACTGCCTCCGCCTGTTCTAGCATATTCTATCAAACCTGCAAAGGCAATCTGCGGATCATCAATGGGAGCAAAAGCCACAAATACTCCATGAAAATCTTTGTTTCTGTCATCACCTACACGACCTGTCTGTGCTGTACCGGTCTTGGCAGCTACTTTAATATGATCAGGAAATGAGCTAAATAATACATAGGCAGTTCCTCCAGGCCTGGTAACGTGATGCATACCGGTAATTACCTCTTGCATAGTTCTAGGTGATATATCAACTGTACCGGCTAATAGGGGTTGATAATCTACCAGCACTTCACCTTGTGGGGTGACAATTTTATCAATTAAATATGGAACATATCTATTCCCCCCATTAGCCAGGGTTGCCGTATAATTAGCTAATTGTAAAATAGTAAAGTTGTTGGAACCTTGCCCAATTGAGGTATTGTACGTATCGAAAGGATGCCAGTTGGTTTCAAAGTTGTACTCAATCCTAAACTGGCTCTCAGCCAGGGCTAATTCCCTATCTTTTAACCTGTCCAATTCTTGAAATTCTTCAACAGTTTTAGCTTCACCTCTTAGGGTTTGATACTTCTTTTCAATTTCGTCTTTCCTTCTTTCAAATTTTCTTTGCACTAAAACAGCATTTAATTCCTTTTTCCATTCAGGGGTAGGTAGAATTCCAGCTTCCTCACCTAGTAAGTCAGGTGTACCGGTCTTTCTTCCCAAACCGAATTGCTCTGCTACACGGATGATCTCATTGATGCCAGTCAGGTGAGCAGCATTTTGCACATAAGTATTACATGAAACAGCCAGAGCCCTATGAAAATCCACGGTGCCATGAACTCCCACGCACTTGATAAAAGGAGGGCGCCAGTATGCCCCAGAACAGACAACAGTATCTCGCAACTCCACAGAATTTGTTTCCAGAGCAGCCATCAATGTGATCATCTTAAAGGTAGATCCTGGAGGGTAGGTCCCTCGAACAACCCTGTTAAATTCAGGCTTTAAAACAGAATCATTGTAATAGTCCTGCTTTTGCACAAAGCTGCCATCAACAAAGTCATTGGGATTCATATCAGGTTTACTTGCAATAGCTAAAATTGCTCCTGTCTTTACATCTAAAACTACTGCCCCGCCTGAACCAGCCTTAGGGTTTTCCTCCTTAACCATCTCAATAACATCATCTAAAGATTGCTCAAGGACATTTTGCAGATCCACATTTAAAGTTAATTTTACATTGTTCCCAGGTGTTGAAGGTATATTAACCAGCTCTCTAATAGGTCTATTGCTGGCATTGACCTCTACCTGCTGCACTCCTTTCTTACCCCTTAACCCTATTGCATTCCCGTCAATGTCTTTAATTTCAGCTACTCTTTCAATACCTGTTTTACCTAATTTATCATTTATGCCATACTGGTATTGACTAAAAATCTCCAACTCCCTGGGACTAATTTTACCTACATACCCAAGGATATGTCCTGCTAATTCACCCATGGGATAGTATCTTTGAGGGACTTCCTCAATAACAACTCCCGGAACGTCTGTTCTTCTTTCCTCCAAGCGTGAAATTATTTCAATGCCTTTTTCATCCCAAGGCAAGGTAACTATCTCAACAGGTTCAAACTTGCGAACATGTTTCTGCAGTTTCTCTTTAATCAATTCCTCTGTAATTTCTGGGTCATCTAGGATTTCTACCAGGTTTACTATAGCCTGCTGCTGTTTCTCTTTGTTAGATATATGGGAAATTGACACTGTAAAAACAGGCATGCTTGTTGCTAAGACCTTATTATCAGCGCTTATGATATCCCCACGTCTTGCCTCCTTAGAAATGATACGGATCCTGTTTTCCTCAGACTGGGTACGATAAACATGAGCCTGGACAACCTGTAAATAAAAAAGTCTAAAAACCAGGATCAGAAAAATTATCACAGTTGTATATAAAAAAATAAGTAATTTTTTTTGGAGCAGTTTTCTGGAAAAAGTCATGAAGGGCTACCTCCTCAACTTGCTGACAAACCTTTGTACACTCAACCTGTAGTATCGTCCATATAAAAAAGGAGCTAAACATGCATTATATATAGACTGTAAAATCATTAGCCTGGCAAAAGCCTCAAGGTCAAAGGGTACAAAATATCCTACCAGCAAACCAACAGCAAAAGAGATTATCCCATAAAACAAGGTGCCGATTAGCAGGACGACTATCGGTACCAGAATATGATCTTTAAAAAGCTTTGGTTCTAGAAGGCCTATAAAATAACCCATTAGTCCCTTTGTAAAGGCGTTAAAACCGATAAACCTTCCTGTTATTAAGTCTTCTGCAAGTCCGTACAATAAACCTAGAATACCAGCAGACTTACCATAGAGCAAGCCGTACAATACCACTATAATTAGCAATAAATCAGGTTTAACACCTGCAACAGGAAAATAATTAAAAAGGGTCGCCTGGAGTACCAAAGCACAGATCATCAAAAAAGCCATCCAAAACCAGCGCCTCATGGGTTAACACCTTCTTCAACCTCTGTTTCCTTCAGTATTTCTTTAGCTTCTTTAACAATCAGCAACTCTTCTAACTTACCAAAATCAACATAAGGAATTATCTTGGCTTGTTTAACCAGCCCAGTAGGGGCCATATTTATTTCAGCAACATATCCAATTTTTAAGCCCTTTGGAAAAATACCACCTAAACCTGACGTAACTATCACATCGCCCTCGTTAATGGGAGCGTCATGGGCTAAGTGTATCATTTGTAGAGGAATATCATCTGCGGTGGCTGCTTCTACCACACCAAAAGTCCTTGACCTTTGGACCAAAGCGCCAACTGCACTGTCTCTATCTATAAGCAGCAACACCTCTGCAGTATTGTTGGTAACGGCTATGACCCTGCCTACTAATCCCTGGTGATTAATCACAGGCATATCCTTATGCACTCCATCTTTGATTCCTCTGTTAATAATTACTGTGTCTCGCCAATTACCTAAGTTCCTGCCGATAACTACCGCAGGCATTAAATCCCATTCATTTTCTTGAGATACTTTAAAATTCAACAAACGATTAAGACGTTCATTTTCCAAACGATATTCTTCCATATTACTGTTTTGTAATGACAGTAATCTAACCTGTTCCTTTAGATACCTGTTTTCTTCCAAAAGTTCATGGTAAGAGGTAATACTGTTTCTAATGTTTAAAAAAGTTGTAGAAACTTGCGTAACCCCGCTGTAAAGCGGAGCTATCATATCTCGCAGGATAATTTCTACTTGAGTTAAACGGGCTCTCTCGCTAGCAGAAGTTAATCCAATAGCTGCTAAGAAGACCGCTATTAATAATCCAATCAACAATCCCCTTTTCAAAGGTACCCTACGGGCCATCAGCCTCACCAACTCTTAACCCAGTTTTTTTGCTGGAATTAACACTCTCTTTAAAATTTCTATATTCTCCAGAACCTTACCCGTACCATTAGCCACACAAGCCAAAGGTTCTTCAGCTATATGCACGGGCATTCCTGTTTCTTTACTAACCAAAGTATCTAAGCCCCACAACAGAGACCCTCCTCCTGTCATTACAATTCCTCTATCCATTATATCGGCAGCTAATTCAGGAGGAGTCTTTTCTAAGCATACCTTAATAGCTTCAATAATGGCTGTTACAGGTTCAGATAAGGCCTGTTTTATCTCCTTTGTTGTAATATCTATAGTTTTTGGTAATCCTGATACTAAATCCCTGCCTCTAACAGGCACAATCCTTTGGGCTCTTTCTTCACCTTCTCCTGCTGGAAAACAGGCTGAACCCACCTCTATTTTAAGATCCTCAGCAGTACGCTCCCCAATCATAAGATTATAATTCCTTTTGATGTGATGTACAATAGCCTCATCCATTTCATCTCCACCAATACGAATGGACTTAGCAGTAACAATCCCACCCAGGGAAATAATGGCAACTTCTGTTGTTCCTCCTCCAATATCAACTACCATATTACCTGTCGGTTCATGAACAGGTAGACCTGCTCCAATTGCCGCTGCCATAGGCTCTTCTATTAAATATGCTTCTTTAGCGCCGGCTTGCAGTGCTGCTTCTCTCACAGCTCTTTCTTCCACTGCAGTTATACCTGAAGGTATGCATACTACAACCCTAGGCCTTACAAGAGTACTCTTTGTTTTTCTCTTTAAAGCTTTATTAATAAAATACCTTAACATTGCAGAAGTAATATCGAAATCGGCAATTACCCCATCCTTCATGGGACGTATCGCAATGATATTTCCAGGAGTTCTACCAATCATTCTCTTAGCCTCTTCACCAACTGCTAAGATTGAACCTGTTTCCCTTTGGATTGCAACAACTGATGGTTCCGTTAACACTATACCTTTTCCTCGCAGATGTACCAATGTATTGGCAGTACCTAAGTCAATTCCCAAGTCTTTTGCAAAAAACATAGATATTTGCTCCTCTCCAAGTTAAACTGCAAATAGTCATAACTAAACCAATTATAGTATAGCCTTTAATTTACCAGCAAGGGGTAAGATTTGGGACTGTTAAATGACAGCAAGCTCTTTTAGACTTCTAAAGCAGCCGTCTCCGATAATTATATGATCTAGGACTTCAATACCCAACAATTGGCCTGCTTCAAAAAGACGCCTGGTAACCTGAATATCCTCCTTGCTTGGTTCTGGGTCACCACTAGGATGATTATGCGAAAGGATAACAGCAGCTGCACTTTTTTCTATAGCTCCTTTAAACACTTCCCTAGGATGCACTATGGAACTGTTTAAGCTTCCTATAGATACTTCTTCAATCCCTATTACATGATTCTTCGTGCTTAAATACAATACCTTAAAATGCTCCCGATCTAAAAATTGCATATCCATTACAAGATTTACTACATCTGAAGGACATTTTATTTTGGGTTTAATAACGGTTTCTTCCTTATAAATTCTCGAACCTAACTCTATAGCTGCCATTATCTGAGTGCATTTTGCCAGACCTATCCCGGTAAAACTGCCCAAATCTTTAATAGATATATTTCCTAAACCCCTTAAACCTCCACAGTGATGGAGTATTCTTGCTGCTACATCTAAAGCTGTCTCTCTTTTATTGCCTGTCCCTAAAATAATGGCCAACAATTCGGCAGAACTAAGTGAACTAGGGCCATATTTAATCAACCTCTCCCTGGGTCGTAAGTCCTCAGGCAATTCTTTTACCGTTAAGCGATATTCACCAACCACAATATCAACCCCTAAAATAACGTAAAGGCTCATCTAAGCTCTGTCTCTTAAATCACTATAATCATTTAACCTCCAGTGTCCATCCGAAAATGTCATCAAGCCTACCTTCCTGAATTCCAGTTAAAGTATCATAAAGTCTTGCTGACTATCATATTACCTCAAATTATACATACTCCAAACCTTTCTAACATTATGTTTAACAAATACAGTGGCAAACCAACAACATTAAAGTAATCGCCTTCTATTTTCTCTACCAAAACTGCGCCATAACCCTGGATTGCATATGAACCGGCTTTATCTTTGGTTTCACCGGTAGCAATATATCTACGAATCATGTCTTCTGATAAATTGCCCATCTTCACCTTTGTAGTTTCATAGGATACTTCAAACCGGCCGGTTTTTACATCTATAACAGCAAGCCCTGAGATGACCTTATGTTCTTTTCCCTTTAATTGACACAACATCAAAAATGCTTCATCATTGTCTCTTGGTTTTCCCAGCATCATGTTATCTAATACCACAATTGTATCTGAACCAATGATAATCCCATCATCATATTTTTCAGCGACAATCCTGGCTTTTTTCAATGAAAGCATTTGCACAGCTTCTTCAGGCGGCATGTCTTCAGGAACAGTTTCATCAATTGGAACAAAATCAACAATAAGATTCTTTACGAATTTATCTAACAATTCCTTGCGTCTTGGTGAAGCTGAAGCTAAAATGATCTGCTTGCTCATCTTATTACTCCTTTAAAAACAAAATATTTTGATGCTATTACAAGATCATGAACTGTAATTCAAATGTTATTATGAAAGTTATCAATAACAGAAAAGTGCTTTTATTAAAAGCACCTTTACATGAGAAAACAAGATTTCAACGACAAAATCTATTCTAACCTTCGATCCTTCTTGATTGATGGAGCATGTTAAAGGTGAGAATCTCCAGATGTACTGAAAGATCTACAGTACGCACAATAACTCCTTTAGGAACGTTCAATACCCTAGGAGCAAAATTTAAGATGGCAGTTATCTTGTTCTCTACCATTAAGCTGGCAACATCCTGAGCGTAATCACTGGGTACAGTTATTATACCTATCTTTACATTAGACTCTTTTACAACTTCGGGTAATTTATCTAACGGTAAAATTTCAATTCCATTAATTACAAAGCCTATTTTTCTTGGATCATTGTCAAAAATGCCTGCTATCTGAAACCCACGATCTTTAAAACCACCATACATACTTAAAGCTGATCCAAGATTCCCTGCCCCTACGATAACGACCTCCCATTTCTTGTTGAGCCCAAGTATTTTTAAGATGTGGTGATGGAGTTCCTTAACATTATAACCTACTCCCCTGGTGCCAAACTCACCGAAATATGCCAGGTCTTTGCGGACCTGTGCCGGGCTCACTCCTACCCCCTCAGCTATGTCCCCTGAAGAAACAGTTATTACGCCTTTTCTATCCAAGCCGGAAAGGAACCTTGAGTATACTGAAAGCCTGCTTACTGTAGCTTCCGGTATTTTTAAAGTCTTCATTACTACACCTCCCGTGAAGGTAATCTACCAGTTATGTTACCTCTGTACTAGAATATTATACCAAATGTTTGTGCTAATTGGTACAATATTTTAATTTTTCTTTGTTTTCCTCTAACCACCTTCTAGCCTCACTAACCATGTAAAAGGAACCCGTAACAACCAAAATACCTTCCGGATCCATCTCATGTAAAGCTGCTTCAACAGCGTCAATCACATACGGTATAGTGGTCACCCTTTGGCAATACTTTTTAGCCATGCCTGTAATTTCTCCCCAATTACCTGCCCTGGGACTAAGAGGTTTTGTAACTATAACCCTTTGAGCCATAGAAGCTATTATCTCTAATGCCTTCTCTCTTTCTTTATCGGCTAACATTCCGATCACTAAAGTCATTGGCTTATGGGAGAAAATAGTATGCAGGGCTTTTTTTAGAGTAGTTATCCCATCCACATTATGAGCTACATCGATCAACACTAATGGATTTTCTGAAATAATCTCTAAGCGTCCTTTCCATACCACCCTTTCTGCACCTTGATAAATTGTTGCACGAGTAATTTTTTCAAATCCGCTTTTTTGCAGCAGTTCTGAAATTACAATAGCTATGGATAAGTTCTCACCCTGATGCTCACCTAATAGGGGAGTCTTGACATTTTCATATACCCCTCTAAGACCACAAATTCTAAAAACTGAACCAGTAGAACTCAGTTCGATAGTCTGCACCCCAAAGTCCTTATCAATTCTGTAAAAAGGGGCATTTTCTTTTATACTCCTTTCTTTTAAAATTTTTAGAACCTCTGGTTTTTTCGCGGCAGTAACAACCGGCCTTTTATGTTTAATAATTCCTGCCTTTACCGATGCTATTTTTTCTACTGTATCTCCTAAATAGTCCATGTGATCCATTGCAACATTGGTTATCACACTCACCAAGGGTTCTGCTACCACATTGGTGGAGTCAATTTCTCCTCCTAACCCTACTTCTAACACTACAATATCAACTCTTTTTTCAAAAAAATATACAAAAGCCATTGCCGTACCAACTTCAAATTCCGTCGGATGCTCAAACCCATCTGCAACCATCTGCTCTAAAAAGGGTTTTATTCTGGTAATTATTGAAGCCAAGTCTTCTTCAGTGATCATTTCTCCATTTATTCTAAATCTTTCACGGTAACTGTGAAGATGGGGCGAAGTAAATAACCCTACCGTATAACCGCTTTCAATTAAAATGGAGCTTAGCATGGCAGATGTAGATCCTTTACCATTAGTACCACCGACATGCACAACTTTTAAGCTTTCATGGGGATTGCCCAGTAACTCCAAAAGCTTTCTAATCCTAGCAAGACCAAAATTCATACCAAATTGAGTTAATTTTTTAATGTAATCAATGGATTGTTGATAATTCATTAGCATCATGTCTCCTATTCCTCAATCAATCGTGCCATTCTTTCTTTTAAGACTTCATACTTAGCATATAGTTCTTTTTGCTTTTGTTGTTCTTTTTCGACCACTTCTTTGGGAGCCTTCCTTAAAAACTTTTCATTTTGCAGTTTTGATTTGACTAGGTTGAGGTCTTTTTCTATGGTTGCCAACTCTTTTTCCATGCGTTTTATCTCTACGTTAATATCTATTAAACCTTCAAGGGGCACATAAACCTCAGCGCCATAAACTACAACAGCAGCAGCTTTATCCGGTTTTTTAGCTAATTCTCTTACAAGTTTTATGGGATAAGCGTCAGCTAGTATTTCTATATACTCAAGGTTATCTTTGACAGCTTTGTCTGCTTCTTCGGATTTTAAAAAGATTATAGCTTCTGCCTTTTTACCGGGAGGTACATTCATTTCATTTCTAATATTGCGAATTCCTTTAATTATTTCCATGAGCAGGCGCATCTTTACCACTGGAGCTTTGTCTTTTACCTCTTTAAATCTAGGCCAATCGGACAGCATAATGCTGCCTCTGTCTCCAGGCAGGTGGCGCCAGATCTCCTCAGTTATAAAAGGCATGAAAGGATGCAAGAGCTGCATGGTTCTGGATAAAGTGCTATATAAAACAGCCTGGGCAGTTTTCCGGCTTTCTTCACTAACTTTTCCATATAACCTAGGTTTTATTAATTCGATATACCAGTCACACAATTCATTCCAAGTAAACTCATAAATCGACCTTGCAGCCTCGCCTAATTCATATTTATCTAGACATTCGGTTACTTTGTTAATTACCTCTTGCAAACGAACCAGTATCCACTGATCTGCCAAGGCCAAAGAACCAAGTTCTCCTTTTGGGTCATAATCATGCAGGTTCATCAATGCAAAGCGTGAGGCATTCCAAATTTTGTTGGCAAAGTTCCTGGTTCCTTCAAGTTTTTCGTAATGAAAACGCAAGTCGTTACCGGGCGTATTGCCGGTAACAAGCATGAATCTTAAAGTATCAGCGCCATATTTGTCAATTACTTCAATGGGGTCTACACCATTTCCCAAGCTTTTGCTCATTTTTCTACCAAGGCTATCCAACACCAGACCATGAATAAATACATGATAAAAGGGTACTTGCTTTTGAAACTCTATACCCATAAATAGCATTCTAGCTACCCAGAAAAAGATAATGTCCCTACCGGTAACCAATACACTTGTAGGATAGAAATGCTGCAAGTCAGCAGTTTCTTCAGGCCATCCCAGGGTTGAAAAGGGCCAAAGAGCTGAACTAAACCAGGTATCTAAAACATCCGGATCCTGGGTTAGACTACCTCCACATTCGCTGCAGTTATCAGGGTCCTCCATACTGCATATTTCTTTACCGCAGCTGTCACAATACCACACAGGTATTCTATGCCCCCACCACAACTGCCTGGAAATGCACCAATCTCTGATATTTTCAAGCCAATTCAAGTAAACCTTGGTGAACCTTTCAGGAACAAACCTTACATCCCCTTTATGCGCTGCTTCCATGGCTGGTGCTGCAAGGGGTTTCATCTTTACAAACCACTGAGGCGAAACTAACGGTTCAATGACTGTATCGCAGCGATAGCACTGCCCAAGGGCATATTCATGCTCCTGGATGTTAAGCAGAAAATCTTTTTGAGCCAGATCCGCTACAAGCTTCTTCCTGCACTCATACCTATCCATACCCTTATATGGGCCTGCTTCAACAGTCATTACAGCATCTTTATTTATCACTACCACATGGGGCAAATCATGGCGCAAAGCCATTTCATAATCATTAGGATCGTGTGCAGGCGTGATCTTGACTGCCCCTGAACCAAAAGCAGGGTCAACATAGCTGTCTGCTATGATGGGTATTTCCCGATTTAATATAGGCAGTATTACGGTTTTACCTATCAATTCTTTGTATCTCTCATCTTCTGGGTGAACGGCTACAGCAGTATCTCCAAGCATGGTTTCAGGCCTGGTTGTAGCAACAACAATGAACCCCTCTCTGTCTTTAAAGGGATACTTTATATGATACAGATTTCCTTTGCTATCCTTATGTTCAACTTCAATGTCAGAAATGGTGGTCTGGCATTTGGGACACCAGTTGACAATATAATTACCACGGTAAATCAGACCTTTTTTAAAGAGCCTAACAAAAACCTCCCTTACAGCTTTAGAACAACCATCATCCATGGTAAATCTTTCCCTTTGCCAATCACATGATGCACCAAGAAGACGCAGTTGCCTGGTAATGGTATTACCATATTCATTTTTCCAGTCCCATACCCTCTCCAAAAATTTTTCTCTGCCCAGTTCATATTTGTTTAAGCCTTCCTGGGCAATTTGCTCTTCTACCCTTGCTTGTGTTGCAATTCCAGCATGGTCTGTTCCTGGAAGCCACAATGTGTTGTAACCCTGCATTCTTCTAAAGCGAATTAGAATGTCTTGCAGGGTATTATCCAGGGCATGCCCCAGGTGTAAAGAACCCGTAACATTTGGCGGGGGCATTACAATACAGAAAGGTTCTTTATCTGATCGGGGCGATTGGTGGAAATAACCTCCATCTTCCCATAATTCATACCATTTTCGCTCTACCTGTTTTGGGTCATATTTAGAATTCAATTCGTTTTTCATCTGTACTTCACATCCTCCTTCTTGACGAAGAAATGGTTGAATAAAACGTTGAATAAACATTATAAATAATAAAACCCTTTACCATATAAGGGCGAAGGGTTCTTCGCAGTACCACCTTATTTCCACTACCGGCACTCACACAACTTTAACGGATAACCCGAACATGCTTACTTAAATTCAGCACTTATCTCCGGGGTGACTTCTTAAAGCCTAAATCACGGTCTTTCAGCCTAGGACCATTTCTCTGTAGACTCAGGTTATTTAATACTATTCCCCTTCATGGAATTTATCAATATTAATCTTAGGTTAAATGATATCTATTAGGATATATTTTGTCAAGAAATGCCGAGCAATATCTTTGCTACCTTATCAGCTACCTGGTATGGAGACACCTGATGTCTATCCATTTTACTTAATAAATCTTTCCAATCATCATCATTAAGGCAAGAAGTAACATAACTCATAACTTTTTCCATGGTAATTTGCACAACTTCGTTACGAAGTCTTCCCCCTAATTTTTTTTCCCAAACACCCTTTGTATATAAATAATCCCTGTGGAGGTAAATTCCTTCACACAAAGCGCTGACACCTTCTCCAGTAAGAGACATAACAGGAAAAACTGGAACCTGCCAACCTTGAGCTGCCTTTAGCTTCAGGTAAGCTTCAACCTCATTTTTTACTTTATGGGCTCCATCAAGGTCTGATTTATTAATGACAAATAAATCTGCAATCTCCATGATCCCTGCTTTTAAGATTTGAATCGTATCACCGCTATTTGGCGTTAGTACAACCAGCACAGTATGAGCTACATTCATAACTTCCACCTCTGACTGTCCAACACCAACTGTCTCCAAGATAATAATATCCTTGCCAAAGGCATCCATCAGCCTTGCGGTATCCCTTGCCGCTTGCGACAAGCCTCCTAAACTGCCTCTGCTGCCCATACTTCTGATAAATACGCCTGGATCTATAGAATGCTCCTGCATTCTAATTCTGTCGCCTAAAAGAGCTCCTCCGCTAAAGGGACTAGAAGGGTCAACTGCTATTACCCCTACACTCTTACCCTCTTGCCTGTAATAGGCAATCATACGATCAACTAAAGAACTTTTGCCTGAGCCTGGTGCACCAGTTACTCCAATAAGATAACCTTTCCCTGTATGAGGAAATATCTCAGACAGAATGTCCTCACTTTGATGATGCCTATTCTCCACAAGCGAAATTGCCTTTGATAAAGCTCTGATGTTGCCTTTTAAAATCTCCTCTACAAGCTGCATTGAAGTTTCACCATCCAATCAACATACAATGAAAGGGGACACGCCGGAAGACCCCTAAATAATTGTACCATAATTTTTAGTAAAAAACCCCGTAAAGCTTCATTACGGGGTTATCGTAAGTGTTTCTATATTCCAGCATGCTCCCTTATCCAACTCCAAATCTCCATTTTACCTTCCCTAGTAATTGCTGAAAACGCTATAACTTGTCTTTGTGAATCCACATCCAGTTTGGTTTTAATTGCCTTGACATGTTTGCTGCGTTGTCCTTTAGAAATTTTATCGGCCTTTGTAGCAACAAGTAAAGATGGCACACCGTTCTTGTTAAGCCATTCATACATTTGAACATCTAGGGTGGTAGGTTCGTGTCTGATATCAATTAAATGAATGACTCCCTTTAACTCTTCACGTTTATTTAGGTATTCCCCAACAAAACTGGCCCATAATGCTTGTATTTGATGGGAAACAGCAGCATAGCCATAACCTGGCAAATCTACTAAATTCAAAGCATCGTTAATTTCGAAAAAATTAATTGTCCTTGTTTTGCCTGGTTTACTGCTGGTTTTAACTAGACCTTTTCTATTTACCAAAGTATTAATTAAAGAAGATTTCCCCACATTTGACCTGCCCACAAAAGCTATCTCCGGTAAACCCTGTGCAGGATACTGCTCATTTTTGACGGCGCTGCACAGGTAAATGGCTTTAGTTACCTTCATTTTTCTCCTCACAATCCAGCTTTTCTTTATCTTGCCCGGTACTTAACAGGGCGAACGACAATACTTCATCCATATGTTCTACCAGATGAAACTTTAATTTTTTTTTGACTGATTGTGGAACATCTTCAAGATTCTTCTCGTTATCTTTAGGAAGAACTACTTTTCTAATGCCTGCCCTGTGAGCAGCAATTATTTTTTCCTTGATTCCTCCAATAGGCAGAACTCTTCCTCTAAGAGTTATCTCTCCGGTCATGGCCAGATCTTTAAGAACAGGTCTATTCGTATAACTAGATGCCATTGCAGTGGCCATGGTTATTCCAGCAGAAGGTCCGTCTTTTGGTATTGCTCCTTCTGGAACATGTATATGAATATCATAATTATCAAAACAAGCAGAGTCAATATTGAATTTGTCTGCCCTTGAACGAATATAACTAAAAGCTGCATATGCAGATTCTTTCATCACATCTCCAAGTTTGCCCGTAAGAGTAAGGTTCCCTTTGCCTTTAAAGAGGGTAGTTTCCACAAAAAGCACATCCCCACCTGTCTCAGTCCAGGCAAGGCCGGTGGCTACGCCAACTTCACTCTCCTTTTCTGCAACCCCGTATCTAAAACGGGGAATACCCAAGTACTTCTCCAGGTTTTGAGAGGACACTTTAACCCTTTCTTCCTTCTTGGCAACTATGTCTCTGGCCGTTTTACGACAAATTGTTGCTAGCTCACGCTCTAAATTTCTGACACCGGCTTCACGAGTAAATTCCCGTATAATTCTTCTAATGGCATTCTCAGAAACTTCCAATTGCTGTGGAGTCAAACCATGTTCCTTTATTTGTTTTGGCAGCAAATGGATGGTAGCAATCTTTAACTTTTCTTCTTCAGTATAACCGGATATATGGATTAGCTCCATCCTATCAAGCAAGGGTCTCGGAATGTTGTACTGTACATTGGCTGTTGTGATGAACATTACCTTTGAAAGGTCATATGCTGCCTCAATAAAGTGATCACTAAATGTATTATTTTGCTCAGGGTCTAATACCTCCAGCAAGGCTGCAGATGGGTCGCCTCTAAAATCCATGCTCATTTTATCAATTTCATCCAGGAGAAATACTGGGTTTTTAGTACCTCCTTGTTTAATACCTTGAATAATTCGACCTGGCATAGCTCCCACATATGTTCGCCGATGCCCCCTTATCTCTGCTTCGTCTCTTACTCCTCCTAAAGACATTCTGATGAATTTTCTTTTCAATGCTCTGGCAATTGACTTTGCCAGGGAGGTTTTGCCTACACCGGGCGGTCCGACAAAACAAATTATAGGTCCTTTCATCTTTTTTGCCAATTGCCTGATTGCCAGATATTCTAAAATCCTCTCTTTCACTTTGGTTAAAGCGTAATGGTCTTCATCAAGAATTTTTTCTGCCATATTAATATCCAGTCTGTCTTTTGTCTGTTTATACCATGGCAGTGATAACATCCAGTCCAGATAATTTCTAACTACAACGGCTTCAGCAACCATGGGAGGCATTTTTTCCAGTCGCTCAAGTTCCTTAAGGGCCTTTTCCCTTGCTTCCTTTGGCATACGAGCTTTGTCAATTTTTTCCCTTAATTCTTCCGTTTCAGCCTGACGCTCATCCTTATCCCCCAGTTCCTTCTGAATAGCCTTCATTTGTTCTCTTAGATAGTATTCCTTCTGGGTCTTTTCCATCTGTTTACGGACCCGCATATTAATTTTTCTTTCCAATTCAAGTATTTCCATCTCTTTGGTTAAAATCTCGCATAAGTATTCCAGCCTGTCAGCTACGCTATACTTCTCTAAAACATGCTGTTTCTCGGTAGGCTTAAGAACTAAGTGGGCCGCAACAATATCTGCCAATCTATGTGGTTCATCCACGGTAACTACAGAGACCACCGCTTCAGGGGGTATTCGCTTGCTTACCTTGACGTAATCTTCAAATTTATCTATGAGGGTCCTCATAAGAGCTTCAATTTCCGGAGTCTTCTCTTCTACCTCATCGAAGAGTTCCACATCAACCTTTAGCATATTATCTTCATCGATAAAACGTATAATATTTCCTCGAACTTTTCCTTCAACCAGAACTCTGATGGTTCCACCCGGCAGTTTTAATAGCTGCTTAATTTCTGCAACGGTCCCAAACCTATAAATATCATCTTCCATAGGGTCATCTGTCTGGGCATCTTTCTGCATAACTAAAAATATCTCTCTGTCGGTAAGCATAGAATAGTCTATTGAATTAATAGACTTCTCTCTACCTACATCCAGGTGAATGACCATATATGGAAAAACTAAAACACCCCTCAAAGGGAGTAAAGGCATACCCTTTTTGATTTCTGATGCATCTACTGTCACAGAAACACCTCCTGAATGGTCTAAAGAATATATTACCTTAATTGTCTCCTTATTTTACCATGAAATGGCTATATTACTCAAAGGTTTCCTATCACAATTTAGGTTGGAGTATACAAAGATTAGATCTGTGAAGCAGACAATACATGGGGATTAGGTAATATTTCACTACATAGCTTAGTTTTAGCCTGAGGGATAGCGCCAGCAATGAGTTCATCTAGAGTTTCTACCGGTACCACCTCAATATCTTCCATGTGCTTAAAAAGCTCCTGCCAGTTATCTTTTGGGATGAATACTTTACTAACACCAGAATGTTTAGCGGCTTCAACTTTAGCTATAATACCGCCAACTGGTTTGACACATCCTCTGATGGATACTTCACCAGTCATTGCTATTTTGTTATCCACAGGTATTTCTTTTATGGCAGAGTAGACAGCCGTAGCAATGGTCACTCCTGCCGAAGGCCCGTCAATAGGCACTCCTCCAGGAAAATTAACATGAATATCATAGTTTCTAGGATCAATATCCAAGTTTTTCCTCAATACTGTTAGGACATTTTCCACAGAATCTTTTACCATGCTTTTACGGCGCAATCTTTTACCATCAGTAGAACCCATTTCCTCCTCTTCCACAATGCCAGTCACCATAACTTTACCCTGTCTATCTGCCACTCTTATCACACTAACTTCCAATTCCAGCAGTGTGCCCATACTGGGTCCACAAACTGCCAGACCATTTACAAGACCTACCTGGGGCTTACTGGGTATCTTTTTATCAGGTCTAGGCGAATATTGACCGCTGCTTACAACCCATTCAACATCTTCACATGAAATAGATTTTCGTCCCTCAGTCAACGCCAAACCAGCAGCAATTTGAATTATATTTACGGCATCTCTGCCATTTGTCGCATATTTAGCTACAACCTTTACAGCATTTTCTGCAATCTCAAAGTTAATTTTTCTAGCAGCATTGCTCCCTATTTTTTCCACCTCATGGGGCAGCAGTGGTCTAAAGAAAACCTCCATGCATCGAGACCTGATAGCTGGGGGTATTTCATGGGGAAGGCGGGTAGTTGCCCCCACCATCCTAAAATCTGCAGGCAGCCCATTTTGAAATATATCATGAATGTGGCTAGGAATATTTGTATCTTCTGAACTATAATATGCGCTTTCTAATAACACTTTCCTATCCTCTAATACTTTGAGCAATTTATTGATCTGGATGGAGTGGAGTTCACCAATTTCATCAATGAAAAGAATGCCGCCGTGAGCTTTTGTGACTGCACCAGGCTTGGGTTGAGGAATGCCTGCCACCCCCATTGCTCCAGCTCCCTGATAAATAGGGTCATGTACAGAACCAATTAAAGGGTCTGCAATTCCTCTCTCATCGAACCTGGCTGTAGCGCCATCCACCTCAATAAACTTGGCATCTTCCTTAAAGGGTGATTCAGTTGATTTCTTGGCTTCCTCTAATACAAGTCTGGCTGCTGCAGTTTTGCCAACACCGGGAGGACCATATACAATTACATGCTGGGGATTCGGACCGCATAGCGCAGCTTTTAACGCTTTTAGTCCAGCTTCCTGACCAACAATATCAGAAAAACATGTTGGTCTTGTTTTTTCTGACAAGGGGATGGTAAGGCAAATCTTACGCATCTTTTGAAGTTTTTCAAGCTCTTTTCTAGATTCCTTTTCAACGGCTACTTTACTTCCCTGTTGGTTTTTTAGCAAATTCCAAAAATATAAGCCGATGATTACGGCAAAAAAAATCTGAACGAATCCAAGTACACCCCATAGACCATTTCCACCATAAAACATTAATTTTCCAACTCCTTTATCCCAAAATAACTGCATCCTTGTTTAAATATTATTGGCCTAAGGATAAGTTTTTATCCTGTTTAATTACTCCTTAATGAACTTTAATGTAAAACTAGAAGTTGGAAGTGGAAAAAGTTAAAAGACCTCGTTAAGAGGTCTTGATGTTTTGACTTTTAAGCAGTTTCTTCCTTTTTTTCTAGAGCCAGTATAGGGGGTTTTCTACCCTCTACAACCAGCTTGGTTACTGTACAACTCTTAATGTCTTTCCTTGATGGAATATCATACATTACATCAAGCATTATGCTTTCCAAAATTGATTTCAATCCTCTTGCCCCAGTCTCTCGTTTAATTGCCTCTTTAGCAATAGCTTCCAAAGACTCTTTTTCGAATTCCAATTTAACATTATCCATTTCAAAAAGCTTCTGATACTGCTTAACAAGGGCATTACGCGGTTCTGTTAAGATACGAACTAATGCCCCTTCATCTAATGCATCTAAAGTAACAATAATAGGAAGCCTGCCGACAAATTCAGGTATCAAACCGAATTTTAACAAATCCACGGGCAAAATGTTACTTAAAATCTCACCAATATTCTTATCCTTTTTACCTTTAATGTCTGCTCCAAACCCAATACCTTTCTTGCCAATTCTTTGCCCAATGATTTTGTCTATCCCGTCAAAAGCCCCGCCACAAATAAAAAGGATATTTGTGGTATCAAGCTGAATGAACTCTTGATGGGGATGCTTGCGGCCTCCCTGAGGCGGAACACTAGCTACCGTACCTTCAAGAATTTTCAACAAAGCCTGCTGTACTCCCTCACCAGAAACATCTCTGGTTATGGAGGGATTCTCAGACTTACGAGCAATTTTGTCAATCTCGTCTATATAGACAATACCTTTTTCTGCCTTTTCAACATCATAGTCTGCGGCCTGGATAAGCTTTAATAGGATATTCTCAACGTCTTCGCCTACATAACCTGCTTCGGTTAAGGATGTAGCATCCGCAATGGCAAAGGGCACATTCAAAATTTTTGCCAATGTTTGCGCAAGAAGTGTTTTCCCACTTCCAGTAGGGCCAAGCATGACAATATTACTTTTTTGCAGTTCTACATCGTCAATCTTCATGCCCAGATTGATGCGCTTATAGTGGTTATATACTGCAACAGAAAGAATCTTTTTTGCCATCTCCTGACCAATTACATACTGGTCAAGAATGTCTTTGATTTCCCTGGGTTTGGGAATATCACTCATCTCCAACCCCAGTTCCTCGCTAAGTTCTTCTTCGATTATTTCATTGCATAGTTCAATACACTCGTCGCAGATATACACTCCTGGTCCGGCAACTAATTTCTTTACTTGATCCTGTAACTTACCACAGAAAGAACATTTTAACTGCCCTTTGTCATCGGTGTACTTATACATGATTTCACCTCGCCAACTTTAGTACGCCTAATTTTCAAGAGCATCTTTACTTTTTACCAGGCAATTCTCTTTTACTTATAACCTTATCAACAAGCCCATAATCTACAGCTTCCTCAGCTGATAAGAAGTAGTCCCTGTCTGTATCTTTTTCAATTTGCTCAATGGGCTTATTGGTAATGTCAGCTAATATTCTGTTTAATCTGTTTTTCACTCTAATAATCCTTTTGGCATGGATTTCAATATCCACAGCCTGCCCTTGAGTTCCTCCAAGGGGTTGATGTATCATTATTTCGCTGTTTGGAAGAGCAAACCTTTTGCCCTTTGTGCCTGCTGCCAGCAGAAAAGCCCCCATACTGGCAGCTAATCCTACACAAATAGTTTGAATATCAGGTTTTACATAAGTCATTGTGTCAAATATAGCCATCCCAGATGTGATAGAACCTCCTGGGCTATTGATATATATATGAATGTCTTTTTCTGGGTCCTCTGCTTCTAAAAAGAGCAGCTGAGCTATCACTAAATTCGCAACATAATCGTTGATCTCACTGCCAAGAAAAATAATCCTATCCTTGAGCAACCTTGAGTATATGTCGTAAGCCCTTTCACCCCTGTTAGTCTGCTCAACAACCATTGGAACTAAGGTAGACATAAAAGTAACACCACTTTCCTTATTAGAATATTATTTTTTCACACTTATGATTGTGCTTCAAAATCATCTTTTTCCAATTTTTTATCTTGAATTTTTGATTTGTCAATTATATCTGCTTTTTCTTCTTTGTTCTCTTGGTCTTCTTTTTCTTCCTTAGGCTCTAGAATTACCGCGTTATCTACCAGGAATTTTATTGTTTTATCAATTCTTATTCCTTCCTTCAAGCTATCTAACCTTTGCTGTTTTATCAGCAATTCTTTTAACTGTTCTAAAGTTTGTTTATACTGCTTGGCAATTTGTTCTATTTCTTCATTTAATTCCTCTTCAGATACCTGGATGTTTTCAGACTTGGCAATTGCCTCAAGGACCAAGTCTATTTTAACACTTTTTTGGGCGCTCTCCTCATACTGTTCCCTTATTTGTTCCATTGTAGTATTAGTAATCTTTAGATACTTTTCCATGTCCAAACCCTGCTGCAATAAACTGTACTCCATATCTTTTAGATTGCTGTCGATTTTCCTGTCAATAAGAACTCTGGGAATTTCTACCTGGGAACTCTCTGCAACTTTATCTAATACCTTTATTCTAGTTTGTTGCTCATTTTCCTGCTCAGCCATCTTATTCAATTTATTCTTCACATCAACCTTTAATTCCTCTAGTGTTTCAAATTCACTTACATCTTTTGCAAATTCGTCATCAATCGGCATCAACTTCTTTATTTTGATTTCATTTAACTTTACTTTAAAAACAACATCTTTGCCTTTTAAACTGTCGTTATTATAATCCTCTGGAAAAGTAACATGAATTTCTCTCTCTTCCCCAGGCTTCATTCCAAGCAACTGCTCTTCAAAACCCGGTATAAACGTTCCCGAACCAATTGTCAGATTATAGTTTTCGCCTTTACCACCTTCAAAGAGTTCCCCATTCAAAAATCCTTCAAAATCTATAATAGCAATATCTTCATTTTCCAGGGGTTTGTCTGCAACACTTTCCAGCTGAGCATGCCTCTGCTGCATTATTCCTAAATAATTATCAACTTCTGCTTCACCAACAGTATTACCTTTAAACTCTATTTCTATATCTTTATATTGACCTAGCACAACATCTGGCTTGACAGGAATCTCAGCGGTAAAAATAAGTGGCTTGCCTTCTTCATACTGGACAATGTCAATTTGAGGCTGGTCAATGGGTTCTATTTGATTTTCATTGACGGCTTTTATGTAAGCCTCTGGAATTAATGAATCAACAGCCTCGGCATACAATGCATCTTTGCCTACATAGTTTTGCAAAATAGCTCTAGGTACCTTACCCTTTCTGAAACCTGGAATACGAACTTGGTTGGCTACTTTTTTATATGCTTTATTAACAGCTTCTTGAAAGTCTGTAGCCGCTACTTCAACCTCTAGAGTAATTTTACTGTTTTCTTTTTTCGTTATGCTGGTTTTCATTACGTTCCTCCTCATTTTCTAATCCTAATTTGACCAGTGTAAATTTGTTTTTTATATTATGAACAATTGGACAATAAGTAAACATCTTTATGGATATATATTCCCCATTTGCCAGAATATAAAAACCTATTGAATAAATTAAATACCTACAATAAATACCTACAATAAACAACACCCCGGTCCTGGTATAATACCACAAACCGAGGTAACATGCTACTTGGAGCGGGAAACGGGATTCGAACCCGCGACTTCAACCTTGGCAAGGTTGCACTCTACCACTGAGTTATTCCCGCATAAATTGTTATCACAGCCACCTAAAAATATTAGCACCATAAAGCTGTTTTGTCAAGGTATCAGTAAAGAAAAAATGTAAGTCCCGTTATACCATTCATGTTTCTAGCAACCATAATGACTGCACACTAAAGTATAATAACCGCGCTAAGAGGAATAATATTTAACAACTAGATACACACCTACAACTAGAAATGGAACCCAATATTTTTAGGGAGGTGATTTTATTGAATCTCGTTGAATGGAACCCTTACAGGGATCTGGACAACTTTTTTAGGGGTAAAGACTTATTTGAAAACTTTCCTGCTGGTTTGTTTAAACCAACTGGGCCCAAGGTAGATATTTACCAAACAGATAAAGACATTGTGGTTAAAGCTGAGGTGCCCGGTACAAACAAAGAAGACTTACATGTATTTGTTGACGAACATTACATCAGGCTCTCAGGTGAAACCAAAAAGTTTAATGAGTTTAAAGATGAAAACACCTTTAGAACAGAAAGACACTACGGTAGTTTTTCCAGAACTATACCTCTCCCTGTAGGAGTAAAGTCTGATCAAGCCAGGGCAGAGTATAGAGATGGTATTCTATCTATTACTGTGCCAAAAATTGAAAACACCAATACACGAGGAAAAAGAATTGAGATACAATAGACAAAAAACCTTGTAACAAAAACTAATCCCCTGCCCTTAAACATAAGGACAGGGGATAGTCATTTATAACTTTGATAAAACTTTTTTGGAGAACTTCTCGAGATTGACAATATAACGCTCATGAATACCCTGGCCAATCTTGTCTACTTCATCAAATGCTTCAACACTAAAAATTAGTTTTTTCCCTTCTATCCCGGTTAGTACTGCATATGCATATACTTTCATGCCTACTGGGGTTGCAGCTAGGTGATCGACTGTTAAACTAGTACCCACTGTAACATATCCTTCTGGTAATAGATGATCTACAGCTTTTAAAGCAGCATTCTCCATCAAACCAATCATCATAGGAGTAGCATATACATCCACTCCACCACTGCCAAATCTCCTGGCAGTATCATTTTCTGTAACTGTTTTTTCAACTTTGGCTGATAATCCTTTATTTAAGTCAAAATCCATGATACTCATACCTCCAATCTATTATAGTTTAAATTGACTAAAAACAAATGAAACTAGTATTTATTCACTGTAAAACCGCCTTTGTATCTATATTTTTATTAGTATTGTTGCTTGTGTGTTTACATAGACTTAGAAAGTGCCCAAAGATACAATGACGCAATGGAACCATAAGGCGAATACCTTGTTCTGTATCGCTCAAACTTTTCCTTTGGGAGTTCCTTAAGGCCGTATAAATTCATCATCCCTCTACAGATGGCTAAATCCCTATAACTTACCACATCAGGTCGGCAGAGTGAAAAAATAAGCAGCATTTCTGCAGTCCAAACACCTACTCCATGTAGTGAGGAAAGTTTTTTTACTATCTCCTCGTCAGTTAGAGTATGAAGGGTACTAAAATCCACCTCGCCAGATATGGCCGCATTTGCAATTCCTTTTATATATTCGGCTTTTCTCTTGGACATCCCACAACCTTGAATATCATACAGGTCTGCTTGGGCAATACTCTCGGGAGTAATGTTTCCAAGCAGCTGATTCAATCTGTTCCATACAGTTTCAGCAGCCTTACTTGAAATCTGTTGACCGACAACACTTGACACAAGTGCGGTAAAAGGATCAGG
Organism: Bacillota bacterium; assembly: GCA_040756735.1. Taxonomy (GTDB): domain Bacteria; phylum Bacillota; class DSM-16504; order Desulfitibacterales; family Desulfitibacteraceae; genus JBFLYC01. The sequence goes on along the minus strand of JBFLYC010000006.1, from coordinate 93,120 downwards.
AGTAATCTCACGATATATCATGCCTACCTTGTCAATAACTGCACCTAGCTTTTTGTCTCTGCTTTTTAAATATTCCAATTCCTTTTGTCCATATTCAAAATATCTGGATGTTTTCTTCATCTTCTCCATATTAATCAATCGCTTTTTCAATTCAAGTCCGCCACGATATCCTGTAAGTGAGCCGTTGGTACCGATCACACGATGACATGGGATAAACACAGGGATTGGATTGCGGTTGTTGGCAAGCCCAACAGCCCGGACAGCTTTAGGCTCGCCTATTTTTACAGCTATCTCCTTGTAAGTTGCCGTTTGACCATAGGGGATTTCACAGAGGCTTGCCCAAATACGTTTCATAAAAGCTGTACCATCAGGGTCAAGGCGCAAAGAAAACTCTTTCAACTCACCCGCAAGATAGCTCTTAAACTGTTGAGCGGCTTCTTTTAGTGCAAGTGTTTCACATATTTGAAGGTCCTGTGGCAATTTGTCCGTTGGAAAATACAAATTAGTGATTTTCCCATTCTTTTCGGCTATACCTATTTTACCGATGTCAGATTCATAGAAATAGATAGGCACTATAAATCACCTCTGCTTCATAAAATTAGATTAACTTTCTTAAGCTTGTCAAATTGGAGCCAGTTTCGAGTTTTTCTCCCACAATTATTTTATCACAAACAAGCATCACAAGAAATGCCGCTGTACAGACTTCTGTACAGACTTCAAAGATTACGGCAGCGCTTGATTTACCAATTAATTACTATAAAAAAGTTTAGAATATTGTTTAATATACTATTGAGAAAAACTATCTTTTTTAGTAGAATGTCCGTATACATTTTTTTTGAGGAGAGATAAGAGAGATGAGTAAGCTGAGTAAGCTGAGTAAAAGTGATGTAACAAAGGTTTTATTACCCGAAAGTGAAATTCCAAAGCAGTGGTATAATATCATTGCGGACATGCCTAATAAGCCTGCCCCTTATATTAGCCCTGTAACTGGAAAAGAGGCTACACCTGATGAAATGGGAGTAATTTTCCCAAAAGAGCTGCTTATGCAGGAAATGTCTACTGAGAGATGGATAGATATACCTGATAAAGTTAGGGAAACATATAAGCAGTGGAGACCAACTCCTTTATTTAGAGCAAGAGCCCTTGAAAAGAAACTGGATACTCCTGCCAGAATCTATTATAAATATGAAGGGACAAATGCCACAGGTAGTCACAAGCTTAATACTTCGCTGGCACAGGCATATTACAACAAGGCTGCAGGTATAAAAAGACTTGCCACCGAAACAGGAGCAGGACAATGGGGCAGCGCCTTGAGTCTTGCATGCAGTCATTTTGGAATGGACTGTACAGTATATATGGTTAAGGTGAGTTATGAGCAAAAACCATACAGGCGTTCATTTATGAAGACTTTTGGAGCTGATGTAATCGCAAGTCCCAGTAATAAAACCAATGCTGGAAGGTCCATATTGGAAAAGAACCCTGATTCTACCGGCAGTCTAGGCATAGCGATCAGTGAGGCTGTTGAGGATGCTGCTACTCATGGCGATACAAACTATTCCCTGGGAAGCGTATTGAATCACGTCTGCCTTCACCAGAGTATTATAGGCCTGGAAGCTAAAAAACAGATGGAAATGATAGATGAATATCCTGACGTTATTCTTGCATGCTGTGGCGGTGGAAGTAACTTTGCAGGTATTACCTTTCCTTTTCTCATGGACAGGTTTAAAGGAACAAAAGTCAGAGCAGTTGCAGTAGAACCCACTGCATGTCCTACCCTAACCAAAGGTGTGTTTGCATATGACTATGGTGATACTGCAAAGATGGCACCTATAGCAAAGATGTACACATTAGGGCACGATTTTATACCTGAGGGCATACATGCCGGTGGGCTTAGATACCATGGCGATTCACCTCTGGTAAGTCAATTGTATCATGATGGTATTATTGAAGCTGTTGCATATGCGCAAAAGTCGGTATTTGAGGCAGCTGTAGTATTCTCCAGATCAGAGGGTATCATTCCTGCCCCAGAATCGGCGCATGCTATAAAGGCAGCCGTGGAGGAAGCCTTGGCAGCAAAAGAATCAGGTGAAGAAAAGGTGATTCTTTTTAACTTGAGTGGCCACGGATATTTTGACATGGCTGCATATGACTACTACTTCAGTGGTAATATGGAAGATTTTGAGTATTCACAAGACGCAGTTAAAGAAAGTATGAAGAACCTACCTTGCGTTGAATAAAAAAGTATTTATAGTACTACATACAAAATGTTAATATGGTTCAAATAGCTTAAAATAAAAAACAGGATGTTTGTTCAACATCCTGTTTTTTATCAACTATATTCTTATTTATCAAAATATCTTTTTAGTAAACCAGCAAAAGCTTGGCCGTGACGAGCTTCGTCTTTGCACATTTCATGAACAGTATCATGAATGGCATCATAACCCAGCTGCTTGGCCCTGGTCGCAAGGTCTTTTTTCCCTTGACAAGCTCCATGCTCAGCTTGTACCCTCATCCAAAGATTGGTCTTGGTATTTGCTGCAACAACTTCTCCAAGCAGCTCAGCAAATTTTGCCGCATGTTCCGCTTCCTCAAAAGCAATTCTCTTGTAAGCTTCTGCAACTTCTGGATATCCTTCCCTGTCTGCCTGGCGGCTCATTGCTAAATACATTCCCACTTCTGTACATTCTCCCATAAAATTATCCTTTAATCCTTGAATTACTTCTGGGTCCAGATCTTTAGCAACTCCAACCTTATGTTCGTCAGCATAAGTCATTTCACCTTCATCTTTTTTCTCGGTGAATTTTTTAGCAGCAGCTCCACACTGAGGACACTTTTCTGGTGCAGCCTCACCTACATGAACATAACCACAAACTGTACAAACAAATTGACTCATCTAAAATTCCTCCTTGTTTTTAATTTTTATTATTTATCAGGCACTTTTCACAAGTACCCTTAAAATAAACATGACTTTCACTAACCCTAAACTTTTCTAAACCTTCAATCTTCATGCCGGTTATATCCAACCAGATATCATATACCTTGCCGCATTCTTCACATTTAAAATGACCATGAACTGAAGTATCGGCATCGTAGCGGGTTTCATTTTCCTCAATGGTGATCAACTGGATTATCCTTTTTTCAAGAAACAGCTTTAAAGTATTATAGACAGTGGTTTTAGAAAGGGTGGGAATTTCATCAACAAGCTCCTGGTATATATCATCTACTGTGGGATGATTTCTGTACTTTATTAGATAATCGTAGATCTTCAATCTCTGGTAAGATGGTTTAATATTGTGTTGTTTTAAAAATTCTTCAATATTATTAACACTCATTTTATATTCACCACCCTCTGCTTTTGTTTCATTATTGTTATTATTACTTTTTTATTATTTTTTCTCTTTTGTAATGATTATATTTTTATTTTAATAATAGTTTTGGTTTTTGTCAATAGTATTTTGCTGAAAATGTGTTTGAAAAACTAAACCGCTTTCCTACAGATGAAGCTCTGGTGTCAAAATACCCCATTTCAAACTAGACCTATTAATAGTCTAATGGGCATTATCTCACCTCTTTACTAAAAGATTTACATTTCAAAAATATCATCCACCCCGCTAAAGAGATAATCTTTTAAATTCTTCCCATCCATATCATCTTGGGCAGGTATGACGATAAACAACATAACCATCCGGCTTACCTTAATGTAAATCCATATGCTGACTAATACGTAACCAGGTTATGAGGTTAACTGACTTACTTCTTCTGAATTATCCTCGATCCTATTAATATTAAATTTCTCGCCATCAGATTTGCCTTGATAATAGACATTACTATAACCCCTAAATTCAGCCCAGCTTCCTACAACAATAAGATTCTGGAGAAGACCGTTATCTTGAAAAAGTTTCAAAGTATCCCAGAATACTCTTTTAGCTTTTTCCATCGTTCCTCCTCTATAATTTTATCTTTAAAGCCTTTTCGATAAATTTAATTTCCTTCTGTATGTTTCCTATCACTTTATCCAATTTTTTTCTTTCCTCAATTTTAGAATTAATTACAGGGAACTCGTCTAGAGGTGGGGGTTTCTCGGGTAATCCCATCTCATGACAGGAAGTTGACCGAGCGATCCCCGTGTGCCCCACGGTTCGTTTGTAGACTTTAGGCTTCGCCTACCGAAATTCATCTCCCACTTTCATCAAGCTTAGCAAGATTTAGAAGTGGGAGACTTCAGCAAAAAAGGCGTACCCCTAAAATAGAGCACGCCTCTAATCCTATCTTATTTCCCTCACCCTAATCCTTATCTGGTCATAAATATTACCCTGTATAGCAAACTCAATTGGCACTGTTATAATTTCAGGGGCAAACCCAGTTCTACTTACTGTTAATTACAGTTAAATGTACCCTATAAGTACCTCCATAACTGGTATGAACCATCTGCAGGAAAAGTATGCCTAACTGATTTATTTAAATTATTGGAAGATATTTCTCCCTGGTCAATGACTGTATTTCCTGCCCAAAGCCAGTATTTAAGTCCTCTATATTGACTAGCTGCAACATATGAAGTCCCGTTTATCTGAATATTTACAGGCTCTCCTGCTTCTATCTTGTTAGGTACGCTAATACTCCCCGAAGGCCATGGAGTGGTCACAACCTCAACTACTCTGGTGTTCCCATTCCAACTTTTAATATATGCACCAGCAGGTTCAAGCACATCCCTGATGGTTTTGGCTGTATATAAAATCCTATCGCTATCTCCCCTATATTAATAACTAGGTGTTAGTTATACCGTTATATTTTAAAATACTATTTAAGGGTACGCAGGACATTGGGATGGATTTTTAAATAGTCCAACGAAAACAAATAAAAAAGGGTTTTGCTTGTAGAAACCCGTAAACCCTTGGTATTCATCGGTTTTGGTGCGGGAGAAGGGACTTGAACCCCCACGCCGGTTGGCACTAGATCCTAAGTCTAGCGCGTCTGCCAATTCCGCCACTCCCGCATGTATAATGGTGAGCCATGAAGGATTCGAACCTTCGACACCCTGATTAAAAGTCAGGTGCTCTACCGGCTGAGCTAATGGCTCATAAAAAATGGCTGGGGCGACAGGATTCGAACCTATGAATGGCGGTTCCAAAGACCGCTGCCTTACCGCTTGGCTACGCCCCAACGTGAATAATTTTGGTATGGGGTGGATGATGGGACTTGAACCCACGGCCCCCAGAGCCACAATCTGGTGCTCTGACCAACTGAGCTACACCCACCATATTAATCTATTATGGTACGCCTGACAGGATTCGAACCTGTGGCCTACGGATTAGAAGTCCGTTGCTCTGTCCAGCTGAGCTACAGGCGCTTATAAGAAAAATTTGGAGCGGGTGATGGGAATCGAACCCACGCAACTAGCTTGGAAGGCTAGGGCTCTACCATTGAGCTACACCCGCAAAGTATTAGTTTTTTCGACTGACAAAGTCTAGTATAACCCAAACTAATTTGTTTGTCAAAAGATATTTTTTGGTAATATTTATGAAAATTACCAAATCTTCATGTTGAGATGCAGACACTTATTAGAACTTGGGTAGGAATTTATTATAACACGCAACTTATTTTTCATTCAACTACCATATTGCGCTATTACTCTCTTATAATCCCACACCTTCAATTATATCTTTACATTGAACCACATCTCTTACTCAATTACTATCTTACGACCGGGAAAGTTATATATCTATTCCCCTAGAGCTTCTTTAAGTTTCGCCAGTTCCTCGTCGCTTATTTTATAACAGTGCTCCGGTCCGGGAAAGATACCCTGTTCAACTTCTTCTTTATACTGAGTTAATGCTTTTTCAATTATCTCGTTCATATTGGCATACTGTTTCACAAACTTAGCTACATGCCCTCCAAAAAAGCCCAATAAATCATGAACTACCAATACCTGTCCATCGCAATATGGACCAGCGCCAATGCTTAAGATGGGAATTTTAGCCCTCTCGGTAATGATCTTGCCTACTTCAGCAGGTATTGCTTCTAACAAGATACTAACACACCCTGCTTCTTCCAGGGCTTTTGCTTCTTCAATTAATTTGATGGCAGCGGCTACATCTCTGCCCTGGGCTTTAAAACCTCCAAGCATAGCAACCGATTGAGGAGTCAATCCCAGATGACCCATTACAGGAATTCCTGCCTTGGTAATCGCACTAATCCTGTCACACATGTCTATACCGCCCTCTAGCTTGACACCATCAACTCCTGCCTCCTGCATAAACCTGCCGGCGTTTCTTACAGCTTCCTCTATTGAAACCTGATATGAAAGATACGGCATGTCTCCTATAACAAAAGAATTAGGTGCGCCTTTTCTGACGGCTTTAGCATGGTTGACGATAACATCCATGGTCACCGGCAGTGTACTGTCATAACCATAAACACACATGCCAAGAGAATCTCCTACTAAAATTAAATCTATGCCTACCTTATCCTCTATCACTGCCGTGGGATAATCATAGGCGGTAAGGAATGTTATTTTTTCTCCCTTTGCCTTCTTTTCAAAAAGAGTGTGAATGGTTACCTTTTTTCTTTGACTGACTTCCTTTGTTGGAGTTGTCCAAGTACTCATATCATTATTCCTCCAATACTGTTTATAATGATCCTGTTGGTTTAAGATTTCCTTAATACCGGAAAAGTATTAGCGCCCTGCGGCATTACAGTAATAGTAGGCTTATGGCCAAAAGGCCAAAAGCCGATGCAGACGCTACGATAAATAATACTAATGAACTGCTGATGGCCGCGCTTCTAATGATTTTGGGAAAATCTTTAAGTTTAAGCTCTTTATATATAAAGAAACCAACAAATAATCCATATACAACAGCTATGTTGGCGGCTTCTGTGGGTGTAAACACTCCTCCATAAATGCCGCCTAAGATAATCACAGGCATCAAAATGGCCCAGAAAGCTTCTTTAAAGGATACTGCAATCTCCTTCAAAGTGGCCTTTTTCTCCGTACCACGATAGTAGGAAATGAATCAATAGCAGTAAACATCCTTTGAGCTACAATCTGTATATGCACTACTTCTGTTACATAAATAGTTAAAGTAGTAGCCAAAGCTAAACTAATAGCAATGGGCACACTGAGTAACACCAGCCCAGCAAATAACCCAAATAATAAAGCCGCAAGCATGCTGCCTAACCCCTCTCTTAGTATAACCTTGCAGCCGGGCGATAATATGCTCATGGATAATTGGTGCAGTGCAACCGGTCCGCTGAATTATTTTTTCTAGTAAAACTTGTATCAGTAATGGGAGGTCATCTAAACGGTCTCTCAGGGGAGGCAGCTGGATAGGCAAATTAGGTCTTTTTTACTAACTTCTGCAAAATTTCTATAGCTTTGGCAAAGGCTTTAGCCCTATGGCTGATTTTATTTTTTTCTTCTGAGGACAGCTGGGCCATGGTCAGCCCATATTGGGGCAGATAAAACAACGGATCAAAACCGAAACCATTACTTCCCTTCGGGGAAGAGGCGATTACTCCCTCACACACTCCCTCTGTTTCATAAAAGTCCCCGCCAGGAAACATGACGCAGATGGCACATTTAAAACGGGCTGTTCTTCCATCACTGGGCACACCCTCTAATAGCCTCAACAATTTTTCATTATTTTTCTGATCATTCTTGGGCTCACCAGCAAAGCGTGCAGAGTGAATTCCAGGAGCGCCATTTAAATAATCCACTTCAAGTCCAGAATCATCAGCAAGTGTAAGCAAACCTGTATGCAAACAAATCTTATGAGCTTTAATATAGGCATTTTCTTTAAAGGAACTACCGTCCTCAACTATTTCAGGCACATCTTCTATTTCCAGCAAGGAAATAACTTGTACATTCAAATCATTTGCTTCAAGCATTTCAGTAAACTCTTTGACCTTACCCTTATTCTGGGTTGCCAGTACGATCTTTTCAATCATAATGCCCTCCATCTTCACCCACCTGCCAGGCGCCCACCAAATCCGCTATATTACCCAGGGTCTGCCGCTGCAAGGCAATTAAATCCTTAATGCCTTTACCGGCATACTCCAGCAAAGCGTCCATTTCTGTTTTAGTAAAAGGATACTCTTCGGCTGTTCCTTGAATTTCAACAATTTTTCCACTGCCTGTCATTACCACATTCATGTCTACCTGGGCTTTTGAATCTTCATCAAAGTTCAAATCAAGCAAGATTTCGTCATTGACCTTCCCTACACTAACTGCAGCCAGGTAATCTATCACCGGCACACCCTGCAGATGTCCTGCATCAACAAGTCTCTTCAAAGCATCCACCATGGCCACAAAACTTCCGGTTATGCTGGCAGTCCTGGTTCCTCCATCTGCTTGAATCACATCACAGTCAATCCACAAAGTCCGCTCCCCAAGGCCTTTTAAATCTACAACAGACCTCATGGCCCTACCAATAAGCCTTTGAATCTCTTGAGTCCTTCCCCCTATTTTTCCTCTGGCAGCTTCCCTGACGGTCCTTACTGCGGTAGCTCGTGGTATCATAGCATACTCTGCGGTGATCCAGCCTTTTTGCTCACCTTTTAGAAATGGCGGCACCTTGTCTTCAATGGTTACTGTGCATATTACTCTGGTATCGCCCATTTCCATGAGGACAGAGCCTTCAGCAAATTTATTATAATTCCTGATAATATTAACCGGCCGCAACTGTTTTTCATCCCTGCCGTCAATTCTCGCCATTAGACCAACCTCCCTACTTCTGAATACTATAGTACTATAACCATTCCCTCTGCCGCCATTTCCACCCTGGAGCCATATCCCTGCTCAATCTCATATTTAACTTCATCTAAAGGGTATTCAGGAAAAAAATGACTTGGTAGAAATTTCTTCACCCCTGAACTTCTTGCCAGGCTGCCAGCTTGAGTAGCTGTCAAATGCTTTCCCACTGCATAGTCCTTATTTCTATTTAAAACAGTAGCCTCGCTTATAAGCAGATCTGCACCTGCAGCATAAGCCTCTAACTCAGGGAAAAGCTGAGTATCCCCTGTATAAACCAATCTTTTGCCGCCAGCTTCAATGATTACTCCGTAACTGGTCATACTGTGCTGGACATTAAAAAAACTCACAGTAAAAGTTCCATTCACAACAGCTGATTTCACTGTACCCATATTGGGTAGTTTTTCAATTATTATTAAATTTAAACCATCTTGATATGTACTGATAATGTCAAAATTTGACTCAGGTATTGACGGTAAAAAAACCGGCATCTTATCTTTAATTTTTTGATAAAGCATACCTGATTTTACAGCATTGCGAATAATTGGCAGGTCACCACAATGGTCAGCATGCAGGTGCGAACACACTATGGCATTTAACTTCCAGAAAGATGCATATTGCTCAACCTTACTAAAAACTCCATTACCGCATTCAAGAAGCAAACAGGTATCCCCATGCTCAATCAAATAGCCGCTACAAGCCTCGCCGCCTCTAGGGTATGGCGACCACCTTCCCAGTACTGTTACTTGCATTCACTCACCTCTTTAAACACATGCCTAACCTAAGGGCTCTCATGGCCCTTTCTACATTATCAACAAGCAGGGGGTATCCTTTATCTATTGCAGTCTGCAAGTCTATGACAGCTTGCACATTGGCTCCAACATAATCTATTCCTTTATCATATACCTTATGATAGTTTCCCCCCAGTACTCCGCAAAAAGCCAGCACCGGCAGCTGGTATTTTTTTGCCGCCTGGGCAACACCTATGGGCGCTTTGCCATATGCTGTCTGTTCATCTATCCTGCCTTCACCTGTAAGAACAGCAGAGGCTCCTTGAAGATGCTTTTCAAAACCGACAGCAGATAAAACCAGTTGAATCCCTGGCCTTAATGTGCCATTTAAAAACGCCATAAGCCCCGCGCCCAGCCCACCGGCAGCCCCTGCTCCAGGTATCTCAGCCACATCTAACCCTAATTGATTCTTTATAACACCTGCAAAATTTGCCAGGGCAGCATCTAATTCCTGAATCATTTCATTTGTGGCTCCCTTTTGCGGGCCATAAACAGCGCTTGCCCCACATACTCCGCAAAGGGGATTATCTACATCGCAGGCAGCAGTTACTCTAGTTTCTTTTATCCTGGGGTCCATCTGCGAAGTGTCAATCCTGGACAGTTTCTGTAAATTACGCCCCCCACGCGGCAGCCTGTTTCCTCCAGCATCCAAAAATACTGCTCCTAAAGCTTCAGCCATACCTGCTCCACCATCATTGGTGGCGCTGCCGCCAATTCCCACTATGATTTCCCTGCATCCCAGATCTAAAGCGGCCTTAATCAATTGTCCTGTTCCATATGTACTGGTTATATAAGGATTTTTTTCTTCTGGTTTTAATAAAGGCAGTCCAGATGCCGCTGCCATTTCAACAACAGCTGTCTTCCCATCACCTAAAACACCCAAAAAACTGTTAATTTGCCTGCCCAGGGGGTCTTCAACCACCACTGCAACCTTCCTACCACCAGTGGCTGCAATCATAGCATCAACTGTTCCTTCCCCTCCATCAGCAAGAGGAATCTTGATAATCTCACTATCTGCAAAAACCCTCTTGATGCCGTCTTCCATTGCTTGAGCTGCTTCAATGGCTGACATACTTCCCTTAAAGGAATCTGGCGCAATAACAAGCTTCAATGGTATCCCCCTTCCTATTCTTTCTTTTGTGCATTTTACAACATAAATAAAGATTAACAAAGACCATCAAAGGTATTTTTTGCATATACACAGCAGCCTATGGCGCCGTTAAACAGAGGCATGGGCGGCACAATAACATGCCCTCCACATTCTTTCTTGATAATTTCTATAAGGGCTTTACTTCTTGCCACTCCACCTGTAAAAACAATCCTTTCACTCCCTATTTTAAGAAGGAGTGGACGGATCCTCCTAAAGATACTGTAGTTTACCCCGGCAGCCAGACTTGCCAGGGAATATCCTTCTACTATTTTGCCAATAAGTTCAGACTCTCCAAAAACCGCGCAGGTAGAGCTTAACTCAACTGGGTCTTCGTAATGCTTGCTTAACTCATCCAGGCTGATCCCTAAAACTTGTGCCATATTTTCCAAATAACGCCCGGAACTTGCTGCACATTTATCATTGGTTATAAAATCTACTATTTTTTCGTCTCTTACCTTAATGATTTTGCTGTCCTGACCACCCAAATCAACAAGGGTAAAATCTTTTAAACCGCACTGAAAAAGCGCTCCTAAATAATGCGCCTTGATTTCAGGAAGGGTTTTACTGCCAGTTACTTTGACCGTCAATCTCCCATATCCTGTGGAAACGAAATGTTTACACGTTGGAATATCTAAATTGGCAAAATCAATGACCAGCTCATCAGCCTTCTTGGCGGCAAATTCTTTGTAAAATAAAATGGTATCATAGCACTGTACTTTAACTATATTGTCATTTTCCATGACTGCTATCTTTACCTGCCTGCTGCCCAAATCAATCCCACAAATCAAAAAACTCACCTCAACATTTCAACAAAGGCATCTATACGCATCTTGCTCCTGGCATCAAGGGGACCCGGTCTGTCCCCTTCTAAAGTCAATATGGGCATTTTGAGCTTATCCCTGTAAATTAAATCCTCAATCTGCCTGAAACAGAAACTCTGAGTATAATGGATTAATCCGTCCAACTGTCTTTTGGTAATTTCAGCTTGCAAGTCCTCAAGTCTTGCAAAAGCATGATATGGGTAAGTATATGACAAATATTGATCAATAAAATCTACATTTGGAAAAGGCATACTAAACTGCCTTTGGATTTCATTATAAACTACCCTGGCCCCGATTTGTTCTAAATATTGGTATAAGTCCGTAAAAATTGGAGGAACACCCATAAAGCCAAGACGCACCTCTTCTTTGATGCTGTTCCTTTTCTTCACCTCATCCAGCAGCGCTCGGACTTCTTGTGCAAAACTATCAGGGTCACCATTAAAATCACTGCAGGATACTTGGTAAAGATGATTTTCAAAACCGGTAACCTGGTTGGTTTCCCAGGTCAGCCGGTCCAATTCCCAAACCAGTTCTCTAATTTTCCTGAGCTTCTCCTGCCAGTAAAGAACCTCATCCCAGGCTACCCCTAATACATTCATCATCTTTTTAAGCTGCAGTTCAAGCATTTCCCTGTCCCTGTCATAAGGAAAGGCAAAGGGAATTATTCTTACACCCTTTAAGAATAAGGTTTCCATCAAAGCATGGGTATTGCTGCAATCACCCTGGGTTACTGCTACAACCTCTTTTATACCCTTAGCTATCGCAACCCCATAAATTCCTTTAATCCAGCCGCACAGATTGCGCGGATAACCTGCAATCTCAGCATAATCTACAAACTTACCAGGCTCAGCATCTGTAATGAACACATTATTTAAGTCAAGGGGTACAGCCCCCGAAGCAAAAATCACCTCCGAAGGCACTGTTGTAGTAATGCCAATCCTTCTCATAAAACCACCTTCCTGATTATAGGCAAGCTGTTCTTAATGAGCATGTCACCAACAGTCTTAAAATGTGCAGGGTCACCGGTTACAAAGTATTGGTCATCCGCCTCCGGGCAAAAACTCCGGTAATGGCCATTAAAAATCATCTTACCTGCTTCTTTAACTGTTTCAATGGCTGGATCCACAAGGTTGATATCTGTTCCTAATACATCTTTGATAACAGGGGCTAAATAAGGATAATGAGTACACCCTAAAATTAATGTATCTATCCCCAGGCACATTAAAGGTTTTAAGGCCTTCTTCACAATTGATTTGGTCCTATCTCCGGTGACTTCTCCTGCCTCCACCAGTGGTACAAAATCAGGGCAGGCCAAAGAATATATATGCACATTTGGATTTAGAAGCTTGGCAAATCTTATATGAGCACCGCTCTTTACTGTTGCTTCAGTAGCTATCAAGCCAATCCGGTTGTTTTTAGTAACCTGCAAGGCAGCCTTCACTCCCGGCTCAACTACGCCAATAATAGGATTTACATATTTCTCCTGTAAATAGTCCAAGGCAACTGCTGAAGTACTATTGCAGGCATCTATGATACCCCATGCCCCTGACTGTATCAAAAAGTTTGTTATTTCATCAGCAAAGGCAATCAATTCCTTTGCTGGTCTTCCACCATAAGGAACCCTGGCCGTGTCTCCAACATAGATAATCCTGGCACCCGGCAGTTGTTTAAAGATTTCTTCGACTACCGACAATCCTCCCACACCTGAATCAAATACCCCAATTGGCTTTCCATTTAACAAGGAAATACGCCTCGCTTTCTATACTAGGTAAAACTCTTATAACATTTTCTAACCTATTTTAGCATTTAAAAAGTTGCTGTCAATAAGGTAGCGCTATTTCCCATAAAAAAGAGGCTGGAATATCCAGCCATTCTCTTTCACCAACTAAAATATTGAATTATCCCTTCTGCAATTCCCTTGGCCATTTTAGCCCTAAAAGCTGGGTCCTTAAAAAGAGCTTCCTCTGTCGGGTTTGTAATAAAAGCGGTTTCTACTAAGATTGACGGCATATTTGTCTCCCTTATAACCTTAAAAGAACTCTCCATAATACCCAGATCGGGTCTTCCTCCATGAGCCACTAAGGATTTCTGAACAAATTGAGCCAACCTGATTCTTTGAGCCCTCTGGGGACCCAAAATAGGGTCGCTGCTGGGCGCATAGAAATATGTGGAGGTACCCATGATATTTCTATTAGTGGATCCATTGGCATGAACACTGACATAGAGATCGGCGTTTAAGGAGTTAGCAAGATCCACCCTTTCCTGTAGATCAAGTGTTGTATCACCTGTTCTGGTCAGGACAACCTTAGCTCCTTGCTCTGTTAAAATAGCTGCCAGCCTGTTGGAAATATCCATGACCACTTCCCTTTCAGTGAGACCTGTTGGTCCTATGGCTCCCGGATCAGAACCTATCCCGTTAGCTCGCAAAACTCCATGTCCTGGATCAACTACAATGACCTTGCCAAACAACGAGCTTCTCTGGAATAGAAAAGTCAATTCCTGGCTGCCAGACCTCTCCATTACTTGAAAACCAGTAGATGACTTGAGATCAACAACAACCCTGCCTGTCTCATCATTAAACTGCCCAACCCTTATTTTAGAAATGAAAGGATGATTAACAGCTATTTCTCCACCAGTAATATTTAAGTCCATGGTTACTCCCTGAAAATCAATTACGAGTCTCAGGGGATTTTCCAAATACATGGTATTGTACCATAGTCCAGTGTTGCCTTTAATAGTGAGGAAAAATGCGTCGTCTAACTCTTCGAATTCCAACCCAGTTATTGCAGGATACTGTGGGTTTTCGCTTTTTCCAGTTACTGTGACAACCCTTCCCGTTCCCCTAGATGCCAAACTGTCCCTACCTATTTCCCTGTTTGTTTGGATTGAAAGATATTCTCCCAAGATCCAACCTTCTGTACCATTATTGGTCTTTACCTTAAACCAGTTATTACTTTCATCTATGACTTCCAAAAACTCTCCCCTAAAAACCTTGTCAACTACTTGAAAACCAGTACCAGGGCCCTTACGTACATTTACTATACCGCCAAGCACCAGTGCATTTTTATGATAGCTTCCCACATCTTCCCAAATATTTCCTGTATTTGAAAACCCATCCTGCAATCCTACAAGCCAGCTGGCAAGCCAACCATTCGTGCTATTATTGAAAGCAATTTGATACCACAGCTTTCCATCCTGATCATAAGACTGGTCGATTATCTTAAATTCATTTCCAAATTGAACCTGTCCCAACAATTCATTTTCAACACCTGGTCCAGAACGAACATTAACTATATTGCTCTGGATAACCGCGACCTTGATTTGACTTTGTGGTGAGCTTGTCCTAATAATTACAGTACTAGTGTCAGACTGCCACTGGACTTGAGCGCCAAATGATTCACTTATAAATCTTAAAGGAACCATTGTCCTGCCATTTAGCAGCTCAGCTTGTGTATCCATTACCACCGGACTGCCATTTACCACGGCTTCCTTTTTATTAATCCAAAGGGAAATCTCCTGGTTTTGCCTCTTTATAAGAACTCTTTGTTCAGAGGCAATCCAATCAACCTGGGATCCCAATTCTTCACTAACAAAACGAATAGGAACCATAGTTCTGCTTTGTGTATTTATGTAAGGGGCTACATCAAAGGCAACATACCGACCATCAATTGTTATCTTAATATCACTTTTCTTTGGTGCGATCTGCAAATATTCATTTGTCACCCAACCAACTTTACCATTAGGTATCCTAACTCTAGACCAGTTATTTTGCTGTTCTAAGACCTGAACAGTCACTCCCTTGGCAACTTTATCGATTATGCTGTTGCTTGTAGAGGGGCCGGAGCGTACATTGACAATATTTCCTGTTATTACTCCTTCAATGCTGCTTGCATCAGAAACCCCGGCATGTAAAAGAAAAATAAAGAAAAATGATATTAGCAATGTAGTGGATAATAGTTTTTTTGCGTTCAAATGTACCCCTCCCTTATAAAATATTAGACGATTGCATTGTGACAAAAGTTGCATCAATTAATTAATACGAAACAAATTTCGAGTTTTTATGCCTAATTCCTGCAAAATTTACTGAAAATGATGTGGAAATTTTGACCAAAAAAAATACCGGCTTTTAGCCGGTACCCCAGGTTTTTATGGACCATACTCAAAACTTGCAGTTACTGGGTAGGTCAAATCAATATGTCCTGTTAGAGAATCCACATATTTGCCGTCTATTAAAAACTGCACCCTGTCTACGGTTGGAAACTGAGTTAAAGTGTTTACAATAGAATAGACGGTCAAAGCCTCAGCTGTTGAACCACCTATATGATTATCAATTATTTCTTTAGAAAAATCAACAATCATCAACCCATCGCTTTTTACGTTAATATCCCTTAATACAGTTCCCAGGGGAATTACCGGCAGAAGATTGCTGTCTGGGCTGGGACCCTTTAGCAACTCATTAATAGTTGCCCTGCCAATTCCCTCAACTTTTTCAATTTCCCTTTCCTCCATAACAAGTATTTGTCCTGATGGATCACCAAACCAGAGCTTTACTACAATGGTATCTCCTTTAGGCAGCAAAGGTTCTGATACACTGGGAACCTCTTGGAATTGGTTTTCTCTAGGGGGTTCAATTGTTATAGTTGGTTCCTTTTCCCCCCTAAATTTTTCCTTTAGTGAAACCAATGTATTGATAGCCCCACAGCCAGCCATCATCACCATTATTCCTACCAGAAGCAAAACTACAATGATTTTTTGGCGCTTTGTGTACACTTAAATTCCTCCTTTCCTCACTTCATTCTTTCACAGTACATGTTTATCACTGAGGGGAGGAATTTATTACTATTTTTATTAGAGAATATATAGCTAAAAAGGATTCTTTATTTTTTTTATAATTTCAAGTATGATAAATGAAAGGGGACACACCTCTCTTTAGAGCCCGGCTCTGGAGTAGACGGAATGTCCCCAAATTGTAAAGTATTATATTAAGTATTATAAATAAAACATGAAATATTAAACTTTGAGGGAGGGCAGCAAATGAAACTAAAAGCGCTTATTGTGGATGATGAATATCCTGCAAGAAGAGAATTAAGATACTTGTTGGAAGAATTTGCTCAAGTGGAAGTTGTAGGCGAAGCAACAAATGCTGCAGAAGCGCAGCATTTGATCAACGCCCTGGATTATTCCATTATTTTTTTAGATATTCAAATGCCTGGGGTTACCGGTATAGAATTAAGCAGGCAGATTAAAGATAATCCTCAAAAACCATATGTAATTTTTGTTACAGCTCACGAGGAATATGCCTTAGATGCCTTTGCAGTGGACGCAGTGGATTATTTGCTTAAACCTGTAACTATCCAAAGATTAAGAGAAGCTATGGCAAAGATAGAAAGCAGGATTGCCAAAACACTTCCTGCTCCGGTAAAACAATCTACTTATGATAATCAAAGCGCCAATTTGGAAATCATACCCATTGAAAGCCAGGGAAAAACCGTATTGCTGAATCACACAGATATCGTCTATGTTAATGCTCAGAATGACTATTGCATCTTCAAAACATATGATAAAAAATTTTTGGCACGTTTTACACTTAAAGAGCTGGAAACAAGGTTAAGCAGCAGTATCTTTTTCCGCTGTCACCGTTCGTACCTGGTAAATATTAAAAAGATACGCGAGGTAACGCCTTTATACAATGGAACCCTGCTGCTTGCTGTGGATGATAAAGAAAAAAGTGAGGTTCCTGTGAGCAGGTCTCAAGCTAAACAAATTAGACAACTGCTGGGCTTGTAGTAATCTAGAAGCCAACAATATCAGTTACGAAGCCAAGCATGCCAATGCAATGGAATTCAACTTTCCTTCAACGGTCTCAGACCTGGAGGTGAGGACTATGGGGTTAGTAGCGCCTAAAACAAGGCCCGCCATTTTAGCCCGTGCATAATATATCAAGCACTTACCCAGGGCATTGCCAGTCTCTATATTTGGCACCAAAAAAGCATCAGTCTTACCAGATATTTTACTGTCAATGTTTTTATGTCTGGCAGCTTCAATACTGACAGCCACATCCAGGGCAATTGGCCCCTCGACAATTCCCGGAGGGAATGCACCCTGAAGAGACAGATTAGCAAGTTCCTTAGCATCAAGGGTAGCGGGCATTTTAGAATTTACCTGTTCATTAGCTGTTAAAACTGCTACATTAGGATTATCCAGACCCATGGAGTTTAAAGCAAGCAGCATATTAATTAAAATATCCTTTTTTTCCTGCAGGCTTGGGGCTATGTTAATACCCCCGTCGGAAAGATACACCAGTTTGTCTTGACCAGGCACTTCAAAGACAGCCAAATGGCTCAGCAGGCGCCCTGTCCGCAAACCTTCGTCTTTATGTAGAACAGCCTTAAGGAAATTACTACTGTTGATGAGTCCTTTCATTAGAATTTGAGCCTTACCTGATCTCACAAGGGATACCGCCATCAGAGCAGCTTTATCTTGATTTTCCTCATGAAGCACATGGATATCCAACCCTCCCATGTTTAAATCGCCAAGCATGGCTTTTATCCTATTGCTGTCCCCCACAAGAAAAGATTTGATTAGGCCGACTTCTTGGGCAATTTTTACAGCTTTAAGAACATCATAGTCTTGAGCTGCAGCAATGCTGATAGTAAAAGGCCCCTTTCCCTTGGCTTTATCTAAAATTGCTTTAAAATCCCTAAACAAAAAACTCACCCCCGGTCAGCTATTTAATAAACTCGTGCATCTTCTTCTCCATTAAGAACCCTTAAAGCACCTTGCGCCAAAGAGTCTAGCTCTTCCTCCCCAGGAAAAACCATTACAGGAGCAATAAAATTTACTTTTTTGAGAATATCGTCTACTATACGCTTAGAGTAGGCCATTCCTCCAGTTAAAATTATCCTGTCAACATCCCCATCCAGAACTGCTGCCATGGCCCCAATCTCTTTGCTAACCTGATAAGCCAGCGCCTTTAACAATAGGTCTGCCTGTTTATTTCCATTACCCGCCATCTCCTCAACTTCTCTTAAATCCTTAGTACCCAAATAAGCATAAAAGCCTCCTTTGCTGATAAGCTTTTCCTTCATCTCATGGAAGGTATATTTACCCGAATAGCATAATCTCATGAGCAGGTTGGCCGGCAAACCGCCGCACCTATCAGGAGAAAAGGGACCTTCTTCCATTGGATTGTTAACATCAATCATCCTGCCTTTTTTATGCGGGGCAACTGATACCCCTGTTCCCAGGTGAGCGATGACAAAATTTACTTCATGATACTTACGCCCAATCTCCTTTGCAGCCTTATGAGCTACAGCTTTCATATTGAGAGCATGGGATAAACTTACCCTTTCTATATCAGGAAGTCCGGAAATCCTTGCCACATCATCCATTTCATCAACTGAAACCGGATCGACAATAAAAGAAGGTATCTTTAGCTGTTTAGCCAAATTATAAGCCATCACAGCCCCCAGATTGGAAGCATGCTCACCACGTTCAGCAGCTTTTAAGTCTGCAAGCATTTGCTCATTTATGGCATATGTCCCTCCTGCCAGAGGCCTTAACAATCCACCCCTGCCCACCACTGCACTTAATGATGTTAATTCTATTTTTCCCTGGGATAATTCTTTGATAACAAGCTCCAGGCGATAAGCATATTGGTCAAAGACGCGGTCAAAACCACTCAAATCTTCAATGGAATGCTGCATATTTCTTTTTACCAGCAATTGATCATTTTCATATACTGCAAATTTTGTAGATGTCGCCCCTGGATTGATGGCTAAAACTCTAAATCTTTCTGTACGCATTTTTCGTATTCTATCCTCCTAGATTAGTTTTCTTTTAAGATTCAGGCATTTAGAATTCAGCAGTCAGAACTCAACAACCCCTAAAATTATCTGGCTCCTGACTCTTAAATGGCTTAGCTTAGTTTTGATGGAAAGCAGTTTGTCCTGTACTTATACTTCTGTTAAATGCTAGATGGGAACACCAAAATGTTCCCATCCTACAAATACTACCTATTTTTATTATAATAATTATTAGGCGCTGCGTAAAACAATTCCATACTATTTTTTGCCCCCGGCAGCAGGTATTTTTTTATGATAAGGCCAATAATTCAGCGGTGTGCATGACCTGGATTTTGCGACCTTCCTGGACCAAGCCATCTTTAATCTGCATCATACAGGCTGGACATCCGGTTACCAAAATAGCCGCATTTGTAGAAACTATATCGGAAACTTTATACTTGTTAATCTTCATGGTAAGGTCATAGTGGGAAAGACTGAAGCTGCCGGCACATCCACAGCAGCGGCCCGGATTTTTCATCTCGACTAATTGGACACCAGGAACAGTCCTTATCAGCTGCCGGGGCTCGCCTTTGATTCCCAATCCCCTGGTTAAATGGCATGATTCATGATAGGTTACTTTCTTGGGCAATTCTTCAACAGCCCCTTCTTGCCCAAAGCCTATGTTTGACAAGAACTTTGTTATATCATAAATTTTTGTGCTTAAATCCAGAGCCTTTTCTTGATATTTCGATAAATCCTTCAAAATCTCAGCATAGTCCTTGGTTAAAGCCAAACCGCATGAACCGCAAGCCGTTACCACCGCATCCACCTTCAGCCCAGCAAAAGTATCCACAACGGCCTTGCTTAATTCCACGGCAGTATCAACATCTCCGCTGGTATAGGCAGGGGTGCCGCAGCAGTGCTGCCCCGCAGGTATAATCACATTAAACTTGTTCCTGGTTAGGAGCTTTACAACAGCATCACCCACCTGGGGATAAATGTAGTTGATCATACACCCGGTAAAAAAAGCTGCAGTTCCCTTGGCGCCAGAAACCTTTATAATTTCCGGGTGCCTTGATCTGAAGGAATTCCTTGCAATAGGTGATAACATCCGTCTTTTATCCAGACCCATTGGCAATCTTGGCAGCATGCCTTCTCCTTTTGGCGCCGGTCTAAATAATAATTTTTGCAGCACAGACCCCATACTCAATCCTATATTAAAGACTCTGGGGTTTTTCAAGGCCATCCTGAAAACCATCTTTTTCAAAAAAGGAAGCCCTTTTTGCTCTGCCAATTCCCGCCTGGCACCCACAATCAAAGCGTCCACCTTTACTCCGCTTGGGCAGTTTTCGATACAAGCTTTACATAGTAAACACCAGGACATTCTTTCAACAAAACTATCCGTTAATTCCACATCGCCCTTCATGGCAGCCTTGATAAGATTGAGTTTTCCCCTGGCTACAGAAGCCTCTGTTTTTAGCTCTTTATAAATTGGGCATACGCTTTGGCAGGCGCCACACTTGATGCAGCGTATCACCTCATTTTCCAATTGTGTTAACATTCTTCAGTCCCCCAGCATTTGAGAAGGATTTAAGATATTGTTAGGATCCAAGGTTTTTTTGATGGCCTTCATGAGGTTAAGTCCCTCTTTCCCTGTTTCCATGGCCAGGTATTTGCTCTTTAGCCTGCCAATACCATGCTCCCCAGTTAAAGTACCGCCCACTTCCAGGGTTGCATGAAAAATTTCTCCTATGGCCTTATCCACCCTTTCCATTTCTTCCTTATCCCTCTCATCTGTAAGGATGGTGGCATGCAAATTGCCATCGCCGGCGTGTCCCAAAACAGCAATGATAATGTTAAATTTTTGGGAAATTTCCCTGACTCTCTGAACTGTTTCAGGTATCTTATCTCTGGGTACGGTACAGTCTTCACCAATAATGGTCGGCTTAACCTTGGCCAGTGATGCAAAAGCCGCACGGCGCGCCACCCATAATTCCTCAGCTTCCTTCTCATCCCTGGCAACCTTTACAGAAATTGCACCCTGTTTGTTGCAAATGTCTGATATAATGCCAATATGTTTATCCAAGACTTCTCTGTCGCCATCCACTTCAATTAAAAGCACAGCTTCAGCGTCCCCGGGCAGGCCGACATGAGCATAATCTTCAATACACCTGATATAAATATTATCCAATAACTCCAGGGTTGCGGGAACAACTCCTGCTATAAAAACTTCCGCTACTGTTTCAGATGCCTTATACAAATCATCAAAAACAGCCATCATGGTTTTTTTTGCCTCAGGTAAGGATATTAGTCTAACAATTATTTTCGTTATGACACCTAATGTCCCCTCAGAACCCACGAATAACCTGGTCAAGTCATAACCTGCCACACTTTTCATGGTTCTAGCGCCAGTCTTAATTATTTCACCTGTAGGTAAAACCACTTCCAAGCCTAATATATAATCCCTGGTTACCCCATATTTAGCCCCTCTAGGACCACCGGCACATTCGGCAACATTTCCGCCCATCGTTGAAAAAGCCCTACTGGCGGGGTCAGGAGGATAAAACAAACCCAGATTCTCCACCTGGCTTTGAAATTCGGCAGTTATTACTCCAGGTTCTAATTCTGCTACCATATTTTTACGGTCAATGTATATTATCTTATCCATCCTGGTAAGCACCATCACTATGGAACCGGCCAAAGATACTGAACCCCCGCTGACATTTGTCCCAGCCCCCCTTGGAATAACAGGAACCTTAAATTCATTGGCCAGTTTAAGAATTCTGGCAACCTCTTGGGTATTTGCTGGATAGACAACTGCCAGGGGCACTTCATTTTTGCCCCCTGCAATAGAAGATGCATCATAGGTATAACAGTACTTGTCCTCATATTTATCACAAAGGTACTCTAAACCAACTATTTTTTTCAGCTCTTCTACCAGATCTCTTCTCATGAAAAACCTCCTAACCCAAACATTCACATATAGTACTAATATTTAAAGAACCTAACCTTCAGGTTAGGTTCTTAATATTTCCTTTAAAACATTGATGAACCTTTCATTTTGCTCCTGTGTGCCAATAGTGACTCTTATAAAATTGTCAAGACCGAAAATATCACCGGTACGGACAATAACTCCCCGTTTTTGCATTTCTACAAAAACCTCTTGAGAGTGTCTAGAAATGTTGACCATCATAAAATTGCCCTGGGTAGGAATATATTCTAAACCCATTTCAGTAAAAGACTTGTACAAATACTCTTTACCCTTTTTGTTAGTATCCCTGCTTCTGAGCAAGTGTTCCTTATCCTGGAGGCTTGCCATGGCTGCAACCTGGGCCATTAAATTGGCATTAAAAGGTTCCTTGGTTCGCTGTATAAGTTGGATTAGCTCGGGAACAGCTATTCCATAACCTAACCGCAGACCGGCAAGTCCATGAATTTTGGAAAAAGTCCTTAAAGCAATGATATTATTTCTACCCTTTTTAATATATCCAAGGCTATCAGGATATGTCTCATCGTCCACATACTCATAATAAGCTTCATCAAACACTACCAGAACATGATCGGGAACCTTACTCAAAAATTCTTCCACCTCACTGGATGTAACCATAGTGCCGGTAGGGTTGTTTGGATTGCAGATAAATACTATTTTGGTCTTATCTGTTATGGCCTGGGCCATTTGCCGTAAGTTATGAGTAAAGTTTTCCACTGGAATTTTAATTAAATTACCACCAAGCAAATAACAAACAAAATCATACTCGACAAAGCTTGGATCAGCTACCACTATTTCGTCCCCTGGTCTAATA
The DNA here is from genome assembly GCA_040756735.1 of Bacillota bacterium. GTDB lineage: Bacteria > Bacillota > DSM-16504 > Desulfitibacterales > Desulfitibacteraceae > JBFLYC01. The sequence goes on along the minus strand of JBFLYC010000006.1, from coordinate 70,025 downwards.
AAGGTTTGACCAATAAGCCTGATAACTTCATCTGATCCGTTACCAAAAATCAAATAATTCTCCGGCACATCTAATTCTTCGGCTACCATGGTACGTAGATCTGTACAATATCCGTCGGGATACAAATTCATTTTGACTGCAGCCTCTTGCATAGCCTTAATAGCCTTGGGTGAAGGCCCCAATGGATTTTCATTGGAAGCAAGTTTAATTACATCTGTCAGGCCGAACTCTCTTTGTACATACTCTATGGGTTTACCTGGAACATAAGGTTTGATTTGCAAAATATTTTCGCGAAAAGAAATATTATTAGACACTGACATCACTCCTAATCATTTAATGCATCCCTATGTATAACAAATTCATGGTATGTTAAGGTTCATTATACAACATTAATCCTGTGTAGCAAAGAATAATCTAGGCGTTAAAACTATTTTTGAGAATTAATCACCTTTATAGGAAAACACTTTTTTTTCTTTTTTTACAACAGTTTCAAGATAGACCTTTTCACCCCAAAGAAAATGTATATGTTTCAAAGTATTTTCCAGATAGTACAAATCTAAATCTTTTTTGTCTCTGCAGTGGAATAAATAGAGTCCACCTGTTTTTTGATAGTTATTATCTAATGCCTTTATGATAGGGAAACCCCCATTTATCAAGCTGTCCACAATTCCATCCCTTACTTTTTGCCATTGAGTTTCAATAATAGTCCAACTATCTCCTCTTCGGCCGTACATATACAATGACAGTTTTTTTGCCAAATCCTCATCCAAGTAGTTTCTAAAAAGGGATATATCTCTTTCATTTGAACGCACTTTAAAGACTTCATGGCAACCATAAGTGCTTTCAATATGGGTAAACATTTTAAAACCAATTACATATGGATTTAAAGCAAATTTGCTGTTCTGCAGTAAAATCCCCTGCAGCCTGGCAAATTCTATTTGCTCACCAGTACTTAATGGCAATTTCTTCATAATCTTTGAGTGCCAGTAAGTGGCCCAACCCTCATTGATTATTTTGGTATCCCGTAAAGGGAGAAAATACTCCAGCTCTTTTTTAAATATGGCAATGATATCCCTTTGCCAGTCTTCCAATGCTTTACTGTGGACACATAAAAAAGTCAGCAAGTCGCCTTGAATAGATGGCAATATATTATTACGCAGGGCAAATACAGCATCAAGGGTTTTTTCTACTTTATCAAAACCGTATTTTTCTTCATAAAGTTTAATTCTTTCCTGGTGTATGGCCATGGTATTTAAAATCTGACGATCTGAAGCAGCAAAAAAAATATTATTTTTGAAAAAATCGCTGTGAGCCAACACATGGGCAACAACCAGTGACTGCAGCAGCAGTGAATTATTTTCCATGATATAAGCATAACAAGGATTCGAATTGACCACCAGTTCATAGATTCTTTCAATCCTCAAGTCATAGTTAAACTGTAGTTTAAAAAAGCTTTTCCCAAAAGACCAGTGTCTGAACCTGGTTGGAACTCCATACGATACAAAAGCATGAATAACTTGCGGGGAGCATAATTCAAAATAGGTAGGGAAAAAATCCAGACCCAGATTTCTGGCGGTCTCTTCAATTATATCTATTCTCTTGTCAAGCTCTTTCATACTTTCCACCTCTAACCCGAAAAAAAGCCTTCAAAGCAGCATAAATGCCACTCCTGTCTTTAATTATAATGCTGCAAAAACCTGGCTTCTTTTTAAATGCAGCAGCATACACATCAGCCAAATGTACCCCGTTCTTAAAATAAGGATTTATTATTTCTCCATAACCTACCAAGCTGCATTTGGCTATCAACTGAGCCATTAATTCGAGACATTTTGTGTTATCAGAAGGGAGATTATCCCCATCGGAAAAATGAAAGGCATAAACATTATACTTGGATGGGTTATATTCTTTATCAATGATTTCCAAGGCCAGTTGGTAAACTGAAGAACACCTGGTTCCCCCGCTTTCTCCTTTTGAAAAAAAATCACCTTCATTTACTCGTTTAGCCATGGTATGATGCGCCAAGAATACGATCTCCACTTCCGAATAATTTAAACGCAGCAGACGAAGCATCCAATAAAAAAAACTCCTGGCTATATATTTTTCAAAGGGCCCCATGGAACCGGACACATCCATCATAGCTAAGACCACAGCTGATGAAACCACCTCTTCTTTTTCATTCCACACCCTATACCTTAAATCTTCCGGCAAAATATGATCCAATTCAAGGCCACCCTTTAGACGGACTCTTTTAATGCTTTCCAAAAGAGTCCTCCTTTTGTCTACTTGGCTCATGGAACCATTGCTGGCTATATTAGACAAGTCAGGGGATAAAAAAGTAGTTTTACTTTTTTCTTTTTCAGTGAAATTTGGCAGCCTCAGATCTTCAAGTAAAGCCTTTTCCAAATCTTCTATGCATATCTCCATCTCATTAAAATCAATACCAGGAGACATACCAACACCTTGAGCTGTTTGCACAAATTGCCTCCTACAGCTTACATCTTGGTCTAGGATATCCCCTTCTTGCTCGCTGCCACACCCTTGGCCAAAAAATTTCTCCTGTTCATAATCATATTTAAAATAGAATTCTTGCAGGGTTCTGACAGGAATTCTGAATATTTTTTTATCCCGATCAAGTATTAAGTTTTCATGACTGATTATGTCAGCCAAGTTTTTCTTTAAAGCAGCAATTACTCTTTCTCTGTGCCTTTTCTCATCCAAAAATATTTTTTTATATAGGCTCCAATCCTCTTTAATTAACTTACAACTTCTCATATTGCCCACCTCAACCAAACCGGTTCATTTCCTATTAAATAAATGTATGTGTTTAACCTTGTACTCTTAACCCTTAAACAAAAAAATAAAGAGCAGGAGTTACCCGTGAAAAAGGCCAACCTGCCCCAACAGTTTTCAGTGATCAATTACTGTGCTTATTTGCTGTCACAAGGCTATTTAATTACCATTACTGGAGACACACATTCGTCAATGATCCTGGACATGGTGTTTCCTTTAAATATAAAATCAGTTAAAGTTGTCTCTCCATGATATCCTATAACCACTAAATCACACTCCATATTTTTGGCAGTCTCAACAATATTCTTGACTGGGTCCCCCATTTTTATCTCTACCGTATAGGGAACCCCATTGTTCTTAAAAATCTCAACAGCTTTACCTATTGATGCTTCAACATTTTTTTGTATAAAGTCATCTAAATGCACACCCTTTGCTTCCATTTCAAATTCAACTTCACCAGGAACTTGATATCCTTGAACCACATTCAAAATGGTGACCTGCCTATCAGGCTTTTCTTTGATTAATTTTACAATCACCTCTGCAATTTTTTCCGCAAGGGCTGAACCTGCTGTGGGAAACAGAATTTTCTCAAACATTTTTAGTATCACCTACCCATTGATATGTTAATTAACTGGTTTTCTTATTATTTGCTATCTGTTATGTAAAACCCTTTTAAGCGACTAATTTTTTTCATTTTGCAAAAGGAAATATTTTTTGTTAAACTGGAAAAGCTTAGATAATTAATTTAAATTTAAGAGTAAGAGGTGATTCTTAATGCAAACAGAAGCTGTCAAAACCAGAACCTCCTCCATTGAAACAATTGTCAATCACCCTTTTTTTTTCAATATTGTCATAGGGCTTATCTTGCTCAATGCAGTAATAATAGGACTGGAAACATACCCTGCTATATATAAACCTTATAAACAATGGTTTTATTTGTCCGAGCGTTTATTATTGTGGCTTTTTACTATTGAATTAACCTTGCGAATTATAGGCACAAGACCCTGGTATGCCTTTTTTAGAAATGGTTGGAATAATTTTGATTTCATCATCGTGGCAAGCAGCCTTTTGTTTTCAGGTGCTCATTTTATTTCAGTTCTGCGTATTTTAAGATTATTGAGAGTTCTAAGAGCAGTATCTGTAATTCCATCTTTGCAGAAACTTGTCAATGCTCTCCTTAATACTATTCCATCTCTAGGCAATATCATGCTGCTCATGAGCCTGATTTTTTATATCTTCGGGGTATTAGGCACAATTCTTTTTGCAGAAGCTGCTCCTGAATTCTTTGGATCATTACACCTTTCCCTTTTAACTCTCTTTCAGGTAGTCACTTTGGAATCTTGGGCCAGTGGTGTAATGAGGCCATTAATAACCGAGGTTTCCTGGGCATGGGCTTACTTTGTAAGTTTCATTCTGATTGGCACTTTTGTAATTATCAACCTCTTTGTGGGTGTTATTGTCAATAATGTACACCAAGCCAATCTCTTAGAGTGTGACAAAGAAGACATCACAAAAGACCATAAAAACAACTGGGAAGCAGTTTCCGATGAGCATAAAAAAGAACTGCTGCTCCTTCGAAAAGAAATAGCAGAACTTAAAACAATTATCCAGCAAAACAAAAACAAGTTGTAATCCACCGGCTTTCAAGTCCATATGACCTTCTTCCACCAGTTCTACCGCATGTGTGTCATCAGTAACTACACTTATCATGGAAGGATCCACTTTATGCTCTGTTACAGCCTTCACACATTCCGCCATGTTCCGGGCCACCGGGCTCTCCCTCATCAGCAGATAGCAACCGTTTCTAACCCTATCCAGAGCTTCCTCAGTTTTCATGGCTTCATGATCTGTGGTAACCCCTGAAGCCAAATAAGCTGATAAATCCTTTCCATATGTCACTGGTGCGTGTCCTTGCAGGGATTTATTCATTTTCTTTGCCGCTTCCATGGATTTAGCCAGGTCAGGCAGGCCAAAGAGTACGTATGGTGATACAATTTCTGAAAGCCCCACCGCATCCTCTCTTTTTAATGCTTCAATAATTGTATCGGATTTTAAAATAGCGCCGCTTGTCTCAAGACCCGGCGAAAAAGGTATATGAGACGGAACAAGCCGCAGACCGCTACCCCCCGGGTAAATCTCACCGGTGTACACATTCACTATGCTGCCATTTACAACTACCAGGTCAGCCTTTTCCTGACCCCTTGCTACTGCCAAAAGCCTTTCTGTACTCATGAAAATTACCTCCTTTTGATTATTAAAATAATCCTTTATAATTTCAGGTTAATGTTAGTAATTACCCATGCATTTATCTTCATTGGGTCAGGCAAGAACTATATTTGGCGCCTACTATTAACATTTTGCTCTTTTCACCCGCTTAGCAATCCAACTGCGTAATCTAAAATCTTTGCTGAACAGATTTCGCAATAATCAAACTTGGTCATTAATATGTCCTTGATATTAGCAGCATGGTTGTTATAATCCTGCCCAACATCATAGGATGACAGTCTAACCCTAATAATTTGTTTAAAGTTATTAAATAGGTTTTGTTCTATTGCCTCCTTTAGCCTGCCAGCAGATTCAAAATCTGGGTATTTTCCATCTCTAATCAAAGAACTGTACTTTAGATAGAGTTCTTCACGAAAAAAACCCTTAGCATTTTCACTTACCCCCATATGTTCCTCTATGGACCTCATCAGTCCCTCATCAACAGGGTCTGTTTCCCCTTGATAGGAAGGCTCAACCTCATAGTATTTCATGATGTTATTTAAATAATTTTTAAAAAGACTATGAGCTATTCCTTCATAGGCAGGAGTAAAGGCGCTTTGCAGCTGTTTCTTTATTAATTCATCATATGCCTGCCAGGCAATCCACAACAAATCAAGGTATTTCTCCACCTGCTCTTTATCTAGTCCAGGATGTTTAAGCAAAGCTTTTTTTAACCCACTCAGCATATCAAGACCGGTTGCACACTGAAGCTCATGGGCAGCCAAAACAGTTGAAATCACATTAACCACAAAACGCGGGTCAATACCCTCCATTCCCTCATGGGGAAACTCACTTTTTAATTCTTTAACATCAGACTGACTAAATCCTTCCACGTACTCCCCATTATATAGCTTGACTTTTTTAATAAGAGTCACCCCCTGTTTAAGGGATGGTTTTAATCTAGTAAGAATGGAAAAGACTGCCACCACCCATAATGTATGGGGCGCAACATGAAGGTCAATATGGCTTTGCCTGATCAATTTCTCATAGATCTTAACCTCTTCTGATACTTTTAATGTATAAGGAACAGGAATGACAAAAAGCCTGGACTTCAGCGCTTCGTTTTTAGGATTGCTGATAAAATTCTTATATTCTACCTCGTTTGTATGACCAATAACCATCTCATCTGCTGAAATCAGCGCATATTTTCCTACCTTAAAGCAGCCTTCTTGGGATAGGCTCAATAAATGATAAAGAAATCTTTCATCAAACTTAAAAATCTCTTGAAACTCCATTAAGCCCCTGTTAGCTTTATTTAATTCTCCATCAAAACGATACGCCCTAGGGTCTGATTCCGCACCGTATTTGCATATAGTGGAAAAGTCAATACTGCCTGTTAATTCTGATATGTCCTGAGACTTAGGATCAGAAGGACTAAACGTACCAATTCCTCTTCTCTCTGCCTCCGATAAAACAATCCTCACTACAGGTACATCTTCAATACGCCCATTATAATTTTGCTGAACCATCAACCGGCACCATGGACATAAACTCCCTTCTATGTGAACACCGTATTGTTTCTGGATGCTCTGTCGTAGTTCCTCAGGCACAAGATGCAGAGGTTCCTCATACATGGGACAGCCTTTAATAGCGTACAAAGCGCCCTCTTGGGTCTTTGTGTACAATTCCATACCCCTTTTCAACAAATTAACGATAGTAGATTTGCCACTGCCAACAGGACCCATTAATACAAGTATACGATGTCTACTTTCTAAACCTCTTGCAGCAGCATGAAGATACTCTTCAACAAGTTGTTCTAGAGTGTCCTCCAAGCCAAACAGATCAGAAATAAAAAACTTAAATATCCTTGTGCCTTCAACCTTTTCATCTATGCCATGGGAAATAACCATATCATAAATCCTAGCTTGTGCCAGCCTGGTTATTTGTGGGTTTTCCTGTACAAGCTGCAGATATTCAAAAAAAGTTCCTTCCCATTTCAACCGCTGCTCTTTTTCTTGAGCTTTCCTTAACCCCTCTAAAAGCTTCATAATCCCCTCCACAGTCTGTTTGTTTAATGCAGTTTATCTATGTATTAAATATATGTAAACTCTCTAGTTTAAAGAATTTTAAAGTTTTTGAGATTCTTTTGTACTTAGTTAAATAATTTTAGCAAAAATTGGGTATTTTATAGACAATACGTTTTTAGAATTTGCGGAGGTGAACAAGATTGGCATACGTATGCAGTCAATGCGGTAAAACCTCAAGACTCCCAGACTACTGCTGCGGCAAAGCAACAATCAGACAAGGAAACTTCTACTGTAAGGAATGTGGAAACTCTTCACCAATCGAACAAGAATGCTGCAGCACTAATATGATAAAAATGTAGTCCTTAGCAGATGTCGCAAAAACCATGTGTATAACCAGCCCATTGGCGCGGGGCTGGTTATTTTATAGTTTTGCTTTGTAATTTCTAGTAAGATAATATATAATTATTTTAAATATACAGGTTGCCAAGGAGGCAGTTTCTATGATATGGGGTACCGATTTTATTCTGACGGAAAAGGGACAACTTGCCTTTGCCGAAGGAATAATTCATCCTAGCGAACCTGAAATGCGAACAATTAAAGATGCACTACCGGTGCTGTATCATTCAGCCAAACCCTATGACAAGCCTTTATACTATATCTATAGAAACATATACAAAAAAGTAGATGAAGACTTATTTAAAGAATATAATTTGCGGTATGATATTACGGTATTGCACCATGGAAAAGTAGGAAAAGAGTATATTAAAACCATTGGACACTTTCACCCGTTAAAAAACACCTGTAAGGAAACCTATCCTGAGTATTATGAAGTATTATCAGGGGAAGCAATTTTTCTCTTACAGCGCAATGGACGGAATAATGAGGTTGAGGAAGTAATTGCCGTAGAAGCCAAAAAAGACGATAAGGTTTTTATTCCGCCAAACTACGGTCATATAACCATTAATACAGGTGAACAATTTTTGGTGGTGGCAAACCTGATTGCCACATGCTTCCAATCCCTTTACGACCCCTTTCTAGAAAAATCAGGAGCTGCTTATTACTACATAGAAAGCGAAAAAGGAAAAGGCGATTGGGTGAAAAATCCCTCTTACAAAAATTCAGTTGGCTTAAAAATCAAAGCTGCTCCTAACTTTGAACAGGCTGTAGCAGAGGTTAAGAACAAATCCATCTATGATGTCTTTGTTGAAAGGCCTGAAAGCTTCAAAATGTTAACAGACTAAATAAAGGCGGGTAAAGATACCTGCCTTTATTCTTTGGCTTTTTGAAGCTGCAGAGATGCAATCTCACCCAGCACTTCCATTTCAATTTTTTGACCTTCCTCAGTTTCAATGCTTAATTGAAGAGGCCCTTGGGGACTACCTCCACCACCACCCTGGCCGCCGCCACCTTGACCACCACCGCTTTGGCCACCACCCCCACCTTGACCACCACCGCCACCTTGCTCTTTAGGTGCAATTTGTAAGCTGGCGATGGGTTTGGGTATCTCCACCTGCATGGTCTGCCCCTGCTTAGTTTCTATAATTAATACCATAGCTCCCCCACCGCTTTGTTGACCAGACCCCCCTTGAGGAGAACTGCCCTGGCTAGAACCCCCGCCCTGTTTTTCTATAAGTTTAAAACGTTCTTTTAAAAGAAAGGTATTCTGCTGGGTGATGAGCCTCACCGGAACAAACTTTGCTGGAACATCAAAATTGCCATTTGCTATGATTTCATCGCTTTCCCACATATCTTCTTTAATCAGCTGGGCTGCGGCATTTATTGCTTCCCTGGCCAGGGTTTGAGGCATGTAGTCAACCTCAGCATCATGTAAACCCTGTTCTATAGCTTCTACGGCTTGCTTAACAGCCCCCAAACCAACGGTTACCACCTGGGGATCCCTGCCTACCGTATCTAATGCAGCTACCGCCTTTAAGGCTAACTCACTAGAAGGCAATACAGCACCTATGATGCTTAAATCTTGACTGACCTCCCTGGCAATAAAATCCGCTGCTCCTTTAATATCATCAGCAGGAAGGAGCTGCACTTTATGGGGCACCTGCGCCCTATCTAATTCAGTGGAAGCCCCATCAATCATGGCAGTAAAGGCTTCTTCACCTGTATCAAATGAATAAATCATTACTCTTCCTTCTTGATTCTGAACAGCATTTTTTATATATCTACCCTGTAGCTGACCAGCCCGGTAAAAATCCGGGGCGATATGCCCATCCAAGGGCACATCATCTGGCATGGTTCCCAGGGATATTAGTTTAATCCCTGCTTCCATTATTTGAGTAGCTATCTCTCTGTTCTCCTTTTCCAGACCAAATTGGATAATGGCTGCATCCAACTTTTCGCCCATCATTTCATCCACCCTGGACTGCAAGTCCTGCATGGTAGGAGCAGGGTCAAACCATATAAATTGGATATTTTGTTTTTTCGCTTCCTCTTCCATGGTCTTACGCATAACCTGGGCTATTTCTTCTTCTATCAAAGTCATGACCACTCCCACACGACCTTCAGGGAGTTTCGGCTTTTGCTGTGGCTGCTGGTTGCAGCTGATTAAAAAAATAAAAGGGATTATTAACAGCACAGCCACAAAAATTTTTAAATAAATGCGCATATTGCCATGCTCCTTAAGTTTGGGGGACATTCCTCCATTCAAGAGGCAAGAGGCAAGAGTAACTCCTGCTTCCTGTCTCCTGCATCATGCCTCCTGTAGGAGGTGTGTTCCCTTTCCTTTTTACATCCTTTATGTAGTGTGGCATTTATCCCTTAATTTTATCCAAATTATGCAGGTTAACCAAGGCTGCCTGTATCTCCAAAATCACAAGGGGATCTTCCTCTACTTTAAGTCTATTTTTTAAAGAGCCCTCGCTTAAATCTCCACCAATCTCACCCAGGGCCCAAGCAGCATGCAGCCTAAGTTCCCTGTTAGGACTTTCTAGAAAAGAGGCGATTAGTGGAACTGCTTCCCGTGCCTTCAGGTTTCCTAAGGCAACCAGGCAGTTGCGCTGTAAAACTTTTTTGCCGCACCAGCTATAGGCTGCAGCCCCATACTTTTCTTTATATTCAGCGTTACTCATTAAAAGAATTTCAGATAGATCAACTTCTGATAGATGTGGCAGCGGCTTAAGCTCTCCTGCGATCTTCTCCAATATTCCTTTATTGTTGGGACATACGTCCTGGCAAATATCACATCCCATAATGTTTGATCCGATTAATTTTCGATATTGTCTAGGAATTGTCTCTTTAGCCTGGGTGATATATGCCAGGCATCTATTGGCATCCATTATATAATTTCCCTTGAGAGCTCCTGTTGGACATGCTTTAATACATCGGCTGCATTCCAAACACCTGCCATCTGGGAGAACCATTCTGCCAACTTCTAAATCAAGGGTTAATAAAATTTCTCCCAGAAAAATCCATGAACCGGTGGTCTTTGAATAAAAACAGGTGTTCTGCCCAATCCATCCCTGGCCTGTGAGTTCAGCTAAAAATCTTTCCAATAGAGGACTGCTGTCTACCAGGATTTTATATTCAAAGTCCCCAGCCTCTTCATGCAAATATTCCACGACCTTTTGCATCTGCGTCTTTAAAACCTTGTGATAATCCATCCCCCTGCCATATTTAGCTACTCTGGCTTTAAAGAGCGGCCCTTTCTGTAAAGGTAATTGTTTATAAGCATAGCCTATACCTAGAACTAAGATAGACTTTACTCCGGGCAGAATCCTTTCAGGAGCAACTCTTAAATCAACATCGGCATTTTCAAAGGGAGTACAATAACCTAACTCACGCCTTTTTTGCAGAGCAGGCAGCCTGGCTTTTAAGGCATGAGCATGGACTGTGCCAATCAGATCAAATCCTAAGTCTTTACAATACTTCAAGACCTTATTACTATCAATCATCAAAATGACCCCTAAATAAACTTTCTCCGGTATAGTTTTGTATATACAAAATATATCAAGAACACCAGGAAAATGCCAGGAATAGCTACAGAAGAAATACTATAATATCCCTGCCAACTCTTTTTAAAAAACATTCCCACATGCAAGAGGCCTCCACACCACAAGTAAGCCCCTAGCAATGTGCAACAAAAATATTGAATGGGATACATTTTGGCCATTCCTGCAAAGTATGAGGTATACTTACCACATAACAGGGGCCGGCTGAAAACAACCACAGATGGACCATATTTGCGAAATAACTTTTTGCCAAAAAGCAACTTTTTGGAATATCCCTTGTTCCACCTTTTTAAGAGAGCTAAGATTTTTCTGCCCCATAAAAAGGTTAGAAAAAAGGGACCCATGGAGCCAAGAGTAAAACCTAAAACACCTGCTGCCAGGGTTGTCCAAAAATTAAGCAGTCCGCTTCCCACCAAAATCCCGACAAAAATTACGAAATAGGCTCCTGGAAAAGGTATAGAGAGTCCTTCTAAAAACATGGCCAGAAAAATACCTGGATACCCAATATAAATTATATATTGTAGTATAATATCCATAACAGCATTCATATTGCGACCCCTATAAGATGGTGATACCTTGAGGATTACAGTTGAGGATTACAAAAAAATCTATAAACTCCTGGAGCCTGGACCAATACCAGGTAATTGTGGCACTTTATGCAAAGAAACATGCTGTCAACCGCATCATGATGATATGGGTATATATTTGCTGCCAGGCGAAGAATTAATATTTGAAGAGGCAGACAAGGATTGGCTCATATGGGAACTTCACAACCCTAAAAATTATGATTTTCCTCCTAGCTGGAAACAACCTGTATACTAGCCAGATGTATAAAGCCCTGCCCAAGAAGCAAACGCCCCATCCAGTGCAGGACCTTTCCGCTAGCTCCCCATCTGACCAATGACGGAAAACTTTTATTAATATGGGAAATATTGGAAACTCCCTACACCTGCCCACTTATATCCCAAAGGATGCCTCTAAATCCTAACTTTACAGGGGGACTAAAAAAAGGATGGCAGATGTTAATCAAGAATCAACTGATCAGAGACCTGGTTTACTGGGATTCAAGACAAAGAGAAAGGGATGGAATAAAAATAGTCTCCTATGAACCCTAACTAGTGATTACTCACATATCACCTTTCAGTTTAGAAGATGGAGACTTCTTGACTTAAAATGTTTAAAACTTAACCAAGGGAATGGGCATACGACAATCACAGCCGCATTTTGAACAGGCAATCAAATGAAAACATGACTGCAGGGCATCAGAAGAAGTTAACAATGGCCCCTCTTCATAGGGACTATAGGAGCCCAAAAAATTATCCAATTTACCCTTATCTTCCATTAACGTTCCGCAATAGGGACAAAAAATCTCTCTTATGGACCTAAACCCATTGCACACAGGACAAACAGGTTCCACGGCATATTCCTCAAATACATTAAATAATTTACCTTATTGTATGCCATTATGAACTTTTTTATCCATAAGTTTGGGGACATTCCTCCATTCAAGAGGCAAGAAGCATGAAGCATGAGGCAAGAGTAAATCCTGCTTCCTGTCTCCTGTATCATGCCTCCTGTAGGAGGTGTGTCCCCTTTCCATAAGTTTGGGGACATTCCTCCATTCAAGAGGCAAGAAGCATGAAGCATGAGGCAAGAGTAAATCCTGCTTCCTGTCTCCTGTATCATGCCTCCTGTAGGAGGTGTGTCCCCTTTCCATAAGTTTGGGGACATTCCTCCGAAGTAACCTTGTTTGGTGTGTCCCCTTTCCTTAGTAGAACATTTTTATATCAGAAAGATTAAAGATAGGTCCTGCATAAATTTTCCCTTCGCCTGAATTTAACAGGTAATCCAAGGAGACGTAAACTTGTTCAGGTTGATAATGCTGTTTCTCTAAAAAATACACTGCATACTTAAGAGTCATTTCCGGCCCTGACATTAATACAATTGTATTATTAGGATTACTTTTCATATCCTTAAGAAGTCCTACAATCATACCTTTCCTGTTATTCCAGGAAAAGTTTTGAGGGATATTTTCCACACTGATCATCATGTCAATATTAGCGTTGTCCCAGCTCTCATATTCATCCATATATAGAAAATCTTTAGGGGTCTTCACACTGTAAAGAACTTCCACTTTATCAAATAGTACTCTATTTTGGGCAATATAATTTATCATGGGTTTTAGACTTCTTAAGCCTAACCCACTTGCAATCATGAGAATGTTTTTACCTCCCATGTCTATTGATGTCCATCCACGGCCAAAGGGACCAGCCACCTTAACCAGAGTACCCTCCATCAACTTTTCAACTATACGGTATTCAGAACCTTTTCGTGAGTTGAATTGAAAGGTATGCTCAAAAAAGTTTCCCTCACTTGGATTGGAAGTTATAACGCTGGCATACACACCTAAAGTTGGTATATCAAGCAGGTGAAATTGCCCTGGAAGAAATCGAAAACTTTTTTGAACCGATTTTTCCACAAAAGAAAAGCAATAGGTAAATGTGTCCCCCGTCTCTCTAGTTCTGGTTAAGACCTCAGCTTCATAGAATAGAGGATTTTCTATTGAATTAGGTTTCATTATTGGAAGCTCCCCCTTAAAAAAATTGCGAAAATTTTCACACATATCATGAGTTGTTAATATATTCGTTATACATTTCGACTTTTCCTCTTTTTTTTTAAACAAATATCATGCCTGTAAAAATGATGAGGATTACAAAATTAGTAACCCTCATCAGAAGCATCTACAATCTTACACTTGTTCTCTGTACATTTAAAGCCGCAAGAAGGGCACTCACTTTCGTTATGTTCCACAACAGCAAACATGGTTCCACAATTGGCACACTTAAAACTAGTACTGGCATTTTCGGGTTGAAAATGTACCACTTAGAAAGCCTCCCTCATAATAAGTTATTACTTATTATGCTTACTTTCACCGTTATTTATTATTCTTTAGGGGCTTGATATTTTTCAAGCATAACTACCAGCCCCTTAATGGCATGATTTTCGGTAAGCATTCCTAAAATTTTTTGACCTTTCAATACAGGAAGACAACCTATCTTATTGTTGCGCATTATTTGCGCAGCTTCCAATATAGTGGTATCTTCAGAAATAGAAATAACTTTATCCTGCATTACTGAATAAACGCAAGTTTGGTTTAATAGTTCTATATCGTTTTCTTCAACCACTGAAGGGAGTAAATCTCTTAAGTCCCTTTCAACTAGTAGACCTACAAAATTCCCATTTTCTACAACGGGAATATATCTTACCCTGTTGGTCCTAAACTGTTTTAGCGCCCATAGAAGTGTATTTTTCGGCGCAAGAGTCAAAAAGCTCTTTTCCATATAATCCTTTGCCAACAACATTGCTGGTCCTCCCTAGTTTAATACCTTAACCAGATTGTGAAAACAAGTTCTATATATACTTCTAGGTTTTACTAAACTATTCCTGCTGCAAGAAAAGTAAAATATTTAAAAGACAGATTGACACTAAAAATCCCCACCTCTATAATATATTTACACGAACACATGTTTGTTTGGAGGTGGTCTTTTTAAATATGCCATTAATTATTTTTGCCAAACTGGAAAAATCTGAAATAGTACTGGACTTTATTGACACATGCTATACTTTATCGCCGGCAGTTGAGCAAATAAACGCAAATGAATTCTTTATTGATATGGGTAATACGGGCTTTCGTGAAGCAGCCTCAAAACTCAAAAAACTAGAACTTCTTTCTTACAAACAGTTATTTTTCGGGTTAGCCTATAACAAACTGGATGCCAAACTGGCTGCATTGATTTTACCGCAGTATCCAATGCTAACACGAAAATTAACACCCTGGGGATGTATTTCCTGGATAACCGACAAAACCACAACACCCTTTTACCAGCAAGTATCCATACAGGACCTGGGGTGTTTTTTGCAGCCTAAAACCTTGGATACCTTAGACCGGGTAGGAATAAGTAATCTACAGGAAGCAGTTAATATTTCCCTGGCAGACCTGGAAGCACTATTAGGACCTGAAGCAAAAATGCTATATTTTTTAAGCAGGGGTATAATCCCCTATATTCCTGTATTTCCACAAGGTTCTCTACGGGTCTCAAAGCAGTTTCCTCCACACAACAATCTTGAAGAACTGTCAGAGTATATTAAAGAAATTTGCAAGGAACTCGAGGGAGCGCTTAAAATCAAAAATAACGGCTGCTTATCTCTTCATTTGCAGGCCACTTTAATTACAGGATCTGCCCTTAGCATGAAAAAACGATTTGTAAATCCTAAAAGGAACATGGAATTTTTTCACAGTTTTTGCCTTGATTTTTTCCAAAAAACCTTTAAGGGGCAATATATTCCCCTTTCAGAACTTTGCCTGTTCGTAAAAGAATACAGCAAGACGGCTGCCAAACAGCTTAATTTAGAAGATATGACGCCCCTTCAAGGACAATCTCTTGAAAAAATCAAAGGCTCAAAACTAGTTTCACCATGTCCTACTGTAAGCCGTAGGGAACAAATCCTTTCCTCCTTTGATATTTGCAGACAAAAGAGGTGCTGAAAATGACTAAAATTTGGGAAATACCCCTTATGGTCACGGAAAAGACAGGAACACCTATAACCTTTACCTGGCGGGGACAAAACTACAAAATAGCCCAGGTAGTGGATAAGTGGAAGGATACCGGCTCCTGGTGGACAGGGGAAGGGGAAAAAGTCTTTTACCGTCTGGAAACCCAGGATAAAGGCTTATGGGAAATTTATTATGACCTTAAAAAAAAGAGATGGGTTCTTTACCGGACCTATGATTAAAATCTATGATTAATTAGAAAAGATTTAAATGTTTTATTCCTCAATATTAATATTAGCAAGATCCGACAAGCTTACAGGCTGCACAGGCGGCCTGCTTTTAATATTGTCAGGTTTTAGATCTTTGCCTGCTTGTCCCCTGGTTTGCTCTTTGATAATACGCATTAAAAGGCTCCGGCAGGTCCTGCCCTGGCAAAGCCCCATGCCTGCCCTGGTAAATTTGCGAATCTCACCAGGACTTAAAAGACCATTTTTTATAGCTTCTTTGATTTCACCTGAAGTAACCTCTTCACAGCGGCATACAATAATTTTGTCATCCATTAAGCTTCAAGCTCCTTTTCAGTAAATCTGCCAGGATAGAATTCCTCCAGAGCATAATCGAGGCTTTCCCCTAAAGCCATCCGGCTTACAAGTTTTCCTGCTAGAGGGGTTAAAATAATAGTGCTTTTATATCCTGAAGACACAATTAAATTTTCATATCTGCCTAAAGGCCCTAAAAATGGCTGATGGTCGGGAGTAAAAGGTACAGGACTGACCCATGATCTGATGACAGAGACATAGGACAAATCAGGTAAAACCCTGACTGCTTTCTTAGCCATTTCAGCCATCCCGGTATAAGTTGTATCCCCTTTAAATTCAGGATGCACATAAGTTTTTTGGCCAATGATTAAGTTGCCATTATGCACCTGTACCACAACCAGATCACACTCATCCATCAAACCTAAATTTTCCCAACCATTTTTGGCTGCAAGGCAAGAAACGCTGTCTTCAAATTCTACCCTGTTAACCGGCAGCCCCACGCAGCTATTGAGAATTGGAGGCATTACTTCTGTAACCATGCACTCACCGTGGATATAATACTGGGGCAGATCATAACCAAGCAGAGCAGCTAGCTCCCTGGTCCATGCCCCGGCGGCCAAAACCACTGTGTCTGCGTGAAAGCTCATCTGCCGGGTGCATACCCCAGTCACCTTGGCGCCGCTTGTTTCAAAACCTATTACCTTGGTATAGGGAAACCAATCCAAATCTTTTTTCCTGGCAGCTTGATAATAACCATACAGCAAACTAAAGGGATCTATTGAACCCTGCTTGGTATATAACCCACCTAAGGCATCGGGGAAAGTTGTACCCGGTTCCATCCCCTGCAGTTCCCTAGGTGTAAGCAGGCGGCACTCAAAGCCTTTAGCTTTTAAACCTGCAGCCATTTTTTCTCCTCGCAAAAGGTCCTCTTTACTGTACAGGATATCTATAAAACTCTTTTCACGGTAATTTAAATCGTACTCTAACTCTAAACTCAACCTCTCTAAGAGTTCTAAACTTTTAGAAGTAAGTTTTGAAATTAACCCAGGTTCTGCATCTGTACTGATTACTAATCCCATGTTAGCTGCAGAAGCCCCGCTGCCCAGACCGCCGGCATCAAGAAGTGCGGTCTTAGCTCCTTTTTTCACAAGTTCATAAGCAGCAGCCAACCCTATCATGCCTGCACCAACAACCACAACATCCCACTTTTTCATTAAATAATCCTTTCCTTTCTGCATAACTCTTACTGTCAATATTATTAAATAAGGCTTGTTACCAGGGAATATCCCGCTGCAAAAATAAGTAAGACAAGGACTATCTTTTTAAAAAGGGTATTTGATACATAGTTAAATAATTTACGGCCCATGGACATTCCTATAAAAGCAAAAGGAATAAGATACAAGGCAATTTTAGCAGTTTGTAAAGGCAATGAACCTAAAGCAAACATAGAAATAAAACTTGAGGGGTGAATCAATAAAAAAAATGCCAGGGTAGTCGCACGAAACTCTTCTTTTTTTATATCCAAACTGCTCAAAAAAAGAGCTACGGGAGGTCCCGACATGCCCACACTTCCTGATAGAAAGCCCGATATGATCCCTGTAGGAACTATCAATTTTTCAGCTTTATCCTGGTCATATTTAAAGTTGTAGTTTTTTAGGCTTAAGAGGCTCATAAGCAAAATGACAAGACTTGCATATATTTTAAGGTATAATACATTAATCTGTGAAAAAACCAACAATCCCACGGGCAGTCCAATAACAGCGCCGCCAAAAATTCTCTTAACCAATTGCCAGTTGGTGTCTTTTTTAACTGTATACATTAAAACTACTATTGAAGAAAAGGAAAGTATCAAACTCAAGCCAACAGCAGTCTTGGGATCAAATACTAAAATCAATAATGGCATTGAGACCATTACAAATCCAAAACCCGTAAGGGCCTGGGTAGCACCTGACAAAATAGCTGCTAACGCACCAAACACCAAAGTATTTATGTCCACCAGGCACACCTTCTAATCACCATAATCACCTGTTTCGCCTTTGCAGACGTCTCTCACTTATCCCAGTATAACACTGCTCCTTTTTTACTTCAAATACAAAAAAACATTGTCATATAAAGTCAAATAACTAAAACCCCTTATAAAACCACTTGGTTGGCAACAAAAATGTCCATGGCAATGTCAGTATGGCAATAGTAAGCGCTACTTTCAGCCTCTGGCCTTTTTCTACAATCAGATTTCTAAATATAATCCTGTTGTATAAAATTTGCTAATCTAACCAACAATAAAACTAAAACAATTAGGGGTTCATATGTATAAATTTGATGATAAAGTTACCCTTGGTGTATTCGCTGGGATTATTAGCAATACTGTTAAAAATATCTTGGAAAATATTGCTTGTTGGATTGACCATACAATTCACCCATTGTGGCACCTCGCAACTACTTTTGTTTTGCCATTGGAAAACCATGATAAAATCCCTAACATAATTATTGGTATTTATGCTGATTATACAATAGCTAGTATTTTAGGCATAATCATTGTATTTTTTATATATTACACAAGCACAAAACAATATGTTTTAAAAGGGCTAATCATTGGTTCAGCAGCATGGCTACTAATATACATACCGGCAACACAATTTAATATTAGCAAAATAGACCCAAATACAGTCAGTGCAAATATTGTATATATATTATCTCATTTACTCTTGGGTATAATTGCAGCCTGGGTAATTGCCAGATATGGAAAAGATGCTTTAAGTCGTTAATATACAGTCCTAATTAGTTAACGATTTTATCCTTTTCATCTCTATAAAAAACCTCTCAGGGTCTCTTTCATTTTTTGATGAGCTCCAGAACTTTCTAATTACAGATTGCCATCCCATAAGTGTCTTTCCAGATATATTCTTCCATCTACATTTGCTTATCATATTTTGTTTTAACAGTATGGGACAAAAAATTCACATATCCATGTTTAGACACATCATAACAATGATTATTGGTACAGATTAAACTCTTTAAGTTAACCATCCACATCTGACCGGCACATATTGGACAGCTAAAAATGTTTTCATATTTCGAGATAAAATCACCTGTTATTGTCTTTTTGCTGCTTTTTTTCACAAAAGCGCCCCATTCGTTCGCAAAAACATCTACTAATTATACAAGCGCCTCAATTGCCAATAATTAACCTGGTTTACGCCCATCTACTATAGCAACTACACCTGCGAGCAAATTTTTGTATCCTACATCAACCAATCCTGCCTCACTAAATATCATGGCTAATTCCTTTTGATTAATAAAATCTCTTGCCGAATCGTGTAGATAATTATAGGCTTTTTTGTTGCCTGAAAAGACTTTGCCCAGGGCAGGAATAACCTTTTGGAAGCATAACCAATAGATCTGTTTAAAAACCGGCAGTGTTGGCTGGGCCATATCAAGTGACACCACTTTTCCTCCCGGCTTAACCACTCGAACCATTTCCCGAACTACTGTTAAAATGTCAGGAACATTACGCAACCCCCAACCAACTGTAGCGCAGTCAAATTTGTCGTTCTCAAAGGGAAGATTCATGGCATCCCCCTGCACGAAAGTTATTGTATCCTGAAGATTAAAACGTATTACATTTTTTTCAGCAACTGCCAACATGTTTTCAGAAAAATCAAGTCCAACTATTTCTCCTTTAGGACCCGCGGCGCGTGCTTGCTCCATTGTTAGCATCCCTGTCCCACAGCAAATATCTAATCCTTTTCCACCAGCACCCAATTTAGACCGTTTTACTGTTAACCTTCTCCAAGATCTATCAAGCCCCAGTGTCATAATAGTATTCATTAGATCATAATTCCTGGCTATGGAATTAAACGTATCCTGAACATACTTCCCTTTAGTTTCTTTACTTGGTAGCCTTGCCAAAACTATTCCTCCAACAAAATCTGTTCTTTTTCCTTACCTCAGATAACATCCATTATTTATATCAAATGTTGCTCCAGTATAATATACAGTATAATATAATTGTAGTATCATCCGGCATTTTGCTTCCCCCTCCCACTTTTAGTTTTCCATGCTTAAAGGGTTCTGGTCCCCTTTTCTTGTTTTTCTTGTTCTACCATTATTATACTATTATTAGGTTACTAATGGCTATGGTAGTGGTGAGGGCTCTAATACTCATGCGGCCTTGTTTGTAGCCTATTACAACTTTTTAAGACCTCATTCTTACTCCTACTGGCAGCCACTAAACTCTATTCCGGAATTAGATGGTATTGATAGCATGCCTTCTAAGCAGCGGCTAACCAGACAGCCAGGAATATCGCCGGCGTAGTCCGGTGGGCAACTATCAAGTATCTTCGAGATTTAGCGTTATTACCCTATCCCGGTGAAGAAGAGGAAGATGAATAAAGCTTATTTGGAGGGAAGAAATGACCGAAGATAATATTCCTCGATTATAACTTGTCGCTTTGACGATGTAAGCGCCGCTATAGAATTAAAATGTTTCCGTAAATTTTCCAACCGCGCTCAAGGTAACTCTCTTCTCCCTCGAGCAGGTTCACAGTTCCAGATGACACGGAAAGACGGCTTAGTCCAGCCGTCTTTACTGTGTTTACTTTTTACTTTTATGGTCGGTCTCCTCTGGCTAAAATCAAGTCAGTAAATATTTTTTGAGACTTCGCTGCCTCACTTGCCACAGTCGCAACGAGCTTACGTAAGGCTTCGTCAAAAATTTCAGTTTGGATAAGGGAGTAGGCTATAACTGCCATACGAGCATCTTTTTCATAGTCCTGTAGCATATCCATATCCGAAAATTTCATTGTGTAAATTCACTCCTTGGTCATACTTTCATAATATTCCTGTAAAGCGTGTGCCGCTTTTACAAGTTTTTTGCTTTCTTGCCTAAACACATCTGCGACTTGCTGGTCTACACAGTTTCCAGCGTAGTAATCACATTTACGAGCAGTTACTTGGGTTTCACTGATAATTTTTACCAAATACATACCTTCTTTTATCCTCTGTACTGTGGTGGGGTCAAACTCTCTCAGTTGCGGTTTGTGTTTGTTGAGTAGTTTTATCAAATTAATCATGGTTAACCATCCTTTGCTACAAGTACTTGTTATAGGATAACCAGTCTCGTTAGAAATTATTACTATTCACCTGTCCGGTTTATTCAACCAAAGTACGGGTAAGTACTGCGATACCTGTCCATAATGTCTTTGAAGATTTGTTTGATGTAACTCTTGCTAATCCTAACTAGCCGTTTCGTCTAACGTTCTGAGGGTTTGCGATATCGAATTGTTACTTTCATAGTTCTCCCCGATGTGGCAAACCCTCTGTTAGATAAAGTCGGCTACAGTTTCTGACCTATTCCTTTTGACAAATGATAAATAATAAGTTGATTTAAACTAACATTTTCTTCTTTTGCCATTTGTGAAAGTGTACGATGTAAAGATTTTGGCATTCTAACCCTTAACTGACCTGAAAAGTCCTCAGCATTTGGTTCAGGAATTATTCTCCCCAGCTCTAGAGCAGTTTCTATCCAATTTTTCTTTGCATCATTTAAGTTTGCTAACGCTTCCTCAACTGTATCCCCGTCAGCCATACATCCTGGTAGCAATGGAATCTCAAGAAACCAACCACTTCCATCTTCTTCAGTTAGCTTTCTTAACCTTATCTCATATTCTAAACTTGCATAATAGTCCAGATCTTTAGCCATCATTCTTCGCCCCTTTCAAGTTTGTCAATTGCTATGATAGCTTTCTTAACATACACAGCCTTAATAGGTTTATTCTTTGGAATAGTCAAAATATCAGGAAGTTTTGAATGAAAGTAAGTATAGTGACTAGATCCAATCCACCTTTAGGATTCCTACGATTAAAGCCATAAAATCAAAACCTTATCCAGATCTTCAAACCTCACGTCCTTAGGATTATTCTCTATATCAGCAAATAATTTGCTGCCTTAGTCACTTTTCTACCTCCATATTTATGATACCATATATGGAACCGTATATTCAATATAATTTATTCACCTATCGCTTCAAACGCACACTACAACCGTTTTCATCTAACGTCCCGTGTGTTTCCGAAGTCTGGTTACTACATCCATATTCTCTCAGATTTTGGGAACACGCTGTTGAGACTGTAGAAAAAGTCAATTTGTCGAAGATATCACTCTTAAATATTATTGAAATAATTACTTTGAATTGCTTAAAATGAATATACATTCTTACATATACAGGGTTAAGAGAACCTCCAGTTCTTACTTTCATTTGTTAGATAGCCAGGCTTTGCGAGGAGCTGATTTTTCCTATATTTATTATGTACAAGACAAAATAGAAGCCATTGAATATTAACCTTGGCTTTTGTCCTTAGTGTAAATCGGTTCATTTATTTGCAATATGTAATATGCAAATCTTAGGCTTGGGCGAGCCGGGTCCCGCTGGTCTTGGGCTGGGGGATGTGGCGCGGCACGCTTCAGCCTAGCCCCAAATTTCCGCACCCGTTGAACCCGCTTATCCGTGCCCTTGCGGGAAAATAATGTTAGTCGATGTTGGACGCATAGCAACCAGTCAAATGATAAATATAGTTTCCACCATCCTAAGACTATTGGCATGTATTTTTTGGATTCATGTTACTTTTAGTTGCCTGCACAAACACATGTTCTGTATAATAGATGCAGGAGGTGCAATTTAACAGTGAAACATTTTACTCACCTGCACTGCCACTCATACTTTTCTTTTTTAGACGGCTGCAATTCCCCGGAAGAACTGCTGCAAAAAGCAGCTTCCTTGGAAATGCCTGCCCTGGCCCTCACTGACCACAACAATCTCTGCGGAGCGGTAAGATTTCAGAGCTTTGCCGAAAAAATCAACATAAAACCCATCCTCGGCTGCGAAATCACCCTGGAGAATAACCACCACCTGACCCTTTTAGCAGAAAACACAAAAGGGTACAATAATCTATGCCGTATCCTTACAGAAAGCTATAAAAAGGGAGGGAGATATAACCCTCTTGCCTCTTTTTCCACCTTAGAGAACTATCGGGATAATATCATTGCACTCTCAGGTTGTTATAGGGGGGAAATTCCGGGGCTGCTTTTAAAGGGCAAATATTCCGAAGCCCTTCAAGCTGCTGCAAGATACCTCCATATCTTCGGCCAAAAGAATTTTTACTTGGAAATGCAAAATCTCCTCCATCCCGGAAATAAAAGATTAAATAATTACCTCAACCAGCTGGCAGAACATCTTAAGATAAATACAGCAGCTGCAAACAATGTTCACTACCTGGGCAAAGATAACTTTTTCTTGCATGATATCCTGACCTGCATAAGAACTAATACCACTTTAAACCAGATTCACGTTGAAAGGCATCTAAACGGGGAAAATTACCTGAAGAGTTTTGAAGAAATGAAAAGCCTTTTTAAAGCCTACCCCCTGGCCCTAAATAATTCATGGGAAATAGCCCAGAGGTGCCGGCCATCTCTGCCCAGGGAAAATAGACTTTTCCCATTGTTTACTACTCCACCAGGAACTAGTTCTGCTGCTTTTTTCAAGAAAATTGTTTATCAAGGAGCAGCAAGGCGGTACCCAAAATTGACCCAGACCATAAAAGAACGCCTGGAGCATGAAATGGATATCATCATCAGGCTTGGTTTCCAAGATTATTTTTTGCTTGTGTGGGACTTGGTCAGGCATGCAGCCGAAAGAGGCATCAGGTATGCCGGCAGGGGTTCGGCTGCTGATTCCGTCGTTGCCTTTTCACTTGGGATAACAGAAGTTGACCCAATTGCCCGGGGGCTTCTTTTTGAAAGGTTCATGAGTTTGGAAAGGGCCGAAAAACCTGACATTGACATTGACTTTGATGCCCGCCACCGGGATAAAATGATTGATTATCTCATTAAAAGGTATGGCAAGGATAAAGTAGCCAGCGTCTGTACTTATAATACTTTCAAGGCACGGGCCGCTGTAAGGGACATAGGCAAAGCTCTGGAAGTCCCGCCGGCAGAACTTGACCAGGCAGCTAAACTCCTGCCCCACATTTATGCAGACAGGATTTCAGACATAATTGAAAAGCTGCCGGAACTTAAAAAAAGCAGCCTGGACTGGCAAAAATACCGGCAGTTATTTGAATTCTGCAGCCAGGCCGCAGGACTCCCCAGATTTTTAGGAACCCATCTGGGCGGGGTAGTTATAGCTTCTGTTCCTCTAAACCAAATCACCCCCCTTCAACCTTCTGCCGATGGATTAACCATTACTCAATTTGATAAGGATGATATTGAAGCCTTCGGCCTGGTAAAACTAGATTTGTTGTCTCTAAAGACCATGTCTGCCGTAGAAGACTGCTGCAGCAGCATCAAACTTGCTGAAAGGGATTTTGACTACGAGGCAATTCCCTATAATGACCAAAGCACCTTTCAAATGCTTCAAAGGGGTGAAACCATCGGGGTTTTTCAGTTGGAAAGTCCTGCTCAAAGAGGCCTGCAGACAAGGCTTAAGGCATCCCACATGGAAGATATCGTGGCAAGCCTTGCTCTAATACGTCCGGGCCCCATAAAAGGAAATATGGTGGACCCCTTTATCGCCAGGCGCCAGGGCCTGGAAGCCATTACCTACCTTCACCCCAAGCTGAAACCTATTCTGGAAAAAACCTACGGGGTAGTTCTATTCCAGGAGCAGGTAATTGAAATCGCCACCAAAATAGCCGGTTTTTCACCAGGAGAGGCTGACCAAATTAGGAGGGTTATGACCAAGGCCAGGTCTTATAAAGAAATGGAGAGGATTGGTGAAAATTTTATTGCCAAGGCCCAGCTGCAGGGTGTAAGCAAAGAATTAGCTGAGGTCATTTTTTCCTACATAGTATCCTATGCCAGTTATGGTTTTTGCGAGGCCCATGCAGCTTCTTTCGCCGGGACGGCGTATAAGACCGCTTACCTGCTGAACCATCATCCGGCTCATTTTCTGGCCGCTCTTTTAAGCAACCAGCCCATGGGTTTCTATGACAGCCAAACCCTTTGTGTTGAAGCAAAAAGAAGGGGGATTGATATCCTGCCTCCCCATATAAACCTCAGCGAAAATAAATTCACTGTGGAAAAAGGGAACATACGGGTATCTCTAAAGCAGGTTAAAGGTATGCAGGAACTGCTCCTTGGTAAAATACTCGAAGCCCGTTTGCATAAGAAATTTACATCTCTAAAAGATTTTTATGAAAGGACCGGTACTCCCAAAGACATTTGCGAAAATATCATTTTAAGCGGGGCCTTTGATGAGCTGGAAGGAAACCGCCGCAGCCTGCTGTGGAAGCTGGGCAAAATACTTAAAGGACGAGAAGACTTAGACGGCAGCACAGCTGTTGCTGATTTTACCCCTGAAAAAAGAAGAGAATTGCAGTATAAGGTCCTGGGTATCCATGTTGAAGCCCACCCCATGGGGCTGCTGCGCAGTGCCTTGTCAAAAAAGGGGTTTTATTCTTCAGAGGAATTAAAAAAGCTGCCCGATAAGGCACACATAAAAACTGCCGGTATACCCATAAGGCCCCAAAGGCCCCCTGTACGAAGCGGCAAAACCATGGTCTTCTTTTCCCTGGAGGATGAAAAGGGTCTCGTGGATGTAACAGTATTTGAAAACATCTACCAACAATTCGGCCAGTACATTTACACAACCCGCCGCAGACCACTGGTGGTTTCTGGGCATATCTCTAAAAGGGGCGAAGGTTTCAGCCTGATTGCCCGGGAAATAAGCTTTCTCTAACTTCATCTAAAAAACTAAAGACTTCCTGGGGGTTAATCATGATTTTACCCCCATTTTTCTTGATCTCCTCTAATATAGCCCCTGCCTTGCCTTTAGTAAAGTCTCTCTGGTCAAAGTCACCATTTGATATTACTAAAAGATGTTTACCCTGCTTCAAGGCTTCCAAGGACAATTCCAGGTTAACCAGGTTGCCCATGCCGAAAGGAATTGAGGTTAAAATAATGCAGTGAGACCTTTCCATAAGGGTCCGGTTTTTCCTGGCAGATACATTAGATATTGAAGCAAAAGGGGCTTCCTCGGCCACTTGAACCCCAAGGGCTTTAGCCCTGCTCCAATCAGTATCGCCAATATTTAAAACACCGCAGCTAACCCTATAACCCAACTGCGTCAACCTGTCTAAAAGAAAAATCCCTGTCCCTCCGCCGCATACCAGGTGAACATTAACACCCCTGCCATTTTTTGCTGCAGCCTTACTCCTACCGAGGGGTATAATATTAAATCTACCTGTAAAGGGATTATCCGTTATTGCTACTTCCATACCATAAACATCCCTGATGTTTTCGGAACTCAATACCCTTTGCGGCTCACCTTCAGCAAAAATACGGCCATCTTTCATTAAGACCACATATTCGCTAAAATGGGCTGCCAGGTTCAAGTCATGCAATACAGCAACCACAGTTAACCCGCTTGTCTTATTTAAACTCTGTAAAAGCTCTAAAAGCTCCATCTGGTGCTGAATATCCAGATGAGCAGTAGGTTCATCCAAAAGAATAATTCTAGGTTCTTGAGCCAAAGCCCTTGCCACCACTACCCTTTGCCTTTCGCCGCCGCTGATTTCGGTTACCGGTCTGTCTCTCAAATGCCAAGTATTAGTTATCTCCATGGCCCAGCGGGCTAGAGCAAAATCCTTTGGTCCTTCACTTTGAAAGCGTCCCATAAAGGGTGTTCTTCCCATCAGCACAGTTTCATAGACAGTAAAAGCAAACTCAATATGCGTATCCTGAGGTACAACTGCCATTTGCTGAGCAACTTGTTTAGGGCGAAGGGACAAAAGATTGTATTCCCCTAGCCTGATTTCTCCCCGGCCAGGCAAAAGGGCCTTGGAGATATTTTTTAAAAGGGTTGATTTCCCTGACCCATTAGGTCCCACAATACAAACAAAACTTCCTGGATCAATGGTCAGGTCTAGATCATTCAAAATATTTTCTTTTCCATAACTAAAATACAAGCCTTTTACTTTTAGTCCTACACTCATAAGACACTTATTCTCCGGTCATTTTCTTTTTCTTGAGCAAATATATAAAGAAAGGCCCGCCAAGGATAGCTGTAATGACCCCCACAGGAATCTCAACTGAGCCCAGTAAAGTCCTTGCAACGGTATCTGTAATCACCATGAGGATACCTCCTACCATGGCTGAGGCTGGCAGTAGTACCCGATGATCAGGCCCAATTACCAGACGCACGGCGTGGGGCACAATTAAACCTACAAAACCTATGGTGCCGCTTACCGATACTGCAGCAGCCGCTGTAAAAGCTCCTAATACCAGCAAGACTTTTTTCACCTTTTCAGCGTCTATTCCAAGATGCTGTGCCGTTTCATCTCCAAAGAGCATAACATTTAAATCCCTAGCAAAGCAATTAAGCAGTAGGACGCCGACAATAATAAGGGGTGCAGCAGCCTGGACATGTCCCCAGTTGCGAGCTGAAAAGCTGCCAAGGAGCCAAAAAACCACCTGGTGCATCTCCTTAGAACTCATGACCATTAGAAATGACATGATAGCCGACATGAAAGCGCTCAAGGCCACACCTGCAAGCAGCAGCGTATAAACGGGAATTCTATGCCCCACCCTGGCGATATTATACACAGTGAATGTACTAACCAGCGCCCCTATAAAAGCCAACCATGGAACGGCAAAATACCCTGCAATGGCGGACAGACCGGTAATGATGGCAACTGTCGCACCCAGGGCCGCTCCTGAGGAAATACCGATGATATATGGGTCAGCCATGGGATTTTTCAATAATCCCTGAAATGCAGCGCCAACAGTGGCTAAAGCTATTCCCACAAGAGCAGCCAAAAGCACCCTGGGAAGTCGTACCTGCAGGATGATTGCTTGCCGATTTACACTGACATCATCTAAAGAAACGAAAGCACTAATCCCCGGCGCCTGCGCCAGTAGTGTCCTGCCGCTTTGACTTAAGGATATATCCGCTGGACCGATAGTGATAGCTGCCAGACATACGAAGAATAATAGAAGCAGCAAAGCTATAAGCCCAAAAGGATACTTGAAAACCTGATGTTTCCCCTGCACCGTCATTTTAATTAAATACCTCAGGATGTATCAGTCTTGCCATCTCTTCTAACCCCAGGACGACTCTAGGTCCCGGAAGGGTGACCAGGTCATCATCAATGGTATGTACCCTACCTGTTTTTACTGCCTTAAGTTGAGTGTACCCAGGTCTTGCCATGATATCACTTTGCTTGTGAAAGTCATTAGCAAAGTAAACATCAGGGTCTCTCTCCAACAATACTTCAAAACTAAACTGGGGATAGCGGGTATTTACATCATATGCAGTGTTAATCCCCCCTGCCAGCTCAATCAGGTTATAAATAAAAGTACCTGGACCTGCTGTCATCAAAGGGTCATCCCATACTTCAAAAAATACCAGGGGTTTTTCTCTTCCTTCTACTTTTTTTACTATGTAGTCCGTCCTGTTTTGCATGTCAGCAGTTATTTCCGCAGCCTTTTCACTAACTCCCATAATTTCCCCAACTAAGTTAATGTTTGCAATAACCTGGTTAATAGTCTCTGCATCTAAACATAACACCTTGACACCCAACTCTTCAAATCTCTCGATCAAATCCATCTGAACCCCTGCGGCCACAAATACCAGATCTGCATCACTCTCTAATACAAGCTCTACATTTGGGTTTGAAAAATCACCCATTTTAGGTTTGGCAAGGGCAGCTTCAGGATAATTACAATATTCCGTTACTCCAACAATTTGATCATCCAAGCCTAAAGCAAATAAAACTTCTGTTACAGCAGGGGTTAGAGATACTACCTTTTCGGGAATACCGGCAATTTCCACTTCTCTTCCTAAGACATCCTTATAAACCGCGCTTGTTGGTTTGGGTCCATCAGGTTTATCACCGCACCCGCCAACAAGGAAAACCATGCTTAACACAATACATAATAGAAGAAACAAGTGTGGTGTTTTCATTCTTTTCATGTACGCTTCTCCTCCACTCTAACTTAGAACATTATCATTTTTGACTCCTGAATCGCCTGCTCTTGTATTCTAAGTCCTTACAATTCACTCTACTCCCCGGGCCTTCTTACTATTGAACAGCCTGTATAATCCACAATTCCTCCAATGGCTACAGAAGGCTTCTTAACCGTCACCCTGACAGCCTCAATGGGGTAAGCCTTAATAATTTCATCGGCAATTCGTTGGGCTATCCTTTGCAGGAGCTTGTGCTGTTCCCCTGTCACAACTTTTTTGGTAATCTCATAGACTGTCACATAACTTAAACCTGTGGAAAGGTCATCTGTCTCACACATGGCATGCATGTCCACCTGCACTTCAACATCTACAACAAAGCGCTGTCCCAGGACATTCTCCTCAGCGAAATGACCATGTTTAGCCCAAAACTGCATACCTTTTATTAACAGCAAATCTTGTTTTTCCATTTGTTGTCCTCCTTTACAAGTTTACCCTATGATTTTTTTTGCTCTAATGCTTCAATTATACCCCTTTTTACAATGCTGCCGATCAACTCACCCAGTTTTGAATGGGTTCCCACATCGGAAAACTTCATATGGTCTTCTCTATGGCAGGCCGCAACCAATCCATCTGTGCCTGTGCCTGTGGCTACTGCCCCCGAAAAACAGCTTAACACATTGAGGTCCTGCAAGGCAGCAGCTTTTGCTTCTGTTACAATTATAGGCACCCTTGCCAGGCTTTCCACCGGAAGGAAAAACTCCATTATTAAAAATATATTTATGGTTCCCCCAGCTGGCACATATTTTCCATAACTTTCTTCATAGTACAGCGCAGTTTCTCCTGCCCTTACAGCATTCACATCTACACCTGCAGTAATTACAGCAAACAAGGACATTTCCCGATAGGTTACATGTTTGATGGCTGCCATATCCATGGAAGCTGCAGTAATTAATCCTGTTGCTGCAGTCCAATCCAAACCTAATCCCAGGGCAGTCGTTATCAAGTAATTTTTAATACTGCCCCCTGGAAGGTCATCTACTGTTTCTATCCATTCAGTTAACTGGTGATTAAAACAAGACTTGATTTTAGTTATTCCACCGTTGAGTTGGGAAGTTGAATAGGCCGCCATGGGCCTAGAAAAATGTAAAACAATATTGTTTTCTTTTCGCAAGACGTCATGCTGTGCAGGACTTCGAAAAATTACTGTCATCTCTTCTCACCATGAGCACCTATTTTGGGGACATGTATTTCCATTGATTCCATAACTGCTTTTGTTTTTCCTGCCTATAAAAAAAACCAGTGGTATAAACCACCAAATTTTGGGGACATTCCTCAATTCAAGAAGCAAGAAACATGAAGCAAGAGGCATGAACAAATCCTGCTTCCTGTCTCATGCACCCTGCATCCTGTTGAAGAGGTGTGTCCCCTGACCTACGTTGGGGACATTTGACCTTATTTACCCCGCAATCTTTACTTGCCTGTTTTTATTATATGGATGGAAGATACCCTCCATCAACTGGTAATCATTATTAACTATACCTGTAGCATGGTGCAAAAAATCATCCCGCATGAAATAACGCAGGTCAATAAAATTAACTAAATGCCCATGCTCTTTTGATTGAAATCCCACATGAAAAATGGGAGTAAACTCTTGGAACAGCTTTCCCAGCTTACTGTTGACTGCCGCCTGGACTACCGGATGATTTATTTGCTTCCTGAAACTCCTGCGAATTTTCAAAGCCCAGGATAAGAACCTCACTTCACCCACTAAAATCTTATTGTGGTTTTCCAGCAGGAAATGCCAGTTCCAAATGCTTATAACCGATGGTAGAACTATTATTTTCTTTGTTCCAGGAAATTTTTTTTTGATAACAAATCTTGTCTTTACAAGCATATACACTCTAAACAGCAAGTAAATCAGTATCCCAACTGTACCTATTTCCCTGATTGGTGGAAAAACTGTTTGACCTGCAAGGGAAATGACCATCAAACAAATAATTATGGGATCAAAAATTGTTAGAATTCCCAGGCTAAACTTTTTCCTGCTTAATGGCCATAAAATTTGAGCCCCATAAGAGTTTAATACATCTAAAAAAATATGGGACAATGTTCCTGCCAGAGTCCATAAAAAAACAGTCAAAAAAGCTGCGCCAGGAAAGAGTAAGGTTAAAACACCTGCAACAGCTACAGATATACCGGCAACCCCTATGAATGAATGGGAAAACCCCCGGTGATTCTTTAAATAAGCCATATCCCCCCGGGTTTGATAGAGAATATCTAAATCAGGAGCCAGAGAACCCAAAACAGCTCCTAGAAAAACGGGATCCGATAAAGACATGTGATTTCCCGAAAAGGATGCTGTTAGGGCCCCAGCCAGTACATGAGTTAACGGATCCATGCTGTCACCCCCCCTAGTACCTGTCTATCTGCCGCCCACTCTTGTTTACGAGAATAATTATAACACAGGGACATATGGCTTCCCATTGGTAAAATAATGTTACCCAAACCTCTATCGGTGCATAGTATATAACATCATTCATGAAGATGTCTACAGCAAAACCATGCCCAAGGGAGAATTAAGAACAAAAAACCTGGGCTATTTAAATAATAACCTGCCGGTAAACCTCACAGGGGATTTTGAAACAATCTTCAACTGCAATCATGAGTCTATCTTTGGACCAGCGCCGAATTATTATAAAAAATTTAAAAGACCCACTAATTTAAGAATTTTTTCCATGTACGAGGGCGCCGCTTAGAACGACACATTAACATCGCCAAAACCTCAAACTGTCTGAATGACTTATAAATAACTCAGAAGCTGAAAGCCGTTAACAGTTTATTTGCAGGTAAAAATGGATTTCAGAAAAGCCGGTTCAATATAAAGCTCAATTTTCTTGAAGGTATCCTGATTGGCAAGTAATCTGCCTGGGGTGGTATACTCTGTCCAGGCCATGGCACACCATGATACGGCTCTTAAATAATTAAAGTATTTAAACATCTCTAACCTGTCCACAAAAGTAGGCTTTTGGGGACAATCCGGCAATTTTTTTAAATAGTTGTTTATAAAATAACACTCTTCATCATTCCGCAGAACATAATCCCTCTTCCACATGGTTGTAGTTGCAATGACAAAATGGCTCAAATCCTGGGCAGGTTCACCAAGAATAGGTTTTTCCCAGTCAATGAGATGGCAGGTTCCCTGTAGGCTGTTGACAATAAAGTTATGAGAGTTTACCTCTGTATTAATCACCCTCAACCATGGGTCGGCAAGAAGGTAGCTTTCCTGTTTTTTTCTATTTTCAGCCTGTTTAATAACCTTTTCCAGTATTTTAGCTGTCTCTGCTTGCCTCTGGGGGCAGCTGAAATACTTTTCCAATAAGCTACACGCTTCATTGTAAATACCTGTGAATGGTCCTGGTTCCCTCACTAAAAAACTTGTCTCTTCTTCGGAAAATTCTATCCCGTGAATCCTGCTGAAAGCAGCTGCAGCTCTTTCCAAGTCAGTTTTATAATTCAAGGGTTCTCCGGGCAGGTATTCCATTACAAGTACTCCATAAGGAATTGTCTGCAAAGAATCATCAAGGAAAAAGGGCCTGGGTGTTACTCCTGTAGCCTGCAGCAGTTTTAGGGCCTTGTACTCATAAGCTATTTGATTTTGCAAGTGCATCTGACTTCCCGTATTAATACGAAAAACAAATTTCTTGCCCCTTTGACTTTCTAAAAGGTAGTTTAAATTATACTCGCCTTGAGCCAAATAGCTTACATTAAACTTCTCATGTGCACCTAGATTTAAAGCATTTTTAAAGGATGCAGCATCCACATACTCCTCAACACTCTTGAGTATCTCTATTGCGAGCATGCATTTCCCACCTTTCTTCAATATCCATTGCCTGCAAAAAACTCAAGGTATGATATGGGATTTTGGAGCTTCTTACCTCTTGCTTCATACCTCTTGAATGGGTTTGTCCCCTGTGATTATACCATTTTTGCCAAAGGCAATAAAGGTCATCAAAATAATCTATATCATCATGAACCGGCAAGGCTGCCCAGCTCATTTTTAATCTTTCAATTTGTTTTATTGTTGAATGAAAAACAGAAGACACCCCCCAGGTTTGTATCTCAAAAATATCTTTAATGGGTTCATGCATGGCAATAAAAAAATACCCTCCATCACTGGTAGGCCCGATCACCACATCATGATGATCAAGAAGACGCGCTGCATCCCAAATAATAGCTGCCTCAAGAGCAGGAAGGTCTGTGCCTAAAACTGCAACCTTTGGATAGCCCTGGTTAAAACCATCTGCCAGGGCATTATACATTTTTTCCCCTAGAGAGCTCCCGGCCTGAACTATTAATCTGGTTTTCTCGGGTAGAAGCTTTTGCAACCTGCCCAGGTCTCCTTGTTTGTCAAAATAAACCTGGTATGCTATCTGCCCTTCCTCCAACATTGCAACCATGTCCATGATGAAAGCGCTGTGCAGCAGGGCACATTCTTCTGGAGTCAAAAATGGCATGAGCCTTGTTTTAGTTAAACCAGGCTCAGGTATTCTGGTCATTAAAGCTACCAGCATTTATCTCACATCCAGATACTTTTTACGCAGGACTTCTGGTGAAACTCCCAACTTATACAAGAGTTTCAGCTTGTGCATCAACCACATGGTTTTGTAGACACCACCCTTTTTAAAACGTCGGGTAGAGGTCACTATCTTCTCCTCTAGCTGTATTGTCTTTCCTTTTTTGTTCATGGCTTTGGAAAATTCCCAATCCTCCATCAGGGGAATTTGGGGAAACCCTCCAATATCTTCAAAAACCTGTTTTTTTACAAAAATCCCCTGATCTCCAAAATACACCCTTGAATATTTGGCCCTAAAATTAGAGGTCATACAAATAATTCTATAGATCAGTCCCTGTTCATCCATATCAAGGGTGAAGCATCCCCCAACTACCTGAGTTTCGGACAAGGCTTTTTCAATCGCTTTTAGCGCCCCCATATGCAATGTGCTGTCACAATGTAAAAACAGCAGTGCATCTCCCGAGGCTATACGTGCTCCAGCATTCATCTGGTTGGCCCTGCCTTTTGCTGCAGTCATAAGCTGAACATCTTGCTGCATCCCTGCCAAGTCCAGGGTGCCATCCGTACTGCCTCCATCTACTACAATGGTTTCTTTATCACCCGCAAGCCGCCTGACCATCTCCAGCATGGTGTTTATATTTTGAGCTTCGTTCAATGTGGGAATTATCACAGAGACCTTCACTTCCATCACCTCTACTCTGAAACCATACACGCTCCCAGTCAATTTTCAGGTTAACCCTGCTCCCTGGTGATACATCCAGGTGGTTTTTCACCAATGCAGTTACATCGCCGCTTTCTGTATCAACCTTGAACATGCTGTGACCACAAATAAATTTCCTTTCACGGACTACACCCAAAAGACATCCTCTTTGTGATGAGACCAGATCTATATGCTCTGCTCTTATATATGCTTCCACATTGCCCTGGATTGTCAGGTGGGGCACAAAATACTTTTTGCCTTGTACATGAAAAACTCCATTATATAAAAAGCCCTGCATATAATTGCATATTCCAAACATATTGGCCACTTCCCTGGATATGGGTTTGTTATACAGGTTAAAAGGCGTATCATACTGAACAAGCTCGCCCCCCAGCATAACCGCTATCTTGTCGGCCAGCAGCATTGCTTCATCCTGGTCATGGGTTACAAATAATGTGGTCATATTTAACTCTTTATGAAGTCTGGAAATTAATTCCCTCATGCCATCTCTTAAACCTGGATCGAGATTGGAAAGGGGTTCATCCAAAAGAAGCACCTTGGGTTCCAGGGCCAGGGCTCTAGCCAGGGCTACCCTCTGCTGCTGCCCTCCAGACAGCTGGGCAGGATACCTCTTTTCTATTCCAGGAAGCTGGACCATTTCCAGCAAAACCCTGACTTTATCTTCTCTTACCTTCCTTGGGATACCCAGCATCTTGAGACCAAAAGCAATGTTTTCACCAACTGAAAGATGGGGAAACAGCAGGTGATCTTGAAAAACCATGACAATATCTCTTTTTTCAGCAGGAATGGATGTTATATCAACCCCGTCCAGGAGGATTTCCCCATGCTCAGGTTTGATTAATCCGGCTAATACTTTAAGAGTCGTAGTTTTGCCGCAGCCAGAGGGCCCTACCAGGGCTACAAATTCTCCATGGTTGATAACAAAACTGAGGCTTTTGATGATCCTCTCCCCTGAATAATACTTATCAATGTTTTGAAGTTTGACCTGAGCCATAGAAATCCCATCCTTACAGATAATAATATTGAGGTTGCTGTCTGCCGTCTGTGATAGCTTTTTCCACTACAATCATAAACACTAAAGCAACCATAATAAATACCAGGCTTATTACAGACCCTACCACCCTGTCGCCGCTATTAACATAAGGGAAAAGCACCAGGGGCAGCGTAACTATCTTCCCTCCGCCTATTAAAAAGGTCAAAAAGTACTGAC
The DNA here is from genome assembly GCA_040756735.1 of Bacillota bacterium. Classification (GTDB taxonomy): domain Bacteria; phylum Bacillota; class DSM-16504; order Desulfitibacterales; family Desulfitibacteraceae; genus JBFLYC01. The sequence continues at coordinate 34,485 of JBFLYC010000006.1, read as the reverse complement.
TGAAGGAAACATTAAACATCAAAATCCCACTGGCAATCAAACCCGGACGCAGCATGGGCAGGCTGACATATAAAAACCTCTGCCAGCCCTTGGCCTTAAGCGCCCTGCTCTGCTCATCCCACTTCCTGCCCATGGCTTTATAAACGCTGGCAAAAATTCTAATGCCATAAGGCAGAACAACTACCAGGTGAATAAGCATAACCCCCAAAAAGGTATCTGCCAACCCATATTTTATAAAAGCTATATGAATGCCCATACCCACAGTAATAGGAGGTATAATGATTGGCGCAAGGACCAGTATCTCAACAAGATTCTTAAGAGGAAAATCATGCAGCCCAAGAGCTTTTCCTGCTGGAATACTTATAATAATAGCTAATAAAGTTACAGATAAAGATAGTCCAAAGCTAACCCCTATTACCCCCAGCATTTTGTTTTGTGGATTTAGCATGTAATGCCAGCCCCTGAGTCCCCATTCCACAGGCAAAATAGCCCCTGCAGGCCAATGTTTGCTAAAAGCCCATAATATGAGAACTATGAAGGGAAACATCAACATGCTGAAAAACAGCAGCACTATGATCTTTTTAAAGGGTAATGAGTTAAGGATTACCCTGTTACTTCTTTCATTGCTCTTACTCTTATTGTTATACATTCCTTTAACCCCACTGGCGCAAGTTTTTCATGAAAACATAATAAACCCCCACTAACAGCACACAAAACGATGTTAATACTATGCTAATAACCATGGCTACAGGACGGTTTAACAGGTCTGGAGAAATATAGTTAAAATAGGCCCAAACCGACAGGGTCTTTGGATAGGAAGCACCCAAAAGATAAGGAATTTCAAAGGCGCCAAAGGAAAAAGCAAAGACAATGGCTGAAGCTGAGATGATACTTGGCATACTCAAGGGTAAGGTCACCTGGTAAAATACATCCCTGGGCGAAGCTTTTAAAGTGGAAGCTGCTTCCCCTAACCTTTTGTGAATATTATTCATAACAGTGTACACCATGAGGGTTATAAAAGGTATTTCTTTCCACATATAAATTAGAATAATGCCTATGGCGCTGCGCGAATAAAACAGGGGAGGAAACTGTGCTGTTTCATTCAGCAGTCCCAGCTTAAAAAAAATGCGTGCAACAAAGCCGCCCTGGGATAGCAAAAAGACAACCATAAGAGCCGCTACTATATGAGGTACCGCTATTGGCAGTTTATACAGAAAGTCAATAAACTTGTTTTTACGTTTTAGATTAACCATATAATTTGCTAAATAGATAGCAACAATTGTTGACAGCGCCGTTGAAACAAAGCTTATATAAAATGTAAATCCCAGAGAGGCATAGAATTCCCTCTGGCCTAACACTTTAGAATAATATTCAAGGGAGAGTTTATTAAGGCCAATAACAGGAAAGTATCCAAAGCTTTGCAGCAGTGCGAATGCAAGCCCCCCCAGGAAAAATACTACCAATACCAAAAGGGCCGGAGCAAGCAGCATATATGGTTTGTAGTAAGCAGTTAAATTATTTTGCATTGCTTTCCCTACTTCTGAGTTATTTCATTATTCTTAAGTTACTTCATTACATTTTTCCTCCAAAGGTCTTCTATTGCCTCAATGTATGCAGAAGAAATCTCGGGTAGCCTGTGATCTGCCAGGACATCTGCTGGTAAAGTGGCTATACCCAGATCAACTCTATTGATCTGTTCAACATATTTTGTTTCCAGCTTATTGATATCAAGGGCCAGCATGTCGCCCCATTGAAGTGGGTCATACTTGGATATTTGCGCTTCCGGACTCATTAGGAAATTAGCAAGCGCCATTGCTCCTCCTTTATTGGGAGCATTAAAAGGAACAGCCAGAAAATGCGTATTGGCAATAGTTCCTTTATCCCATACAAAGGTGCGTACTGTAGACGGCAAAAGACCTAGATCAATCATGCCGGAAATCCTTGAAGGTTGATAGGTCATGGTAAAGTCTATTTCACCATCGGCAAAGAGCTGATCTAACTGGGCAATTTGTGCTGGATAGGTTTTTCCTTGACGCCATAAGTATTGTTTCATTTCGTTTAGATAATCCCAAAGGGGCTTTAGCTGGCTGTCCAGCTGTTCTACATCTACCTCTTCAATATAGGGAAAGGCTTCATAACCTCCGCACAATTCATACATCAGGTGTCTAATAAAAACACTCCCAGTAAAGTCAGGCAGTTCCGGATAAGTGAACCTCCCCGGGTTTTCCTTGACCCATTCCATGAGCTGGGCGCTTGAGATAGGAGGACTGCTAACCTTAGCTGTATCGTAGGCAAAAACAAACTGGGCCTTTCCATAGGGAACTTCATAACCGTCTACTGGAAAACCAAAATCATAAGCAATGTCAGGAGCATCTTTATCTACGTATTTGTTGTAGTTAGGTATTTTCTCGGCAAAGGGCCCCCATAACATGTCGGCTTTCCTGGCCGTACGGAAGTTTTCACCATTAATCCATAATAAATCAATAGACCCATTTGTCCTGTTTACCAGCTTTTCACCTAAAAGCTTATTGATGAACTCTGCAGCATCCATGGGAACACGGTTAACTTTAATTCCATACTGTTCCTGCATGTTCTGAGCTACATAGCTGTCTATCCAGTTGTTTATCCTCTCATCGCCGCCCCACATATAAAAGTTAACAGTTGTACCTTTGGCTTCAGCCAGAATTTCTTCCCAGCTTTTGTCCATGATGTTGTCATCTGAACTTTTATTTTGCTTGCCGCAACCGAAAGTACCAACCATCATTACTGCAAAAATCAGCAGAATAATACTTATTTGTCCTAATCTAAACAACCTTCTTATCTCCTTCCAATTTCTGTCTCTTTTGTATCCAGCCGGGAATTAAAGATATAATCACAAAAAATACAGCTGCCACTCCTAGATACATAAAGGTTTTACCCAGGTTTCCCTGCCCGCTTACAATGGAGCCGCCTGCAAAAGAGAAAGCAATAGTTCCAGGCAGCATGCATATCCAGGAAACCAAAATATAAGTTAGAAGTTTGATATTAGTTAAACCATACGCATAGTTTTGCAGATTAAAGGGGAAAACGGGAACCAGCCTTGTAATCATTAACATACGCCAACCTTGCCTCTCCACACCCTCATCGATTTTCTTAAACTGTTCATTACCGGCTACCCATTCTTCCACCATGGACCTGGCAGCATATCTCCCTACCAAAAAAGCAGCAGTTGCTCCCAATGTTGAACCAACAGAAGAATATACTACACCCATCCAGGGACCGAAGACAAATCCCCCTAAAAGGGCAATGGGCAGTCCTGGCAAGAAAAAGATACAAGCAGCTATCCAGAGTAAAATATAGATGATGGGGCCAATGATTCCAAAACCTTTAATCCAGTCTGTGAGCTTAGTCATATTTTCAATGCTGATGTAATCAAATACTCCGAAAACTTTTAAGAGAATTACCACTAATGCTATTGCCCCGGCAATAATAAACAATTTTAGTTTGTTCTGTTTATTTCCTTTTTTGCTGTCATCCTTATTCATGGTAAATCCATCCTTTCTAATACCAGTTAACCAGCAATTTAGATAGTAGTACATTGAGGGGGAATTCTATCCCCCCTCAATATTGTTTCAAGTTATTACTACAATGTTATTTTCCTGTTTCAATTGGCAGTTCTTCATGGTAGCTCCACTCAATCCAGGAGCCATCGAAGTTTTTAACATTATCATAACCTATCAATCTTAACGCAAACCAGGCAACTGTTGAACGGACACCTGACTGGCAGTAAGGAATAACAACCGTGTCCTTATCAATGCCAAATTCCTTGTACATCTCACGTAACTCCTGAGCGCTTTTAACAGTCTTATCAGAGTTGAGGTTTTGATCCCATTCAACCCATACTGAAGTTGGAATACGTCCCTTTCTAAAAGCTCCCTTGAGCTGTTCTTCACCTAAAAACTCTTTTTCTGCCCTGGTATCAAGAATAACTACTTTTGCATCATCAACAGCAGCTTTAACTTCATCCAAGGTAGCATAAATATTCATGTTGAAATCTTTGGCTTTATAAGTAGTTGGTGTAATACTTGGCGACTTCAGGCTGTTTTCGCCACCGGTGGCTACCCATGCATCCAAACCGCCGTTGAGAATTTGCATTTTTTCATGTCCGTAGCCAAACATGACCCAAAATACTCTAGCGCTGTCATAAACACCCTTATCATCATAGATGATTACCCTGGTATCGTTGCTGATACCGAGGCTGCCCATAAACTCTTCAAAGCGGGCTTTATCACAAAGCATTCCTGTAATATCGCCATAGTCCACTGTATAATCAGGACGCCATACATTTACTGCATTAGGTATGTGCCCAAGTATATATTTTGCCGGCTGTCTGATATCGAGGATTCGCACATTGGGATCATTATAGATTTCCTTTAACTCTGCTACATCAATCAACATTTCCGGCCTTGCATAGTTTTGCTCATCAACGGTTACAGATGGCGCCTGCTTCTGGCCGCACCCAACAGCAAGCAAACTTATCACAAGTAGAATTACTAAAAGCAAACTTACTCTTTTTTTCACAAACACAAAAACTCCTCCTCCTATTGTTTTGTTTAAAGATATGTGAGGAAACTAACCGTAAGACTTGCGCTAATGATTTTTTGCACAAAGTAGTTTGAAAAAAATACTAACTTTGTAAAGGTATTTATTTTCTCACATAGAAGTATTACAATAAGAGTATATAATATGGTCATTAGCTTTTATAATGACAGTTATTTATACTATATAAGCGATATTTATACTGTTCATAACTATAGTTAATGACAAGAGGTATGGGGACACACCTTCACTTACAAGCCTAAACTTTGGAGATGAAGGAATGTCCCCAATTCAAGAGGAGGCACATACAATGAACTTGGAATACCTAAAGACCTTTTATATAACGGTCAGGTGCAACAGTATTTCGAAAGCTTCCAAGCTCTTACACATGTCTCAGCCTGGTGTGAGTATTCAGATACAGGCATTGGAAAAAGAATTGGGTGTCAATTTACTTTCCAGAAGCAATAAAGGCGTTGAGCTCACAGAAGAAGGCCAGGTAGTTTATGACTATGCAGTATCCCTTCTAGCCATCCAGGAAAATATTGAACGTCAATTAGATTGCCTGAAAAATAAAAAAACCGAGATAGTGGTAAGCTCATGTACTACAGTAGGTTCATATGCCCTCCCCTGCAGCCTATATTTATTTAGGGAAAAATATCCTTCTGTTAATATTCTTTTAGACATTTTAAACTCCAGTAATGTTATCAAAAAGATAAACGACGGTTCAGCCCGCATAGGAATCATTGAGGGAAAAATTGATGCACCGGATATTTCCTTTACTAAAGTTACCAGCGATTGTTTAAAGGTTGCCGTATCTCCCAAGCGTTTCACCAAAGACGAAATCACCTTGGGAGATTTTTTAAAACTGCCTCTTATTGTTAGAGAAACCGGTTCCGGCACAAAAGCAGTTATTGCTTCAACTCTGGCAAATCATGGAGTTTCTTTAGATGAAGCTAATATTATTATGGAACTGAGTTCTCCAGAAGCAATTAAGTCAGCTGTTATGGCCGGCAAAGGATTTTCTATTTTATCCCAATTAGCAATCAAAAAAGAGTTAGCCACGGGGACATTAAAAGAAGTAAAAATCATGAATGTATCCTTTAAAGCTGACTATTTTCTCGTACACGCCCATGATTATAATTTTAAAGGTCCAGAGAAGGACTTTGCAGAATTTATTAAATCAAAAAAAAGAGGCTTCTGCTAATAAGCAGCAGCCTTTTTTATAACAGGTATTTGATCAAGACCTTGCCGCCAACCCAGGCGCCCAAAAAGGCGGAAACGGCAAAAACCCAACCACCCAGAGAAAGCGAAGGAATTGAGCTAAAGAAAGCCCCGATATTGCAGCCCATGGCAATTCTTGTTCCATAACCCATAATAATCCCACCCAACAGAGCTGCGCTAAACTGTTTGAAGGACTTAATTTTCTTGAATTTAAACTGAGAAGCCAGCAGTACTGCAAGGAGCGCTCCTACTATGATGCCGAAATCCATTAATGAAAGGTCATTGCTAAAAAAACCCTGGGTCAATGCTTGAGCCCTGCTGCTGCTTTCAGCAAAATAGGGCCACAGCTCAGGAGACCCTCCAAGGCCCTGATAGATCCAGGCCGCCCAATAGGTAAAGCCTGTGGTAATCTGCCAGGGTTTGTCCACCATTATGAATAACATGGTATTTAAAAAGGCAAGAACCACAGCCCCAGTGGTATAAGACCAGGGCTCTTTAAAATAATTATTCAACACAATGTGCCCCCTCACTTAACCTTCCTCAGAATAATTTCCCATTCCCCATTATCTACCTCAACTATTTCGCAGGGAATTGAATTCTTCTGTGTCCACTCAATAAAATTTACCATGGCACAACTATGGTCGGTCTCTATGACCAATGTATCCCCTACAGACATTTTCTTCAACTGCTGCATGGCCTTTAATAAAGGTATAGGACAGTTGTCATATAAGCAATTAATTCTTGTTTCTGCCATAGTAGCCCCTCACTATAACATTATGTTATTCCTTTCATCATACTTTTTGGCCAGATAGAAAATAGCCCCTAATGTAACTATCTGCAGCAAGACAGCTCCTGACCACCCCAAAATGTCCGGAAGATGAATAGTTGGTGAGTTTTTGATAAAAACAGTTTCCCACCTTGGATAATCCCATGCTCCCCACAAGGTTCCTATTAGAAATCCGCCAAGGGCTATCATCTGCATGGAAAACCCTTCTCCTACACGCATTAGAGTGCCTGTAGCGCATCCCCCGGCAATAACCATGCCAAAACCAAATAAAAATCCACCAGCAGCTGTATGAATACCAACCGGCCGTACAAATCCTAGGAGTTCACCATTACCTATAATTAAGCCATAATATTGTATTAGGGGAAAGGTAATTGTCATTAATATAAGAGCTAGAATGACTGCCCTAAGAAGCGAGGTGCTTCCGGTAATGAAAGGGTCCCTCAAAGCAGCAGCAAAGCAAAAACGACTCTTCTGCAGTACAAAACCAAAGGCTAAACCAAAAATCCAAAAAAGGGCCAGCCTGCTGTTTACAGCAGCAAGATTTAAAGTTAAAAGGACAGCCAAGGTTAATACAAGCAGGAATACCGGCCTTTGGTCTTTCTTTTGCTTTACAATCCTTCTTTCTAAAGTTTGCATTCAGAAAAACCCCCGAAACAGCTAAATTGATAACAGGAAAAATAACTAAATATATTATTTCTGCATCAAAAGAGCTTTTCCTGCAATTGATAATTAGGAGCCTAATTCTTCCAATCAGGCTCCTAATATAAGTCACGATTTAAGTATTATTTACATGTGAGAACTCTTGATCTGCTGTTTTGACTTGTAACGATTGAGCCAGTTCTTCAACGGGTTTTGCAAACCTGGGGCTCCTGTTTTTTCCCAGTCGCGATTGAACATAAGGTCCATGAGGTGCAGGGCTTTTTTACCTCCCAAGGTCATGGATTCCCTGCAGGCAGCGCAGTAGGTGATTATATACTCTGATTTGGCCTCTGATGCCCGCCTGTTCATAACACGTTTGGCCAGGGATGGATTAGCCGGAACAACCATCCCGCCAAAACCGCAGCAGCGTGTATTTTGACGGTTATGGGGCAGCTCTTCAATCTTATACCCCATTTCCCTCATCAGGTAACGTACCGAATCATGGATATTGGAGCATTCTCTGGTGACACAGGAGTCATGAAGAGCCATAACCCTGCCCTTCCCGATACCTTTTGCCTCTTCAGGTATACCGATTTCCTTCAGAACTTCATAGAGCGAGCGAACCCTCAAATCAGGACTCATAGTGGTAATCATGCTGTAGCAGGACTGACAAGCAACAATAATCTCCTCCACCTTAAGTTCTGTAAAGGCATCTTCCAGAAGTTTATATCTTTCAGCAAACTCCTTCTCTAACCCCAAAGCCTTGGTGGGTTTACCACAGCACCTGAGCACAGCCCCTGTCCCCGGAAGTTCTTTCTGCAGGTGCCTTAAAATGCTTCCGACAAGCAAAGGTGAATAAGAAGGCAGGCTGCACCCCGGCATAAAGGCACGTTTTGTATAACCTGCTTTAATATCCGGCTTAACAATATTAAACAAGGGATGGAAACCAAGTTTCTGGTGCATATGAATTGGCTTATGCTGGGGCAAGGGCCCAAGGCCGTCTTTCACCAGGTCTTTACGCATTTGAGCGAAAATTTCGCTGAACTTATAATCCTTCGGACAGTTAATAGTACACTGGTTGCACATGTTGCATGAGTAAGGAATTAAGGGATCTATACAGCAGGCAGCCAGGGTCTGCTCCATCAACTGTTTGGGGTATTCGCAAAACTCATTGAGCATTATACACTCTTTCATGCACAGTTTGCACTCGCACTGCAGACACCGTGTAGCCTCTTGTTTAGCAGCCTTTTCTGTAAGCCCCATGTCTACTTCATCAAAGGTAGTTATCCTTCTCTCTAGCGATATTTTCCTTGTCCTGGTTCTGACAGTTCCTCTTTCTTCATCCTTAAGTTCTCTGACCAGATTTGTCTCAAAAGTACCTTCTCTCTCCCTACCAATGGTCATATCTTCATTATTGAAGAACCTGTCAATGGATATTGCAGCTTTTTTCCCGTGAGCCAGCGCTTCGATGGCAATTAAAGGCCTACCCACCATGTCACCGCCGGCAAATACTTTAGGAATGGGAGTTTGCAGGGTAACGGGGTCTGCCATAACCTTTCCGTTAGTTGATGATGCAAAAAGCTCGGAAGTTTCGTTCAAAAATTCTTTTTCCATAGTCTGGCCAATAGCCAAAATGACCATGTCAGTTTCTAAAGTGATTGTTTCATCCTCTGCATATTGTGGATTAAACCTGCCGTTTTCGTCAAAAACAAAAATACATTTCTTCATTTCAAGCTTTTCAAGCTTACCTTCACCAAGGTATTGTTTTAACCCGTAACCATTAATTACTTCAATACCCTCCTCTTCAGCTTCCTCAACTTCCCAGGCATGTGCAGGCATTTCGTCCCTTTGCTCAAGGCAGATTAAGGTAACCTTCTTTGCGCCTTTTCTGACAGCAGAACGAGCAACGTCAACTGCAACATTACCACCACCAATAACGGTGACTTTTTCCCCAATTGTTTGCGGCAGGTCAAGGCTTACATTTCTTAAAAAGTCAACTCCCGGAATGATACCTTCTAAATTACCGCCCGGCGCACCTAGCATAATACTCTTATGAGCGCCCACAGCTAAAAATATGGCATCGTACTCCTTTAAAAGGTCATTAAATTTAACATCTTCACCAACTTTAGTGTTAAGCTTTATTTCCACACCAAGAAGCGGTAAAATGCTGTATTCAAAATCAATAATATGCCTGGGCAGCCTGTATGCTGGAATTCCTACTCTCAGCATACCCCCCACAACGGGCAGAGCCTCAAATATTGTAACCTTATACCCTTTTTTTCTTAAAACATAAGCAGCCATGGCTCCAGCAGGACCTGAGCCAATGATTGCAACTTTTTCAGATCTTTCCCTTTCAATGCTGATATCCCACTCAAATTCATTATCATAATTAGCAGCAAATCGTTTTAGGCTTTGAATGGCCAGGGGCTGGCCCTCCTCCTTCTGCTTGCATTTTTCTTCACATGGATGGGCGCAGATTCGGCCCAGGATACCTGGAAAAGGCAGGTCTTGTCTAATTATGGCTAAAGCCTCTTTAAATTCACCATTGGCAATTTTGCCAGTATAACCTTTGACATCTACATGGAGCGGACATGTCGCCACACAATATGATGGCGATTCACCCATGCATTCATCCACTACTTTCTGCATTTTTTGCTTTAACAGCTCATCATTTTTGAACCACTGAATCATATGATAACCTCCACTTTGCATATAATACAAAACTGAAATCTTTATTTCAATTATAAGTGAAATTTCGTGCAAACCAGATAACAGTTATTTATGCCGCATAACAGTTGTTTATAGTACTCATAATCTTTTTTAATGAAAAGGCAAAAAAAATAAAACCGTGAATTACTACGGTTTATCAACTTCAATTATTCTTTGTACCATTACCTTTTGTACTAAAATGAACACCCCTATTGATAGAAAGATATCTCCAAGGCTCAACATCTGCCTTGTAGGCCATGGAATATAAATTATATCTGCCAGCCAGGGCAGTTTAGTACCAGAAGTTAAAACTGTATGGGTAACACTTTGTTGGATTTTTTCTATAATTGAAAAAGACATATGTCTGGTATCTACAGGCATTGAACCGCCATTGAGGATTATCACAAGGAAATTAAGTATGACCCCTATAGACAGTAAAAGATTCAACTGTTTTTTATTAGTCCAAAAAAAATAAAAAATGAGCAAATAACTGCCTATATGAAATATATTTCCCCAATAACTCAAAACAGCAGATCCAATGTAGTTTACCATAAACTGTAAGGCAAAACTGAGAAATAAAAGGCTAATCCATCTAAATTGAATTAGCCCGAAGTTTTTAAGTTTACCCTTTCTCAAAAACCCTATGACTATGCTTAAAACTAAGGTCTCTATAAACATTTTTTTCACCTAACATGCCAGATTTGCAGTATTTCTTGCTTCTATTAATTCTAATTGTTTCCTCACCTTGGTTACATTGATGTTTGGAAACAACTCGGGCATACACTCGATGAATCCTTGAACCACCTTTGGGTCAAATTGTTTTCCCGAGTTTTCAATTATTTCTTCAACGGCGGTTTCAATGGATCTAGCGCTTCTATAAGCCCGGTTGCTGGTCATGGCATCAAAGCAGTCCGCCACGGATATTATCCTGGCCATAAGAGGAATATCCTCCCCCTTTGTGCCATTAGGATATCCAAGTCCATCCCATCTCTCATGGTGGTTGAGGACTACCTTTTGGTCATCTTTGAGGAGTTTGATATCTTTAATAATGTCCGCACCTATCTGGGGATGCTGTTTCACCACATCGAATTCGCCATTGGTAAGTTCACCGGCTTTATTTAATACAGTATCGCTGACGGCAACCTTACCAATGTCATGAAGAAGCGCCAGGTAGTTAAGCTGTTCCAAATCCAAATCATTTAGACCGAGTTTTCTGCCAATGGCAACACTGTACTGGGCAACCCTCTCAGAATGGCCCTTGGTGTACATATCCTTGGCTTCAATGGATTTTATCAGGGTTTCAATGGTATTAAGGTAATTTTCCCTCATCTCCATATAAAGCTTAAAAGAATACCTTGCCAACAGCAGCGGCAGGAAAAAAAGAATAACCCCCATAGTCCCCATAGAGTAGTAAATAGCCGCTACCCCAAAGCCAAGGGGTGCCAGGGTCAGGTAATGGGGAGTGAGAAGCTTAAAGTTAGTAAGCCATACACCCCAGGGGTTTAGACCATTGTGTAAGCTTATTACGAAGGTTACCAATATCGTATTCATGATAAAATAGGTAAAACTTATGATAAAGGCATTTACTATAAAGAAAAAACTTATTGGAGAAATTACAACTTCCCAGGAGCCTGCAACAAGCGAAGTAATGTATACACAAATGATAATTTGACAAACATTAAATACTTCTTTTATTATTAAGCTCTCCCTTTTACTCCTTATCAGAGCAGCTATTATTTCTGCTACTATTGATACAATAGGCCCAAAAATCAAAATTGATGCCAAATGAAGAGCAAAAGTTATTGATACAGACCCTACTTTTGGCAATTTTACAGGAGTTAAATCAGATACAACAATTAATAGGCAAAATAATAAATAGCCGGAAAGCGTTTCGACCTTCCAGTTTGCAGTAAATATAGTATCTACCGTAAAAACTGCTGCGAGTAGGACCACTATCCCTATATATATTTTTAGCATCCAAGTTGATCTTTGGTTCCTCATATTTACCATCCATTTTATAATAGGGGTCGTATTTCTAAATTACTACCACTTCCAAGAAGCACCGCCAGCTAAAAGCAGTGCCATTACAGCTATCATTACTCTGTAGAACCTTGACACAGGAAACCCCCCTTTACTTTCATCTCCCACTGTTCCGCTATCAGTGAGGGGTTTCCGCTCCTCTAATTGGCTCCGCTTAAGTACCTAATACGACCCCTAATTTTATATAACTTCCAGTCTTCTGTTCAAAGCATCTAAAACTGCCTTAACAGCTGCCACATCTTTACTATGTGTTGACAAGCAGGCTCCTACCATCCTTTCAATATCATTGTCGGTCACACAAGACAAGACAACGGCCCCAACTTCAAATTGAGCCATGGGATGCCAGGCAAAATCCTCAACAACCAACCTTAATTTTTGTTCGAAAGCTCCTTCTACTGCTTTAATGGTAGCGGCTGCAAGAAGCTTATACCTGCTTTCCCCAGTATTAGGTCCTTCACTAGCGCCTTCAATGACTTTTTCCCCTATTCTCAAAGCTACCTTTGACACAAGCCAGTTTTTACTGCCGCTAATTTCTACCTTGTCAATTTGGATTCTGCCGTTTCTTCCCTTTGAACCATTACCCTTAATTTGCGCGACGCTGACTTTTTTATGGTCTATTTCAAACCCCAATTCAGCCATAAGGGCAGATTCCACGTCTCTGACTATCTGTTTGGGCTGCTTGGAACTGTCGGCCAGTATATGAATCTCTTGGATTTTTCCGTCGCTTCCCAGTACTACATTAGAGGATACTACTCCTTTGATCTGTTTAATAATATCCTCCAGTTTTCTTTGGTCATCTGACTTTTTTTCTACATCACCAAACAACGACATGTCCCATCACCTCTATATTTATCCAGATAAAGGATTCGACTAAAGTTAACTATTTCCTGCCGGATTGTCAAATAAAGTTAATAATAGTGACATGCTGTCACATGTTCATTATTATGACCAGATAATTCGGGAGCCAGCTCCTTACAAACAGGCCTACAATCAGGGCACCTGGCTTGAAATAAGCAGCCCACAAGGGAAGTAGCTCCAGGCTGAGTTCCAATAAACTCCGGCTGCTGTTTTTTCTCCATGGCTTTGATCTTAAAATTATCAAGATGCGGGAAGTCATTAACAAGTGAGCGTGTGTAAGGGTGTTTAGGGGATGCAAACAGTTTCTCTGCCGGGCCGAATTCCACAAGCTTCCCCAAATACATTACTCCTACATAGTCACTCATATATTTCACAGTATTTAGATCGTGGGAAATAAACAAATAGGTTAGACCCTGTTCATCCTTCATTTTTATTAATAGTTCTAAAATCTGCCATTGTATGGATATATCCAGGGATGACACCGGCTCATCACATACAATAAACTCCGGCTGAACAGCCAAAACCCTTGCAATGGCCACTCGCTGCCGCTGCCCGCTGCTTAGTTCATGGGGATACCTCTTAAGATAACTTCCATTTAACCCCACTCTTTCAAGCAAGTATTCTATTCTTGCACTACGCTGTCCCTTTTCCGCCAACCGGTGAATATCCAACCCCTCCCCAATTATGCCATCAACTGTCATCCTTGGGTTGAGGGCTGAAAAGGGATTTTGGAAAATCATTTGCACTTGGCGAGCAAATTGTAGATTATCGCTTCTCTTAAAGGACAGGAGGTTTTTACCTTTAAAAAAGACCTGCCCTGCAGTAGGATTATAAAGACGTACAAGGACTCTGCCCAGGGTAGTCTTACCACTTCCGCTTTCTCCAATAAGTCCCAGGGTAGTGCCCTTATATATGTTAAAGGATACTCCGTCTAATGCTTTAATTGCCTGCTTTTTAAAATAATTATTTGCAAAATAAAAGTATTTCTTTAAACCACTAACTGATATCAAGGCTTGTGAATTCATAAATCAACTCCATACAGCCAGCAGGAAACATAATGGCCTGACGCAACATTAAATATCCCTGGCTGGTTTTCTTGACATAATGACAGCCTTTCATGGCAGTGGGCATAATAAACGCAGGCAGTGGGTTGTACCTGTATATGGCCGGCCCATGAAAGTGCATGGCGTCTATCGTATCTGCTTGTACCGGGAATAGAACTAACTAATTTGCGTAAATAGGGATGCATGGGCAGGCTAAATACTGCTTCAGCAGGTCCCTCCTCAACTACCTTGCCTCCATACATTACTAAAACACGATCACAAAACCCGGCAGCCACGGCAAGATTATGGGTTAAAAAAATAATGGATGTACCAAATTTGTCTTTACTGTTCTCAATTATCTCTAATGTCTGCCAAAGTGTAGTAATGTCAAGAGCAGAAGTCGGTTCATCAGCAATTAAAAGCTCAGGCCCACAAGCCAGGGCCATAACCAAGGCAATCCGCTGCAGCATACCTGTACTCAGTTGATGAGGATACATTTGCATTAGTCTATGAGGTTCATGAATTGCAGCGTCTTTGAGAAGGACTGCAGCATCTAATTTAGCCTCCTTCCATGAGAAGCCCTTTTTAAACCTTAAAACTTCTGTAACTTGGCGGCCTATTTTCATGGTAGGATTCAGGCAGGCAAAAGGGTCCTGAAAAACCATGGCTATCCTTGCACCACGTAAGGCCTGCAGATGGCTTTCACTTTTTTTTATTAGGTCCTCTCCATCATAAAATATAGAACCTGACAATACTGCACCTGGAGAAAAAGCATGGAGGCCTATGACAGCCAAACCAACTGTGCTTTTGCCGGCTCCGGATTCTCCCACAATTCCAAGGGTTTCTCCCTTATACAAGCAGAAGTCTATGCCTTTTACAGCTTCAACTTCTGCTGTATGGGTTGAAAACACTACTCTTAAGTTATTCACTTCAAGTAGTTTTTCACGTTTCATTTACAATTCGGCTCTCTTCTTTACTGCAATTTTAGGATCCAGGGCATCTCTTAAGCCATCACCAATTAGATTTAAAGACAACATCAGCAAGGAAATGAATACCGCCGGAAAAAATAACTGCCAGGGATATGAGCGTATTCCTTGAATTCCTTCTTTAGCAAGTATCCCCAAGCTTGCTTTAGGAACGCTTACACCTAAACCTAAAAAACTTAAAAAGGCTTCTACAAATACTGCTTCTGATACCACCACCACAAACATCACAATAATATGCCCTGTTACATTTGGAAGTATGTGGTGCACTATCAGTCTAATTTTACCGGCGCCCAGAAGACGTGCAGCAAGAAAGAATTCTTCTTCCTTTAGCTTTAAAACTTGTCCACGGACAACTCTTGCAGTATTAAACCAGCATACCGTTGCCAGTGCAATAATGATAGTTTTAATGCCTGGTTCCATAATGAGCATCAGCAGGATGACATAAAGCAAAAAGGGAACTGCATAAAAGACCTCTACTATCCTCATCATGACCTCATCTATTTTGCCGCCCAACACAGCTGAAATACTGCCATAAAGAGTACCCATGGATACACTCACAGCAGAGGTAACAATTCCGATCAAGATAGACACCCTGGCCCCGTACCACAACCTTGTAAATAAGTCCCGGCCAAGACTATCAGTTCCAAACCAGTACTCTATTCCAGGCCGTTGGTTAGTCTTTTGTAAAACCTGCTCAGAGTAACCCCAACTATTTAGGTATGGACCAATTAAAGCCATGATTATGAGAACAAAAAGGACTATGAGGCTGGCCAGGGCAATTTTATTCTGCTTAAAACGCCACCAGATAATTCTTAAGCTCATAGCCCTGCCCCCTTTGCTTTTGTATAACGAATACGGGGATCAAGTACAGCAAGTACAAGATCGACTAAGATGTTAAGAACAATCAATAAGGTACTGTAAAATATAGTAAGTCCTAGAATAACTGTATAGTCCCTGTTGCTGATACTCAAGACAAACCATTTGCCCAGACCGGGCAGGGCAAAAATATTTTCAATTACAAAACTACCGGTTAAAATAGTGGCTAATGCCGGTCCCACATAGGAAATCATAGGCGCTGCCGCATTACGCAGCACGTGCTGGATTACTATATAACTCATTGGCAGGCCTTTAGCTCTAGCCGTTTTAATGTATTCTTGATTTAAAACCTCCAATACGCTGGACTTCATCAATCTAGCAATAATTGCCGTGGGAAACCAGGCAAGACTTAATACCGGCAGCGCCATGGATTTGGGTCCATCCCAAAGGGCAGGAGGAAACCAACCAAGCCTAAAAGCAAAAAGGTAAACCAAAAAGCCTGCCAGAATAAACCCTGGAACTGAGATGCCGAGTGTGGAGATGATGGAAGCAGCATAATCAGGCCATCTCTGCCTGTATATTGCTGCCGCAACCCCTAATAAAGAGCCAACAAATACCGCCAAGAAAATGGCAGCAACCCCTATAGCTGCAGTAACTGGAAAACCCTCCTTGATAATACTGTTTACTGTTTTATTTTCATATTTAATGGAAGGGCCAAGGTCGCCAGTCAAAACATTTTTTATATAAATAATATATTGCTCTCGCAAAGGTTTATCTAAGTTGTACCGGGCATTCAGGTTTTTCACAATACTGTCCGGAAGCTTTCTTTCAGAATCAAAAGGTCCCCCGGGAATTAAATGCATTAACACAAAGGTCAGGCTTACAATCACAAATAAAGTTATACTGGAAGAAATTATCTTTCTCAAAACATATCTCAAAGGAGCGGACGCCTCCCTCCTTGTGCCCTATCTATCAATATATGCCCATTTAAACTCCATCTGGGGTCCAAAACTAGGAACTCTAACGTTTTTAACATGGTCCTTCATTAAGTATGGTTTGGTATAAAATATCAAGGGCAGAATAGGCATTTCATCCATTAGGATCTGCTCCGCCTGGTGCATGGCGCCTATACGTACCTGTGGATCACTTGTACTATTTGCAAGAGCAATAAGTTCATCATACGTCTCATTTTTGAAGCCCGACACATTGTTGCCTCCAAAGGACACATAGACATCAAGGAATGCCATGGGATCAAGGTAGTCTGCCCCCCAGCCTGCACCAGCAATTTGGTGCTCCATGGTAAAAATAGTTCCCAGGTACATCCGCCACTCCAAAGGTCTAATGGTTACACTTTGGATACCCAAGTTTTGCTTCCACATTTCTTGGACGGCCTGGGCCATTCTTAAATTATCCTGTGACTCATTGATTAACAGCTCAACTTCGGGGAAACCTTTACCATCAGGATAACCCGCTTCAGAAAGCCAAAATCTGGCCTCTTCAATACTTTCTGCAAAATAATCTCCTCCCATCTTCCTGAAATCATCCCAGGGGTTGACATCAGGAAGTCCATAGGGAACATATGCATATGCGGGTCTCTCCCCGCCCCTTGTTACATAATCAGCAAGAGCCTGTCTGTCTAATGCTGCTGCCAGAGCTTTTCTCACCCTGACATCGTCAAAAGGCTCTTTAGTTATATTAAAGATGTACAAGGCAACAGCCAGTTCATCTGCAATCTTAAGCCCAGAATCAGGGGCAGCCTTTAACCGTTCAAGTTCCTGGGAAGGAATATTATATACAATGTCAAAATCATTTCTTTCGTATAACGCCAGAGCTGTACTCTCTTCGCTTACAATTGAAAAAATCAACTCATCTAAATTAACCTGTTCCCTGTCCCAATAAGCTTCATTTTTTACGCATACTATTTTCTGGAAAGGTTCCCACCTAACCAATTTAAATGGTCCATTATTGATATAGGTGTCGGCTAAAATGTCCCAGGATGGATTATCTTCTACAGTAGCTTTATGTACTGGAAAATAAGTTGGAAAAGCAGTCAACCCTAAAAAATGCAGGGCTGGAACAGCTAAAGTAACTTCTAAAGTACTTGCATCGATGGCCTTGACCCCCACCATATCGGGACTTGTAACTTCCAGATTATCAGGGTCGTTGTATTCATATGCATTTTCTATGTAATACAGCTGATAGGCATAACTTGAGGCATATTCAGGATCTAAAACCCTTTTCCATGCATATTCAAAATCATAAGCTGTCACAGGATCACCATTACTCCATCGGGCATCCTTACGGATGAAAAACTTATATGTCCTTCCATCATCAGAAATCTCCCACCTCTCAGCCATTGCCGGTTCAAGTTCACACTTTAAATTATACCTGGTCAACCCCTCCATAATAGCATTAACAACAGTCAAATCGGGCTGCCCCTTAGCCCTGCCTGGATCAATAGTTTCCGGTTCAGCGCTTAAATTCATGTTCACCACTTGTTTTGTTTGTGACCGGGCATCCCCCTCAGGTCCCTTCTTTGCACCACCGCATCCAGATACGGCAAAAACCATGATAAACAAACAGACCAAAATTTTACTTGCTTTCCTCATGCTGATCAATTTCCTTCCCTCCTTGCCCAAAATTTGGTCATATTCTCTAAATTTTCATCAATATTTGAGATTATATTCTACTTTTCTGCCTTAAGTTCCTTTTTATTTCAAAAGAAAATTCAGGCCGCAAAGGCCTGAATTGATTTAAATTTTAATTCTAAGGGATTGTATTTTAATAGATTGTGTTTCTTTTCTAACTTATTGTTGCCCCTTAGAAATAACTCAACGCTTTAACAGGATCCAAATTAGCAGCCCTGACTGCAGGGTATAGGCTTGCCAACACTCCTACAGTAACACTAAGTCCAATTACCAGAAAACCCACTAGGGGATTAATAGTAATACCTGTTTGAACCTGCCCTATCACCGGAGCAGAAACAATGGCAAGGGACATTCCTGCAAAATACCCCAGGGCTCCGCTTAAGCCGCTGACAGTCGCCGCCTCATACAAAATAATACTTATGATATGGCTTTTCCTAAAACCCTGGGCTCTAAAAATGCCAATTTCGCCGGTTCTTTCCTTAACAGAGGACATCATGGTGGTTCCCATGATTAAAGAACCTATCAAGATAACTACCATGGCTATCAACTTGGAAAACTGGGCAAAACGTTCTACCAAAGCCTTGCGGGCTTCCACTGCATCTTTAACAATGGTTCCTGCAAGACCTATCTTCTTTGCTTTTATTTCCTTGACAAGCTGTTCTGCAAGTTCCAACCCTTGATCACCGGCAATAACCAGTTCTATCATGCTTACCTGACCATCACTACCTGTTAGCTGCTGCAGTTCCTCAATGGCCATGTATGCCAAATTATCCTCCTGGGAACCCATTTCTGCTAAAACTCCACTGACCAGAAATAGTTTACCATCAAAAAGAGATATTATATCATTGAGGTCGGCATCTAATCTCTCTGCAAGATTTTTCCCTAGAAGTATTTCATTTTGTGCTTCCGGGAACCTGCCTTTTATTGACCAGTATCCTTTAACCTTTACTTCCTCACTAAAATCCACTCCTAAAACCAGCAGAGTTTCACCCCTGCTTGTACTACCGGCAGCCACCAGTTTGGGTGCTATAGCGCTTATATTATTCCATAAAGAAGTACCCTTAAGGACTTCTAACTTTTCCATATGAAAAAGACTTATTCCACCGCCAAGGTCTTCAGCAACAGTTATACCCCTATAAGACACAGAAAACCTCTCCTGTTGTTCCTCTAAGAGCAGAACCTTTGTGCCCAGCCGGTCAAAATGATCTCTTAGTTCTTTTTCCATGGCTGCCGTAATACTGAACATGGCGACTATAGTGGCAGTACCTAGAACCATCCCCGTCAATATAAGCAAAACTTTAACCTTGCGAATTTTCAGGTTTGCAAGAGCTATTTTGAAAAGGCTCATGATAGTTGCTGCTCCCCTTCAATAATTCCATCCCGCATATAAACCGTCCTCTTCACATAATCAAGGTTTTCGGGATTATGGGTAACCATGATAATAGTCAACCCTTCCCCATTTAACTGCTGAAATAACTTCATGATTTCAATACCGGTCTTTACATCAAGAGCGCCTGTGGGCTCATCAGCAAATACAATGGGAGGTTCATTGACTATAGCCCTGGCTATGGCTACCCTTTCTTGTTCTCCACCTGATAACTGGTTGGGAAGTCTATTTAGTTTATTCCCCAATCCTACTTTATCCAGCACTTGTTTTGCCATATTAAGCTGCTCATGGTGGGGCTTATTACTAATTGCCAAAGGCAGCATGACATTTTCAACTGCCGTTAAATAAGAAATTAAATGAAACTGTTGAAAAACAAAACCCATATAAGCGCTTCTAAAATCAGCCCTTCTTTCTGAAGATAGTTTATAAACATCTATATCGTCAATAATCACTGAACCGCTAGTAGGGGGATTGAGAGCTCCCAAGATGGTCAACAGCGTACTTTTACCTGATCCGGAAGGACCCATGAGGGCTAAAAACTCCCCTTTTCCCACCTTAAGTTCTATACCGCCCAATGCAGTTACCTGTTCGCTGCCGCTCTGGTACTTTTTGAGTATTTTTATTGCATTTATTAAAGTGGTTTTATCCATAAAAAACCTCCCAACTTTTTACCTGTTGCTGCATTATATATGTCGCATGGCCTCTACCGGATCGAGTTTTGCGGCCTTGACGGCAGGATAAGCGCTGGCTAATAAACTCAAGGCAATCGCCAGGATAATGGTACTACCGCCTAAAATAGGATTTGGTTCTACAGCAACTTCTATTCCGGCTATAACGGGGGCTAGTATTCTGGCAGCCAGGACCCCTGCCCCATAACCCAATATACCGCCAATTACACCCAGGACTAATGCTTCAGTTAGAAATATCTCCATAATACTGCTCTGCCTAAAGCCTAAAGCTCTAAAAATCCCAATTTCTCTGGTCCTTTCCTTTACAGAACCGATCATGGTTACTAGAACCAACATTGAACCTATAAAAAAGACCACTGCTGCCACTGCATAGGTAAAATTTGTAAAACTGTCCACTACCTGAGCCCTGGCTTGTACAGCTTCACCAAGTGCTGTTGCCTGAGCATAATGAATTGCATCATTAATATCTGCAACAATCTCTTCAATGGGACAGGTTGTGCAATAGGCAGCGACTTCGATTAAGGAAAGTTTGTCCTCTAGCCCCGCAAGACGCTGTACGGCAAGAAGCTGCATGAAGATAAGCCCGTCCTCTTCACTGCCCTGGGGGTGCAGGACTCCTGTTACCCTGAATTCTTCACCGGCAATTACTAAAGGGTCTCCAGGCGCTAAACCTAAAATCCTGGCAGTATCAGCCCCCAAAAGCACATCCATTACACCCCTTGGAGTATTCCCCTGGTAATCCCACCAGGGCTTTAAAGCCAGCTCCTGAGGAAAATCAACTCCCACTACTACCAGCTTCCTACCCATTACATCCAAAGGCGCCAAAAGTTTGGGAGCCACGGTAGCAATATTGTCGCTGTTGGGAATGGTATTTATTCTTACAACATCATCATTTACCAGGTAAGTCAAATCACTGCTTCCACGAATACTCACCCCTCCATAAGACAAGGTGAATTCCTGGGTTTTAGGTACTACCATGATGTTGGCCCCAATCTCATCAAAACGGTCAGCAAATTCCATATGCATACTGTTCACTGCCGTATACATGGTCACGATGGCGCCCACAGCCAGCATAATCCCCAGGACTATAAAAAATGACTTGGAAGGGCGCCTAGCCATATTCTTAAGAGCAATGGAATCCACTCTCACAACTACTTACCGGCCCTTTGCAAATCTCTTGGGGTCCAAGACCTGATATCATTTTCGTCTAATATAATCATCCCGTTATCTGCCTGGTAATTAATTTCTTCTGGTGGATATGCCATACAGCCGCCGGCTATGCCCTTTAAAGTCTCGATTTCCCAACGTGTATAACAGCTGTCGCATACCAATTCATTGTCCCTGATGTGAAAACTAGATGAACGGCAGGGTTCACAGTAAGAAACAGCGCCTACCACCCTGCCCGAGGGGGCGATATATGCTGTAAGCGGCAGAAAAACACCATCAACCCTATATTCCCCATACACAAAGCTGCTCTCTATTATATCATCCAGGGGAATCATTACTTTTCCACCAGCTATATCTAAATCCACTGCTTTTTGTGTTACAATGGTTCCACTATAGTCTATGGACTTACCAACATTGTAGTTCCCGCCCTCCCAGCGTCTTTCTTCAGTACCCCCCGAATTCAGCTTATAAAAATAGAAGAACCCAAAAGCCACCAGGAATATTGCAACTCCAACAAAAACACGGTTGACCCCTGTCCTGCCGGTCTTTTTTTCCATAAACTCTTTTTTCTTTTCCAAGCTGCTGTACCCCCTTAAAATAATCCAGACTTAATATGCTGCTTTTTTTGTTAAACGAAATTATGTTATCAAAAATATGTGAAATTTTTGTGTCCATAATTAATATTTTTTGGCAAGGGAACTATTTTTTGTAGAAGCTTGAGAAGCATAATCCCGAGCTAATTTAAAATAGAATACTCTGCACTACCAGAATACCCTGGTTTAGTACTATTAATACAACAATACCTGCTAGTAGCGGAATTACAGCAGCTAAAATGGTCCACTTCCAGCTCTGTGTTTCCTTTTTAATAGTTAAAAGGGTTGTGCCACACGGATAATGCAGTAAAGAAAACAGCATTACAGAAAGAGCAGTCATGAGTGTCCAGCCATTATCCAACAGCAAGCCTTTTAAAGCCATTAAACTATCCAACTCCAGCATTGCCCCCTCTGCCATGTAACCCATGATCATAATCGGCAGGACTATCTCATTGGCCGGCATACCCAGGATGAAAGCCATCAGAATCATCCCATCTAATCCCATTAGTCTTGCAAAGGGTTCTAAAAAGTTAGCGCTGTGGGTTAATAGACTCACACCCCCTGTATGCACATTAGCCAATAGCCAAACAACGGCCCCGGCTGGAGCTGCTACCTTAACTGCCCTCATCAGTACAAATATTGTTCTGTCAAAAATTGATCTGACTATGACCTTAGCAATTTGCGGTTTTCTATAGGGCGGCAGTTCCAGGGTAAAGGAAGAAGGAACCCCTTTTAAAAGAGTTTTAGACAACAACCACGAAACCCCCAGGGTAACAGAAATCCCGATCAAAACCATTCCTACCACTGACAATACCGCGGCCATGCTGCCAAAAGAAGCCGCCAGGGCTCCTCCAATGAAGATGGAAGACAAAGCGATGAGAGTGGGGAAACGTCCGTTGCATGGCACAAAATTGTTGGTAAGAATAGCAATAAGTCTTTCCCTGGGTGAATCTATAATTCTGCAGGCTATTACCCCTGCAGCGTTGCATCCAAAGCCCATGCTCATGGTCAAGGACTGTTTGCCGTGAGCGCCTGCCCTTTTAAAAATGCTGTCCAGGTTAAATGCCACCCTTGGCAGATATCCCAAATCTTCAAGAAGAGTAAACAAAGGGAAAAAGATAGCCATGGGAGGCAGCATTACAGCTACTACCCAGGCAAGCCCCCTGTAGACCCCCAAAATTAACAACCCATATAACCAATCCTCAATTCCCAAAAACAAACATAATTCTGTAAGCCTCTCTTCCCCCCAAAAAAACAAGGTGTAAAGAGCTTCAGCAGGGTACTTAGCTCCTACAAGGGTGATCCAAAAAATTAGACTCAGCAGCAAAAGCATTATAGGGTAGCCATATATTTTAGATGTTAGAATGTCGTCTATTTTTCGATCCAAATCTATGCTGCTTCCAGCCATCTTGACACAGCTAGATGCTATGACCTCAGCTTGTCTGTAGATGCTGCTTACCATCCTATCATTCACATCATCATTAAAACCAGAATCTAATCCCCTCACTGCCTTCACTGGGCCCACGGCAAACTCACCTCACATGCTTCAAATATTTGATTTATCAGATTTGAGTCACCTGCAATTATGCGCAGGGCAACCCACCTGGGATTAAACCTGCCATCAAGGATTTTTTCCAGGTTAGGCGTCATTTCTGCTACAGCATCTTCAATATCTGGATCATAGCAAACTATCCTGGGTTTAGGAATAACTTCATTCCTAGCTACCTTATGGACCATCTGCACCAATTCTTCTATACCCTGGCCTATTCTGGCAACAGTCGGCACAACCGGCACCCCAAGTTGACTTTCCAATTTTTTGTTATCTATGGAAATCCCCTTTCGTTGTGCCTCATCCATTAAGTTTATACTAACCACAACCTTTGATGTTATTTCCATTATCTGCAGCACAAGATTTAAATTTCTTTCAAGACAGGTTGCATCAACAACAACAATAGCAGCTTCCGGCCTGCCAAAACATAAAAAATCCCGCGCTACTGTCTCTTCCACGGAATTTGCCAGGAGTGAATAGGTGCCAGGAAGATCTACAATTGTGTACTTCTGGCTGCCCACTAAAAAACTTCCCTGGGCCTGCACCACTGTTTTGCCAGGCCAGTTGCCTGTGTGCTGCTTAAGACCGGTTAAAGTGTTAAAAATCGTACTTTTCCCAGTATTAGGATTACCTGCTAAAGCCACTACAAGACTATCCGGACTCTTTATTACATTAAACCTTTTTTTAACCAATTCCTGAACTTTTGTACTGGAGTTTTCTGTTGACCTCCTCACTTAGTACTTTCCCTCCCCTTTTAGAGCTTTTATATTTAACAGTCAGGAAATCTCTGAGACTAGAATATTATCGGCCTCATTTTTACGCAGGGCAATTGTAGCTCCTTTTATGAAATAAGCTGTTGGATCCCCAACAGGGCTCTTCCTTAATACTTCAACCTTTGCCCCAGGGATGAAACCCAAATCAAGGAGTCTTCTTCTTGTTATTCCTTCCACAAAGAGCCCTGCGACTTTACAAATTGCCCCTGGTGGTAAAGAGGAAAGCGCTGCTTCATAATAACCGTTCATATCTAAGAACCCCCTATAATCACTATCCCATTGAATTACTACAAAATATGCACCAGGTGTAATTTTGACACAACTAAGAATATTAAAAGCAGGAAATAATCTTAGTAATTTTTAACTTTTTGCCAAACCTAAGATTATTAGGTTATCTCTAACAAAGTTGCAGCATAAGGTTTATTAGCGAATGCACCGACAGTAAGGCGACAAATTCTATCCGGATCCACAAGAAGATCAAGGGAGGAACAATTATATGGATAACCAAAAGGAGGAGTTTTATACCGCTAGAGGATATGAGATAGCTGCCGGGGATAGCGCTTTAACACCCAGCATGGAAGATTATTTGGAAATGATCTATAGATTAAGCAAGGAAACAGGTTATACCAGGGTTAATGAACTGGCAGAAAGCTTAAACGTCCAACCACCTTCAGTTACAAAAATGATTCAGAAACTACACGAGAAGGAACTGCTTAATTATGAAAAGTATGGAATGATTCACCTGACAGAAGAAGGCGCTAGATTAGGCAAGTATTTCTTGGAAAGGCATAACACTCTAAGAGAATTTTTGAGTTTGGTCGGGGCAAAGGAGCATCTCCAAAAGGATGTGGAAAGGATAGAGCACTATATTAGCTGGGACACCTATCTAATTATCCATGCCTTAACCTGTTTTATGAAAGAAAACAAAGAAGTCCTGTACCAGTTTAATGAGTACAAGACAAAATATTCACAACACCTTCAACGCCTTTAAAGATAGATGATAATAAAGCTTTTCCTCACCATTACTAAATGGATCTTTTCCCAATATTTCTTTGATACGTTCCAAACGGTATTTTACTGTATTTATATGGACAAAGAGTTTTTCGGCAGTTTTGGAAATGTTCTCGTTGCAATCTAAATATACTTCCATAGTTTTCGTTAATTCAGCCCGGTTAGCCGCGTCATATTCCAGCAGGTTTGTCAGGTTGGAGCGACAGCGCTCTTTTAATTCCTGACTGCCGAAGGTTACAAGCAAGGACAAGATTCCCATCTGCTGATAGTCATAAATATTATTCCCGCCGCTTACTTTTTGACCAATGCTCAGAGCCTGTTCTGCCTGGCGATAACTCACAGCCAGTTTGGTGATCTTCTCGCAATAACCGCCTATTCCAATAGAAATAGTCAGATCCTTAAGCGTCCTGTTGGCTTCTAAAATAATCTCTTTTGCCAGCTGTAACAGCATTGTTTTGACAACCTCTTCTTTTACTTCCCCGGCCATATGAGGCAAAACAATTAAGCTGTCGCTTTTGGGAATAATTAGGCTTTTTTTGTTGCGGGACATTACTACAAACTCCACAATTTTATAAATGCGGTTTTTGACCTCTTGAATGTGGCCCTCACCTGCTTCCAAATTCCTTAAATAATATTCCTCCAACTGATCGATGTCAACAACCATAACCATATGTTTTCCTTTAAGTTCAAATCCCAGATGTTTGGCCCTTTGAATAATGGTCTCTTCGGAATCATAACGCTGGTTCAACAGGTCTTCCAAAAAATCCATATTTAATTTTTGTTCCGCTTTCTCAATAGCCCTTCGCTTAGATTCCTCAAGAGCAACAGCAGTAGCGGCATGGGTCAGGGCTATAGTTGATACATCCAACTCGTGATCAAAATGTTTCTCGGCCAAGGTAACTACATACCCATATAGTTCTGTACCAACTGCCACTTTTGTCAACAGTAAATGAGCATTGATTTTGGAACTCTCCTTACAATACGTCTTTATACTGGGATTACCTTCCCACCAAGTTACGGTTTCAACCAAACGAAGAGCATGCATACTCCTCAAGGCCTCAAGAGCTTCTATACCAAAATCCTCAGTTGATACTTTCCCTGTACCAACCAATGCCAAAACCTCCAAAAAGCTGTCGGTAATTAAAACCGGTTGATTCAATATTCTTTTCAAGGATAATGCTATATTTTCAAAACTGCCCCCGGTCAACAAAATATCTGTCAAGTACTTGTTAATTTGCTGGGATTTTTCCAGCATTAATTTCTGCTTGTTTAAAATGGCGCTAAGAATAACAGAAAAGACTGTACTGTAAGGAATCGATCTCGGCAACAGTAGTATGGGGAGATTTACTTCATCTGCCAATTCATAGGCAGTATCATCCAGGGGTATTTGGGTCTGGTTGCCGGGATGGATACCAAGAGCAGCTACTTTTTTCTCAGCAAAGGCTCTAATCAGTTCATATACTTCTTCTTTGGATTTTAACGCGCTTAAAGTAGTCAGGTAAAGCTCGCCGCCATGCACCCACTGGTGCCATTTGGCAATTTCCAATACACTGACTGAATCGATAATGTTTGTCAAACCATTGCGCCCGGCTTTAAGAATTGCTCCATGAACCTTTAAAAGCTCCAAGGCTTGATTGACAGTTATACCCTGCATCTCCCTCCACCCCCTAACTTCTCATATAATTAGTTCTTGATCCATATGTTTGAACCCTTCTGTATGCAAAAAGAAAATAATAAGGTAAGGGGACATAATAAGCATAAGGTGTAGCTCCTGATGCCACACCTTAGTGCAAATTTAATAGTGTTCGTTCAATTCCATTCTCCGCTTGGCTGTTTGTTCATGATCAATTTCCAAGGTTTTGGGATCGACTATTACTCCATATTCCTTTGCAGCAGTTTCAATGGTAATATACTCGTCTTTTATATCCTGCCGGACCTTCTCAACAGGACGTTCCATTGGATCTCCATACCCCCCGCCGCATCCGCTGATAAATCTAACTAAGTCATTTTTTTGTAAGGGGTAATTTGAAAATGTAGCGCCCACAACTGGTTCCAAACTATTGCTATGATGAACTTCCACTATATTGGGTGAACCGTCTTTGCCGCCCCCAAACCCCCACGGCGGATACTTATGGTTGCTGGCAATAGTGGTTAATTCCGCACTAGAATTCAGCAGGCGGTAATCCCTGATTAAACCACAGCCGCCCCTGAATTTTCCGGCGCCAGTGTTAATATTCAGGGCATATTGTTCGACCAGAATGGGATACTTATACTCCGCAACTTCAGCGGGAATAATAAAGGTCTCTCCATCGTTTATAGCTACCAGTCCGCTCTCACCGTCTTTATTAAATCCTGCCCCCCAACCTCCGGCTTGAGGCTCGCACAACACAAATGGTTCCATGGTATTATCTTCAATGCCGCCTAGAATAGTACCAATTATACTTAAAAAGTGACCTGCTGCAACTCGTTCTGGAACAACAGGGGCCAGCGCCTTGGCAACAAGGTCAATGACACGACACATGGCTTCCCAATTGGTAGAAACAGGTGCAGGACGTACAGCAGCAAAAACACTTCCCTCAGGGGCTATTACCTTTAAAGGAGAATAAAAGCCGTCATTCGGTTCAGCATTGGGGTTTAAGATAGCATGATAGATAATTCTCCCGGCAGAATATGCACCGTACTTACTGCAGTTGATGGGAGCATCTACCTGCTTGCCGGAACCTGTTAAATCTATTTCAAAGGTATCATCAGTAATGGTAACCTTAGCCTTAACATACACATCACCTAATCCGTTGGCATTGGCGTCAATGTAACCATCTGCGGCAAAGACTCCCTTGGGCATTTTCGAGATCTCCTTTAAAGCCAGTTTTCTGCCATTTGCCAGCAGCATCTCGATACTCTCCAACACTGCTTCCTTGCCGTACTTGTTATACAATTCCAATACCCTCTTTTCGGCAATGCGCAGGGATGCTGTTTGGGCATATAAGTCTCCCAATGTCATATCAGGGGTCCGGCAATTGGCTGCAATCATATCCCTGACTGCTTCATTCAATTTACCTTCTTCATAGATTTTAATTATCGGAAACTGCAGGCCTTCCTGATAGATCTCAGTGGCATCAGTAGACCAACTCCCCAGGTTCTTGCCACCTATTTCATTCCAGTGGCCTTTGTTGGCTGCAAAGGCCACCACCTCACCCTCATAAAAAATAGGTAAAACAGCAGACACATCGCACAGGTGGGTACCACTGCCTGTAAACGGGTCATTGGTTAAAATGATGTCTCCTGGCTTTAAATTTTCGATGCCAAATTTGTCAAGAACTGAAATAACTGAATAGGTAATAGCTCCCAAGAAGCCCGTAACTCCATTGGCTTGCCCAATAAGGTTGCCATTGACATCTGTCAAACCGCAGGCATAATCCAACACCTCGTAAATAATAGTACTTTGGCTGGTACGTCCCCAGGTAAGAAACATCTCATCAGCAGCAGCAATGAGCCCCTGGGCAATATTTTCTCTGGTAAATGGATCTACTTTTGCCATTGTCTACACCCCCGTATATATAATCAAGTTCCCATAACTATCCACGTCCAAGGTCTGCCCGGGATAAAGAACTGTCACTGACTTTGATTCTTCCACAACAGCCGGTCCATGGATTTTATGCCCCGGTCCTAACATGCTCCTCTCAAATACTTTACTCTGTAAACGGCCATGTTCATCAAAATCGATGACCCTTTCGCCTTTGAGGGCATCCTCCAAAGGACCTGCAGGCGATATTTCCTTGATTTCCGGTTTTTTGACTGTCCCAAAAGCGGTTAAATTAAAATTAACAAACTCTGCAGGAGCATAATCCAAGCTAAAAGTATATTGCTGGTAATGATTACGGTCAAAGGACTGCCTGATAGTTTGCAAATCATCTTTTTGAATAACACCGCTAACAACAGAGGTCCGTACTGTATGCTCCTGCCCAACGTAACGCATATCCGCCGTCCTGACAAATACAATATGTTCAGGAGAAATACCTTGTTTATGGTATATGGATAAAGCTTCTTGCTCCATTTGTTGATAAATAAGGTTAATTTTATCCAAGTCACATCCTGCCACCGGCATGATGTGGGTTTGGATAAGATCCTGTCTCAGGTCAGTCATTAACATTCCCCATGCTGAAAATGTTCCTGGTAAGTTAGGAATAATCAGCTTACCTACCCTTAACTCTGCGGCCAAGTATGGGCCGTGAACAGCCCCGTTTCCACCCATGGCAACCATAGTAAATTCCCTGGGATCGTATCCCCTCCGGACAGAGATTAACTTTAGGGCGGTTAACATGTTGTTGTTAGCAGTTTTTATCACGCCCAGGGCCGCTTCCTCTATAGTGATCCCAAAATGTTCAGCTATAGGTTGCATTGTCTTCCTGGCCTGATCGACGCTAAGCACAAATTCTCCACCCAGGAAGGAATTGGGATCTATTCTGCCGGCAATCAAATTGGCATCAGTCAAAGTGGGCTGCTCACCACCAAGACCATAACAAGCAGGACCAGGATCTGCACCGGCACTCTGAGGACCTACTTTGAGCACACCAACCTCATCAACCCAGGCAATACTTCCCCCTCCGGCTCCAATTTCTATAATATCTACAATAGGTATCTTAACTGGATAACCCGCAAACTTAGGAGTCCATTCCAGCTTATAATCAGTAGTAATTTTGACTTCACCCTTGCTGCACAATGAAGTCTTAGCTGTGGTCCCCCCAATATCCAGCGTGATAATATTATCTTCTCCTATGATTTTACCAAGGGCTACAGCGCCGATGACGCCTCCTACCGGTCCCGATTCTATCAAAGCAATGGGTACCTCCTTGGACCTGGTAAAAGTTGCTGTTCCTCCATTGGACAGCATGGCGTGGGGTTCGACTTTAAGTCCCATTTCTTCCAGGCGTTTTTGGAGGGTATCAAGATATTTGGTGGTGGATGGCTTTACATAAGCGTTGAGAACTGTTGTGCTGGTCCGCTCATATTCACGCCATTCTTTGATCAGGTCTGAAGAAATTGTTATCTCCACACCTGGTAATTCCCTGGCCAGTATCCGGCCTACCAAGCGCTCGTGTTCAGGGTTAGCATACGAATGTAGAAAACAAACCGCTACGGCAGAGACTCCTTCCTGCTTGATTTTTTGGGCCATGCCAACTACTTCTTCCTCCGACACACTTTTTAGAATTTCACCTTTGTAATTAAGGCGTTCCTCAACTTCAAACCTCAGGTGTCTAGGAACATAAGGTATGGGTTTTTTATAAAAATAGTTATATAAATCCGGACGATTTGCCCTGCCTATTTCCAGGGCATCCCTGTATCCTTTGGTTGTCACTAAAGCTGTTTTAGCTCCTTTCCTTTCTGTCACTGCATTAATTACTACGGTGGTGCCGTGAACACAGTACATTGTTTCCTTCAAATCAATATCAGTCTTGACAATGGCATCAATCACACCGTTAGCAAAGTTTGTCGGAGTGGTATGGGCTTTTTCATCAACGATTAGACCACTGTTTTCATCTAGACAAACTATATCAGTGAAAGTTCCTCCAATATCAACTGCTATCCTTAGACTCATGAACAACCCTCCCAGCAAGAAGTCTTTATGCTTTCTTATTTTAGCTTACAGGAAGACCCATTTTCATTAGCGGCTCAAGCCAAAGACCCAAGTTCTAATTTGTACTTAATAGACAAAGTCCTATGGTATTATATTTCTATCAGTTCGCGGGTGAAATTATTGAAACGCACAGGTCCATCACCTGTTAGAGCTATAATATCTTCAATACGCACACCCATTTTCCCGGTCAGGTAGATACCTGGTTCCACGCTGAAAACCATTCCCCGCCGCAGGCAGATATCATTTCCTTCAACTATATAGGGCTCTTCATGATAATCCAGGCCGATCCCATGTCCCGTCCGGTGCAAAAAACAATGACCATAACCGGCGCTAGCAATTACCCTTCTGGTTGCCCTATCTACTTCCTGGCAGGCAACACCCGCTCCTGCCGCATTAAAACCAGCCTCATTAGCCTGTTGAACTACCCTGTAAACCTCTTTTTCTTCATTAGTCGCCTTCCCTATATGGATCGTTCTGGTTATATCCGAGCAATATCCCTGTAATACTGCACCGAAATCCATTGTTACAAAATCACCCTTTTGCAGTCTTCTTTCCCCTGTATTGTGGTGCGGTAAGGAACCATTAGGACCTGACGCAATTATGGGCTTGAAAGAAATATCTTCAGCGCCCAGGGTTTTAACTCTCTTTTCAACAAACAGAGCCAATTCTTTTTCCTTAACACCCTCTCTAATTTCCTGGAGCACTTCTTCCATTACCATATCCGCCAACTGTCCTGACTGTTTCAAGAAGGCAAGTTCTTGCTCGTCTTTCACCATGCGCAACTCCCTGAGGACATCAGCAGCTTGAAAAAACTTAAAATCTGAAAATACCGACATAACCCTCAAGAAATGGCCGGCCCACATTTTTTCATCTATAGCTGCCCTTCCCCCTGTTATGGCTATAGCCGACTTAACTAATTCCACAGGGTCCTGGTGATCAGACCATGTCAGCAAACGCCAATTTTCACATTGCCCTGCGGCAGTTTCCTTGTACATTTCCGGCAGCACCATGGTTAAAGCGCCTTCTTTGGGTACTATTGCCGCCTGCAGCCGTTCATCGGCAACAGTTTTCATGCCCGTCAGGTAGAACATATTAGGCGTGGGCGCCAAAACCAAATAATCTATACCTTTGGTTTTCATCAACTGTTGAACTCTAGCAATCCTGTCATGATGGACATTCACTTCAAAAGACCTCCCATTAAAGCGTATATTGTTTTAACTGACTATTTTCTCAAAAATATTTGTACCAGGGGCAGCAGTTTTATATGTCCTGAAAACGCGGCAGCCAATTGACACTAAAATATCATTGGGGATGGTACAAGCCCAGGCTGCCATCTCCTCCATGGTAATGGCGTTATCACCCTGTCTGCCAAGAAGTACAACTTCTTCCCCTTCCTGGATATCATCCAGATCGGTTATGTCAATCATGGTCTGGTCCATACACACTCTGCCAACTATGTCTACTCTCTTACCCTTTACCAAAACCTGTCCTTTATTGGACAACAGCCTGTTATAACCATCTGCATACCCTACAGGTATGTTGGCGATTCTAGTTGGTCTTTTGGTGATAAAAGTTCTGCCGTACCCAATACTGGAGCCTGGTGGGACTTCCCGAAAAGATGTTATTTTAGTTCGCCAGGTTAAAGCAGGTTTTAAGCAAATGTGCTGGGCAAGATGCGGTTCATCATAGTAACCATATAAGCCCAGGCCTGCCCTAACCAGATTAAAATGTGCCTGGGGGAGGTTTATGATAGCAGCGCTGTTTGCCGCATGTTTAAAGGGTATGCAACTTAAAATATCTTCAATTTGCCTGATAGACTGTTCAAAGACTGCTATTTGCCTGAGACTGTAGCTTGCATCAAGAGAAGCCGCCTCCGGAAAGTGGGTCCAGATGCCTCGCACACATACTTTATCAAGATTTTTCACTGCAGTGGCAAATTCCGTTACCTCCCAGGGCAGCACCCCCAACCTGCCCATACCGGTATCAATTTTCAAATGAACATGTAACTTTTTCTTGTTGTTGAAATCTACCTGTTTTATTTGTTTTACAAAATTATTGCTGCTAACAGTGATATCCAGGTTATAATTTAGACAAAGATCAAATTGTTCCGGCAAAATGCCTCCTAATACCAATATAGGAGCAGTCAAACCGGCCCTTCTAAGTTCTATTCCTTCTTCCACTGTAGCTACGCCTAACCATGATGCGCCATGTTCCAAAGCTTGCGCCGAAATCTCAATAGCTCCGTGCCCGTATGCATTGGCTTTGACCACTGCCATTAATTCCGCATTTTTTACAAATTTTTTTATCTCCTGAACATTATGAGCTATTTTATCTAAATCAATTTCCGCCATTGTAGGCCTCTTAATTTCAAACATTATTTCAAACATTTTGTTCACCCCGGCATCTAAGGGTTAAAAACAGCATTTTGGCGGCAACATTATTTCTCGCCGGTCCAAAGTCCCTGTATCCCATATTGTTCTTCCAGCCCCCACCCTGCAATTTCCTTGATAGGTGGGGTTTCATACCCTCCTATTTTGCTGGGCATCCACCCAAAATGATCCCGCAAATCAACAAAAAATTCAGCCTGTTTAAAAGCTGCCAGCATCACATCGATCACCGGTGCCCCTAACATCTGTTGAAGGTTTTTATAGAAGCCAAATTGAGCAGTACATCCAAGGATGACGACTTCAGCCCCGTCCTCTTCAACAGCTTTGCGTGCTTCTGTCTTCAACCGGTTTAAAGTGCACGACTCATCATTGTGAAAATCTAGCACTCCTAATCCAAGAGACCGAAAGGATGCCAGTTTGTCAGCGCAGCCATACTTGTAAACATTCTGGCGCATGACTGGAATCCATTTGTTGCGGCCGACGATTATGGAAAACCTGTCCCCAAATACGGTTGCCAGTTGCAGGGAAGCCTGGGCGGGTGCGGTTATCACCAGCCGGTGGCATATTTCACGTGCTTCATAAAGAAATGGATCATTAAAACATGCAATAACCGCCGCATCGTAGCTTTCCTTTTCAGCTTGTTTGATGGTATGCAGCAAATCAATACCAACCAAAGCGTCATAGTAATGGTATTCCAGGTGATGAGGACCCCTTTGCAGCGATACCACTTCAACTTCCACATTGTCGCTTTTAGCTTCTTCCAGGTATGCCTTTTGCGGAGCATCAAAAGTATCCTGACCCAGTGGATTGATGACCATGATCCGCTTTTTTTTCAAGACTTCTCCCCCCTTGTATACTATGAGCAGCACCCGATTTGGACGTTAATTTCCAGTTGGGAGTTGCTCATTTTTTTGTTTTTGTTCTTTGAAAACTACAAATTATTAGTAGCAGCAGGGCTTGTGGGTATGT